>CAZCOB010000043.1:0-18966 GCA_964500415.1 uncultured Dehalococcoidaceae bacterium | reverse complement strand
TCCAGATTTGAAGCATCAACAATATCCACGACCATGTCCGGTTTTTCATCAATAACAAAATTCCTGGCGACAACCTCATCAGGAGAATAAGCGGTAAGGCTGTAAACCCCGGGTAGATCGACCACTTTTATACTGTACCCCCGAAAGCTGCAACTTCCTTCCTTCTTTTCCACGGTAACCCCGGGCCAGTTACCAACATGCTGCTTGGCTCCGGTCAGATTGTTAAATACCGTGGTCTTCCCCGAATTGGGGTTACCTGCCAGGGCAATAACTATCTCTCTTTTAACCATCTTAGCTCTCCTTCACTAAAATCTTTTGTGCTACACCGCGGCCCAGTCCTAACCTTGAGCCTCTAAGGTCAATAAGCACTGAACCGGCGCGCTGACCGCTCATGACTCGTATCTGGATGCCAGGAGTTAAACCCATATCGGCTAGTCTTCTCTGCAACCCCCAGCCAGCGTTAATACCAATGACCGTAAGCAGCTTGCCGGGGCTGGCCATGACCAGCGGGATGCCTCGACTTACCATTTAGGCTACCTCTACTTTAATGCTGGCTGCCTCTTCCTTGCGCAACGATAGGTTGTAGCCCTTGACCTTGATCTCTATCGGGTCTCCCAGTGGGGCTACCCCCTGCATTTCTATCTCGCTTCCGGATACCAGCCCCATATCCAGGAGCCGGCGGTGAACACTCCCGCTGCCACTAATCTTGACAATTTTGCCCTTATCACCTTTCTTCAAATCGCTCAGTATTTTGACTGACATACATTTGCCTCCTCTAATACTTGTTCGTGATTTCATATAAACTGGTTATCTCCTTTTCCCTCGTGCAGAGTAAATAAAACCTGTGCCTATCAGTACTTATTACTCCAATTAAAGTAAGGCTAGTCTAACATTTTAAGGTAAAAAAACTACTGCTCTATTTTATCTTCTCTCTGGCACCTCGCCAGCAGTTCAGCATCTCGCTTGCCATGTTCAATATAGTAATTAAAGCCTGTCAGCCACTCAGGATTTCCCCTGGGGCAGTTCAGTACGAAGTCAATAAATTTCTCCAATCTGGACAGGCTGGCTCTGCTCAGAACATGCTCCATCCGGCAGGCATCATTATCAGCCGTATCATAGTCAACATCCAGAATATCAACCAAAAACCGACGCAGTATCTTGTGGCGCTGATATACGTCCTCAGCTATCTTTGCCCCTTCAGCAGTTAGTTCCACGTCGCCGTACTTCTCATGTAAAACCAGCCCAGTTACCGATAACTTCGTTAAAGCCCAGTTAACACTTGGCTTTTTAACCCCCATAGCCTTACTAATAGCGGTTACCGTAACAGGCTTGCCTTCTTCTTTAAGCAAAGCTATCGTCTCGAGATAATCTTCCATACTGGCTGTCTGCTGGTTAGAAACACTTCCAATCATCGTTATCCCTTAATTAGCATATTGTTAGAATAGACTAACTATTTTTAATTTACACTATGTTAATATTATTGTCAATCCCCTTATTACTCTCGACGGCTAATTATTTATATGCCGTGAAGCTTAAGAGTCAAAACTTATCATCCTGAACCCGGAGGGGGGTGATAATTTCGATATTGAAATTCTACCTTATGACTTTCTGTTGGATAGAGCGAGATTGCACGATTCGCTACATTGCAATGAGGTAACAATATACTAAAATGTTACCCTGAACTATATATTTGATCATATTTCAGGAAGCAACTTATCATTGAACCACTGGTAGAATACTTAACTACTGTTAAAAACAAATTCTTGCCCAAATGTTCTGTGTTGCATCAGATTATCATCAAGCCAATCCTTCAGATAAATTAGAGAATTCCGACAAGATAGTCCGGGCGGCATTTTCCAGAGGCTAGGTAACCAATGATGAAAAGGTTTCTGGGCAGATTCGGTTGCGGAAAGAAGCAGGTTTTCACTTAATTTGGGGAAATAGCCACACCCCCGGTACTCAACAGAATTATAAAAAAGGTATTTATCCGCTATATAGATAGTGTTGTTCTTGTATGTAGACCTAGGATCATCAAAGTATTCTTTGGTGGCATGGGGATGGCGTTGAACAAGTTCTCTTGCATCCATTTCACTGAGTTTGCTGTAAATATCGTCATACTTGTCAATAACCTCCCCAACTTTGAACCACCCATAGATAAAAGCTACTCCTTCCTCAAGATGGTCACGGCTAATATCAATATTGTTGAACTTGCTCTCCCTATTCCCATCAACGGGTTTGGATCGGCTGAAAAAAAGGAACAAACTACCCTTGCCTACATCACAATTCCTAAGGACTCCTTGAGGACTTCCTACCTGCCCAAATGCACCCAGACGATGGTCACTATTTTTTCTTAACCATGGACAGTGCCCAAGCCAAGGGTCAAAGTGGGCATACTCACGAGAGATGGTGTCCCTAGTCTTTTGGCTATAGCGTGTAGACTCGTGGCAGGCCAATTCCCTAAGATTTTTGGCATCAATTCCAGGTAAATAGTCCGGCTCTATTTCAATATCTTCATATACCGTACGGTTACCGGGATAACTGCCGATTTCTCCACTTGGGAGAGTCGAAATCCGGGGCCATCCACCTCCATAAAAACAGGATTGCATCCGGCACCGGCTGTTAAGTATTGTATTCTTCCTTCTTCGGGGCGCTTAAAGAACCCAGCCTTTTCTCTTCTACTCCCTTTTTCCCCTTCAGTTTAAAAGTACGGTAATCGCGGTAAGAGATTTTCTCGTTGGGGCGTCCCCACCCCAGTTCTTTCAACGCATCAGCGACCTTCTGGAGCTTGGGCGCCATCTCCTGCATCCCCAGGCCTTTCAGGTGTGGCGGGAGCTCCTTTCGTTCTTCGGGTTCCATCCTCAGTAAATCACAAATAGCTTCTACTGCCCAGCGTGCGCCTCTTACAGGTGGCGTCTGGTCGCGGCCTCCTTCGAAATAAGGCGAGGTCATTCCGCATTTCTCTTTTTCATAAAGAGCAAAGGTCATCTCAAGTATCCGGGCATCGGGGTCCATAAGGTCTAAAGCACGTTGAACCCGATTATAGCGTACTCTAAGGCAATCTATGGCGCCGTAATCCTCCTCAAATCTATCGATTACGTATTCCACGGCGGGAACGGAGGCAGCATAATTAAGATTGCCGTTTTTCGATAGCTCCTCGGTGGTAACACCAACCACATAACTTATAAGAAAGGTAGAAGCGACAACAGCTCCACAGGTGCCGACTCCTGTCATGGCGACACCTCCATGGAGCCCTATCATTCCCTGGGCCAACGCTTCTTGAATTTCAGGCGTGAATAACTCGATACCTTCGGACCTGAACGCATCGCATATTGCCCCGAAAGTGGCCGGGGCGCAGGCCATGTATTTCGCCCCGAGTTCGTCAGCAAGATGCCCCGCCTTATCTATTATTCTCTCCTTTTTCGCTTCGTCTATCTCGGTTTTGCCAATCATTATTACCTCCTCGTATTTACTGAATCGCCAATTTATCTTAACATAATACACCCGGCGAACCGGTATTTGTGAATGAATCAGGTCGGATATCGAAACGTAATCGCGCGAATCTTAAAAAAATCATCCACCGAGGTAAGCTATTTTTACAATATCGCTGGACCTCATCGTAGCGATATCTCCCTGGAGAACGACTCTACCAACCTGTAACGCATAACCCGTGCTGGCTACCCCGAGGGCCAGATGGACATTCTGCTCTACCAGAAGAACGCTAACCCCCCTCTTGTTGATATCCTTGATAACCTCACCCAGTTGTTCAATCACTATCGGAGCCAGACCTATTGAAGGCTCATCCATCAGCAGAAGTTTGGGTTTAGCCATCAAGCCGCGAGCGATAGCCAGCATCTGTTGTTCTCCCCCGCTTAAAGTCCCTGCCTTCTGATTACGCCTGTCCCGTAATATAGGAAAAAGCTTGTAGACCCCTTCCAGATCATTATTGATGCCGACTCTATCTTTACGCAGACTGGCGCCAAGCTTGAGATTACTCAAGACGCTCAAATAGGGGAAAAGATGCCTGCCTTCGGGAATATGAACGATGTTCATCGCCACGATTTCGGTCGCGGTTTTCCCGTTTATCTTATTGCTCATAAAACGGATTTCCCCAGAGGTTAACGGCACCAGGCCGGATAAAGCTCTCAAAATAGTGCTTTTACCGGCTCCATTGGCGCCGATAATGCTAACCACAGACCCTTCGGCAACTTCCAGCGAGACGTCTTCTATCGCTATGGATTTTCCGTAGTGCACCGTAATATTTTCAACTTTAAGCAACACGTTCACCACCAAAGTAAGCTCTAATTACGTCTTTATTCTCCCGCACATCTTTGGGCAGTCCTTCAGCAATTTTTTGCCCGAAGTCAATAACCACGACCCTCTCACATAAATCCAGGATTTTCATGTTATGTTCAACCAGTAAAATGGTGATTTTCTGCTGTTGCATTTTCTTAGTAGCATCCAGGGTAAAGTCGATTTCACTGGGGTTCATGCCGGCTATAGGCTCGTCCAGAATCAGTAATTTGGGCTTAACCGCCAGGGCCCTGGCAATGCCAAGCATCTTTTGATACCCGTGAGGCAGGTTCTTGGCAAGCTCATTTTCAACCTTATCCAATCCCACCATTTTTAAAATTTCCCGGGATTGTTCCAGGATATACGCTTCATTACGGCGGTATTTGGCGGTATTAAAATATATATCCAGCAAGCTGGACTTGGGGTGTAGATGGAATGATGTAGAAACATTTTGCAGTACGGTGAAATCACTGAAGAGCGGGTTCAACTGGAAAGTCCTGCCAATGCCCAGTCGGGCAATCTCATGGGATTTTTTACCCGTGATATCATTTCCGTCAAATATTATCTTTCCTCTGGTAGGTTTATATATTGATGTAATAAGATTGAATATCGTCGTCTTGCCGGCGCCGTTTGGGCCGATGAGACCCAGAAGCTCGCCATCGTCGATATGCATGTTGAAGTCGCGAACCGCAGCCAGGCCTCCAAAATATTTGGTTAACCCGTTAATCTCAAGAAGCATGACTCACCTTTTTTATTTTTCGGCGTTCCGTTAACTTCGACCTTACCAACCGAGGCAGGCCGACAAGACCCTGGGGCATCAGGTATACAACAATGCCGAGGATAACGGCGGTAACAAAGGGCGAATACATTTTCAAATCGCGGAAATATTCCGGTATGATAATCAGGATTATCGTGCCGACGATGGGTCCGCCAAAGCTGTTGACACCGCCTATGAGGACGTACATCACGAGCCACAGGGTGGCCATGAAGTTAAAGCTGGAGCAGGACAGTACCATATTATAATGAGCGTAGCCGGCACCGGCCAGACCGACAAAGAAGCAGCCCACGCCGACAGCCAGGATTCTGTAGCCGCCTTCACTGATGCCGACGCTGGATGCCACGACATGGGACTGGGAGATAGCTTTCAAATTTGTACCGATGCGGGAGAACTCAATCCTGTAAAGGGCTACGATGCTGACCAGGGCTAATCCCAGGAAGAAATAGTAGTAGGGAACTTTGGAGCCGATACCGGGAAGCAGGGCCGGAATGCCGGTAAGACCGCTGTACCCGCCGGTCCAGCTTCCCCCCGCGTAGATTACCTGAATTATCCCTATCCCGAAGAACAGGCTGCCCATGGCGTAGTACAGCGCCCTAAGCCTGGAAAAAGGATATCCTATCAGCATGCCGATGCTTGCCGTCACCAAGGCAGATAGCGGAACGGTAAGCCAGGGGGACATGCCGAGCCATTTTGCCCCCATGGCGGACAGGTAAGCCCCGAGACCCATGAAAGCGGCATGGGCAAGGGGGAACTGGCCCGATATGACTATAGTGCGAAAGCTTACCGCGGCAATGGTATATATGAAAGTAAGGATAAGGATATGCAATACGTAGGGAGAGCTGAATAATAGCGGGAGCAAAGCGACAATAACCGCCAGCCCGACGTAAACACCCGGTCTGAGCAGTGCCTTTCTATCCTTGATGGCAAAACGGCTATCCAATATGAATATGCCTTTCTTACATTTCTATTTCGTGGCCGAAGAACCCCTGGGGCCTGATGAGCAAGAGGACGACGAGTATGCCCACGGCGGTGGCATCGCTGGCCGCCCCGCTTACCAGCAGGGGTAATATGGAATCCAGGCTGCCGAGGATGAGGCCGGCGATGAAAATGCCGCTAAGACTCCCTACCCCGGCGACAATCGTCACCATGAGGACTTTTACCAGCATGAAATCGCCCATGAACGGCCCCAAGGCCAGGTAAGCCCCCATCAGGCACCCGGCTATCGCCGCCAGGCCGCAACCCATGAAAGTGGCGAGGGCGGAGACGCGGTGGACGTTGATGCCCTGCAGGTAAGCGCCTTCCAGGTCCTGCGAGATAGCCTGCATCTGCTGGCCCCATTTCGTCTTGTTTACGAACCAGGTCATTGCCAGGAGGAGAACGGCGCCGATGGCGAAGGTAACGATTCTCTCGTAGCTGACCGAGGCGGGTCCGAATCTTAAAACGCCCTCGGCAAACGGCGGCAGGGATAATATCTGGGTCCCGGCGATAATGTTAACGCTGGTCTGCAGAACCACCGTGATAACCACGCATACCATTATGATGCGGTTGAAATCTCCCACGAAGGGGCGGAAACAGTACTTCTCCAGGAAGATGCCGAATGTAGCCACTATCAGCGTGGTCAGCAGCAGGGCCAGCCACTGGTTTATACCCAGTACCATGATAAGCGACAGACCGATGTAACCGCCCAGCATGTAAATGACGCCGTGGGCCAGATTAAGTATCCCCAGCATGCTGAAAAGAAAAGCGAAACCCAGCGCTGCCAATATGTACATTGAAGATAGTATCAACAAATTGGTCAGCGTTGCTGTTATCAGTTCCATAAAGCGCTATTTCCTTCTGATGCCTGAGCCAGCTTGTGCAAACCTATACCGGGGCAGGGGGTTATATCTCCCCCCACCCCGGTCGTATTACAGAATAAGGTCGTATATTAGGGGATAATGCCGAGGTCTATCCAGCCGGTGGAAGTCTCCACGCCGTCCTTGCATATTTGTACCGTCTGGGGCGAGGCCACGACATGCTTAATGCCGAAGGTTTCCTCGCCGCATATCTTCGCCGGTCCCCAGATGGTTTCCACTTCACCCATTTTCTCCAGCTCTTCTTTTACCACGGTCGGGTCGAGGCTCTGGCACGATTCGATGGCCTCTTTGAGGACCCACAGGCAGTTGGGAGCCGTCATCTCCAGCTGGTAATCGGCCCCGTACTGTTCCACAACCCTGTTGATAATTTCTTTGGCCAGGGGCGGCATATTCGGGTCGTCGGGTGTAAGGCCGATGGTGAATACGTCTTTCAGCGCGTCCGCACCGGTAATGGTCATGACCTGGCTGATGCGCGCCGGCAAAGAGCCTCCGTAGGGCTTGTAGTTGCCCGACTCTCGCAGGCCTTTAACGATGGCGCCGATGTGCGGGACCAGGCCATTCATCATGAATGTGGCATCGGCTTCCTCAATGGCGTTCAGTTTCGCCACGATAGGGCTGAAGTCGACCATCTCGTTGGGATAGAGAACGGGGTCGCCGACGATGGACATTCCCTCTCCCGCCAGTATTTTACTAATTTTAGGAAGCAGGTTTTGAGGACCTCCGTCATCCGGGGAGACTAAGGCTAGCTTCTTCACATCGGGATAGTTTTCCCTGAAATACTTGATGACAGCAAGGGAATTCATTATACTCCCGTTGCCGGCCAGGAATGCGTAGGGTGTGCTCTCGTCCACTTCACCAGGGGTGTTCACGCACCAGGTGATGAAGCGTAGTACCTTGTTCGGTTCGCATACTGTTCCCGCCGCCCCGGCAAAGAACGCAGTCGGACCGATAATGAAGTCGATTTCCTTGTCGTAGACCAGTTTGTTAAGGGCGGCGGTGACGCCGTCCATGGTGCTCTTGGTGTCTTCCGCGACGAGCTCAACCATGTATTTCTGACCGTTAACCGTAATCCCGCCCTGCTCATTAATTATGTCCGCACAAATCTGGGCTTGATTCAGGTCCGGGACTTCACGTACGGAGAAAAAGCCCGATAGCCCTAAAGGCAGGCCGATGGATAAGGTCTTGGCTTCAGCGGGTGCAGGTGAAGGTTTCGGTGCCGGGGCGGGTGCAGGTGCCGGCGCTGGTTCCGGTTCCGCACAGCTGCCGACTGTTAGTGAGACTATGGCCGTAATTAAGATAATGCTGCAGATTAGTAATACTCTTTTTTTCACTGTAGCCTCCTCTAAAAGCGAAAAATCTCCGACTAATGTATGTCGTTTACATCATCCCATTCTATCACCTCCTGTTGCCTTTATTAGTTCTGGTCGATTTTATTCTAATTGCGTAATGCTATGTAATAAATATTAAAGAATATTATATAACCAGATTAAATCATAATATTGACATACTTCGGCTAGATATTAATAGATGCGCTACTTTTTGTCAAACGGTAGGGTACGGGGGTAAGCTATTTAGAGATGCTCAAATAACTCGTATATCGATTATAATGCCGCAACCGGTGCAAAATTAGCTTTAAAAATCTGCTTATCAATATCGATGTATTTATCGAAATTGGAAGTCCAAATCGTGGGAAAACTTCCTGCTTAATACTCACTTCATACGCAGGCCGGCATCCGCGTGATACGGTCTCCTGAATGCCCCGGGATATTTCTTTCTCAACTCATCTAAATTAACGCTTTCAACTTCAACAAGGAAGCTGCTGACAACCATACCCGTGGCATTTCTGGAGGTTACATTGTGGGGAGTTATCGTGTTGATTGCCCCGCCCCTGTCAAGCTCTCCAGGCACTATGGGGTCATACCTGGCTCCGTGGTCCATATAAACGACGCCGGGCATCATCCTCTCGGTTATATAAGCGCCACCTAGCACAGTCCCTCTTTCGTTATATACTTTAACAACGTCGCCATTTTTGATGCCCCTTGCCGCTGCATCCGTGGGATTAATCCATAATGGCTCATACTTGTAGCCATCCGGCCCCTCGACCTTGCAGGTCAGCATTTCCCTTGTCCAGGTAATATCATCGCACTGGGCATGTACTCTCCATCTTCCGTGGTTGGACATGATAAGAAGGGGATACTTCCTTGCTCTCTCACTGGAGAGCCTTTCATCATGGCTCTCCCCCTTCTCAATCCAGTGCGGCACCGGCGGCCTCTCCTTATCATCTGGGAAGTGCTTGGCTAAATTCTGGGAATAGAACTCTATTTTACCAGAGGGGGTCTTCAAAGGGTTGTTCTCGGGGTCGTCGTGGAACTCTCGTAAACCTACCGGATATTTCTTCCATTCCGGGTCAGTAGGGATGACAAAATACCCCTTTTCTTCAAACTCTTTGTAGCTAATCATGTCCTGCACACCCGAATTTTCAAAGCTGATTTTTATCATTTCCTCAACGGTCTTGCCCCCGGTGTATTTCTCCAGTAGACCGAGTTTCTCGGCTATCATGCAGACTATCTCATAGTCACTTCTTGATTCTCCTACCGGTAGAATACATTTCTCACCGCGCACGAGGGTGTATAATTGCCCGTTTTCTATGTCTAAAGTAATATCCTGTTCTTCAAATTTAGTATTGACCGGCAGGATTAAATCGGCGAATTGACAATCGTTTTCCAGCCACGGGTGCTGGGCCAGGATGAACTCTATCTTCGGACTCCTGAGGGCCTTTATGAAGGAATTGCTGTCGTTCCAGCAGGTAATCCAGCAGGGCGTATCGGTCCATATCATATGTACTTCGGAGCAACCCTGGGCGGGGTACGTGTATTTCACAAACTGGTCTTCGACCGTGCCGGGAAAGGTGGAATTACCGTACCAGCTTATGGGCGGATTGAGAATGGCATCGTGGATGAGGTCCTTGGGAATGAACTGTTTGGGATTAATCTTTACCGGCGTTATCAATTTGTCAAGTTCAGACCGTCCTGGTTCATCTGCCTCAACAGCGGAAGCCCGGATACTCCCAACGTCCGATATGGTATAGGCATATCTGACCATATCGGGAAGCACCTCACCTACCGGCATCGGACTTCGCTTATGGTTCCAAATGGCTGATAGCCCCCATTCAAGCATCTTAACCTGGTGAACCCCCGGTTTGCCCAGTCCCTGCATCGCTAACAGCAGAACCTCGAGTCTGGCAGTTTCAGTGGAATAAGCACTTCTCATAACGGGGCCGCCGTTGCCGTGCGCTATTGACGTCCGTCCGGCCGCCCAGGCTCTTGCCAGCGCCTTGATTGTCCTGGCCGGGATGCCCGTTTTCTCGGCAGCCCATTGCGGTGTCTTGGGAATCCCCTCCTCTTTCCCCAGGACATATTCCTCAAACTCCTCAAAGCCAAATGTGTGTGTGGCAACGTACTCCCTGTCATACGTCCCTTCGGTAATCCAGACATAGGCTATACCCAGTTGCAGGGCGGCGTCGGTGTTCGGCCTGATTGGAATCCACTTATCGGCGTGAACAGCCGCTCCGTAGTTCAGTTCCGGGCAGATATATACGCACTTTATGCCAAGTTCCGTGAACCAGTAGCAGACACGACTCGCCATCTGCCCGTTGAATCCCCAGGGCGTTGTTTCCGGGTCGCATCCCCAAAATAGGAGCAGTTCGGCATTCTCGGCAATATCCGGTATCAGGTTGGCGGATGGTCCCATTTCCCCTACGGGTTCCATTCCCCAGACATGCTTGGCCCCCCAGGCCCATCCCTCCCAGCTGTCCGGGTTTCTCATCTGCAGGGTATAGCCCCCTAGCAGTGCCAGCAGTTTATTGGAGCAGCCATGAGCCATATGTATACTCTTTCCCTCCCCGTGTCCGTCCGATTGAGAAAGCACGGCTTCTGTCCCGTATTCTTCCTTTACTCTCTTTAGCTCATTTGCTATTATTTCCACGGCCTCGTCCCAGGAGATTCTCACGTAGCCGCTCTTCCCCCTGTTTTCTACATTTCTGTCGCCATCAGGGTCCCAGTCAATCCTCTTTAACGGATAGAGAATCCGGTTGGGGGAATAAACCCGTTTTTTATAGGCTAAGCCGAAAGGAGGTATTAGCGTTTTTAAACCCGGTTCAAATACCTGCCCGCGTGCCTCCATTTTCCAGAGATTTAACTTCTTCTTATCGTATTTCCAATCAAAACGAAACGGCCTGATTCTTACTATTTTCCCCTTCCTGACATCTACCACAGATAAATTTCCGTCGCGATTGAAACCCATCAGGCTAAGGCCCTTTATGAATGACTTTTCCTCCCCGGCTTTCTGACTAACGTTTTTCCGTTCCCCGAAGGAGCTTCCCTCTCTCATTTCTTCTCCTTATCTCGTCAAGCCATGACTCGGCTTCCGTCGACACACCTAATATTCCTGAAGATAGCGAGTATCGTCATACGCCTGATTGTCTAGCGCTCAGCCTTATGGGCTGTAGTAGTTAATCGGCTAAGTAGATTAAAAGTCTAGGCCCCACTATAAGTGAAGGCCGAGTTCACCGGCTATATTCTATATAAATTCACCTTTAAGAGCAACTGGCCTGCCCCCCTAGAACGATACCAGTTATAATCTCATAGGTATAAATGATTGAGGTGAACCCCGTCTTAGGGCCAATCATAAGGTGATTTTCCCAGTTATTTTAGTACCAATGCTTTCGCAAATTCAACCGGTGGTACATTTCCAAGAGAGCCATGTGGCCTCTCCCGGTTATAGTGTTGCCTCCATTCCTCAACTTTCTCCCGGGCATCCTCCAGAGATAGGAACCAGCTCTCATTCAAGCATTCTTCCCTGAAACGTCCGTTGAAGGACTCGATCAAGGCATTGTCTGTCGGCTTGCCGGGACGGATGAAATCTAACTCTACGCCATTTAGATACGCCCATTGGTCCAGCACCTTCGAAGTGAATTCAGGGCCATTGTCTATCCTGATCGATTTGGGCAGTCCACTTTCCTCGACCACCTGCATCAACGCTGCCACGACACTGTGTCCTCCGAGGCGCCAGGCCACCTCTATCGCCAGACTCTCCCGGGTAAAGTTATCCACTAACGTTAGGAGCTTGATTTTCTGTCCGTCATAGAGTGCATCGCTCATGAAATCCATCGGCCAGCTTTCATTCGGGAAACTGGCGGTTGCCCTTACCATCCGCCGGCTGGCTGACACATGACGCCTGGGTCTCTTTGGCCGCATCATCAGTCCTTCGAGCTTGTACAACCGGTACACCCGCTTGTGATTCACTTTCCAGCCCTCTCTCAGCAACAATACATGTATCCGCCGATAACCATAGCTGACTCTCGCCTGGGCAATGTCCCTAATTCGCATCCTCAAGGCCGCCTGCTCATCTCTTCTACTTTTATAATCATAGACCGATCGATGGCCCTGCAGCACCCGGCACACCCTACGCCCGGTTACCCCATAGCACACCTGCAGCCAACGACCATATTCCCGGAACTGAGCAGGCCTTAACCTTTTTTTCGTAGGATATCCTGGAGCATTTGCTTATCCAGGCTCAGGTCAGCGACAAGCTGCTTCAGCTTCCTGTTTTCATCCTCCAGTATCTTGAGCCGCCTGACTTCGGCGACACCCATGCCGATATACTTCTTCTTCCATCGGTAAAACGTCTGCTCGACGATACCCATCTTCCGGCAGACTTCGGTGACGGGGGTCCCCGATTCGGCCTGCCTTAGCGCGAACACGATCTGCTCTGAGCTGAAGTGCGATCTTTTCATGAAGCCAATACTCCTTCCAATGTATTTTAGCATTACGAAAAAATCTCCTCAGTTTTGGCACATTTTGGGGGGTGCAGGTCATCCCTAAAATAAGAAAAGCAGGAGGAGGAGCAGGATATGAAACAGAACCGAAGGAAACACAGCCCATCGTTCAAGGCCGGGGTAGCCCTGGAAGCATTAAAGGGTGAAGAGACGATAGCCGAACTGGCCAGCCGGTTTGAGGTTCACCCTGGCCAGATTCGCAAGTGGAAGAATTCTCTAGCTGAGGGCGCCGCCGGCGTCTTCGGCGGTGACCAAGCTCAGAAAAAGAAAGACGAGGCTAGCCTCATCACCCGGTTATACCAGCAGATTGGCCAGCTCAAGGTAGAGCGGGATTTTCTAGACAATGCCTTGGGTCGCTGAACGTAGAGCGGCGGCGTGAGGTGGTTGACCGCCGGCATACGTCGCTCTCAATAGTACGCCAGTGCCGGTTGCTGGATATCAGCCGCTCCGGTCTGTACTACCAGCCAGTTGGAATCTCTGAGGAGGATCTCACTCTTATGAAGCTGATTGACCGTCAATACCTGTCCACACCGTTCTACGGGGCACGCAAGATAGCCGCCTGGTTGAAGAGTCAGGGCCACCGGGCCAATCGGAAACGTATCCGGAGACTCATGCGCATAATGGGTCTCAAGGCCATCTACCGGCGTCCCAGGACCAGCCAGCCGACACCGGGTCACAAAATCTACCCCTACCTGCTGGGCGGCATGAAGATAACGCGGCCCAACCAGGTATGGGCGGCGGACATCACCTGCATCCCCATGGCCCGGGGATTCCTTTATCTGGTGGCCATCATCGACTGGTACAGCCGGTATGTGCTCTCCTGGAGGCTGTCGAACACCCTGGACGCCGGCTTCTGTGTCGAGGCACTGGGGGAAGCGCTCAAGAAAGGCAAGCCCGAGATATTCAACACCGATCAGGGCAGCCAGTTTACCGGGGATGCCTTCACCGGGCTCCTGCAGCAGCACGGAGTCAGGATCAGTATGGATGGGAAAGGAAGCTATAACGACAACCTGTTCATCGAGAGGCTGTGGCGGTCAGTGAAATACGAGGAAGTATATCTGAAAGCATATCAGGATGGCAGAGAAGCCAGAATCGGTCTCGGTAACTACTTCCGCTTCTACAACACCGAGCGCCCTCACCAAACCCATGGTTACCGGACCCCGGCCGAGGTATTCAACTCAATGACGGTAGAAGCTACTAATGGAGTTATGGTAGAATCCTTAACACCAGACCCCTTGAGGATAGCGGAATCCAATCTTAATATTGCCCCTATCCTGTCCTAATGATGCGGGCCACCTCAATCCTCCTCTTGTCAGCTCACTCTTCTTTTTATAGGGTATAATATCCATATTGATCTTTACGATGGTATCCCAGATCTGCCGTTCTTCCTCATATGGCACTATTTCCAGATGGCTGTATTCAGGCAATATCACCGTCACCCGACCTTTGGAATATTTCGGCTATTCTTTCAAATTCTTAGTGCCCGTTTTAACGCATTGTGTATATCAGCAGTAAATCTTTTAGTGATATCGGCACCGGGCACCAACATATCAAAAGCATGGCATCCCCCGGGGTACACATGAAGTTCAGTGGGGACACTCGCTGCAATCAATCTCCGTGAATAATCGATATCTTCCTGGGCGAATAAATCAAGGCCTCCAACTGTAATATACGCCTTTGGAAGTCCTTCCAGATTTGTAGCTCTAAAGGCCGCTGCATAGCAGGAAATTCCTTCTCTACCTGGCTCACAACCCAGATATGAACGCCAGCCGATTAAATTATTCTCCCGGGTCCAGAAAAGAGCGTCCGGCAGGGTATCACTGGCGGGAGTGGTATTACAATCGTTAATCATAGGATAAACCAGTAGCTGGAAAATAGTCTTTACCTCAGCCCGGTCGCGCGCCAGGATAGCCAGCCCGGCAGCAAGCCCACCCCCAGCGCTGGCGCCTCCGACAGCGATACGGGAGCGGTCTATCCCCAATTCATCGGCATGGCTTGACAACCATTTCAAAGCAGCATAACAGTCTTCCAGTGGGGCCGGATAAGGATGCTCCGGGGCTAACCGGTGTTCTACCGATACAACAATACATTCTCCGGCTAAAGTGAATTGTTTTGCTGTGAAATCTTCCTGGTCAATATCGCCGAGCATGTAGCCACCACCATGAATCCATAGCAAGGCAGGGAGCGATCCGGCCTGTTTTTCCGGCCGATAGATTCTTATAGTGACGTTGAGAGACCCATTAGGCCCCGGAATTGTCCGGTCTTCGGTAATGACACCGGGAATAACCGGCATCTGCGCCTTCATTACCGCCATCATCTGCTTAGACGCAGCACGGGCCGTGGGTAAATCGTTGAAATTCATTGGCGGCATCTGGCTTAACATCATCTTGATAGGGCTTTTGAGTTCAGGGTCGAGTAGTTCAGTCAGATCTTGATTCATCTTCTTCCTCCTTATATGTCCTTTAAACGTTCCTAACAACCCTGTTCACTTCTGTAAATAATGTCATCCTGAACTTCTGGAGAAAGCATGACAAAGTAGGCGCTGAAGCCCCCCACTCTCACCACCAGGTCACGGTGCTTTTCAGGATTTGCTTTGGCATCGAGTAATTCTTCAGTATCCACCATGTTATACTGGATGTGCTGCCCGCCGTTTCTGAAGAATGTATCGGTGAGTATGGCTAATTTTTCACGGCTCTCCGGGCTTTGCATGACGGTGCTGGAAAACTTTTGGTTCAGGCATGAAGCGTAAGATTCTTTAAAACCTGCCTTTATTACTGACCTCATTACTCCAGTGGGGCCAAGTTTATCCATTCCCCGCATCGGCGATATCGAACCGTCATTTAGCGGCTCCTTTGATTTACGTCCATTGGAGAGAGCACCGATTCCAAGGCCTCCGAAATAATGCCAGGACAGCCCTTCACGGGAGATTTTACAGGGTACATCAAAGGGGTTTTTATACGACATGATTATACCTCCGGAAAACTTTCCTACATCACGGACCATCAAATCTACCTCATCGATATCATTACCGAACTTAGGCGCCGCCAGGCACATCTGTCTTATTTCTTCACCTCTCTCGCCCCCGAAGTTGGTATCAAGAGCATTGAGGAGTTCATCCATGGTCAATTTTTTCTCGTTGAATACCAGTTTCTTGATAGCTGTAAGAGAATCTGCCGTGTCTACGATTGCCCGGTCACTGATACCATAACTATGGTCCGAGTCCGTAATAAGGATATCCTGCCCTTTCTTCATACAGCCAGGGCCGGTAACACAAGAGTTAAACGGAAAACGCAGATACTTCGGCTCAACACTCTGGGCTAGAGTGCCGAGCCATAAAACCCGATTGACAACGAATTTATACTGTTTCTTGAATGCTTCGTATAAATCATCAAAGGTCTTGAAGTGCCGCGGGTCGCCAACATCAATACCCACTTTTTCCCCCGTTATTTGCGATACACCCCTGTGAAGCGTGAGGTCCAACATCAGCGCAACGTTTACCGCCCCTTTGCCTTCACTGCCGTTATGGTCAACTTTAGTCGGAAGAATCGGTGTTACGCACCCCTGTCCGTACCAGTTTCTCGCATCTTCTATGGGCGTTCCGTCATTTAAAAAGCTGGCTACAACATGATCGCTGTTTTCAAATAAGGGGATACCACCTTTTGTCTTTACGTTCGTCTCCAAAGCCTTAAGCAGCAACCGTCGGGGTGTTTGCGAGTGCCAATTAAGAAGGACAGTCGGTGATGACAGTTTAATTAAACCTATCATATGGAGAACAAGATAACTCAATGCATTCGTAGCGTCTTTCCCATCTTTGTCTACGCCACCAATATTTATACTGTTGATGCTGTAACTGAATTGGTGGGTTTCCTGCTGTGTTTTACCGACCGGGACAACCACTTTCATACCCCAGAGCGTTAACGCGCTTCCCAGAAGTTCTGCGGCTCTTTCCAACGTCAACCGCCCTTCTTGGATGTCTTTTTCAAAATAGGGTTTTAGGTACTGGTCTATTCTGCCGACTAAGAGAGGGTACATCATCTCCAGCCCTCTGCCGACCAAAATGAAGTTCATAGACTGAAGGGCCTCATGAAATGTTCGTGCCGGGTTCTCCGGTACGTATTCGCAAATGTTGGCAATCTCAAGAAGCTCGTTTCGTTTTTCAGGGTTGGACTCTTCATTCGCTTTACGGCGCGCCAGTTCAGCATACCTCTGCGCATAATGTATCATCGCCTCACAGACGATGATTGCCGATTGCCAAAAATAGAGTTTGTTTATATCAGTCTCTTTCATTTTGCTAAACCGCTGAAGACCATCTTTAGCTTCCTCTATCAAGCCGCGCATGCCTTTGGTTAGCAACTTTTCCCACATTCCCCGGCAGGTTACACCGGGAAAATAACCGGAATCCGGGGTAGGGTCGCTGCCTTTTGCTTCGGTTATATCTTGTGCCCAGGTGCCTACTACGGAATGCCATGCCTCATTGACATGGTCTGGCGCCGTCTTCCCGGCAAAAAAACGGGAGCATTCCCTTAAGATATTTTTTTCTCCTTTGGCATTTTTCCCCTGAAATACCATCCATCGGCTCAGGCTATCCCCTTCGTTCCAGAGCCCGGCGATTGAGTCTCCGTTTTCATCCACAAACACCGGCGCGCCTATAAGATGTTCTGTTTCCCTGCCCACTAATATATCAAAATCGTGGATAGCTATAGGGACACCTTCGAGCACTTTCTTGAACAGTTTGGCACGGCGGAGTTCGATGTCTTCCCCCCCTGTCTCCTTCCAGGACTCCATCGCGAGTTTGGCCCGGTCAACGGAAATTATTCTCGGGGCGCTGAACATGGCGTCCTTCAGTTGAAAAAGCTGCTCACTTAGCTGTAAGTTGTCAATCGTTTTTATTAACGCTTCATCGGTATTAGATTTTGTAACCATGATTACCTCCAATCTGATTAACCGGGTCGCGCCCGGCCTTTTCCTGTAATATATTATATCATCTCGATACAGAACAGATTATGCCGTTGTCCTCAAATGCCTTTTTCACAGATTCCACATGTTTCGGTTCAGGTGAAAGCACATCGGATAACGGATATTTCTCATCCAAAGATTCGTATTTTCCTTTTCCTAATCGATGGTAAGGCATTAGTTCAATACGTAGGGAATTATTCCCTAATCCATTTAAAAAATCCGACGTCTCCTTGATGTTTTGCATATCATCATTAATGCCCGGAATCAAAGGCATCCGGAAAAGCATTTCTACCCCGCTTGCGGCTACAATCTTTGCGTTGGAAAGTATCAGATTATTCGGCTTGCCGGTATACTGGCGGTGTTTTTTAGAATTTAGGTGTTTGAGGTCATAGAGTACATAATCAGTGCAAGGGAGGACCTGCCGCAAAGCGGACTCGACGGCATATCCTGATGTCTCCACGCAGGTGTGAATGCCGGCCCGATGGCATTTTTCAAACAGGTCACATACAAATTGCGACTGCAGGAGGGCCTCTCCACCGGAAACCGTCACTCCGCCACCCGATGCCTGGTAAAACATTTTATCCCTGTTTACGGCATCGAAAACCTCATCGGCGTTCATTTGTGTACCATAGAGAACGAATGCTTTATAAGAACATACCGAACTGCACGCGCCGCAGCCCGAGCATCGTTCACGGTCGATACGAGGTAGCTTACCTGCCTCATAAACCAGTGCCCCATCGGGGCATACTTCTGCACACTTGCCGCATTTAGTGCAAAGGGCTTTAACAAATCCGACTTCAGGGTGCGGGGAAATACATTCGGGGTTGCTGCACCACTGACATTCAAGACCGCATCCTTTCAAGAACACTACTGTTCTTATGCCCGGTCCGTCATGGATTGAGTACCCTTGAATATTTGTGACCAAGTTAGACATAATTTAATATCCTGGTTATTTCTTACAGCAGGTTCGGGCATCTCACACCACCTTCTGCGGCAAGAACTGACCGCGGGGTGATTGTTTATCATTTTGTCATCATATCAGGAAGCCAGAGACTTAGATCAGGCACAAATAACACAATAAATAAGAAAATTACCAAGGTAATCAGGAATGGCACTGCCCCTTTGAGAAGTTCACCTGTTTTTATGTTAAAGACGTTTCGCACAAAAAACAAATTTACTCCCATCGGGGGTGTAATAAGTCCAATCTCCAGGTTAACCACGTATAGTATCCCAAACCAGACCAGGTCAAA
>CAZCOB010000042.1:0-19266 GCA_964500415.1 uncultured Dehalococcoidaceae bacterium | reverse complement strand
TCAGGCAACCCAAAACAGCTAAAGGGAAGCGTATGATAGACCTGTCACCACTGGCTACCTCAGTCCTGAGAGAACACCGAGAAAAGCAACAACTAGACCGGGCCATGCTGGGAGTACCGCTAAAAGATGATGATTTGGTTTTCAGTGACCTCGAAGGCAAGCCGTTACTACCAAATACCGTTACCCATAACTGGATTAAACTCGTAAGACGTACCGGACTTAAACCAATAAGGCTACACGATGCACGTCATTCCCATGCCTCTTTAATGCTTAAACAGGGCACACACCCAAAGGTAGTCCAGGAGCGTTTAGGTCATGCCTCTATTCAGGTTACGCTTGATATTTACTCTCACGTTGCCCCAGGACTTCAAGAGGCTGCCGCCGCCCGCTTTGACCAGGCATTTACTGCAAGGTATAATGAGCTTGAAAAAGATGCTGCCAGAAAAAATTATTGACAACTTATTGACAAAATCGTGTTATGTTAAACATTCTGGCAAAATTTAGCTTCATGCGCCTGTAGCTCAGCGGACAGAGCACCGGTCTTCGGAACCGGGGGTCGTGGGTTCGAATCCCTCCAGGCGCGTTTGATTTTGAAGCTAATTTGAAGTAATAATGCGGTAGAAAAATCTATCTCATTTATGTTTTGCTAGCGTTTTTCTAACCCTGCCTTCCACCCTTCCTCAAAACCATGGATTAATCCGCATAAACCAGCTAGGCAAAGTTTCAGACGTTTTCCTAAAGTCTGTTTAGCGAATTCGCTAGCAGAGTCTGGGTTTTCGAACATTCGAAGGAATAACTCAACATGCTTTTCTAGGTCTTTTGGTTCCAGACTATGAACAAGGCGATTTCTTAATGTATTTAATTTCTTGATCTCATCATATGGGAATCCACCAGATAGTGGGGTCCCATAAATAGATTTAACTATAGCAAGTCGATGATAAAAAGTAATTTTAACATCATAGAGTGCTCTTGAATAACGCAATTCTATATCAAGGATATCGTTTAATTCCTGTTCGACAAGTAGATGCCCTTTCAAGATAATAAGAGTAATGTCATTTGACCGTGGCATATGTTTTTGGAATCTTTTCCAAGGTTCTTCCTTATTCTTGTCGATATCATTTTTATATTCGTTATTCATAAATTCACCTTGTTTCAATATAAAAAATCATACTGTCGGAATATGATTCTGAATTGTTCGACTCAATATTTCATCAAATTTCTTAGCCGCCGCCTGCTGTAATCCAGGTGCAACGTGACTGTAAGTATCAATCGTAATCTGACTATAGCACTTTACTAATTAAAATAAAACGCCCCCCAAGTTTCACTCAGGGGGCATTCACATTATTAACTCTTAAATCTCTGCCCTAAATCTTATCAAAGACCTTGCGCACCTTGGGGTTAAGGCCGCCGCTGATTTTCTCGACCGCCTCGTAGCGGAGCTGGTGGAGCTTCTTCTGCTTCTCCTCGAACTCGCTGCGCGTGTAGAGTCGTTCCGGGTGCACCAGGATATCGTCGACGGCACGGATGGAAGCCGGCACCTTGAATCCGGTGGGGGAGTCCACCCAGTCCTCGAGGCCGCCGCGCAGGAGGGAGTCCAGTATGCTCATAGTATGGCCCACATTTATATCTTTGAAGCGGTAGCCTTCCCCCACGGAGCCCGTATTCATCAGGTAGTAATTAACGTGAGGCAGATTGGAAAGGATATCGTAAAAGCGGTTGGCGTGGGCGGTACGGTCGCCGGCCATGAACGGGTCATAGAAGAACTCCGTCCTGATTTTACCTGCCTGGGTGGGGTCGCCGGCCGATGACTCCATCGCCTGTCCCAGCACCATCAGCGCGGTTGCCTGCTCCAGGTCAAGTTTGGATATCGCCGGAATGGTAGACCCCCGGGTGATGATGATGACGTTGTCGATTCTTTCGACATCAATATGAGAACTGGCGTGCATGAAGTCTTTCCTATTGACCACGGCCCGCCCGTTGGACGTCCTCTCGAAGTTCTCAAAGTCGAAATCGCCCTGTTCCGTAACGTAAACATTTTCAAGAACGGTCTCGGACTTCAAAAGGCCATAGAATATCTCGACCTGCTCTCCCGGGTTGACACCTTCCGTCTTAACGAAAACGCCGCCCTGCTCAAAGCCGTAAAAGGAGCCATCCGGCATGAGGGTGCCGCCGTCGTCCTGTATCAGCCATGACCTCTCCATACCTTTCCGGGCGAGAATCTGGCAGGTGGTTGTGGTCTTGCCGTTAGCGCTCAGGGCAATGAGTAATGTCCGCGCGGGCTTATAAGCGCCGTGGGCTGTCTGGAGGAAGTCCTCGCGGCAGCCCGCATGGAGGAAGAGTCCACCCTTCTTCGTCTTGGCTGCCCAGTCCTCGCAGGCGAAGACGCCTTTCTTATACTCGCCGATATAGTTACTATTTCTGGTAATCTTAACGGCACGCCCGTCATCCAGGAAAGCTAGCCTGATAGCGATGTCTTTCTGAGGAAGCGGCTTTGACTGGTTGGTCTCCCAGGCTTCATCACCGAAAAAGACCAGCTGGTAGTCCGGTTTACCGACGGTTTTTTTCACCGGCACGAACAGGTTTCTACCACCGTAGGCGAGATGAGCGAATTTCTCCGGGATAATCATCCTGACTACCGTGTTGCTGCTATAGTTGCCCACAATCCGGTCGATGGATACCAGTTTCTCCTTAGCCAGAGATTGTTCGCACTGGCCCAGGAGCTTTATCTCGTCCTCGCCGAAGGGTTCGTCGACGCTGTTTTTGGTAAAAGCCTGCGCCCGCGAGGTGGGCTCGCTTTTGGCGACGAAGTTATCGTAAATCGTCTTGACGACTCCCTCCTGCTTCTCCACCAGCACTCTCAACTCCGCGTCGGAGGGATTTTCCAGCAATCTACCCTCGGCTTTAGCTTTCTCCCTGACTCTCTCCGCAGTACGGGCAAACTCGTCAAGATTGATTTTCGAACTCATATCAAACCTCCCTGAAACTTAATCAGGCTTTGCCAGTCACCTGCACAATGTCTCCCGCATTATAAAAACGGCGAGAAAAAGCGGGCGCGGCATAAGCCCTTGAGTAATACCTCCCGGTAATCCGGAGGTTAAACTAATAACTAACACTCAAATTATAACATATTTATTTAGAAAAAACAGTGTCAATCCCCTGAATTTTTTATTTTACGGGCTTCCCTTAATAAATTGTCTTATGTATAATAATTAATTATAAGGGATAGCAGCTATTTATGATTCGCAGATGCGGGGCAGAAGACACCGGGAAAATATACGGCATCATTAACGAGGCCGCCAAAGCCTATGATGGCGTCATCACGCCCGATTGCTATCACCATCCCTATATGCCTGAGGAGGAACTGGAACAGGAGATGAAACGGGTAACCTTCTATGGGTGGGAAGACAACGGGGAACTGGTCGGCGTTATGGGCATCGAGCCGATTAAGGGCGTAACTCTCATCCGCCATGCTTACGTACTGCCGCAATACCAGAACCGGGGAATCGGCGACAGGCTGCTTAACCACCTCAAGGAACTGACAACTACCCCGAGCCTGCTGGTGGGCACATGGGCGGCAGCATACTGGGCGATTTCATTTTACCGGAAACGCGGGTTCAGTCTTCTATCAGATAAAGATGCACTGCTGGTAAAATACTGGGACATACCCCCGCGCCAGATTGAAACCTCGGTAGTTATGGGAATAAAAATATGCAAAAACTGAAAAGGAGCTATCATGGGAAATGTGTGGATAAGCAGATTGGTACAGGCGGCAGTCATTACTGTCGTTGTTGCGGCGGTGTGCCAGGAACTGGAGAAGCCCAAGGAGGAAAGGCACTGGTACGGGAAGCTGGGTTTCATACCCTATGATTTCCGGCTACCGACAATCGAGCGGTTCAGGGAATCTTACTGGAACACGGATAACAGCCGGGTTTTTACCCCGGAGGCGTGGGGCATCGGGTGGGCGATTAACTTTTATGCGCTGTTGGAAAAGATGAGAATCATCGGCGAGTCATACCTTTCCGAGGCCGATTTTCTGATGCCGACCAAATCACTTAAAGAGATACTGGAAAATCGCCCGGTGATGGAGTAATAGCCGGGTATGGATGCCGATGCCATTATCAAGGAAATAAGGCATTTTATCTCTCAAAGTCCGGCGAACCGTATGCCCACAGCGGATAACGGCATTATCTTCGACGAGCCGCTGGTGCAGTTTGCTGACGGTGACGACCCTATTTTTAACGAATACAAGAGTATTATCGACAGCACCCATCTAACCCCCCGTGAGGCGCTGGCCCGAGCTTACGACAAAAGCCCTGAAGATATGCCTTCACGACTCTCGGTTATCAGCTGGATACTGCCTGTCACCGAGGCCACCCGCGTATCCAATCGCCGCCAGACGCGTGTCCCTTCCCGTCAGTGGATATATACCCGGTGGTACGGAGAAATTTTCAACAATGCTTTAAGGGAACACGTGATGGAACTCCTCGCCGAAAAAGGGCACCTGGTGGTAGCACCCACGACACGGCCCTACTATAAAAATACATTTCAGGCTGGAGGTAAAGGCTATTTCTCGAACTGGTCGGAGCGGCATATCGCCTATGCTGCCGGATTGGGCACCTTCTCCCTGTCTGATGGCTTCATTACCGAGCGGGGCATCGCTCACCGCTGCAGCAGTCTGGTCACCAGCCTGGAACTGCCCCCCAGTCTCAGGACTGCCCCAGGGCCGTATTCCAATTGCCTGTTCTACGTCGATGGAACATGCGATGCTTGCATAAAGCGCTGCCCGGCCGGAGCGATAACGGAGCAGGGGCACGACAAGGTAAAATGCCTCGATTATGCTCGCTCCGAACTTGAGCATCTCAGAGAGAAGTACAACGTTAGACATTTAGGCTGTGGATTCTGCCAGACGGGAGTACCGTGCGAGGCGGTCAACCCGACGAAAGAAGCTGAGAAAATGGAAGACCTTAAAACTTAAGCCCCCCCCAAATCCCATCCCGGTAAAGTCTCACCAGCTTCGCGGGCAGCAGACGGTTAGCCAGGTCTTCCCGGCTTCCGGCATATACCCTGATATAGTTGCCCGGCAGGCCGGACCAGATACCGCCGGATTTCTGTTCCCAGAGGACTTCCAGCGTCTTGCCCAGAAACCGCTCATAAAAATTTTTAGCGCTCTCTTCGGCTAAAGCGAGCATCTGCTGGCTGCGCTGCTTCTTTGTTTTTTCAGGTATCTGCTGCGGCATAGCAGCGGCCGCCGTGCCGGGGCGGGGGGAATAGGGGAAAACATGAATACGGGCAAACTGCATCTGCTTACAGAAATCGCAGGTCTCCTGGAATTCCTCATCGGTCTCGCCGGGGAAGCCGACAATAACATCGGTGGTAATGGCTGCATCCGGCAGAGAGTCGCGAATGAGAAAAACCGTTCGCCGATAATCGGCAGGAGTGTAGCGCCGCTTCATCCGCTTAAGGACGGAGTCGCTGCCGCTCTGGAGAGACAGGTGGAAATGCGGGCAGAGTCGGGGGTTTTGCCAGAGGCCGACAAGCCCCGGAGATATTTCCGGGGGCTGGAGGGAGGAGAGTCTCAGGCGGGAGATGGGCGTCTCCGAAAGGATACGCTCCAGGAGACCCTGGAGGTTGACGCCTCTGGAGTTATACGTACCGATTTCCGTACCGGTAAGAACCACTTCCTGACAGCCGGTCGTTACCAGTTCTCCCACCAGGGAAATAACATTTTCCGCTGGCACGCTTTCCTCAAGGCTCCTCACCAGGGGCACGATGCAGTAGGCGCAGAAGCTGTGGCAGCCATCCTGCACCCTGATAAAGGCCCGGGTGCGGCGCCCCGCTTCGTGCAGGGCAGGAGAGGGCGTGGCAGGGCTGTCGGTGTCTCCCAGCAGTTCAAGAAGGTGCCATTTTTGCCGGTTGTCCAGGACGAGTTCGACGCCTTCAATACCGGCGAGTTCGTGAGGAGACCGCTGGGCATAGCAGCCGATGGCTACCAGCCGCGCCGCCGGATTTCTACGGCGGGCCAATCGCAGCAGGTGACGCGACTTACGGTCGGCGACATGGGTAACCGTGCAGGTATTCAGGATATAGATATCGGCTTTGTCGGAGGGAGATACCAGCCTGTATCCGGCTCCAGCAAGCTGTCGTGCCAGGGATTGTATCTCCGCCTGGTTCAGCTTGCAGCCCAGGCTGTCCAGGGCCACCGTGGTTCTTTCCGTTCTTTTTTTCATATAATTTTGTTTTCAGCGTCCGGCGGTAATGTAAGACATTATACTGTTACTGTCCCTGCGGGGTCAAAAGCGAAGAATTTTACCAGTATTTGAGCGAGATATATTACCTCACCCCCTGTTTTTGAGGTGAACCTATCTCCCTGTGTCCCCCTTCCCTTGGGTATTAGTGAAGGGAAGGGGGAATAATATAGAAGAGGGGCTTCGCCTCTCTTAGACGCCCCTTTTTTAATATGGGGGCTGGCGTCCTCCTTCGGCAAGCTCAGGACAGGCTCTCTCGCGGCGCACTCCCCTTTGTGGGGGGGGAGGGAATGGATTCTCGCGGTCGCGGCGCTCCCTCAGAATGACGGAGGGGTTAAATCCCCTTTTAATTCCCCCTTTACGAAAGGGGGAAGATGATACTGTAAGGGGGCGGGGATAAAACTACGGGATAAGCCAGTGAAAATCCCACTTTTGTCCCCCTTTTTCAAAGGGGGAAACTGGGAGGGGAATATTTTATGGGATAAGCAGATAATGGTGCGAGGGCGGCGCGGGTGGGAAAAGGTATCACAGAAGGAGGTTAAGGGGTGGGGGGAAAAGACGGGATATGCTAAGAACAAAACACCTGCGGACTTGAAATTAATCTCAAAATATGGTTAAAATGACTTAATTCTACTCCGAATTCTCATCCTCCATTAGTGTAAAAACAAGGAGGTTACTACAATAAACAGTCAATTAAACAGAGTTGTAGTTACTGGTATCGGGGCTCTGACGCCGCTCGGCCTGGACATGGCCACAACGTGGGAAAATCTCATCGCCGGTAAATCCGGCATTGATTATATCACCCTGTTCGACGCTTCGAATATGGCGGTCAGGTTCGCCGGCGAGGTCAAGGGTTTCGAGCCGACCGATTACATCGACCGCAAGAATGTCCGCCGCATGGACCGCTTCGCCCAGCTGGCGGTTGCCGCCGGCATACAGGCGGTAAAGAACGCCGACCTAAAAATCGACGCTTCCAACCAGGACGAAATCGGCGTATTCATCGGGAGCGGCATCGGCGGGCTGACCACGCTGTTCGAACAAGCCAAAGTTCTCGTGGAAAAAGGACCGGACAGGGTCAGTCCATTCCTGGCGCCGATGATGATAGCGGATATCGCCGCCGCCCAGATATCGATTGCGCTGGAAGTAAAAGGGCCCAATATGTGCCACACGTCGGCCTGCTCCAGCGGCTCGGACGCTATCGGCGCCGCCTACGAGTTCATCAAGAACGGAAATACCCAGGTAATGATTGCCGGCGGTGCCGAATCCTTTATCAATCCGCTGGGCATCACCGCCTTCAGTTCCCTGAAAGCGCTCTCCACCCGGAACGATGCCCCGCAAAAAGCCTCCCGTCCTTTCGACAGGGACCGCGACGGATTTATCGTCAGCGAGGGAGCGGTCGTCCTCATCCTGGAAAGCGCAGAACACGCCCGGAAACGGGGCGCCAACATCCTGGGGGAAATAGTTGGCTACGGAGCCACCGCCGACGCTTTCCACGTTACCCAGCCGCTGGAAAGCGGCGAGGGAGCCGCTAAAGCCATGCTGCTGGCCATGAAGAGGAGCGGCGTCAAGCCGGAGGAAATCGACTACATAAACGCTCACGGCACGTCCACCCAGTTGAACGACGCAATGGAGACCAAGGCCATCAAGGCAGTTTTCGGCGAGCGCGCCTACAAAGTACCCATCAGCTCCACGAAGTCGATGACCGGCCACCTTATCGGCTGCGCAGGCGCCATCGAGCCGTCTATCAGCATCATGACGATTATTAACGGAATCATACCGCCGACGATAAACTACGAAAATCCCGACCCCGAATGCGACCTGGACTACGTTCCCAATGTCGCCAGGAAGGCCGTGGTCAACACCGTCCTGACCAACTCCTTCGGCTTCGGCGGGCACAATTCGGTGCTAATTTTACGGAGATACACTGAGGCAAAAGTTTGAGTCATTGTCGCTGGAACCTGCTGCCGCCCGTAACCGTCCTTCCGCAGAAGGACAGCGATTCAGGATTTCCTCCCCTGCTGGTGCAGCTTCTTCATAATCGGGGCGTCACGAGGCCGGGGGATTTTGAGTCCTTCCTCGCCAGCGACGAGAGCCTTTTAATCGACCCCCTGCTGCTCCCCGACATGGAAAAGGGGATAGCCAGAGTCTACCAGGCACTGCTTTCCGGAGAGACCGTCGGGATTTACGGAGACTTCGACGCCGACGGCATCACGGCCACCGCCGTCCTCGTGCAGGGATTAGCGCTCCTCGGGGGTAAGGCCGTCCCCTACATACCCCACCGCCAGACGGAAGGGCATGGGATGACCTCCGGCGTACTGAAGAAGCTTTACGAGCAGGGCGTAAGCCTGGTTATCACCGTCGATTGCGGCGTGACCGACCTGGCTGAGGTAAAAAAGGCGATGAAGATGGGGCTGGATATCATCATTACCGACCATCACAATCCCCTCGAAGAGATACCGGAGGCCGTGGCCGTCATCGACCCCAAGCTGGCCAGCTCGGCTTACCCGTTCGAGCAACTGGCGGGGGTGGGGGTGGCTTTCAAATTACTCCAGGGGCTGTACCGCAACCTCGGCAGGGAGGAGCTATTAGAAAAGGTCATCGACCTCGTAGCCATCGGCACCGTTGCCGATATGTCGCCGCCGCTGAGCGAAAACCGCTACCTCATCAAAGAAGGCCTGAAGCAGATGAATACCAGCCCGAGGCTTGGCCTGAGGCTGCTGATAAATCAGATGCGACTCGAAGCGGGCAGCCTCAGCGCGGATAGCATTTCCTGGGTTATCGCTCCCTGCCTGAACGCCGCCGGCAGGCTGGCCGACGGACTGACCGGCTATAACCTGCTCATGACGGAGTCGGCGCAGGAAGCGCAGGAGCTGGCGTTATGGCTGGCCCGGATAAACGAGGAACGGCAAAAACTGACCGCGGCAACGCTGGCCAGGGCCAGGGAACAGGTCGTCGCCGGGGGGCTGCCGCCGCTGCTACTCACCGCCGACAAGGAATACCCCATGGGCATCGCCGGCCTGGTGGCGAGTCGACTTACCGAGGAGTTCTATCACCCGTCCGTGGTAATACACACGGCGGATAAAGTCAGCCACGCCAGCTGCCGCAGCATCCCCGAATTTAACATCATCGCCGCCCTGGGAAAGTTCAGCTACCTGTTTTCGCGCTACGGCGGGCACGCCGCGGCGGCGGGGTTTACCCTGCCCACGAAGAATCTTCCCGAGCTCGAAGAGGGACTGTCGGCGCTGGTCGCGGAGGAGCTGGCGGGGGTGGAGCTGCGTCCCCACCTGGATATCGACGCCCTGGTCACCCTGCCCGAACTTGGCGGAAACACCTACCAGACGACACAGTTGCTGGCGCCGTTCGGGATAAGCAACCCGGTGCCTGTTTTTATGAGTCGGGGGGTGGAGGTGCTGGAGCGACGCACCATGGGCAACGGCGGCGAGCACCTGAGGATGAAGCTGAGGCAGGGAGGCACGACCTGGGACGGGGTGGCTTTCAGACTGGCTAATCACACGGCGGAAACGTCGCCGCGACTGGACATCGTCTATAACCTGGAGATAGACAACTGGAGAGGGAAGGGGCAACTCCGGCTGAACATACTTGATTTTAAGAACAGCGGGTAGAGAGGAGAACACGTTATGAAGAACCCGAACGGCCCCTACCCGGGAAGACAGCTATTCCTGGGTTTGACAGCGGACGGCAGTCCGGCTTTCGCCTATCTCGTTACGGGACGCAGCCCGCAGAGTCGGGAAAGAAAGGCGACGTCGGTTGAAAACAGCATAATAATGGGGCCAATCGGCGACCAGCCCTACGACCCGCTGAGACATTACACCGCCGTGAAATACGACAACGATACCGGGCTGGCCGCGGTCAGCAACGGCATCCAGACCGAGGCCATATATGAGACGTACAAGCTCCTGTTCCAGGTGGGTTCGGCGCCGGCAAAGAGCTACCTGAAAAAGCTGATGGACGGCGCCCGCGCCGAGCCGGACAGCCTGAATACCCCCAGAATCGCCGGGGTTGTCACCAATCTCCCGGGGGAAACCGGGCCTGCTTTTCTCATGAGCATCAAGATTGCCGGTAAACCGGCGTTCGTCTGGGAGTTGACCTTTGAGCCGGGCACGCTGGCGGGCGTCAGCACGTACCAAGGCGACATGGAAAGCCCGGGGGCATTCGATGCCGGGGGGCACCCGGTGTCGCTGGCGTGCGATGTGAACACGCCGGAGAAGCTGGCGGGGTATATCTATGAGATTTCGGCGGCGTCATATAAGGGCGACGACATAAGGGTGGGCGCCATCGGCGGCATGCGTTCCGGGGATAACCGTACCTGGAAGACGGCGATAATCAACCGGCACCAGGGATAGAGACATAGCCTCACTCCCTGACCCCCTCTCGCTGCGTACTCTCCTGTGAGGGGAGGGGGGCATGGATTCTCGCGGTCGCTACGCTCCCTCAGAATGACAGGCGAGGAAATGGGTGGAAAACTACGGGATAAGCTTATGAAAATCTCCCTTTAGTCCCTCCTTCGGCAGGCTCAGGACAGGCTCTTTTTCAAAGGGGGAAACTTAATTCTCCCTCTTGTCCCTCCTTACGAAGGAGGGACGTCAATACCCGGAAAGGGGTGGGGTAAAATTGTGGGATAAGCGATAGATGAGACGAGGGTGGATTGGGTGGGAAAAGATAACAGGCGAAAGGGGGGTTAAGGGGTGGGGGTTTCTTCTTCCTCCCCCTTTTTTACCCACCTTGTTCTTAAAGCCATCAGGGTGATGGTGATGATTAAAACCACGATGGAGATAACCTGGGCTTCGTGCAGGCCAAAAAGGAAATCAGTGCCTTCCCGGATAAAGTCGATGCCGAGTCGCCATACGGCGTAGAAAGTCAGATAAATCAGGAACAGCGAGCCGTCGGGGCGGAACCGATTCCTCAACAAGAGCAGCACACCGAAGACAATGAGGTTATAGATAATTTCATAGGGCTGGGTGGGGTGAACAGGTATTCCCAGCGGTCCGAAGCTCTCCGGATGAGTATAGATAACAGCCCAGGGCAGGTGGCTCTCTATCCCGTAACAGCAGCCGTTCAGGGTGCAGCCCACTCTGCCGATAGCTTGGGCCAGGATAATCCCGGGCGCCAGCATGTCCGCAAAGTAGCCGAAAGAAATTTTCCTGAACCGACTGAAAATCCAGATACCTAATGCCGCCCCGAGAACGGCGCCGTAGATGCTCAGTCCCGAACCGCCGATTATCTGGCCGGGGTGCTCCATAAAGTATTCCCAGAAGTCAATGACATGGAGCAGGCGAGAGAAGATTACGCCGGAGATTATGCCGACGATGGCGGCGGAAACAACCGAATCGTAAGAGAGCTTCGCCCCCTTTTTTACCGACCACAGCGCCCAGAGGACCAGCGTCAGCACCGCCAGGGCAACCATGATGCCGTACCAGCGGACACTAATTTCCCCGATGGTAAAGGCAATGGGGCTTACATTGTTGTAAATCATCTCATATCCAGAATGTCCGGAGTTCGGACTTTAAGATAATAATACATTATACTATATTACGCCTACTCCTCCCCGAGATTCTTCGGTCGCTCCGCTCCCTCAGAATGACAGGAGGAGGATGCCTCAGAATGACAGGAGGAGGATATCAGGCGCATAACGCCTCCACAAAGGCGGCAGCATCAAAGGTTACCATATCTTCCAGCCTCTCGCCAACCCCGATAAGCTGGATGGGGATTTTCAGTTCGTCGCAGATAGCCAGCACGATGCCTCCCCTGGCCGTGCCGTCGAGCTTGGCCAGGAAGATACCGGTGACGCCGACAGCCTCGGTGAAATACCTGGCCTGGGTCAGGCCGTTCTGGCCGGTGGTGGCATCCAGCACCAGAAGCACTTCGTGCGGGGCAGCGGAGTCCAGTTTGGCAGCTACGCGCCGGACATTCTTAAGCTCCTCCATGAGATTATACTTGGTGTGCAAACGACCCGCCGTGTCGATAATGACAACATCCATTCCCCGGCTTTTCGCCGCTTGGAGGGCGTCATAGGCGACCGCCCCGGGGTCGGCCCCCGGCTGGTGCGCGACGACATCCACTCCCACTCGTTCCGCCTGCTTTTTAAGCTGGTCAATGGCGGCGGCGCGGAAGGTATCCGCCGCCGCCAGGAGGACGTTCTTGCCCTCTTTTTTCAGCTGATAGGCGAGCTTGGCGATGGAGGTGGTCTTGCCGCTGCCGTTGACGCCCACGACGAGACAGACTTCAGGGGGGGTAATATTGTCTAATTTTTCAGGGAGGGGAACGCTGAGGATTTTGACCATTGCCTCTTTGAGGGCGGCACCGACCTGAGAGCCGTCCAGCTTTTCCTCGTCGGCATGCTGTTTGATTGCGTTGATGAGCTTTTCCGTGGTGCCGACGCCGACATCCGCCGAGATAAGCAGTTCTTCAAGCTCGTCCCAGACCTCTTTATCAACAGCTTTACGGTCGAACAGGCCCATGGCCCGGCCGAACCAGGTATCATGCGTGCGTTTTAAGGCTTTACTGAAGATGTTAATGAGGGCACCTCCTGTTAATAGTATATAAGCAGCAAGTATCAAGTAACAAGTATGCTGTCAGCAAGCATGGAGTAGTGGCGCTCTCCGAGGCACTCTACCGTGAATTGGAACAGGGAGGCTATAAAATCGGGGTTTCCGTGATATGCCCGGGATATGTCAATACCAACATAATGGAATGCGCACGCAACCGTCCCAAAGAGCTGCAGAATGCTCCTGCTGAAACAGAAATAAAAATGGCAAATCCGCTTGTTGAGGAAAGAATACGGTTTGCTAGGCAAATGATTGAAGGTGGAATGCCACCACAACAGGTTGCCGATATTATTTTTAATGCTATTAGAGAAAAAAAGTTCTATATCCTCCCCAATGCCGAACAATATATACCCTTTATGCAGACGCGTATGGAAGATATCATCAATCAGTGTAATCCGACCAATATCTACGACAAAAAATAAAGCGTTATTCTTGTGTATATGTTGCCTCAAGTCCGCCGATACGTCTATAATCAGTTATGCGGATAGTGCATCGGCACGGCTGGCGGGTGACCACGGCGGAAGCTATAAGACTTCAGAAAGAACTGGCGGCGGAGGTATCGCGCAGCGGTGATATACCCAATCCACGTATGGTAGCGGGCGTGGATATTTCCGTCAACCGGTGGGAAAAGACGGGCACGGCGGCGGTGGTCGTGCTGAGCTATCCCGGGCTTGAACCGGTAGAGGTAAAGGTTGTTACCGATAGTCTTAATTTACCGTACATACCGGGGCTGCTTTCTTTCCGGGAGGCGCCGCTGATACTGGCGGCCTGCGAGGAGCTTAAGGTCATGCCCGACCTTCTCATGGTGGATGGGCAGGGGATAGCCCATCCGCGGCGTATCGGCCTGGCATCGCACCTGGGGCTTTGTCTGGATATCCCGACCATCGGCTGCGCGAAGTCGAGATTGTGCGGCCGCCACGATGAGCCGGGCTACGAGGCAGGCAGCTACGCCGAGCTTACGGATAATGATGAGGTTATCGGGGCGGTCCTGCGCACCAGGGCGGGCGTCAAGCCGGTATATGTATCCATCGGCCATAAGATTGATCTGTCGACAGCGGTTCACCGCGTGCTGGAATGCTGCCGGGGCTACCGCCTGCCGGAGCCGACCCGACTGGCCCACCAGACGGCGGGCGGCAATTTAAAAATTGCCGTAAAGAGTTTAGTCTGAGAACGTGAGGTAAAATGCAGGAATTAGAAGATAAGTTAAAAGATTTAAAGGCCAGAGTTTCGCTGGCCCTGGAGCGTCTTTGACGTAGCCGGTAAGGAAAAAGAAGTTACCAGACTTGAGAAGCAGTCGGCTCAACCCGATTTCTGGCTCGACCAGGCAAGCGCCCAGGGAATCATGCGCCGGCTGGCGGGAAAGAGCCGGGTGGTGCAGCAGTGGCGGGGCCTGGAGAAGAAGCTGGCCGATACGGCCGAATTGATGGCAATATCGGAAGAAGACGAATCACTCCAGTTAGAAATCGAAAAGGAACTGGATGAACTCGGCTCTCAACTGGACGAACTGGAATTCCAGTTATCTCTCGGCGGGGAGTACGATGCCCGGAACGCCATCCTGGCCATCCATGCCGGCGCCGGCGGGACGGAGTCGCAGGACTGGGCGGAGATGCTGATGAGGATGTATTTGCGCTGGGCGGAGCGGCGGGGCTTCGAGACGGAGATACTGGACGCCTCGGCGGGGGATGAGGCGGGGATAAAGAGCACGGTTATCGCGGTAAACGGGGAGTACGCTTTCGGCTATTTAAAGTCGGAACACGGCGTCCACCGCTTGGTGCGTCTCTCGCCTTTCGATGCCGACCATGCCCGGCATACCTCGTTCGCCCTGGTGGAGGTAATGCCCGAGGCCGAGGAGGATATCGACCTCAATATAGCTCCCGATGATATAAAGATAGACACATACCGCTCCAGCGGGCCCGGGGGACAGCATATGCAAAAAACGAGCAGCGCGGTGCGGGTAACGCACCTGCCGAGCGGACTGGTAGTGACCTGCCAGAGCGAGCGTTCCCAGCACATGAACAAGGAATTCGCCCTCAAGATACTCCGGGCTCGCCTCCTGGAACGGGAGCTGGAGAAGAGGGAGGAGGAAAAAGCCAGGCTGAAGGGGAAGAGGATAGAGGCGGGGTGGGGGAATCAAATCAGGAGCTACGTTTTGCACCCGTACCGCATGGTCAAAGACCACCGCACTGATTATGAGATGAGCGACACCGAGGCCGTGCTGGGTGGGGGACTGGATGGGTTTATCGATGCGTACCTGCGTTATTCGATGGGTCAGGAAGAATGATTAAGAGGATTTCCTTAATATTACTGTTCGTCTGTTTGTTGCCGGTGTTATTCAGTCCCGGCGCAGTACGGGCCGGCGACGGACTGGCCGTAACAGGCAACTCGGCGGAGATGGATTTTCCCGCTAGGTTAGTCTTTCAAGTATCTGCCGAGAGTGACGTTACCATCGAAGATATTCGACTCTGCTACGTGGTAGAGCGCATAGAACACGCCCAGATATTCAGCGAGATATATGTCGGATTTGCACCCTCGACCTCCGTTACGGCCCAGTACGTCCTGGACATGAGAAAAACAGGTGGTCTGCCGCCAGGGTCGAACCTGGATTACTGGTGGGTGGTGACCGACGCCGGCGGGAAAGAGGTGCGGACAGTACCGACCCGGGTTAAAATAGATGACAATCGTTATGACTGGCGGCGTATTACCGAGGGCGAAGTTACGCTTTACTGGTACCGGGGCGATAATGATTTCGCGGAGGAACTGGTTGAAGCGGCGCAGGTCGCGCTTTCGCGCCTGGCGGAAAATACCGGCGCTGAACTGGAGAGGCCGGTGAGCTTTTATATCTACGCCAGTTCGGAAGATTTGCAGGGGTCGATGATTTATCCCCAGGAGTGGACGGGGGGCGTCGCTTTTACCCGTTACGGCATTATCGCTATCGGGATTTCGCCCGACCTGTACGATGTAGAATGGGGTAAGCGGGTCATTGCCCATGAGCTGACCCATCTGGTGATACACCAGGTTGTGTTTAACCCTTATAACACTTTACCCACCTGGCTCGACGAGGGGCTGGCGATGACAGCCGAGGGTGACCTACGGTCAGTTTTTATCGATGCTCTGGCAAAAGCCCGGAATGATAATACCCTTATCTCGGTGCGCAGTCTGTCCAGTCCGTTTTCCGCCTATACCGACGAGTCTCTCCTGGCTTATGCCGAGAGCTATAAACTGGTGGAGTATCTCATCGATAATTACGGACGGGAAAAGATGTTCGAGCTGCTCAGTACGTTCAAAGAGGGCAGCGGGTATGACGAGGCCCTGGAAAAGGTGTACGGATTCGATATGGACGGATTGAATGCCCTGTGGAGGGACTCTTTAAAGACCCAAATTATTCCCGAGGTCGGCTCTGACGTGGGTTAGTGGCTTCCGGTCTGGCTTTTGCCGCTTTCACGGCATCCTTAATTTTGTTGAGTGTCAAGTCGCTGCGGTTCCAGGTGGCGCCGCACTGGATACATTCGATAAAAACGCCGTAGATATCACATTCCAGCGAGAGGTCACCCCCGCATCTTTTACAGGCTTTTGGCCGGACGACACAGAGCATTTTTCTCCTTTTACCAGGCACGGAATCAGTCACGATGGCATTCCCCTTTAACCTACTTCTGATGATATTCGCTGGGGGTTTTTTTTTGAATACTGTCAACCCTTATTCTGGTAATAACGCACTTTCATATTTACTGGTGGTTTTTACCCAGTATTCGCACTCAGGACTTTTGGATAGTGCTGCTCTGTCCGGTAGTGATTTTTGCTAGCCTTTTCTCCTTAATCTCGCTTTATAAAAAGGGAAAAATAGGGTTTTTATTGCGGGCTAAGGCGGAAATGAGACGAGGGTGGCCTGGGTGGGAAAAGTTATCTTAGATGGGCTGGCGGAGGGGGTGGGATTCGAACCCACGGTACCCTTGCGGATACAACGGTTTTCAAGACCGTCACCATCGGCCACTCGGACACCCCTCCATGTACCTAATTTGTAGCTAAATTAATCTTAAACAACTCATTTATCAAATATACATAATACTGTTTAGCTAACGGATAGCTAACGGACACTTTCAGCGGCTGATTCATTATACTTTGTTGTAAATGCCTCGTCAAAGCGTTTGGCCGCAGCTTCCTGAAGCCCCGGTGACACGTGCGAGTAAGTGTCTAGGGTAATCGCTATACTGGAATGGCCGAGGCGCTCTTGGACAATCTTTGGGTGTATCCCTTGCTTAGCATAATTGAAGCGTGGGTATGCCTGGCATCGTGAAGTCGTATAACCTTAAGGCCGGCACGGGCAGCTAACACAGTCCAGGCGCGGGTGATGGTATTGGGGCGTAAGGGCTTACCGTCCACGGTACTGAATACCAAGTCATCATCTTTCAGCAGTGTTTCCAACTGGGCCCGGGTAGCTTCCTGCTGTTCCTTATGCTCTCTAAGGACTAAGGTGACAGATGGTGAAAGCGCAATCATCCGGCGCCCCTTAGCTGTCTTAGGCGCTCGGTAGACAATGCTTCCATCCCGGAGCTGGTGAAGGCTACGGTTAACGTATACCTGGCATAAGAGCAGGTCAATATCAGACCACTTCAGAGCTAGGAACTCAGACCGTCTCATGCCAGTGAAAAGGGCAGTGTAAAATAACGCATAATAGGGTGTGTCCTTGGCAGATTCAAGGAAGCGGGTTATATCATCTTCACTCCAGGTATGCATTTCTGGACGTTCAGCGTGGGGTGGTCTAACAGCATCAGCAGCATTTCGTGATAATAACCCCCACTCTACAGCAGTTTGAAGGGCTTTATGTAAGGCGGTATGGTGGTGTCTTACCGTCTGGGCACTCAATCCGCACGAGCTATCACAGCGACCGCTACGTAACATCTCAGAATAATACTTTTGGAGATGCTCAGGTTTAAGCTGTGTCAGGGTAATATTGCCAAGTTTGGGGATAAGGTGCTGACGTATGATAGACTCATAACCTTCAGCCGTCCTGGGGGCAAGGTAGGGCCAGGCGTAATCCTTTAGCCACCTCTCAAGGTATTCTGCCAGTGTCGTTTTGCTAGGCTTCATAAAGGTGCCGGTATCTAGCTGGTGAAGCATATCAGCAAGCCTCTTTTCAGCCTCTTTTTTAGTTCCTTTAACAGTAATCCATTGTTGCTTACGCTTGCCTGTAGCCGGATCAGTACCTAAGTTCAAGACGATGTTATAGGAATCCTCATACCGCTTGATTATGTGGCCTCTCATTTTTGTACCCCCTCTATTTCGTTACGCCATTTGATATCTGTGTCCTCGAACAGGTTAGGGTTTTGCTCGTTCTTGATTATCCAATTACGCAAGTCCATAATTAGAGACTTCTGCCGGTCATCATCCATATTTTCCCATTTGTCATTTTGTACCATCGCCCCGATCCCATATAGGTACGCCCACCATGCTTTACCGCTCAGGTTATATTCATCCAGGCTTTTGCCAAATACCTTTTGTTCAAATTCCCGGGTAAGCTTTTGGCCAAGTGTTCTTTTCACAACCTCCGAGACCGTATTTGTCGTGCCTAAAAACTTGGCAATTATTTCCATCCTACCCGCAGCCATGGCTAGGTCAAAATCAGAGGTATCAAGTGGAATATTGCCCACTTTACTAGCTAACTCCCGGGCAGCGTACCACTGTGCCCATATTGAGAGGTTTTCGAGCTTATCTAGGTTTATCATAGATTGGAGCTTATCTGTCTTTAATATAGGGTCGAAAAATCTAAACAAACGAGCAACCCATTTCGCTTCCGGAATAGTTAAGGGCCCTTCATCTCTTGAGCGCCTGAACTTCTGTACAAGTAGCACCATTTGGATCGCTTCAGGAGACATATCATCCTGCAACAATGATCCTAGGCTCCATGGCGTTTTAAACGTCTTCAGTGAGGCTTGTTTGTTGAAACTGCTACGGTATGCCGCCAGTTTCTTTTGCACAGCACTTAATCCTGGCCCTTGTGTTGCTAACCCCTTCCTCCTCACTTCATCGTCTACCGCTTCCTGCACCTGCTTTGCCACCCAATCGTGATGCTCCAGATATGTATCCACAATCAGCTGTTGAATTTGCTCGGTGATTTTAGGGCCGCCTGCCATGGGCTAACTCCTTTGTACGCTTGTCATCTACTTATCTATGCACCAGATACATTGATATATCTATGCTACGTGTTATGATGATATTATATGGTAACACGAGACAACACTAATGTCAATATGGAAGGAGTCAAAATGGAAAACGACAGACTAACCTTAACTGTAGATGAAACTGCAAAAATCTTGGGCGTGGGAAGGAACTCAGCATATGAGGCAATAGCTAGAGGTGAAATTCCGATAGTCAAGGTGGGGAAGCGTCTACTGGTTCCGAAAGTTGCCCTAGAAAAACTATTGAATGGCAGACTATTGAAGAATAAGGACGAGGTTAAC
>CAZCOB010000041.1:0-19810 GCA_964500415.1 uncultured Dehalococcoidaceae bacterium | reverse complement strand
CCGCCGCTATCGGCACCAGCACCGCCACCATCCTGGCCGTGGGTAAGGTTGCCGAACCGGAATTCGAAAGATACGGTTACGATAAGGGACTGGCTATGGGCGGGCTGTGCTGCGGTGGCGTTCTCGGCCCCTTAATCCCACCCAGTGCCGGCATGATTATCTACGGTGTCCTCTCAGAGACATCTATAGGTCATCTCTTCATGGCAGGTATGGTACCGGGCGTTATTCTGGCTTTAATGCTGGCATCAGTAGCTGTAATAATTTGTGTGCGCAACCCGAAGCTCGGTCCCCCGGTAGGCGGCGTCAGCTGGAAAAAGCGGTTCTCCTCACTCAAGCGAGTCTGGCCCATAGTGGTGGTTATGCTCTCTATCCTCGGCACGATTTACATGGGTATTGCCTCTCCTACCGAAGCTGCCGGCGTCGGCTGTGTGGTGGTGCTGATTATAGGAATAACCGTTTTCGGCCTCCGCTGGCAGGGACTAAAGCGGGCTCTCATAGAAACGGCGACAATAAACGGTATGATTCTGTTTATGATGGTCGGCGCCTGGCTATTCTCTTACGTGATTGGTACTTCCGGTGTGGTAAAGACAATAACCGGTTTCGTTACAACCTCAGATTTATCACCCTGGCTGGTGATTATCGCTATAAATATCCTGCTTTTAATTCTGGGCTGCTTCATTGATGCCATAACCATTATGCTGCTGACAGTACCCATCTTTGTTCCCGTAATCATCGCTCTGGACTTTAACCCGATATGGTTCGGCGTTCTCTACGTGGTTAATATGCAGATAGGACTGATTACCCCACCGATGGGGCTGGAACTATTTATGATGAGAACCGCCTTCAATATCCCCGTGGATAGGCTGCTGCGGGGCGTGGTGCCGTTTCTGATAGCCCTGTTTATCTTCCTGGCTATCTTAATAGCTTTTCCCCAGATAAGTCTCTGGCTACCCGGTATGATGAAGGGCGGCTAATGTAAAAATATCGGGCGTATACGTCCCGTAGCAGGCACACCTGTCGGAGACTTTGTCCAGAGCTTCCCCGGAGAACAACAGACGAAATTATAAGCAGCGAATAAGGAGGTTATGTATCATGTCCACACCGCGAGATTATTCCGCGTTCGAGAAGCTTAATCTGGAAAGGAAACCCGTAGGTGTCAAATTCCTGGCGTTAAAACCGGATGGAATTCAAAGGATAAAAGAGAAAAGGGCCTTCTGCGAGATGTTCAAGGAAGCGCAGGAAGCAGACCCCTTTTACGTGCAGGAAGAGGATTTCATTTGTGTCGAGCCGATGTTGCTGGGCATGAAGGACCCCGAACCGGCCCTCGTAAGCGGGGCAGCCGGAGGAGGGGCGGGGCTTTTTAAAGAACCGCGGGCAAACCGAAAACTCTACCAGTACGCACCAAGGATGTTAAAAGGCTCGGTTAACTACGTAGCTTTTTCCGCCGTAGACCAGTTGACGTTCGACCCCGATGTTATCATCGTAACTGCCAATGTAAGCCAGGCGCGGTCAATATTAAGGTCCGAGTCTTATACTTCCGGTGACATGTGGTCCTGCAAGGGAACACCCGTCCTGGCCTGCTCATGGTTATATATCTATCCCGTCGTCAGCGGTAAAATGAATTTTACAGTCACCGGTCTCAGTCTTGGAATGCAGGCTATTAACATGGACTTTCCGGAAGGCCTGTTTCTTATATCCATACCCTGGAATATGCTCCCCGTCGTGATGGAAAATCTACAGGACGATAACCTGTACCGCAGCTGGCGTTCTTCAGGGAGAGAAGAACACTTTAACAGGTTTGAAAAACGCCTGAGCCAGCTAAGGCAGGAAATGCCTAATTACTGAGCCCTGAGTAAGTAAACCACACAGACTGTAAACAAGGAGGCAAATATGCAATCGGGCCCGCGAGACTATTCGATATTTGACAAATTCAACTTTGAAAGAAAGCCGGTCGGTGCTAAATACCTGCTTAACCGACCCGACGGTATGAAAAAGCTGGACACAGGGCTGACCTTCTGCCAGATGTTCCAGGAGGCTCAGGAGTCGGAACCGTTCTACGCTATAAAAGATAACTTCATATGTATGGGGTCGCGGCTGCTGGGTATGAAAGACCCTGAGCCTATTGCAGAAAGCGGGGAAATAGGAGCGGCCGATGGAATCTATCAGGAAGCGCGTGCTAATAGAAGAATTTACCAGCATCTGCCCAGGCTGACCAAGGATACTGTCAGGTATGTAGCTTTCTCGACCGTAGATAAGCTTTCGTTTGACCCCGATATTATTGTTTTCACGGCTAACGTAAGTCAGGCTGAAATCTTGCTGAGGGCTTTGAGTTATGCGACGGGTAAGCCGCTGACCACCCGGACCACACCGGCGATAATGTGCGCCTGGCTCTTTATTTATCCTTTCGTCAGCGGCGAAGCTAACTATTCCGTTACCGGCCTAGGTTACGGTATGAAGGTCAGGAAGGTTTTTCCCGAAGGCCTGTTCCTGATTTCCGTACCTTATGACCTGCTGCCGGCACTGAAAACAAATTTGCAGGAAATGCAGTGGGTGCTTCCCGCGTATGATTTAAGCGACGATGAAATAAATGATTACTTTAAAAAAGCCATGGAAGAGATAATGACGAGATATCGCAATAGCTGATAAACAGGCTACAGGGAGGTTAGCATGAAAAAATTAGATACCGATTTATCCATCTTTAACAAGTTCGATTTCAGTTATCAACCGGTGGGCGTCAAGTTCCTGACCGCCAGACCCGAAGGTATAGCACAACTGGACAAAACCAGGGCTTTGTGTGGAATGATTAAGGAAGCCCAGGATAGAGATAAGCCGTTTTATATCACCAAGGATAACGAGGACTGCGGCGGCAGGTCAACACTGGGCATGTTAGACCCTTCGCCGATCGCGGAGAGCGGACAGGTGGGGATTAAATACGGCATCTTCCAGGAGCCGCGCGCCAACGGCAAGATGAACAAACAAGCTCCAGCATTCTCCAGGGGCGTAGTCAACTACGTCGCCTTTGCCAGACTGGATGAGCTGACGTTCGAGCCGGACCTGCTGTTCTGCGTCGCCTCCCCCACTCAGGCCGAAGTAATACTAAGGGCCATAAGCTATTCCACGGGTGAAATATGGTCGAGTAAGATAGCCATGGTAGGGGCCTGTGCCTGGCTCTTTACCTATCCGTACCAGAGCGGCAATATCAACTACGTGCCCACCGGCCTGACCTTCGGCATGAAATCGAGGAAGGTCTACCCGGAGGGACTGATTCTGCTATCTATCCCGTACAACTGGCTGCCGATTATCACCCGGAACCTGAAGGAAATGGAATGGGTTCTTCCGTCATACACAGACACGCCGGAGGAGTTTCAGGCCCGGCACTTAAAAGTAATGGGAGAGCTTGCCAGAGAGTTCCAGAACCCTTAATCAGCAGATAAAAGCCCGGCTTTTACTTTCGAGGAATACCCCGTACCGTCCTCCGGCATGCTATAATATACCTGCGTTATGGATAGTAAAAGCCTGGAAATGCTGGAGTTCCCCCGGATACGGGAAATAGTGGCCGGTTATACCTCGTTCTCGGCAAGTCGTGAACTGGCCGCCACCCTGCAACCCCGGTATGACTACGAAGAAATTTCCCGGCTGCTCAGACAGACGGCGGAGGCCCGCCAGCTGCTCGAACTCGACCGCGGGTTTGCCATCGGGAGCGTGCTGGATATCCGTGAAAAGGTAAAACTGGCCGCGCTGGAAGGCATCCTGGAACCCTTGAGCCTTCTTGAAATCCAGCAGACCCTGGCCGCCCTCCACGAGATACGCCGTTACCTGAAAAGCATATCGGATGATTTTCCGCTACTCTGGGAAATCGCCGGGGGTATCGTCGAGCTTCACCAGATTGAGAAGGATATCGGCAGTTGCCTGGACCCGGCCGGAGAAGTGCTGGACACGGCCACCCCTGCCCTGGCGGATATACGCCGACAGTTGAGAGACACCCGCCGGCAAATACTGGAAAAGCTGGAAGCCCTAGTAAGGTCGCCGCGGGGCAATCGCATCCTCCAGGAAGACATCATCACCGAGCGGGAGGGGCGCTACGTCATCCTCGTCAAGATGGAATGTCGCCACGAAGTCAAGGGCATCGTCCATGACATATCCAATACCGGCGCCACGGTATTCATGGAACCGACGTCTACCGTGGGGCTGGGCAATGCCATAAGGGAACTGGTGATTGAAGAAAGGCGCGAGACGGAAAGAATCCTGCGCCTGTTGAGCGCCGAGGTCGGGGCCCACCGCGACGATATTTCGCGGAATATCGAACTGGCCACCGAGTTCGACCTGATATTTGCCAAGTCAAGGTACGCCCGAAATATCAAAGCCGTCGAACCGGTTATCATCAAACCCGATACCACTCTCAAGGCAACCGGAAAGAAAAATACAGGTTACCTGAAACTCGTTGACGCCCGGCACCCGCTGCTCGGTGGTAAGGCCGTGCCGTTCTCTCTGGAACTGGGGCGGGATTTCTCCATTATCATCGTTACCGGTCCCAATACCGGCGGCAAAACGGTAACACTGAAGACAATCGGGCTTCTCAGCCTGATGGCCCAGGCAGGTATGCCGATTCCTGCCTCGGGGGAGAGTCATCTACCTATCTTCGACGGCATTTTCGCCGATATTGGCGACGAGCAGAGTATCGAGCAAACCCTCTCTACCTTCAGCTGGCACATGGGCAATGTCGTCCGCATCGTCAGGGGGGCGACCGGTAAAAGCCTGGTGCTCCTCGACGAACTGGGAACTAGCACTGACCCTGCCGAAGGCTCGGCACTGGCGCGGTCGATACTGCGCTACTTCCTCACCCGGGGGACGCTGGCGGTTGCTACCACGCATTTCAGCGACCTCAAGGCCTTCGCCCATACCACTCACGGACTGGAGAATGCCTCGCTGGAGTTCGACCCGAAGACGCTGACGCCCACCTACCGCCTGACGGTAGGCATTCCCGGCGGCAGCAACGCCATGGCCACGGCAGCCCGCCTGGGCATACCCGCTGAAATTATCGACGACGCCCGGGGCATGCTTACAGAAGGCAGCCAGGAGCTAGAGAGTCTACTGACCAACCTGATGGCAGAAAAACAAAAAATGGCTTCCCTGCACAAAGAGCTTAAAAACGAACGTGACGAGTTTGCCCGGCGCAACAGCGAACTTAACAAGGAGCTTGAGCGACTTAAGGAAGAGGAACGTAAAGCGATACAGGAAACGCGGGATACTATTGTACGTGAGGCGGCAGAACTGCATAAGGAAATCCGCCAGGCAGCCACAGAACTGAGGAAAGAAAAATCAGCTGTGAAAATAGAGCAGGCCAGGCGTGCTCTATCCGGCGTACACGAGCAACTGGACAGCGAGGCCTGGCAACCCGGAGCGAGAGAAAAAACCGAGGTAGATGCCAAAATTATTAAAGTCGGGGATAACGTCAGGGTAAGGGAAGCCGGCCTGACAGCCACGGTGCTCTCGATTTCGGAAGAGTCCGGGGAGATAGAAGTGCAGTCGGGAAGAACGAAGATGAGACTCAGCCTGGACAGCGTGGTTAAAACGACCGTGTCCCAGGAAGTGGTACCTCCTACAGGAACCCAACCGGCCGTAAGGAGGGTCCCCCTTGAACTCGACCTGCGCGGCAAGCGTGCCGACGAGGTGGAAGTAGTGCTGGATACTTACCTCAACGATGCGGCGCAGTCCAACATATCGGAAGCCAGGATTATCCACGGTATCGGCACCGGTACGGTGCGCAGTATCGTGCGCGAGTTTCTTGCCTCACACCCGCTGGTAAAATCCTTCCGGCCCGGCGAGCGAGACGAAGGTGGCGACGGAGCTACCATAGCCAGGTTATAACAGGAGTCCTAGGTTTGACATTAGTATCCAGAAAGTACATTTTCAGCCGTGCCAGAATGTTAAATTTCCTCGACGCACTGGCCGGCACCCCCGGCGATGAAGCCTTCTCGCTTTATCTACCACCCAAGCTCCCCACCGCCGACCTTGCCAGCGTGCTGAAAGAAGTGCCCGAACTACCGGGAGTTCTCGCCGAGCTATCGAAAATTGCCGGTAGTTTTAACACAGGCGCCGTCATCTTCTGGAGCCCCGAACGGAAAATAGCCGTCCTGCCGCCGTTTCCGATTGCCGAAAAAGCCGTATCCGACTCTCTCGATACCGAACGACTACGCTCGCTGCTGGGTTGCGAGTACCTGATAGCGCTGGTGCTGGTGCGGCTGGGCTCCTACGGCATCGGTGTTTTTAAAGGGGAAGAACGCTTAAGCAGTAAAGTGGGCACCGGACTCGTCCACGGACGTCACCGCCAGGGCGGCTCATCGGCGCACCGCTTCGAACGGCACCGCGATAAGCAGATAGAATATTTCCTCACCCGGGTCTGCCAGCGTAGCCGGGAGCAGCTTGAACCTTATATAAAGTCGCTGAACTACATAGTTTACGGCGGCGCCCGCACCACCATCCAACTGTTACAGAAGCAGTGCTCATTTATCGGGAAGCTGGCAATCCCTACCCTACCACCCCTACTCGATATACCGGAGCCGCGCCAGCCAGTGCTGGAAGCCGCCATAAGCCGTGTCTGGACGAGCACGGTTTATGAATGGCAGGAGGACTAAGCAGCTCTGGCTATAAGTGCTTTCAACTGCTCTATCGCCGGGGGCAGTACTTCCCCGATAGCCTCGGCAAAGCGCAGATGAGCGCTTTCGTCAAACGGCGTCTCGCCCTGGTTGATGATGACCAGTTTCGCCCCGGCCTGCAACGCCACCCGGGGCATATCTGCCGCCGGGTAAACGACCATGCTGGAGCCAACGACAATAAAAAGGTCGCACTGCCGGGAGTGCTCGTAGGATTCCGCCAGGTCCTTAGCAGGGAGCGGCTGTCCGAAGTTGACCACGGTAGATACCAGCTTACCACCGCACAGGGGGCATTCCCTCTCCCCTTCAACCCTGTCCATCTTGAATTCACACTCAGTACAGCGGACCTTGGTAAGATTACCGTGCAGTTCGGCCAGTAACTCCGGTCTGATGCCGGACTTCAAATGCAGATTGTCCACGTTCTGAGAGATAAGGAAGGCCAGCCTGCCCAGGTTCTGAAGCTCATAAATAGCGATATGCCCGGCATTGGGTTCAACACCGGTAAAGTCCTGACTGGGCGTTGATAGCCCCTTGTCACGTCGCGTCCACAGTCCGTCCGGCCCGCGGAAATCACGTAGTCCCGACTCAGTGCTGATACCGGCGCCGGTGAAGACGAGCAGGTATTTCGACTCCAGCATCCACTGTGCCAGGGTGTTGATTCGCTGCTCCAGGTCCGACATAGTTCAGGTGCTCCGCTCCATGGCTCTTATCATAATATCCTGAGAATAAAAACACGTCAACAACAACTATTGCAGCTTTTTGAGTGCCTGTCGGAACATGGTACGATGGTATTTCTCCCGCTCGAAAGCAATCCGGAAAGACTCGGCCGCCTCCTGCATTCCCTCTTTTTGCGCCTCTTCGATAAACTTGGGATACATGGAAATAACTTCCAGGTTTTCACCCTCAGCGGCTTCACTCAGGTTTTCCCGGGTGGTCCCGACGACATTCATCGCCTTGAGGTGCGTCAGGGCATGGACGACCTCGGCGCCCGCCGCTTCCTGAAAAAGCTGTGCTATATCCACCATTCCCTCATCAATAGCCTGTCGCGCATAGGCGAGATATTCTATATTGGTCTGACTTTCATCAGCGAAAGCTATTTTCAGGTTTTCATCCGTTTTCGCCATCCCGTACCTCCTTCACCGTGGTTTTTCCACCAGTTCATAGACCTTTCCCATTGAATTTCCCAACTGCAAATAAGCACAGCCCGAACGGCTGCCGCAACGAGCGCACTCCGCCGAACCGGGACTGACCTTTTTCAATTTACCCTGGCGTATCAGCAACTCCAGCATTCCCTCCAGAGCGCTACGCTCTATATTCAGCCGCCGACTTAACTCATTCAGGTCCAGCGGCCCTCCGGTATGTTTGAATGATTTTAATACTTCAGAAAGCACGATTTACTCCCATGCCCGTACTTTTTATATAAACAGGCTTCCGACCTGGTATATCAGGGTAGCTACTACCCAGCCCAGCGCCAGCGTATAAGCAACGGTGAATAACGTCCACTTCCAGGAGACGGTCTCTTTCTTGATGGCGCCCAGGGCCGCCACGCAGGGAATATAAAGTAGAATCATGGTCATAAAGGCGAAGGCCACCAGCGGCGTCCAGCCAAGCTGCGTACCGATAATACTCCCGAACCCGCCGGCTGTTTCCGCGCCAGCAAAGAGAGTGCCGAAAGCGCCGACCACAGCTTCCTTGGCTAAAACACCGAATACCAGTGCTACCGCCGACTGCCACTGGCCGAAGCCAGCCGTCGCGAACACGGGAGCGATAGCCCTGCCGATATGCTCCAGAATATCAAAATAGTTCAGCAGCCAGATCAACACCACCGCGCCGAAAATAAGGGTGCCGGCACGCGATAGAAATGCCCAGCCGCGCTCCCACATGTGGGCTAATACGGTAATAACTGTCGGAAGGCGGTACGGGGGCAATTCCATGACGAAGTGTCCACTCTCCCCGGGAATCATCTTCTTACGGAAAAGCCAGGCCAGCAGAATCATCAGGACAACACCGATAGCGTACATGGAAAAGACCACCAGCCCCTGGTAGGCTGTAAAGAAGGCGGCGGCCAGCAATGCATAGACGGGCAACTTGGCACCACAGGACATCAGGGGAGTAACCAGTATCGTCACCAGCCGGTCATGGGGATTCTCGATGGTGCGGCTGGACATAACGGCCGGCACGGTGCACCCGAAGCCAAGCATCAACGTAACGAAGGAACGCCCGTGGAGTCCTATCCGGTGCATCAGGCGGTCCATAACGAAGGCCGCCCGCGACAGGTAACCGGTATCTTCCAGAATGGAAAGGGCGATATAAAGCAGGAAAATTATGGGGATAAAAGACAACACCGCACCTACTCCGCCTATAATTCCGTCGGCCACAAGAGAACCCAACCAGGCCGGTGATATTCCCGAAGTCAGCCCGGCCAGCCAGTCCAGGCCTGCATTAATCCAGTTTATAATCGGCTCCGAGACGACAAAGGTGAATTGAAATACCCCGTAAAGAATCGCCAGGAAGATAGGAATACCCAGCCACCGATTAAGTATCAGCCGGTCGATTTTATCCGTAGTCGTTTCTTTCTCGACGGCGGGTTTCTTGAGGACATCCTTGATAAGCCCGCTGATGAAGCCGTACCTGGCATCGGCAATCAGCGTTTCGGCATCGTCGCCGTGAACCTTCCTCAAATGGTCAAGGCTTTCATCCTTGGCACGTATTATCTCTAATTTATCCAACTCAGGTCTGCCTGATTTTTTTTATTATTTCCCGGTCATCTTCCAGCAGCTTGACGGCCAGCCACCTCGGAGAGTAACTCTCTGCCAGCGAATTGCTGGAGGCTAACTTTTCCAGCTTGGCGATTTCCTCCTCCACGTCGTGACCGTACTGTATGTTGATTCCACTCACCTGGATATTGCCCGTGGTAATACCGACAACTAACTCTAATAAATCTTCGGTCCCCTGATTCTTTGAGGCCACCATAGGTACCACCGGGGTACCCAGGAGTCGCGATAGCTCCTTTATGTCAATCTGGTATCCCCTGGACTCGGCTACATCCATCATATTAAGGGCTATGACCAGATTGGCCTTCATTTCAAGAAACTGCACCGCAAGATAGAGATTCCGCTCCAGATTGGAAGCATCGACGATATCAACCGCGACATCGGGCTTCTCATCAACCACGTAGTCACGGGCGATAACCTCGTCCAGCGAGTAGGCCGTCAGGCTGTAAACGCCGGGAAGGTCTACCACGCGGATACGATTACCCTGGAAGTTGCAGAAGCCTTCCTTCTTCTCCACCGTTACTCCCGGCCAGTTGCCCACATGCTGCCGGGCTCCGGTGAGATTATTGAACACGGTGGTTTTACCGGAATTGGGATTTCCGGCCAGCGCAACGGTAATTTGCTTCTTACTCACCGGCCCCGGCTCCCTGAATCCTGACCATTATTTTACTGACAATGCCGCGCCCCAGGGCCAGTCGTGAGCCCCGGACATCAAGGACTACCTGACCGGGACGCCCACTGCTGATGACAGTGACAACAGCCCCGGGTGTCATTCCTAAATCGGCCAGCCGGCGCTGCAATCCCCAGCCGGCTCTTACCGCCAGAACGGTTACTTTTTCACCAGATGGCACTCTCGCCAGAATACTCTCTATCAACTCCACCTGGATTTTTCCGGCCTCTTCTTTACGCAGGGCAAGGTCATACCCTTTTACCTTTATCTGCACGGGGTCGCCAAGCGGAGCCACCCGGTACACTTCAACCAATACCCCTGGGATTACACCCATATCAAGGAGACGGCGGCGAATTTCTCCTTTACCGCCAACTCTAGTAATTCTGCCTTTTTCCGAGGGTTCAAGCATACTCAGTGGTTTGACAATCATGAATTGATATCCTCCAAAATATTATATCAAAGCTGCCCGTTAAAGTCAAGGGTATCCTAATAATATTATTAGCAATTCCTTTATTTAGACTTGACATACCCTAATAATTACTTTAAAATTAATCAGGTGGGGATGAGTATCTCCAGCAGGAGTATATATTGAGTCAGCGCACGACAGAAGAATATCTGGAAACAATCGGCGCTCTGGAAGAACGGGAAAGCCCTGTCAGTACCTCATCAATAGCGCAGAGCATGGGGCTATCGCTGGCATCTGTCAGCGAGATGCTGCGCCGGCTCTCAAAAAAGGGACTGGTGGAGCATATGCCTTACGGCGGCACCAGTTTGACCGACGAAGGCCAGCAGCGCTACCTGAGGCTGACCCGGCGGCACCGGCTCTGGGAGGTATTCCTTAATCGCTACCTCGGGATTAGCTGGGAGGATGTCTATCATCACGCCTGCATCCTGGAACATGCCACGAGCGACCTAGTGGCGGATAAACTCGCGGATTTCATGGGCAATCCTGATTTCTGCCCCCACGGCAGTCCGATACCGGAAAAGAACCTCAACCCACCCGCCAGGACCGGCGTCACCCTGGCTAACCTTGAAATCGGGCAATCGGCTCAGGTGCTCAACATTATCATCGAAAGCAACTCGGACTTCCTGCGCTACCTTAGCGGCATCGAACTAATCCCCGGTGCTATACTAAAAGTCCTCGATAAAGCCCCCTACGACGGCACTCTGACCATCGAGGTCAATAACGCTGCCAGAGCTATAGGCAAAGAACCTGCTACATTAATCATGGTAAAAATGCTTTGACATTACCGCCCTTCACCCCGTCAAGCTTGCCGACCCGATGAGTTCTATAGTATAATTACCCACCCTGCCGGAGCACTTCGAGCAGCGCCGCCGTGTTTCAACACGGCGGTTTTTTCTACCACAACCCTTTCTCTCCCGACCCCTATTAGAGTACAATAGACCCTAAACAGGCAGGCTATAACATGGAATGGACCAACGAGATGATAAGGCAGTGCTCCAAACCGACGGGTAAAATCGGGAGGATTGTCGCCGAAGAACTGAACGAGTGCCATTATAGCCTGTGGGAGTGGGGGCTGGGCCATATTACCGTAGCTGATAATGCCAGTATCCTCGATGTGGGGTGCGGCGGGGGCGGGGCCATTAAACTCTTACATACACGGAATAATGACTGTAAGATTTGCGGCGTTGATTTTTCCGACGACATGGTCAGTTTGTCCCGGGAAATAAATAAAGAACTGGTAAAAGCAAATATCGTCGAGATTATAACCGGAAATGTTACCAACATCCCCTACCCCGGTAATACGTTCGACCTAGTTACAGCCTTCGAGACGGACTACTTCTGGCCGGACATGCCAGAGGCGTTGGAGGAGATACTACGTGTTTTAAAGCCGGGCGGGATTTTTCTGATTGTAGACGAGGCATACCGGCATGAACTCTTTGAGGAAAGGAACAGACAATGGGCGGAGCTTATGAAAATCAGTTTCTACACTCCGGAGGAATACCGTCGTTTTCTTACCGAGGCCGGATTTGAATCTATAGAAATCATCGAAATCTACGAGAGAAACTGGATTACAATAATATCCAGAAAACCGTGAGCAGCCTAAGACCAATCCGTTTCGCCCATCTCACCGGCAACGCACATAAAAACAGGCTATTTTTTAGCCTTACCACACCCGCGGCACCAGTGCCTTACGTTCCGGTGGGTAGTCCGGAAATTGTTCTTTGTACCAGGCGTGATGAGCTTTAGCCCGCGGCATCAGGTTAGCCATCGTCCAGAAAGCGAAGGCAAGCCCCGGTAACGACCATGTAGCTACCGCCCAGCCAATCCAGATGGTTATCTCGCCAAGGTAATTGGGACAGGACACCCAGCGGTAGAACCGATGGTACGATATCTTATAGCCGGACTCGCCGGGCTTCCGCAAATCGCGTAAGACGGTGTCGGCCTGCCGGTTGATAACGAAGCCGATAATAAAAAGCAGCGTCCCGATGATAAAACGCGGGTCGGTCAGCCATTCGTTAGCATAGCCCCCGGAAAAGGTAAAGATATAACGGCCATTGAGATAACCGTTCATGACGTTGAAGAGAAACCCGAAGGCCACGACAACCAGCGGCATTCGCCGCGCCATGCCGCGCAGGCCTAAGGGGTAGATAAAAGCCCGGTGCAGGTAATGCGCCTCCCAGAGAAACAGGAAAACCAGGGTTACCGCGGTTATACCGTTGTTGCTCAGTAAAAAACACACGGCGAAGGCAAGCGGGGCCGCAGCCTCCATGAGCACCCACCCCAATTTATTACCGACAGTGTAACCCCAGCCTTTGCGGGTATGGCGTCCGTACGGGGCCACCACGAAAAAAAGCGCCACGAACACCACCACAGCCAGCACAAACCACCCCACCAGCAGACCATTATAAATCGTTAGTTCCTTCACCCGGACTCTCCGGTTTTTACGCTCGGAGGACGGGGCAGATATCCGTTATCTTCGAACCAGTGCAGGGTATCAAGCAAAGTTTCCCGGAACGGACGCGGCCGGTAGCCTAGTTCACGGGTGGCTCTCTCGTGGCTGATACGTTGGTTGCTCTTTAAGGCCCTCAGGGAAACACTGGTATAAAGCGGGCGCTTACCGTTCAGATGGCTTGCTGCCTGAATAAACGGTGCGCCGATACGTGCCAGCCAGAGAGGTAAGACAAACCTGACGGGCGGTACACCGGTAATTTCGGCCATCATGGCGGCGATATCACGCATCGATACCCAATGCCCGGGAAGAAGATACTTTGCCCCTACCGGCGCTATCTCCTCAGCCTTAATCGCCCCCGCTACCACGTCACGGACATCCACCCAGTCGAACCCGCCCGTAACCAAAGCCGGTAGCTTATGCTGCGCCAGCGATAGCAGGGCTTCCCCGAAATACGAAGGCTGGTAATCATGGGGGCCGATAATCGCCGTGGGATTGATGATAACAGCGTCCAGACCTTTATCTATCCCCCGACGTATCTCTATCTCGGCGGCTGCTTTGGAGCGGTCATAGGGAGGGTAACGCCGCGATTCCGACAGCGGGCGGGACTCGTCAACCGGAACAGAAAACGGCTCCTGCACCAGCGCGTGGATTGAACTGAAGTGAACGAGACGGCGTACGCCGTTACGCAGGCATGCATCGACCACATTACGGGTGCCGAGAATGTTGACCGATTCCAGCACGTGCCAGTCTTTCATCGATAGCGAGATACAGGCAGCCAGGTGGTAGACGACATCTGCCCCCTCGAAGGCCCGGCACAATGAATCCGTATCGCTTGTATTCCCCCGGACTATCTCCGTATCCAGTCCATCGAGAGCCCGGCAATGGACGTGAACCAGACAGCGCGTGGGGCGGCCATTATCTATCAAGGCGCGTACGAGATTGGCACCGACATGTCCGCTGGCGCCGGTAATTACCACCGTCATTTGAACCCAATTATAGCATAGACGCCCCAGGCATAGCTACGTTTTATCGCCTCGATAGCACCAGCCTCCGGGAGACCTTCAAAAAGAGCAGGCCTACGATAGCCAGCGGTACGGCATACAATGCCACCTGAAACATGCCCATGGAAGGGTCGCCGGCGGCCAGCCGGGTAATGAGACCGAACGGAGACGGATTGAGGAAATAGCTGCCCCCTATCAAAGCCACGAGCACTATAGAATAAACGAACTGGGTGCGTTCCCTGTCCTTGAAATATAACGCCATGATAGCAGTGACTACAGATATAGCCGCGGCGATGACAACGCCCAGCAATATCACCAGGCCGGCGTTCTCGATGACGATGTTATTAAGTCGCAACAGCCCCACCCACATGATGACCTGAATCGCCGCCGTGATAACCGCCGCCGCCATCTTGGACGCAACTACCTGTCCCAGGGAGACCGGCGCCGCCGCCAGAGTATCAAAGGTCTTGTTTTCGAACTCCTCGGACACGGTATCGATGACGATGCTGCCGGCAATAAGGGCCGGGAAGAGCATCAGTATCGGCACAATCAGCGAATAAAGAAACTCGTAAGTAGTGTTGGGCTTGCCGCCGACGGAGTTATAATTCAGGTCGACACCCTGTGACTCACGCAGGTAATTCTCGTACCTTTTCAGCGGTTCGTCCAGCACCATGAAGATGACCGTCTTCTTGGTATCCAGCTCGGGCATGATAAGCTGCATATCGACGACGCCGTTCCGACTCTCCGGCACCACCATAATCGTATCGATACGTCTGCGTTTAAAGGCGTCTTCAGCGGTGGTCATATCGGGGTAAACGTGCAGTCGTACGTTGCTCTCATCGAGGTAGTTAAGCAATGGCTCCACATTTTCACCGGTGGCGACGATGCCCGCCCGGATACGCACGTGAGTGCTATCGCCGATGGAAGAGGGGTCGTAAAAAGCCATGATACCCACCAGAATAATCGAGGAGAAAGAAGCGATGAAGAACTGGACGATAATGGCGAACATAATCGTCTTCTCCTTCGTAATCGACCTCAACTCCCTTTTCAACAGGGCCAGAAATCCGCTCATAGCAGTGTCCCCATTACGTACAGGTTATAAATAGCATGAATCATACTGCCGAGGATTATAGCCAGGAGATAAAATCGGGTGCCGAAGTGCGCCGTGAATAAGCAGACAACGGATGTCGACACAACGTGCAGGGCCAGCGGCAGCAGGAGCAGCCCGCCGCCGGTCAGCGCCTGGACAAACATAGAATCCGATACGACACTCATAGCCATGAGCAGCAGCAGCTTTTCGGCCAGCATGAACCCCAGCGCCGAAAGCGCGGCGAGCTTGAAGACATCCCTTTTTCTCTGGAGCGCATTATTCTGGAGGAGTATAACCACTCCCGCTGACTTGGCTAGTTCTTCCACGACGACGGACACAATCAGCATGAATCCCAGCATGAAGGGCATCGGCAAATTGGTCACGAAGACGATGGAGGCCAGCTCCACCATGAACACCAGCGGCACCAGGCACATGCCCATGAACAGAATGGACAGATTCACGTGCGCCCGGTCGAGGGTGAGGTACATAGCCTCGGCGATTTTCTTGTGAAGCGGCCGGAATCCCATAAGGTATTCTTCGTTGAAGACACGCGTCCCTACGAACATCGTCTGCCCGAACACCAGCAATAGCGGGGTCGTCGCCAGGAAATACTGGGGCACGGTGAAAGACTCGCCACGATACATCGTCACCGCCAGCGTCAGCGGCGAGATATAGCTCAGGTCGTTGACGCCGGTAAACATCGCCGGACCGACCAGATAAACGGTAACTACCGATAACGCCAGCACGGAGAAAAACGTCTGGTCTTTAAAAGTACGGTAGGTCAGGGCAACTATGAGGTAAATAGAGAAGATAAAGAGCATAACGGGAATGAATATAGCCAGTCCGAGCAGGATATTACCCTTCAGCACCATCGTAACGCCTATAATTACGATGATCGAATAAGCCAGATAAGGCAGCATCTTGCCCAGGATTACCTGGAGCCGGGTCACCGGCGCCGAAAGCAGAACAATCAGCTTGCGGCTGACCTTCTCCTCGGTGAAGCTGCTGGTAAAAAAGAGGCTGATGAAGAACACCGGCACAACATATAGAAAGGTAATTATCACCTGTGCTAGAGGTATCGGCGGGGTCATCAGCGAAGGGATGATGATGTCGTTTTCGGAAATAAACTCCGCCTTGAATTCCGGCAACTGCCTGCTTTCGGCGAAATCGGTCAACTGCTTACGGACGGCATCATCAGTAGCGGCTGGGGACAAAGGCATAGGCTCGGGCAGGGCTATCGGCGAGGCAACAGCGAGCTTATCCTCCGGCGGAGAAACCGGCTCCGGAGACATCGCGACTGGTGGTTCCGCCGACGACAGCGATTTGTGAGTTTCATCGGTGGGGGCTGTTGAATCCGGTATTCCGGCTATATCCGGGGCGGGTGCCGACGGTTCCGCAATCAGGTCTTCGTCGCCGCCGTCAAGATAGCTTATTTCGATGCGCAGCGGGAAAGCGCGGTCGATTTCATATGCGTCGGCCACGCGAAGCAGTTCCTGCTTCTCAAGGTACTTCTGCAAAGCCCCGGCGGCATATTCCGAGCGCTCGGTGTGACTCATGACGATTTCTTCGCCATCAAGATACAGGTCGATTGCGCCCCGCTCCAGTAATTCATATCCCGTCTCGCGGTCGTGTTCGGTAATGTTAAAACGGCTGTCAGCGATTACGGGAGCATCGGCGGATACGCCCACGATATACAAACCCTTGCTTATTACCAGGTCCTGATGGTAAATTACATAAGAGCTAACGATAGTCAGGGCGAGAATTGCCAGCACGATGACTCTCGATTTACCGCTGAATCTGGCTCTGAGGCGGGTAATTTCCCGCCTGGACATTATGAGTATATTCCTCATATAAAAAAGAAAGACGCACAGGCTACAGGAATGACCGATATTATAAAATTGGACTCTATTACCAAGATATATAAGAACTTCACGGCGGTAAAGGGTGTTAACCTTCAAATCAGGGAGGGGGAAATACTGGGTATAATCGGCCATAACGGCGCCGGTAAGACGACCACGCTCAAGATGATAGTGGGGCTGCTGGCGCCGACCTCTGGAACCATCACCGTCATGGGTCAGGACATCAGCCGGGAAAACACTCAAGTCAAGCAGCATATCGGCTACCTGCCCGAGGAAAGCCCCCTCTACGAGAACATGACCATCAAGCAGTACCTGGAGTTCTTCGGGGAGCTCTATAAAATACCCAAAAAGACCACCGCCGAAAAGATAGATTTGTTACTCAATTCCTTGAAGCTGGAGGAGAGGGACAAGTATACCGGCGACCTCTCCAAAGGAATGAGAAGAAAGGTGGCCATCGCCCGCACCCTCCTGCACGAACCCTCCATCCTGGTCCTCGACGAGCCCAACTCCGGCCTCGACCCGCTGACATCGTTCTTTATCATCGACTACCTCAAGAAGCTAAACAGCGAAGGAAAGACCATCGTTCTAAGCGCCCATAACCTCTTTCACATCGAGTATATCTGCGACCGTGTTGCCATCATGAAAAATGGGGAAATTTATATCTGCGACACCATCGAGGCTATCAGGAAAAGGCTGGGCAATCGCGAATACGAGGTCGTTTTCAAGGCGGATGAAGACCTCGAATACGAGAAGCAGGGGGACAACTACGTTTTCACCACCTCCGATGTTTCACGCATCGCCTCGCTGCTGCAAAACATCTCGGAAAAGAACTGGGCTTTAATCGACCTCTCGGTACGGCAGTCAGCGCTGGAAGACATGTACGTCAAGCTCATGGACGACGGCAGCGCGTTATAACCAAAGCCGATAATATTCTTCCAACCAACCACATCAAAAAGGTCCACTACTGTTGTTACGTTTGCTATTTGTGATATATCCGTGACGTTCTTAACGGGCTTTGTGATTGCCGTGTAAGACACAGGAGTTAAACTGTCAAGCAGTCCGTGGAAAGGACGATAATGACAGATAATCAAACCATCAGAGCCAGCAAGACGAACCATAAATTCAAGTTCAGCTACTGCCCCCAGTGCGGACGTAAGGGGCTGTACCACGTTCACCAGCGTTATTCCCGCTGCCGCTATTGCGGGCTTTACCGGATATCAATACCGGGGCAGGATTTCTAGTCGAAGGGAACAAGAGGTTATGAAACTGGCGCAAGATTTGCTTGCCTTCCTTTACAGCCTGCTCGACGTGGTAGCTTACAGGATAGTCTTCCGCTAGATACCGGGCTCTTACTCGTCAGCGCGTGTCCCCTTCCAGGGGTAAAATACAAGGAAGAGCACGATGAAGATAATCCACAGGATAATAGCAGGTAAGACCTGCATGAAGTCGATATAGTCCTTGATAGATGAATAACCCAGTAAAACCGCCGAAAGACCGGCCATGGTTATAGAAAATTTTACCCAGATTATATTCCGCAGCACGTCCCTTGCGGCCACGAGAATCCAGATACCGGCAGCAAGGGAAAAAACACTGACTGCCATCGTCATATATAATATATTGTCATTAACTTCTTCTACTCCGAACATCCCACTTACCTGTTCGGGAAGAATGATACCACCCAGCCCCATTAGAAGTAACACCACCCCGTAAACAATCAGCACTACCTTTAAAGCCGTTGACATTACTCACCTCCTTTTTAAAATAAAGGCTGCTTTGTGATTATTGTTTAAAATCGGCTCAAGAATAACATAGTGGCGCCTGCGCAAATCAAAAAACCCTCCAATATTTCTAACCTTCTGCGATAATTTTAACCAGCACGTGCCGGTTCCTCGGCCCGTCGAACTCACAGAAGAAGATACCCTGCCATGTTCCCAGCACCAGCTTCCCATCTTCGATGAACAACGTCTCGGAATCGCCGACAATCGTTGCCTTGATATGCGCCGGCGAGTTCCCTTCCAGATGGCGGTAATTTCCGTGCTCCGGCACTATTTTATCAAGCTGCGCCGCAATATCCCCGGCGACACTGGGGTCGGCATGCTCGTTAACCATCACCCCGGCCGTGGTATGCGGTACGAAAACGTAGCAAATACCGTTCCTGACCCCACTGACCCGAACGATGTCCGCGACCCCGGCCGTGATTTCCTGAAATTCCACCTGCGCATTTGTCTTTATGTCAATTTTATGAATCAAATTCCTCTCCTGCTAGTAGTGCTTTACCATACTACACTGTATAACTCAAGATGGCAATATACCTTGACCACGCCAGAGAAACGCGATAAACTATTAGGTAGGAGAAATAACATGCCGATATATGAGTATGTCTGTTCAGAATGCGATAATAAATTCGAGGAACTACGCCCTCTAAGCCAGTCCGACCAGCCGGCGGATTGCCCCAAGTGCCACAAACCTGCCCGGCGCAAGATGTCCACCTTCGCTGCGTTTAGCGCCAGCCTGGGTGGTGTGCCCAAGACCGTACCCGGCGCCGGTGGCAATTCCTGCTCCAGCTGTAGCTCCGGCGATTGCAGTTCCTGCGCTTCTTAACACAAGGAGACGCCATTTCAATGTCCGGCCCCAGGCGAACCGGTATTGCCAACCTGCCTCTGCACGGCGGTAAGGCACCCAGTTGGCTGTTCGAGCGCATGGTGCTGCTGGCCCGCGAAATAACTATTGCCATCGTATCCGAATACGGCCCCAACGAAATGATACGGCGGCTTTCCCACCCTTACTGGTTCCAGGCTTTCGGCTGCGTACTGGGCTTCGACTGGCATTCGAGCGGCGTGACCAC
>CAZCOB010000040.1:0-20113 GCA_964500415.1 uncultured Dehalococcoidaceae bacterium | reverse complement strand
AAGTACCTTTTGAACCCCGTGAAGGCAGACCGGTATATTGCAGCGAATGCTTCAACAAAATCAGGACTAACCGGTAAAAGCCCGAACCTCCCATAGAAGGAAACAATTAAAGGCTGGTGGATAATTCGGTCCACCAGCCTTTTTGTTTATCCCGGATTCCGCCTTACCTCCCGCGCCAGAATATACATCCATAGCCCGTTACGTAATTGGACTAGGTAAGCTTAAGAGCGCTTTTCGGACTTACTCTTTATGGTATCATTTATATAACTACCTGACGATATGCTCAATGGAGGTGACTAGAAATGGAATCATATACATTAACAATTTCAATTGCGTCAATAATAATAGCTTCTGCTGCGCTCATCGTCTCATGGTTGCGGACAAATGCCGTTATGAAACAGGTTAATATAACCTCCAAATCTTTAGACAGAGTGACGCTTAACTACTTGTTCACTACGTTTAACCAAGCGAGTCAAATTTGTTTTGGCAACCCTGATGTGTTTTATGCTGTAGATGGCCTTGAAAAATCCATACCACCAAAGGAGGCAAAAAATATCGCATACCTCGGAATTCTTATAGATGCCTTCCAGCAATTCTATGGATATATATATAACGAAGACTTTAGTAAAATGCTCGCAGAGCTCAAGGAGAAATCAACCTATTTGAACAACCTCCTCGCTATCAAGGAGAACCAGGAACGATGGGAAACAATAAAGCGGCTACACTATGGTAGCTTTGATGATTCCTTTGTAAAGGCGATTGACGAACTTATTCAATGCACAGAAAGCAATAAACTGTGAGAAGTAGACACACTTTTTCAACCCGCTATAGCCTCCCGGCTATACTATCGCTGTTATATCCAGATTTTGCTTTACAACATCAGCCAGCCGGGATAGCTTTTTCTCCTGGTTGAGCCTGGCACCTGTAATGACATCTTCAAGGCCGGCGACGATTTCTTTAGCCCCGGTCTCGGTGGCGATAATCGGTATGCCCCGCGCTTCCGCTTTCTGGAGGACGTTATAGATCGGGGGTTCGCTGCTGCCGGTGAGGACGAGGCATTGCGTGGATGTCTCCAGCGCGGCCAGCTGCATGTCCGGGCGGTCCTGCCGGACGATGGCGGCTTTATTGTCCTTGCGCCCGAAGTAATCCAGTCCGGAATCGACGACCATCGCTCCCAGCATATAGTTCTCAACCAGTTCCGCCGATTTCTCGGCATTATTCAGTATCTTACCCTGGATGCTCTCGGCCAGTTCACCGACCGTGATGGCGAGCAGCAGTCTGTTTTCGGGGATTACTCCCAGCACATTGATACCGGCAGTGCCGAACTGCGCTGCTGCGTCTTCTTTAACCTGTTTGAGCTTGCTCTCCGGCGCCTTGTTAATAATGACGCCCAGCAGGCTCTCGCCGAATCCTTTGTAAACGTCGGCATATTTTGAGGCTTCGCCGGAATAGGCCTCCACGACGATAGCTTGGGCCTTCATCTCTTTCGCCGCCCCGCAGGTAGCCTTGCTGGCGGCGTCATCGGCAGCCGGTCCGAGACTGGCTTCAACGAGGACGACATCCCTGCCTTTAATTACATCAGGGGCATTGACGGCATCTTCAAGTCCCAGAATTTGCTTCATGAAGACGATATCACTATCGGAGCCGTCTTTCTCCACCACCTGCGGCTTGAGATAGCCGACTTTTTTACCGTCGTTCAAGAGGTTACCGGCCAGGCCGGCGCAGATAGCCGTCTTGCCCGCCGCTGCTTCCACGGAGACCACATATAAAACACCCAAGTTTCACCCCCGCATGGATTACTTCAAAACAAAACCAGTATATTATAATCCTTTGAGGCAGATTCGTAAAGGGGGTGAGGGCGAAACAAATCCCCCCTTGCCCCCTATCTCTTAAAAAGCTATACTATCCCCAAACTCTCAATCGCAGGAGGGAAAATCATGCCGCCGACTGTTTATCCAACGGGTACAACCATTTATCATCCGGAAAAATGCTGGAACGGCTACACCCTGTTTCAGACCGGTATATACCAGTTTAAGGGGGTGGGAGCCACCCTGGTCGATATGAATGGCAACCCGGTCAAGCAGTGGCAGGGACTTGAAGGCGTTCCCAACAAGATGATGCCCGGCGGCCATGTCATCGGCAGCACCGGCTGCAGGAATTTCAAATACGGCTTTCAGGATATGCTCGACCTGGTTCAGGTCGACTGGGACGGCAACGTCGTCTGGCGGTTCGATAGATACGAGCGCGTCAGGGACCCGCGTAGTAAGCCCCGGTGGATGCTCCGGCAGCACCATGATTACCAGAGAGAAGGCAACCCGGTGGGCTACTATACTCCCGGCATGGACCCCCTGGTCGATAAAGGCAATACGTTAATCCTCTGCCATAAAAACCTTAAAAATCCCAAAATAAGCGAAAAGCGCCTCCTGGACGATGCCATCATCGAGGTTAACTGGGACGGAAAGATTGTCTGGGAATGGCTTTGCAGTGACCATTTCGACGAGATGGGATTCAGCGAGGAAGCCAAAAACACTCTATCGCGCAATCCCGGCATGATGATGACCGGCGGCAGGTACGGCGACTGGATGCACATGAACTCCATATCCACCCTCGGGCCTAATAAATGGTTCGACGGCGGCGATGAACGTTTCCATCCGGATAACATCATCTGGGACGGACGTGAGACGAACATCACCGCTATCACCGATAAAAAAACAGGTAAAATCATCTGGCAGCTTGGCCCTGATTTTTCAGCCACCGGGGCTCTCCGCAATATGGGTCAACAGGTCGGCCCGCACCATGCCCACCTGATTCCCCGGGGACTCCCCGGCGAAGGCAATATCCTGGTGTTCGATAACGGCGGGCAGGCCGGTTACGGCGCCCCCAATCCTGGCGCCCCCACCGGAAACGGCAATGCCCGGCGGGACTTCTCGCGTATAATCGAATATGACCCCACGACGCTCGAAGTTGTCTGGCAATACCCCCCGCGCCGGGAAGGATTCATGGGCACCGGAGCTGGTGTTTTCTACAGCAGCTTTATGAGTTCGGCGCAGCGCCTCCCCAACGGGAATACCCTGATAACGGAGGGCTCCGACGCACGCATCTTTGAGGTAACGACCGAGCATGAAATAGTATGGGAGTACCTCAGCCCCTACCCGTTCAGAATGCCGAAGATGAATCAGGTCTACCGCGCTTACCGCGTCCCCTACGCATGGGCCCCGCAGGTTGATAAACCGACCGAAAAAGCGGTACCCCGCCTGGATAACAACCGGTTCAGAGTTCCCGGCTCGTCAATAAAACGCCCCCTGAAAGTCACCAGAATTAAGGCCTGATAAACCTCCCTATCATTGGGTCATAGTAACGTGCATTATAGTAGTACAGGCCGGTGGATTCAAGCCTTTGCCCGGTAAACTTTTTATCGGTAGGCACAGAGCCTGACCTTGTGCCGCCGTACGGGTAGTACTTCATGGTGCCCAGGGAGGTGCCGTTATCACTCGTCACCAAAGCCGTGCCGGTGAGGTGGTCCTGGTGGACGTATTTCAGGTCCGCGCCCTGCTTCACGGGGTCAGCAGTTTGCATATTGTCTGTCTGTCATGGTCATGATACATAGTACCCCATATAGGTGTTTTATCGGAGTAGTGAAGTACCTCATTATCAAGACTAAAGACAACTAATTTCTCAAAGGCGGCGAAATGCCTTGGGAATTCCATTTTGCGAATAATATCAGCAGTGTTTTTATCAATAGAATCAGTGATAGCAACTGGGAAACATATAATACCATAAAACAATCCACGTGGTGGGTGAATACCACTAGTTTTTTTTGCGTACCGGAAGGACTTTGTAGAGAAATTGCATAGTAAACGAATATCCGGAGTTGTGAATCTTGCAAATAAAAAGTAAGTTGTAAAAAACCCGAATCGCTCAATCTGAAACCTTGTTTTTCTTGCTGTATATTCGAAAACTTGATCATAATATAAGATGTTCTGATTTATATGAAATTTATCGTTTTTTAAGCGAGTGATTACCTTAGAGAGGTATTTATTTATATCATGAATGTCCGTATTCATTATATCTCCTCTTTCTTACCACAAATCACTTGGATTGTATATGGATACTGCTGCTTTACTAAGTCTATAATATTGATATGCCAACAATCCAAAAACCAATTCAAATGTACCACGATATCTTATTACCCAGCCTTCGATAAACAATTTCTACCCCCCAAATTGTATAAAGTAAAATTGCTATGGGCATTGACAACCAATTCCATTGCGTTTCCAAATTATTTACTACACAAGAATTTTATCATGGGAATGGGTTTGGTATTAAAGGGATATCAGGCAATCGGATTGTATCATAAGTAATTCTTTCGATCCCAGCCGCGACAAATTGGTACCCTTCTGATATAATGAAACCACCTACTGCGATAGAAATAATTGTTGCTAATCCTCCTGTTTCGACAATACCAGCTAATGCTACTGCAAGCCCTGATCCAATTATAAAAATGCCTCCAATTATTTGAGCACAACCTGTGAAAGTGTTTAAGATAACTTCTCCCACGTTTGCGTTTATTTTATTACCAGTATCAGGTGTTGTAGATGGTATCTTTGGCAATGTTGCTGGCGTTTCATTTTTATTAATGGGCAAAGATGGCTGTCCATTTGCAGCACTTGAGTCCGAACTTGAATATTGAAAATCCGGTAGAGAAGGTGATGGGGGTGTTAGTGTAGGCGTCGGCGGAGTAGGCCCTGTCTGCGTCGGCCTCCCGGAAGTTCCCTGGGCAATTATATTAGCTATATACTGTGGCAGCGGTCCTCCTGTCCCGTGCTCCATGACATAATTATAAAGTATCATGTATTCATTTTGATGCCCGCTGGGGTCAACATACTTCAATGAATTATTCAAACAGTAGCTGTACCGGTTAAAGCTCTGGGGATTGGGACGGAATATAGGTGCCGCCTTGAGATAAACTTGATTATATTTTAACGAAAAGAGAAAAAACATCTGCAGAGCTAAACATTAAGGATTAATAATAATTCTAATACAATAAAGACTACTAATATGGATACTGCCAAAATCTTAAATGCAATAATAGACTTTCTTAAACTTTTCGGCCATATCCATGTGTATAAAGTAGGAAGGCGTTCATTTGTATGATAAGCTTTCTCGCCAAAGTCTTTATACCAAGCCCCATATATTAAATATATTGAGAGTATTATCATTGTGATAAACACAATATGTAATAACACTTATATAAAACCTCCTAATCTCTTGTGTCCCACCACCACTGGAAGCCAGCTGGTATGACACCAAAATATGGGACGAAACCAGTCACAGTGGTAATACCCGAGACAGTCAAATCCAAACCATTTGCTCGCCCTGTCTTATACCTGTAAAAAGTCTCTACAAATGCATTCATGTTAGCAACAGCAGAAGTCCATTGTCCTACAACGCTAGCAACAGGATTAACAGTTGGCAACGCAATGATGGAAGTGAGATCACCAGTGAACGCGGCTATATCGTAAGCAACTAATACATCTACATTGCTGTATTTTGGAATAATTCCAAAATTATCAGCTGCGTTATACACTTGGTCTAACATAGATTTTGAGACGTAAAAGGAATCGGCCTGGATTAGGTCACTATTAATAGAAATTTCACCAGTATCAAAATCTATAGTACTGTCGATTTGCCATCCAAGACTCTCCCAACCAATGGTGTAAACCTTATCGCTAGTCTCAATAATACCTGTCTCAACTGGCGCGGTATCGCGAACTGCTTCATAGGCCGCGTAAAGTTGGGGGTCAGGCATATCTGTTACCATCATCATAGCATAAGGGCCAATATTGGCATTACCATAACAGTACATCAAGTATGCTAGCCAAGAATTTTGTCTTTGTATTTCTACTATATGCCCATTGGGGTCAACGTACTTCAGCGGATTATTCAAACAATAGCTGTACCGGTTAAAGCTTTGGGGGTTGGCGGGGCTGGGCACTATGGTATCCGGGCTGATGAATCTACCCATGCTTGCATCATAATATCTTGCTCCGTAATAGTAAAGACCCGTATCATCCAACCTCTGTCCTGTAAATAGCTTATCGGTAGGCACAGACCCCACCCTCGTTTCTCCGTACGGGTAGTATTTCATGGTAGTCTCTACCTGGTTGGCGTTCGTGTCCGTCATTATTGACGTGCCGCTCAGGTGATCCTGGTGCAGGTACTTCAGTGTGCCGTTTTCGCTCATGGCTGCCAATCTGTCTCCAAGGTAATAGTAGCTGGTTTCTTCTTCGGTATCAAGATTTATTTCGTAGTATTTATTGATATAGAGGATGGTCTGGCCGCCCTCGGTCTTCATCACGCGGTTACCGTCACCACTTTAAAAATCTCCCCCCACGCTCAAAACCGCGACAAAACCCCCTTTTTTCAAATAATTGTTTTCCCAAAACAATTAACCCCCTGAAAACACCCCCATTTTGTCGCACCCTCCATAAACGTAAATAACCGCGTCTTCTCCACAGTCGCTTAACATAATAATGCCACACTTACCATAATTTATAAAACAATTCAAACCTGTTACTCCCCCATCCCCCCTCGAATTGTTTCTCTTTAAAAGCTTTTTGTCTTGCCTTTCCTAAAACCATCCGTTTTGTCACCCCTATAATTGACAACCGTCGGGTGGTATAATTACTCTAAGGGTTGGGGGGAGCCAGGCTATGCAAGAAGCCTTGCTTTATGAAAAACTGCCGGACTCCAGGGTAAGATGCTATACCTGCCAGTGGCGCTGCCGGATTAATCCGGGAAAATACGGTGTCTGCGGCATGTACCAGAATCAGGACGGCACCCTGCTCAACCTGAACTACGGCCGGGTATCATCTATCGCCGCTGACCCCATCGAAAAAAAGCCCCTGTTTCACTTTCACCCCGGCACTTCATGTTTCTCCCTCGGCACCCTGGGCTGCAACTTCCACTGCATACACTGCCAGAACTGGGAGATATCCACCGCCGATAGCACCTCACTGCTGCACGGCTGCCGCGAACTCTTGCCTGAAAAATCGATAGAACTCGCCATACAACATGATTGCCGGGGAATCGCCTGGACTTACAACGAGCCGACCATCTGGTTCGAGCATACCCTGGATTCGGCGAAACTGGCCAAAGAGAACAAACTCTACACCGTTTACGTGACCAACGGCTATGCTTCCCCGGAGGCACTGGATGCCATCGGCCCCTATCTGGATGCCTGGCGCGTCGATATCAAGGGCTTTACCGATGAATTCTATAAAGCTCTGACCGGGATACCCCGCTGGCGCGAGATTCTCGAAGTCACGAAAAGAGCCAAAGACAAATGGAATATGCACGTCGAGGTGGTTACCAACATTGTTCCCACCATGAACGACGATGACATACAACTCGAGGGAATCGCTAACTGGATTAGAGATGAGCTGGGCGAACTCACTCCCTGGCACGTGACCCGCTTCTACCCCCACCACAATCTGACGAACCTGCCACCAACACCCCTGGCGACTATCGACCGAGCCTGCGAGATAGGCCATCAGGCCGGACTCAAGTTTATCTATGCCGGCAACATCCCCGGCCACAAGAGCGAAAGCACACGCTGTTATGCCTGCGGCAAAATTGTCGTGAAGAGGCTCGGTTACCAGACAGACGTCATAGGGCTGGACGGTTCGCGGTGTCGGTTCTGCGGGGCGGAGCTTAATTTCAGGTCGCCCGGCTCGAAGGAGGGGTAAAATGATAAGGAATCCATACGTCGCCGGTTATTTCTATCCCGGCTCGGCTCCGGAACTGCGGGCAATGATTGCCAGGTACGTAAATAAGGACGAGCCCAAAGAGGAAGTCGTTGGTCTGCTCATGCCCCACGCCGGATACCAGTATTCGGGGGCGGTGGCCGGGGCAACCATCTCCAGAATCAATTTCAAGGATACCTTCGTCATTATAGGGCCCACCCATTCCGGACTGGGCAAGCCGTTCAGCGTCATGGTCGAGGGTACCTGGAAGACGCCGCTTGGTGAGGTGGAGGTCGACTCGGAACTGGCCAGGAAAATCGTAGCTGTATCTGAGTACGCCGAGGAGGACTACCGGGCGCATCAGGAGGAGCACGCCGTCGAGGTGCAGGTCCCCTTCCTGCAATACATCAGGCCGGACGTGCGGATAGTGCCTATTATCCTTGCCGGTGCCCCGTCCGAAATCTATCAGGAAATCGGACATAGCATCGCCAGGTCTATTAAAGAGCTGGATAGCAAGGCGGTGATTCTCGCCAGCGGGGACATGACTCACCGTGAGCCGCAGGCAGCCGCCGCGGAGAAAGACATGAAAGCGGTGGAAGCCATGCTGGACCTCAACGAGGACGAACTGACCCGGCGGTACAAAAACCTGCGCATATCGATGTGCGCCCACGGCCCGGTGGTTACCCTTATTGCCGCCGCCAAAGAACTCGGGGTTAGCGGTGCGGAGTTGATAAAATACCAGACCAGCGGCGATGCCACCGGCGACTACGAAGAGGTGGTCGGCTACGCAGGCGTTATCTTCAAAAAGGGCGGCTTGCACCCTCTGACAGCTCTGGCTAAAGAGACAGTGGAAACATACGTGAGGGAGGGGAAAACACCCCCACCGCCACAGGAACTCACCCCGGAAATACAGGAGAAGGCCGGCGTCTTCGTTTCTATTCACAAGCTGGGCGCTCTGCGGGGCTGCATCGGCACGTTTGAGGCGCAGCAGAAGAACGTAGCCGAGGAGATTATCATCAATGCGATAAGCTCCGCCACGCGTGACCCGCGTTTCCCGCCCATCGCACCGGAGGAACTTCAGGACCTCGACTACAGCGTGGACGTGCTCACGAAGCCCGAGCCGGTGGAGGACGAAAGCCAGCTTGACCCGAAGAAGTACGGGGTAATCGTGGAGGCGGGGTGGCAGAAGGGGCTGCTCCTGCCGGACCTCGAAGGAGTTGACAGCGTGGAGTACCAGATAGACATCTGCCGGCAGAAGGGGGGCATAAGCCCGGACGAGCCGGTGAAGCTGTACCGGTTCGAGGTGAAGAGGTATAAGTAAAAAAATTTAAGCACCAAATCTTAATAATAAAAGGAGGATAATATGGCTAATTGGTTATATCAGATGAATGCGGGAATTTGGCGTCCTGAAAATTACCGAACTGAAATTTGGGAGAATAATAACACGACTTGGACTATAGGTAAAATATCCCCTGCGGGGAGTCAGCCGAAAATTGGCGATACAATTGTACTTTTTTACACGGTTCGAGATCGTGGCATTTATGGATGGGCTGTAATATTACGATATGAGGAAAAGGAGATATATTTCCGTCCCGCTACACCAAGTGATTATTTAAAAATGAACCCTTTATGGGATGATGATGTTAAAAATATTGTTGACGAAATTCGCCCGATGCCACGGGGTAATATGTGGGAAATAAACGATAATCTTATGAGTAGAATTAGAGAAAAAATTAGTCAATATATATGAAGGTACAAAATCCCTCTTGCTTAACTTCTCCCTCCCCTGTTAAACGCTCTGATACAAGCAGAGTATTACGGAACAAACCAGCGGCCTTGGTGGGAAAAGATAAGCAACGAGGGGGCGGGATGTGGTCTGGATTCCCGCTTTCGCGGGAATGACAGGGGGCTATGGGATAAGCAGAGAATGATACTGGGTGGCCAGGGTGGGAATAGATTAGAAGCGAGGGCGAAGGTGGTCTGGATTCCCGATCAGGTCGGGAATGACGGGTGAAGGAGAGAGGGTAACGGATTGCTTCGTTGCTGCGGGCAGAATGACAGGCGGGGGTGGGAGCCGGGAGTAGAAAGGAGGGAGAAATGAAAATAGATAGGTCTATCGAGATTGAGGCGCCGCCGGAGAAAATCTGGCCCTTCCTGGTTGAGCCGGAGAAAATACTTAAGTGGTTTAACCTTCTCCAGAAATTCGAGTACACCGGCGACAAGCGCGGCGGCGTGGGCACCACCTTCTACTACGAGGAGAAATCCTGCGGCCAGCTTTTGAAGCTTCACTACGTGGTGACGGAGTGGGTGGAGAATAAGAAGCTGGCCTTCGGCGTAACGTCAGGTTCCCTGAAGAAAGACGACCAGGTATGGAGTATCGAGGCCACGCCATCCGATAGCAGGTTTACCATGTTCGAGGACCTGGAGATGCCTATGGGAATTATCGGGAAAATTATCGGGGCACTTATCTGCCCAATGATAATAGTCACAAATATGGGAAAAATACTGGCCAATTTGAAGAGTCTGGCAGAGGCATAGTAGAAACTAGAAAAAATAAAGTATTTGCAGTAAACTAAATCGCACGATTCATATATAATATGGACAGGGGGATAACAAGTGGCAGACGGAAACGGACACAAGCCGATATCGGAACTGGAACTGGATACGGCGGAAACCTGCGACGGGTGCGAGGTGCCGGCGACGGCCAACTGCGAAAGCTGCGGCATGCCCATGCTCAGCCCCGAGCACTTCGGCGGGGGTTACGAGGAAAACAAATACTGCGTACATTGCTGCAACTCTAACGGCAGCCTCAAAAGCTACGAGGAAATCCTGGATGGGATGGTGGGCTTAATGATGAACAACCGGGGCCTGGACAGGGTCGCTGCCGAGGAAGCCGCCAGCGAATACCTGGCGACGATGCCAGCCTGGAGCAGCCGTTAAAAAGGGGAAGGTGAGCCATGAGCATGGATATGTTTGAACATCAGGAACATCAGGAGCAACCGGAGCAGCTACTCAACGCGCCGCTGGCCACACGGATGAGGCCCAACAGCCTGCATACATTCGTCGGGCAGGAGCATATCATCGGCAAGGGGCGGGTACTGCGGCGGGCCATCGAGGCCGACCGTATCCCCTCGATGATTTTCTGGGGGCCGCCGGGATGCGGCAAGACCACCCTGGCGTATATCATCGCCAACAGCACCGGCGCGCACTTCGCTCCGATAAGCGCGGTAACCGCCAGCGTCAACGACCTGCGAAAGATAGTGCAACAGGCCGCGGAACGCCGCAAGGTGCACGTGCAGAAAACAATCCTCTTCATCGATGAGATTCACCGCTTCAACAAGACCCAGCAGGACGCCGTCCTGCCGTATGTCGAGGACGGAACCATCACGCTCATCGGCGCCACCACGGAAAATCCCTCCTTCGAAGTCACTTCGCCGCTGCTTTCCCGCACCCGCGTGCTGCCCCTCAAGCCACTGAGCGAAGAAGAAATACAGACACTGATACACCGGGCCGTGAAAGATAAATTCCAGGGAATCGGCGAGCTGAACGCCCGGCTGGCGCCCGACGCCATAAGCCACCTCATCAGTATGTCCAACCACGATGCGAGAGTCGCCCTCAATACCCTAGAGACAGCCACCCAGAACACACCCCCCGACATCGAGGGTAACCGGCTGGTTACGCTACCGATTATCGAAGACGCCCTGCAACGGCGCGCGGTACTATACGACAGGGCCGGGGAGCAACACTACGACCTTATCTCCGCGCTGCATAAATCGATGCGGGACTCGGACCCGGACGCTTCTATTTACTGGCTGGCCATGATGCTAGAGGCGGGGGAAGACCCCCTGTACATTGCCCGCCGCATGGTACGTTTCGCCTCGGAGGACGTCGGCATGGCGGACCCGCAGGCGCTGGTGGTGGCCATGGCGGCCCAGCAGGCGGTCCACTTCATCGGCATGCCCGAAGGCAACCTGGCCCTGGCCGAGGCGGCGGTCTACCTGGCGACCGCCCCCAAGAGCAACTCTCTTTACGAGGCTTACAACAAGGTCAGGGAGGAAATAGAGGGTGGTTCCAGCGAATTGGTGCCGTTGCACCTGCGCAATCCGGTAACGCCGTTGATGAAGGAGATGGGCTACGGCAAGGACTACCAATACGCCCATGATAACCCCGACCATTTTGTAGACCAGCAGCACCTGCCCGATGCCCTAAAGGGGAAAAAATTTTACACTCCAGGAAAGTTCGGGTACGAGAAGCAGGTGCTTGCCCGCCTTAAAGCCTGGTGGGAGAAAAAAGGTGGTCCGGAGGCAGAAGACGAACCGGAAGAACCCGGATAAGATACCGAAAGCGAAATGAATACACCCCGACGCGCGGGATTTTCTTGACAATTATAAAGAAGCTTTAATAAACTTATAGCGGTTAGGTGTTGTTCAAGTCTGAGTCTGGACAAAGGAGCGTGATTTTGCCCGGTACGTTGGGGCAGGTCTCCGGACATAAACCAGCTAAATACGCATATTCGCTCCCAGGATATACCTCATCCCCATTTATTTCAGTCGAGCCACCACATTTGCGTCCTGCTGTGTTTCCCACTCAACGGCCTGCGGCAGGAAATGCGCCATCTTTCCCGATAAAGGAGTAACAGCTATGGTCAGGTTGCCTTTCATCCCCAAGGAGCACAAATTTTTCGAGCTGTTCGAGGAGAGCGCTCAAAACACGGTGAAAGCAGCACAAGCCCTGAAGGAAATGGTCGATGACTGGCAATTTGTCGATAGCCGTGTGGCGGAGATAACCGAGATGGAGCACCGGGGAGATACAATCACTCACCAGGTTATTTCGCTGCTGCACCGGACTTTCGTGACGCCCTTTGACCGAGAAGATATCGCGCTGCTGGCACATACCATGGATGACGTTATCGACTTTATTCATTCCGCGGCTGACGCCATGTTCATCTACAAGATAGAAAGCCCGACGGAGAGGGCGAAGCAACTGGCGGATATTATCGTCCAAGGGGCGAATGAGGTGGAGAAGGCCGTCCGCGGACTGCGAAAGCGGTCTGAGCTTAAGAATATTATGGAGGGGTGCGTGGAAATAAACCGGCTGGAGAATATGGCCGACCGGGTATACCGCGCCGCTATTGCGGAGCTTTTTGAGAATACGGAGGATATTGCCCTGGTTATCAAGTGGCGCGAGATATACGAGCACATGGAGAGCGCCACGGACAGGTGCGAGGACGTGGCTGACGTCCTTGAAGGGGTAGCCCTCAAGCATGCCTGATACCAATCTCCTGCTGCTGGTACTGATTATAATTCTGGCTATGGGGTTCGGTTTTACCAACGGCCTCAACGACGCCGCCAATGCCATAGCTACGGCCATCGGTACACGCGCCCTGGCCCCGAGAACAGCGGTCGTTCTGGCCGCTATTTTTAATTTCGCCGGGGCAGCCACCGGGCTTGAGGTCGCCCGGACCATAGGAAAAGGCATCCTCATACCGGAAGCGGTAACCTACCTGACCGTAATTGCCGCGCTGGCGGCAGTCATCGCCTGGACGGCTTTTGCTACGTATCGCGGGCTTCCGGTTAGTCTAACGCACGGTTTTGTGGTGGCGCTGGCTGCCTCGGGGGCGGCGGCGGTAGGAAGCGAGGCAGTTATATGGAACATCATGACGCGGGTAATGTTGGCAGTGGTGACAGCACCGTTCCTGGGGTTCGTCGGCGGTTTTGTGTTTATGGTTGCCCTGTACTGGGTATTCCGACGCGTGGCCCCGGAAAAGATACGAAATATTTTCAGTAAGTTGCAAATCCCAGCAGCTGCATTCGTAGCCTACGCGCATGGTAAGAATGACGGGCAGATGCCCGTAGGCGTTATTACCATGGCTCTGGTTATTTACTACGGGGATGCTAATCTCTGGGAACGCCTTTCGATTACAGACCCACAGCTATGGTGGGTCATCGTGGTGGCGGCGCTATCAATCAGCTCGGGGATGGGATTAGGCGGCTGGCGCGTTATCAAGACAGTGGGAATGAAGGTAACCAAATTGCGACCGATTAACGGCTTTACGGCTCAGGCGTCCGCCGCGGCAGTTATCGAGGGGGCATCGCATCTGGGTATACCGGTCAGCACTACCCATTGCGTAAGCTCAGCAGTGATGGGGGTGGGGTCTACGCAACGTTTTTCGGCGGTGAGGTGGGGGATAGCAGGTAATATCGTGGCGGCGTGGATATTTACGTTTCCCATCTGCGGGGCGCTGGGTTACTTCTTTTCATGGCTGCTGCATATGTGGTTCTAGAGTTTTTCAGGATTCTAGTGTAACCCAGTGGATTATATTTACCTCACCCCCTTAGTCCCGGTTTTCACTCCGCCCGTCCTAACCCCCGGAGTATTCTTCCCCACCCTGCCCATCCTCGGCGCATCGACGGCCTGTCCGGGGATTAATTCCCCTCATCCCCATATGGGGAGCAGGGAAGGGAGAATATTACGGGATAAGCCGTGAATAATACGAGGGTGGTCTAGGTGGGAATAGATAACAAGCGAGGGGTGGAGGCAGGCAATTTACAGTGATATTTCCCGGGGGGTGACGCGGCATTTTTCGGCGGTGATGATGGCCTCGATATCCGCTACGGCACGGAAAAGTTCGCCAGGTCGGTTAAAGACTATATAGTCGAACAGTGGCAGCTTCTCCATTTCCTTCGCGGCGGTTTTCAGGCGCAGCTCCAGGTCGGACGGCGTTTCCGTGCGGCGCTGCTGGAGTCGTCTCCCGACTTCTTCCGGAGAAGGCGTGGCGAGAAAGATAAAAACCGCCTGCGGGATAATTTTTCTAATGGTAGCCGCCCCCTGAACATCAACCTTAATAATGACATCTTTCCCGCTTTCCATAGCCTGCCTGACCGGCTCTCTGGGGGGTCCGTAGCGGTTGCCGTAGACAGTAGCCCATTCCAGCAGCTTATTTTCATCAATCATCGCCTGGAATTCAGCATCCGAAACGAAGTGGTAATGCACACCGTCTTTCTCGTTGGGGCGGGGGGGCCGGGTGGTAACGGTAACGATGAATTCAAGAGGGATTCCAGACTTCCTGAGTCCGGTTAAAACAGAGTCCTTACCGACCCCGGAGAGGCCGGAGAGGATAATGAGTAAAGGTTTCTGGGGGTGGTAAAAGGGGGGAGGCGTTATTTTCATGGCTCATCGGGGATTTTACCCAGCTCTTGTTTTGCCAGCGTACCCGAGCGGCTCTGAAGCCGGCTGGAAATTGTTTCCGGAGCGAGAGCCGCCAGGACGATATGGCCGCTATCGGTGAAGATAACGGACTTGGTTCTCCTCCCGCTGGTCATGTCAATTAATTTCCCGTTATTTTTACCATCGTGGATAATGCGCTTGGTGGGGGCTGAATTCGGTGAGGCGATGGCGATGGCCCGGTTCATTGCCAGAATATTACCAAACCCGATGTGAACCATCTCTATGCTCATATTATCACCTCGTACTTTAGTTCCACAGGACTAATATCTATTTTCCGGATAAACCGGAAAGAGCCTTCACATTCGGGTTAACGGACCCAGCCAGGCAATAATCGCCACCTGCGTTGCCTTCGCAAATACAGCGATAAAGCACTAACCGTACAGGAATGCACTGCCTCGTCGAAAAACCCTCCAATAACCTAGCACTTGTCCAGGAGGTTGTCAAGTGTGTCTCAGGCTCACCGGACGTAGCCTTTCCTTATCAGGCGTATAAAATTTTAACGTTCCTTATAGAAAATTTTATACTCCGGCTCTTTTCTTTTCACAATTATTGTGCTAGAATAAGACGTAATTACAGGGAAGGCCTTTAAAAATTACACAGTAAAAGGCAAGAGATTTGCCTCTTGGTGGTTAGAGCGGGGTGGCACCACCCGTTCCCATCCCGAACACGGAAGTGAAACGCCCCAGCGCAGACGATACTGAGGGGGTAACCCTTTGTGGAAAATATGCCACTGCCAGGAGGCTAAATTTTTACCGAATTTCTTGATAAATTGTTTAAGAAGCCCCCTGCTCCTTACGAATGACAGGGGGTAATCCCACAAATAATACAAGTTATCCCCGCTTGCTTTACAATCCGCTTTATTATAATATTAGAAATAGAGGGGTTCTCTATCGAATAGAGTAGTATCGGTAAAGCGACATGGCCAGCAGATTTGAGAAGTTTTCAGAAAGAGCCCGCCGCGTCCTCACAATAGCTCAGGAAGAGGCGCGAAACCTCAACCACAGCTACATCGGCACCGAGCATATTTTACTCGGGCTGGTGCGCGAGGAAGAGGGGGTAGCCGCCAGGGTCCTTATCAACCTGGGCATTGGCCTGGGCAAGGTGCGCTCGGCGGTGGAGTTCATCATCGGGCGCGGTGAGAAACCGGGCAGTGGAGAGACCGGCCTTACCCCCAGAGCTAAGAAGGTCATCGAGCTCGCGATTGATGAGGCGCGCCAGATGGGCCATAACTACATCGGCACCGAGCACCTGATGCTGGGGCTGCTGCGCGAGGGCGAGGGCGTGGCTTCCAGCGTTCTGGACAGCTTCGGCATCACCCTCGAAAGGGCGCGCAGCGAAGTGCAGCACATCCTGACTCAGGGTACGCCCCGGGCCAGGCTCAGCCGCAGTCCCAGCCGGACTCCGGCCCTGGACCAGCTGGGCATAGACCTGACCGCAGCCGCCCGCGCCGGAAAACTCGACCCCGTAATCGGACGTCACAAAGAAATCGAGCGGCTCATCCAGATACTGAGTCGGCGTACCAAGAATAATCCCGCTCTCATCGGGGAGCCGGGCGTGGGAAAGACAGCCATCGTGGAAGGGCTGGCCCACCGCATCGTTTCTGGCGACGTGCCCGAGACCCTGGAAGACAGGCGTCTCATCGCCCTCGACATGGGGTCGCTGGTGGCCGGGACGAAATATCGCGGCGAGTTCGAAGAGCGGCTGAAGAAGGTTATCGACGAGATAAAGACCGCCAGCAACTGCGTGATATTTATCGACGAGTTCCATACCATGGTGGGCGCCGGCGCCGCCGAGGGGGCCGTCGACGCCGCCAATATCCTCAAGCCTTCACTGGCGCGGGGAGAACTGCAGTGCATCGGTGCCACTACTCTCGACGACTTCCGTAAATACGTGGAGAGAGACGCCGCCCTGGAACGCCGCTTCCAGCCGGTGCTGGTCGAGGAGCCGTCCGTTGACGAAACACTGGAGATTTTACGCGGCATCAAGGAGCGCTATGAAGAGCATCACCGCCTGAAAATAAGCGATGAAGCTCTCGGTGCCGCCGCCAACCTTGCCGCACGTTATATACCCGACCGCTTCCTGCCGGATAAGGCCATCGACCTGGTGGACGAGGCTTCTTCGAGGGTACGCATCCGGCACAGGACCACGCCGGTTACGCTCAAGCAAGCCAAGGAGCAGGCGGATAACATCCACCGGGATAAGGATTCCGCCCTGGCGACGCAGGAATACGATTTAGCGGCACAACTGCGCGAGCAGGAAGTGCAAATTACCGAGAAGATGAAGCAGCTCGAAGCGGAGTGGCGTGACGAGCAGGAGCAGGAAGAGGTGGTGGTCAAGAAGGAAGACATTGCCGAGGTGGTAAGCATGTGGATAGGGGTGCCGGTGGTTCAACTGGCCGACGATGAGACGAACCGCCTGCTTAACATGGAAGAGGTGCTGCATCAACGCATTATCGGGCAGGACGAGGCCGTTACTGCCATCTCCAAGGCGATACGAAGGGCGCGGGCGGGGCTTAAAGACCCGCGGCGGCCGATAGGGAATTTTATCTTCCTCGGGCCGACGGGCGTGGGCAAGACCGAACTGGCCAGGGCCCTGTCCGAGTTCATGTTCGGCAACGAGGATACGCTGATACGAATCGACATGTCCGAGTTCATGGAGAAATTTGCCGTATCGCGCTTGGTGGGGGCACCTCCGGGATATGTCGGCTACGAAGAGGGCGGTCAGCTCACCGAAGCCGTCAGGCGCAAGCCATACTGCTGCATACTGCTGGACGAGATTGAAAAAGCCCACGAGGACGTATTTAACATACTGCTCCAGATATTCGACGACGGCCACCTGACCGACGCCAAGGGCCGGCGGGTGGATTTCCGCAACAGCATCGTCATCATGACCAGCAATATCGGCGCCGAGCTTATCAAGAAGGGCTCCGCCATCGGCTTCGCCTCACACACCGACGAGTCGAAAACGAGGGAGAAGTCCTACGAGAGGATGAAGGAAAGTCTTCTGGAAAAATTAAAGGAGAGATTCAAACCCGAATTTCTTAATCGCGTAGACGAGCAGGTTGTGTTCCGCGCCCTGACCAAGGAACAGATACGCCAGATAGTCGATTTGATGCTGGTAAACGTCAACAAGCAACTGCTGGAGAAGAGCATCAACCTGCTTGTAACCAATGCAGCTAAAGATTTTCTCGGCGAAAAGGGATATAGCGAAGAATACGGGGCGCGGCCGCTGCGCCGTGTCATCCAGAGCATGGTGGAAGACAGGCTTTCCGAAGACCTGCTGCGCGGGGAATTCAAGGTCTTCGATAGGGTCTACGAGATATACGCAACCATCAATAACCAGGATATAATCGACGACGTGCTTAAGACCGTAAAAGACATACCAAATATACCAACTATCCAAAAGCAAGAAAAAGAAAGGGAAAAAACAACTTCTAAAGACTTCGGTGACCAAACAACCGAAAAAGAAGATGAAGCGAAAGCGAATAAACTTGATGAAGCAATAAAACCTCCTGAAATTCTCATGGCAGAACGAACTGGAGATACACTCAGGATTGTCGCAACAAAGAGTATCAAATTCAGAGTCGAAAATATCATTAAAGAGCAAATAAAGGAAGCAGCAAAAGAAAAACTAGATATCAATATTAAGGATCTCGGTAAACTCAAGGTCATAGAAAATAAGATTAGGGATACCAAAGAGTTTAAAGTAATGGAAGAATCTTATATCTCGTACGTCGTTATCGACCTTAAAGACGACGAGATTGTCATCGAGTCGAAAGACAATTTCTCGCTTCCGAATATAGCGGTCGGCGCGGCCAGTTAGACCGAGGTGACTTAATAAACCGACTCCTGTATAATGGGGCGGTGAGTTCAGAGAGTTGAGCCCACCGCCCTTTTAAATTATAAGGGGACAAACCAGAAAGGAGCTCGAGGATTGGCTAAAGAGACGGTAGAAGTTCCTATAACCGGCAAAATTATCAGCGTCGATGCAAAGGTCGGCATTGCGGTCAAAGAGGGCGACACCATCTGCGTGCTGGAGTCCATGAAAATGGAAAACCCGATACTGGCACCGGTGGACGGCACCGTAACCGAGATAAACGTGGCGGTCGACCAGGTGGTCAAGCCCGGCGAAGTGATTGCCGTCATCGAGTATTGAAAACCGAAAGGGATTACTTCGTTTCGCTCGCAACAACACAAGAAAGCAGCGGGGTATTTAAATAAAATAAAATAGCTATAGAGTATTATGGAATTCCATCCGGTAGTGTTCGCTTTAATAACCTACGGCGTGGCGGCCATCATCGCCGTGTGCGTGGCTTTAATCGTCAAGGCCATCGCTTTCTTCGTCCAGAGAAAAAAGAGTGCCGCGGAAGAAGGCGCCGGGCCGGAGAGTTGAGGGCGGTAACAGCCGATGTTCTTTTTAGAGTTCTTCCAGGGGATATACACCTTCTTCATCACCGAGCCTTCGATAGCCTTCGGCAGGCTGCTGCTGGTAGTCCTGGGGCTGGTCTTCATCTACTTCGCCTATAAGAAAGTCCTGGAAGCCCTGATAATGCTGCCGCTGGGGATAGGGATGATAGCCGTCAACGGGGGGCTGATGGTGCTGGAGGCCAGCCAGGTGGGGGGGCTGATAATGACGGAGGCGGGCCCGGTGGGCACGCTCTTCGTCAATCCGCTGGCCGGAAACCTCGAAGAGGTGATGTATTTCCTGCAGGTGGACTTTCTGCAACCAATCTACACCTTCATGTTCAGCAACGGGCTAATCGCCTGCCTGGTTTTCATGGGCATCGGCGCGATAACGGATATCGACATCCTGCTGGCCAGGCCGGGCATGAGCCTTTTCCTGGCGATATTCGCCGAACTCGGCACGATAGCGACGCTGCCCATCGCCATGGCCATGGGGCTGCTGCCGAACGAAGCGGCGTCGATAGCGCTGGTTGGCGGAGCGGACGGCCCGATGGTGCTGTACGGGTCGCTGATGATGGCCCGGGACCTCTTCGTGCCGATAACGGTGGTGGCCTACGTCTACCTGGGCGTGTGCTACGCGGGTTTCCCGTTCCTGGTGAGGATAATACCGAAGCGAATGCGGCAGACGGAGATGGACTGGCGCACGATACCGAAGGTCCCGGCCGGGGCCAAGTTCGC
>CAZCOB010000039.1:0-20305 GCA_964500415.1 uncultured Dehalococcoidaceae bacterium | reverse complement strand
TCTGGTCGGGGAATTCCGGCTGGGTGCAGCCGTTGCACGGCGCTCCGGCGCCGATAACCCAGTTCGTGCCGCTGTTCCAACGCCTCAGGGGGCAATCGGCATAGGTGATGGGGCCCTTGCAGCCGAGCTCGTAGAGGCAGCCCTCGTCGCCGAATTTTTTGGCGAATTTACCTTCGTCGAAGTAGGCGCGGCGCGGGCAGTTCTCATGAATCAGCTTGCCGTAGAAAGCCTTGGGTCGGAGCAGGTCGTCGAGGTCACCCGCCGTGGGCAGGCCGTTCAGGATAATACCAGCCACCGTCCCCACGAACCAGTCGGGGTGCGGAGGACAGCCGGGGATATTTATCAGGGGTTTCATAATGCCTTTCGCCTCGAGGGCTTTACTAACCGGCTGGGCGTTGGTGGGATTGGGTTTGGCCGCCGGTATACCGCCGAACGAGGCACAGGTGCCCAGGGCGATAACGGCCAGCGAGTCCTGGGCCAGTTCCGTCATCCTCTGCAACATGGTGACCGGTTTGCCGTTCCGCTCACCCACTGCCCCGTAAACGGCATCCGTTGCCATGGGAATCGCACCGTCGACGACCAGGACATACTCGCCCTTTTGCTGCTTGGACGTGTCCTCCATTACCTCGACAGCCAGTTCTCCGGCGGCAGCCATAATCACCGGGTGAAACCTGAGGTTGATGTGCACGCCGGGGATAATCTGGTCGATGAGGACATTTTTAATGGTGGGACTGGCAGAGTTCAGCAGCGATACGGCACAGCCACTGCAGCCGGCTGTTTGCAGGTAAACAACTGGAAGTTCCTTAACCATCAAGTCCAACTCCTTTCTCAGTTATCTCGATGTATACGTCAGGATATACCAATAGTCGATGTGGGAATTACGCAATGCAAGGCGGTTTATAAGTAAGCTAAAGAAATACAATATGTACCAGGCTCCATCCAGTACGCGGTTCCGAGACAATACTCCTCGTGATTGAGGATATGCCAGTTCCGTTTCTATTGTACTATAGTTATAGGACTCCGGCTAAAGCATCCACTGTAATTATAGTACGGGGCTGGAGATAAGTCCAGCCCCGATGTTTCATAGAGCAGTGAAATTATGGTACAGTAATGATTGTCTATTACGGCAGCGCCCTGGCCACGATTTCGGCGAGGTCCAGCACCTGCACTTTGTCGGCGACATCTTTGTCTTTCAATCCGTCATCGAACATCGTCATACAGTAGGGACAGCAAACACAAACGGTTTCCGCCTTCTTTCCCAGGGCTTCTTCCACGCGCGCCACATTAATGAGGGTGCCTTCTTTTTCTTCCATCCACATTCGACCGCCGCCGGCGCCGCAGCAGAAACCTTTGTCGCGGTTACGCTCCATCTCGGTGGGCGGTTTGCCGGTGGCCGCGGCAATCACCTGTCGAGGGGCATCGTAGATGAGGTTATATCTTCCCAGGTAGCAGGAATCGTGAAAGACTACGTTGCCAAAGTCGCCCGTGGCGTTCAGCTTCAGTTTACCTGCCTGAATGAGATTCCTGATGAACTCCGTATGATGGACAACTTCAAGGTCGGCGCCGTACTGCTTATAATCGTTCTTCAGGGTATTGTAGCAATGGGGACACTGGGTGATTACTTTTTTAACACCCTTCTCGGCGAACATCCTGACGTTTTCCCTGGCCATGCGGTCGAAAACATACTCGTTGCCGAGCCGGCGCACGCTTTCCCCGCAGCATAGTTCGTCTCTCCCCAGGGTGCCCCAGGATATGCCGCTTTTATCGAGAATGCCGGCTATGGAAAGGGTGGTATGTCGGTTCCGGGCGTCGAAAGCTCCGGCGCAGCCCACGTAAAAGAGGTACTCGGTCTGTCCGGCCTCGAAAGGCTTGACCTCGATATCCGCCGCCCACTTGGTACGCTCGGCGGGAGCGATACCCCAGGGGTTGCTGCGCTGCTCCATATTCTCGAAGAGTGTCAGCAGCTCCTCCGGGAATTTCGCCTTCATCTCCACCAGGTAGCGGCGCATGTCGACGATTCTGGGGACATGCTCGATGAATACCGGGCAGACCTCCATGCAGGCGCCGCAGGTGGTGCATTCCCAGAGGACCTCCTCGGAGACGCTGCCCTCGCCCTCGCCGCCGACCAGCGGTAAAGCCTCTCCGCCGCTCCCGGCGCCGCTTCTCAGCAGATTGACCTTGATATCATGAATAACCAGCCTCGGCTCCAGCGGTTTGCCGGTGAAAGTGGCCGGGCAGACATCCGAGCAGCGCCCGCACTCGGTGCAGGCGTAAGAATCGAATAACCCTTTCCAGGGAAACTGCTCCACCTGCCCGACTCCGAAGGTATTGTTTCTGGTAAACTCTTCCCGGGCCTGGGTCTTAACCTTCTCCAGGCTCTTGAAGAAGCAGTTCGGAATTGAGGCCAGGACATGCATGTGCTTGCTGTAAGGCAGGTAGTTGAGGAAAGACAGTAAAACCACCGCGTGAATCCACCAGAATACATTTGCCGCCGTTTCCAGGCTGCTCAGCGATGCACCCGATGGAATGATGGCAGCCCCGAAATTAGATATGGGCATGTAAGCCGCCGCTCTTTCTACAGCGGAGCCCTGGGCGATTTCGCTGGCATGCATACCGAAGAAGGCAATCATCAGGAAGCCCACCATTCCTAGGATAATGAAGGCATCGCGGCTCCTGGCTTCCGTGTGGGGCGGCGGGAAAGTCAGACGACGGATAACAGCTAAAATAACCGAAAGCAAAGCCAGAACGGAAACGATATCGAAAATACAGGCCAGCGTAAAGTAGGCGCCGTCCGGCAGGCGCGAGTAACTGATGACATCCGGCGCCAGGCCGTTGAGCAGGAACTCGGCGTTGGCAAGCAGCAGCACCATGAAGGCCCAGAAAAGAACGAAGTGGTTGATGCCGAACGGCTTGCTTACCACCCGCCTCTGACCGAAGGCGTAAAACAGCATGTTCCAGAATCGCTTATGGACGGCATTGAAGCGGTTGTCCGGACGGCCCTGGAGAACCAGGCCGAAACGCTTCCAGCAGCTCCAGGCGAAGAACAGTATGGCGAGGATAAAGACGATGATAAATGCAATAACATTAACTGTCAAAATATCTATTCCTTCTTCAGCGTTACCTGGCTGCGCCCGCTTTCTTAGCTTTTAATTCCCTTATATAGTTCGTGATGGCCGGTACTACCTGGAAAAGGTCGCCGACAATCCCGAAGGTAGCTACTTCAAAAATCGGCGCCTGCTTATCGCGGTTGATGGCGATAATGGTGTCCGAGTCCTGCATGCCGACCAGGTGCTGAATGGCGCCGCTGATACCGCAGGCGATATAGATTTTGGGTCGGACCGTCTTGCCCGTCTGGCCAACCTGCCGTTCGAGGGGCATCCAGTCGGCTTCCACGGCGGCGCGCGAACAGGCCACGACGCCATGCAGCTCGTCGGCGAGCTCCTGCAGTATGGTGTAATTCTCCGTGTTGCACATACCCCTTCCGCCCGAGACGATGATATCGGCGGCGGCGACATCGACGCTGTCCAGTTGCTGGTCTTCGATTATCTCCAGCACCTTGGCGGCAATATCCTCTTCCTTGAGGGGAATGGCCTCGCGGACAATCTCGCCGGTGCGGGAGGTATCCTTCTCCGGCAGGGGCATAACGTGGGGCCTGACCGTGGACATCTGGGGTCGGGTGTATTCAGTCAGGATAGTCGCCATGATGTTGCCGCCGAAGGCGGGACGCGTCTGCAAAAGGAACCCTTTATCATCGATAGCCAGCCCGGTACAGTCGGCCGTCAAGCCTGTCTGAAGCCTGGTGGCGATAGCCCCGGCTAAATCTCTGCCCAGGCCGGTAGCCCCGATGAGCACAATCTCCGGCTTGTATTTTTCCACCAGGTAACAGAAGGCCTTATAATAAGATTCGGTGCGGTAGTAATGGAAGACGGGGTCGTCGACCAGATAGACCTTCCTGGCACCGTAGGCGAACGCCTCCCGGCAGAGATGTTCCACCTTATCGCCGATACACACCGAGCATAACTCGACGCCCCGCGTTTTAGCTAGTTCGGCGCCTACGCCCAGCAATTCCCAGGAAACTTCCGCCGGCTTGCCCTCGGTGTGCTCGACGAAGACCCAGACGCCTTTATACTCTTTGAGTTTAGCCAGCCTGGGGTCTTCCGCCTCGGCCTCCGGCTCGACTTCGGGTTTGGCCGCGGCTTTCTGAGCCGCCAGTTCGTCGAGAATTTTCTGCTCTTCCGGCGTGTAGTAAATCTCGATAGCTTCGGCGGGGCAGACCTTGATGCAACGGCGGCACCTGGTGCAAAGTTCCAGGTCGATAACCGGCTCACCCTTCTCGTTCATGGTGATGGCGCCCTTGGGGCACTCGCTCTCGCAGCGGGCGCCGCAGGCGATGCACTTGCCGGGTATCAGACGGGCTTCGCCGCGTGGTCTCTTAATCTTTTTCTGTTCTTCCATCAACGATAATTCTGTACGAAGTTAAAATGACAGTAGGTCTTTTTCCATCATCCGTTCTATGAGTAATTTCGCCGTATCCTCGGGTTTGTCGGTTTCGCTGCCCAGTATCTGGCCCTTGGCCCTTTCCGGCGAGAATATCTTGCGAACCTGTGTCGCCGAGCCTTTAAGCCCGATATACTGCTCGTCTATTTTCATCTCTTTGTTGTCCCAGAGCGCTATGGAAGCATCTTCGGCCATCAGGCGCATCGGCACGGTGGGGTAGCGGGGTGAGTTGATTTCCCTCAGCACCGCAATCATGGCGGGTAAAGGCGCGGAAACGATTTCATGGCGACCCTCCAGCTTACGCCTCACCTTTACCTTTTTTGCCTCGACATCCACTTCTTCGATACGGTCGACCAGGGTCAGCTGTGAGCACCCTAAACGCGCAGCGATGCCGGGGCCTACCTGGGCCGTATCTCCGTCGATGGTCTGGCGTCCGCACATGATAATTGCCAGTTCCTCTTTTTGCGCCAGTTTGCGGACGGCCTCGGTCAGGACCATGCTCGTGGCCAGGGTATCGGCGCCGCCGAAGACGCGGTCGCTGAGCAGGATAGCCTCATCGGCTCCTAAAGCCCTGGTTTTTCGTAAAGTAACTTCGGCGGTGGGGGGCCCCATGGATATTACCGCGACTCGAAACCCGTACCTGTCTTTCAGTCTGAGGCTTTCTTCGAGGGCGTGGGTATCGTAGGGGTTCATGATGAAGGGTACACCTTCTCTGATGAGGGTACCGGTGACCGGGTCGACTTTAACCTGGGTAGTGTCAGGGACCTGTTTGACGCAGGCTATTACTAACATCAGTATTTAATGTACCTAAGGACTCTTCGGACGTACTCCTGAAAGTACTAAAAGATGATACCACATATTCACTCATTAGGCAACTAATTCCCGTATGTCAGATACTTTTACTTTGCCGTTGCTTTCAACGCTGTGATAAACTACAAACATATACGGAAAAGATACGCCATGAACATACTGGTAACCAATGACGACGGCATAGATGCCGAAAGCCTGTGGGTGCTGGTGCGGGAGTTGAAGAAAATCGCCCGGGTAACCGTGGTAGCTCCAGACGGCGAGAGGAGCGCCATCGGTACGGCGGTAAGCCTGTTCGAGTCCCTGCACGCGGAGGAAGTAAGGTCGCCGGTGCCGGGGGTAAACGCCTATGCCGTCGACGGCACCCCCAGCGACTGCGTGATACTGGGTCACGGCAAGCTGGTACCGGATATCAATATGGTAGTTTCCGGTATCAATCCCGGCCCTAACTACGGGGAGGACGTTTATATTTCCGGGACGGTAGGGGCCGCCATGCAGGGCTATACCCGCGGCCTGCCGGCGCTGGCGGTATCTTCGGCATCCTTTTCCTCCGGCAGGGACAGCCTGGAAGCCGGGGCGAAAGCGGCGGCCGCGCTGGTGCAGCGGCTGGCAGCGGAGGATTTTCCCCGCGTTTTCCTCAACCTCAACGTGCCGGACCTGCCACTGGATAAAATAACCTACATCAAACTCACGCGCCTGGCCCGCTCCAGTCACATCAATACGGTAGAGGAAGACGGCCACGGACAGAAAAAACGGTACCGGATGGTACGCGAAAGACTCACCGAGGCCGGGGAAGAAGGCACCGATATCCGGGCAATAGAGGAGGGCTGCATCTCCATCACGCCGCTCTATACCAGTTTGCTGGATAAGCCGCCGCAGCGACTCTTGAAGAAGCTCTGCGCCGACCTGCTCCAGGCTATATCGAAAGGAGAAAAAGCGGACTGACATCATGCAGCACCACATCGGCACGGACATCATAGAAATCGAGCGAATCCGCCGGGCAATCGAGCGCTGGGGGGACCGCTTCCTGTGCCGCGTTTACACGGAAGCGGAGTTGAATATATACGGCCACCGGGCTCATTCGCTGGCCGCCAGCTTTGCCAGCAAGGAGGCGGTCATGAAGGTGCTGGGCACCGGCAACCGGGGTGTGGCCTGGCGGGAAATCGAGACGCTTTACCATTCCAGCGGCAAACCGAAAATCAGGCTCAACGGCCGGGCAAAAAAAGCAGCGGATAAACTGGAGATAAAAGAGATTGACGTGAGCCTGTCGCATTCGAGGAATTACGCCACCGCCACCGCTATAGGGTCGACTTAGCCCTCCCAGACCACCTCTCCGCCGATAATGGTCATCTCCACTTTAATGTCTTTTATCTGCTCCGGTGGTATTTTTGTGGGGTCGTCACTCAGGATTACCATATCGGCCAGTTTTCCCGGCGCTATCGAGCCCTTGATATCCTCTTCAAAAGAGGCGTAAGCGGCGTTTAACGTGTACAGCGCCAGCGCCTGCTCCGGCGATATACGTTCCTCCGGCAGAAGAACCTGACCCGACTCCGCTTTACGGGTAACCGCCCCGTAAATACCCGTCAGCGGGTTAACCGGCACGACCGGCGCATCCGAGGCGGCGGCTACTACCAGACCGCTTTCCAGCGGCGACCTGATGCGGTAGAGCCACGGCAATTGATTCGACGCCACTGTAGCCAGGTAACGTTCGCCGTTATAATAGATGGTCGAGGGGTGGGTAACGATAACCGCCCCCAGCTTTTTGAGTCGCTCCAGGAGATACGGAGGGCACTCGCTGCAGTGCTCGATGCGGTGTCGCCTGCCAGCCACCGCAGAACGACCGTTGACGTATTCCAGAGATTCGATAACAGCAGCGACGACATCTTCTTCCTCGGCGTGGAAAGCCAGTTGAAAACCGGCCTGGTGGCAGTCGAGTGCCAGTCGGTTCAATTCCTCACGCGGCGGGTTCAGCTCTCCCGTAGCTTTGGTTACCATTAACTTCACTGCCCCCAGGCGCATCTGATTGTCCCCGGAACCGGGCTTGAACCCGTCCTCTCCGAACTGCGTCCAGGCGGGAGCTCCGGCCATCATCGAGACCCGGCTACGGAACCTGCCCGATTTCTTGAATTCGCCGATAGTCTGCCACCTCGCCGGGTCGTTGCTGATGGTTGCTTCGTGGATGGAAGTAATACCGCAGGACAGCAGGTTACGGTCGGCTAGGGCTACGCCCTCGGCAATTTCCCCGCCGGTGAAAGGCGGCATTACCTCGCGGCGGATATAGCCAAGCATCTCGTAGAGGATGCCATTCGGCTCGCCGGTAGCCAGGTCGCGCTCGATGCGGGCACCGGGCGGTTCTTCGGTGTACTTATCGATGCCAGCCAGTGAAAGCGCCAGGCTGTTGAGTACGCAGGCATGCAGGGAACGGTGACTCAATACAACAGGGTGGTGGGGGGCTGCCTTATCCAGGTCCCGGTGGGTGGGATGGCGTTTCTCCGCCAGGTAGAACTCATTATAGTCGGTGCCGCTTATCCATGTTCCGGGTGGGGCCTTTTCTGCCCGGCGGCGGACGGCTTCCTTGATATCGGCGATGGAGCTAACTGCCGATGGACTGAGGTCGATACTGAGGAGCTTTCTAATAAGGGAGAAAAGGTGGAGGTGGGCATCATTGAAACCGGGCACGACTGTCCTGTCCCGGCAGTCGATTACTCTGGTTTTTGCTCCGATTACCGAATCCAGGTCGGTGTTATCGCCGGCCATCAGTATCTTATCGCCGGATACAGCCACCAGCTCCGCGAACGGCTGCGCGGCGTCCATGGTTATTACTCTGGCGTTTTTCAGGACAATATCGGCGGACATTTATCACCTTGCAACAATATTTTTATTACCTCACCCCTGTGTCCCCCTCTCCTGGCAAGGTTATCAGGAGAGGGGGAGGAGATTTAAGAGAGGGGGCTCTGCCCCCTCTCTGATTTACACTCCCCCTTCCCTTCACAGATAACCAAGGGAAGGGGGTCAGGGGGATAGGTTCCTGAATAATCCTTTTTATCCTCTTTGACGGTGCATCTATTTGCCAGTATACTATTGATAACCTTTCGCTGCAAAGGAGAGGATGATGGACATGGAGCAACGAACGCGCAAACTGGTAGCGTGGATTAAAGAGAAGGTACAGGCCGCCGGGTGCCGGGGTGCAGTGCTGGGAATGAGCGGAGGTCTCGACTCCTCGGTGGTGGCGGTACTATGCCGGCAGGCTTTTCCTCGGGACACCCTCGGTGTGATTATGCCCTGTCACAGCATTGATACCGATAAAGCTCATGCCGGCATCGTTGCCAGCCGGTTCAACATACCGACCGTAGAAGTACCCCTGGAAAGCGCTTACGATACGCTGACCGGGATACTGCCGGATTATCAGCCCGACCCGGCAACCGGTCAGCTGGCCCGTGCCAACCTCAAGGTCAGGCTGAGGATGGTCACCCTCTACTACATCGCCAATCAACTGAAATACCTGGTGGTCGGCTCCGGCAACCGCAGCGAACTCACCGTCGGCTACTTTACCAAGTACGGCGATGGCGGCGTGGATATATTACCGCTGGGGAATCTGGTCAAGGAAGAGGTCAGAGAACTGGCGCGTTACCTGGAAATACCGCGTGAAATTATCGAAAAACCACCCTCCGCCGGCCTGTGGGAAGGCCAGACCGACGAGGCCGAGATGGGCTTAAGCTACGAAGACCTCGACCGCTATATCCTGACGGGCAATGCCACCGAGGAACTGAAACGTAAAATCGAGGCTACGAAAGCCGCCGCCGACCATAAGCGCAATGAGCCGCCGGTGGCCGAGGTTTAAAGGCGGCTCTCTCGTATTATTTCCGGGTATTTACGGCTCCCCTCGCGGAACGTCCGCTTCTGTGTGGCGTAATCGACGTGATAAAGTCCGAACCGCTTTTCGAATCCGTGCGCCCACTCGAAATTATCGAGTAACGACCAGTAAAAGTATCCCTTGATATTAATACCTTCGGCAATCGCCTTGTTCAGGACGCGTAAATGGTCTTCGATGAACTTTGCTCTTTTCGTATCACTGTCGTCGGCAATGCCGTTCTCCGTAATATATATCGGCTTGGAGGTGTAGCCGGATGCCTGCTTGAGGACGCGGTACAATCCCTCCGGGTAAATCTCCCATCCCATATCCGTCAGCCTCTCCGGCGGCGCGTTTTCCACAATATCCAGTTTCTGCCTGGCGAAAGGCCTTATCTTCCAGAAAAATCGCATGTAGTAGTTGACTCCGATAAAATCAAAGGCATCCCGGATACCGCTGTCATACGACTCGCGGGCAAGTCCGGGTATGGAGAATTCGAAACGGCCATCCACCAGGTATTTGAAATTGGAATCGGTCATATTCCGGCGCAGCAGGCGATTGAACGCCACGTCCAGCAGGTTCCGCCGGTTGGGTGGTTCGTAGATTATCATGACGATGACCAGTCCCACCCGGGCCTGCGGCTCGATTTTCTTGATGCGGGTATAGGCGGCCGTGTGGGCACGCAGCAGGTTCTTCAGGGCGGTGGCGGCTTTTTGAAGGTTCTTCTCGGCCGGAGGGAATATACTCATAAAGTATCCGGCCAGGGTATAGGAAGACGGCTCGTTGATGGTGCACCACATCTTTACCTTGGGGCCGAGGCGACGGACAACATGCTCCGCGAACTTGGCGAAGATATCCGGTGAGTTCTCCTGGAGAAACGCTCCCTGTTCTTCAAACCAGACGGGGTTGGTAAAGTGGTGCAGGGTAATCATGGGTTCGATGCCATTAGCCCGCAGTTCGTCGACGACCTGCTCATAGTGGTCCAGCGCCGATTCGTCGAATTCCCCCTGTTTCGGCTCGATTTTGCTCCATTCGACCGAAAAGCGATAAGCGTTCAGCGATAGCTCTTTCATAAGCCGGATATCTTCTTTGTAACGGTTCCAGTGGTCACAGCAAATACCAGCTTTCTGGCCGTTAGAGATTCTGGGTTGGCCGTTGGTATCGGCAGCGGACTCGAACTGATACCAGTTATTGTTTGTGCAATTTCCTTCTACCTGGTAGGCGGAAGTGGCGCTGCCCCAGAGGAAATCTTTCCCGAAATGCCACGGCTCTTTCTTGAGCCGGTCAATATCCAGACGCAGGTTGGTATAACGGTCTCTAAGCCAGAACAACAGCCCGAAATAAATCATGGCGATTGCCGGAATAATCAGTAACCATAGGTATATCATTTTATCCTGCCTTATTCGCCTGTTTTGACCGAATTATACCACTTTTATCTTGTAATTCCCTAACCCCTCCCCTCTCGTTTGGCATCTATTCCCACCCAGGCCGCCCCGTATCATCCCCGGCTTATCCCGTAAGAAATTACCCCACCACATAAAATGATTGGCCCTCTTAGGTGAGGATACAGGGGGTGGGGTAAAGATAACCAGTCCAATTAATAAAAATTTATTTAGATATTATTAAGAACAAACCTGATGCCGCTACTTGTGTTGGTGAAACTCTTGTGCTATTATCTGGTTGAGGCGAGATGACCACGGAGAGAGAGAAAGCACTGGAACTGGCTATCGGCCAGATAGAAAAGCGGTTCGGAAAGGGCTCCATTATGAAGATGGGGGAAACGGCCGGGCTGCCGCCAATCGAGGCCATTCCTACCGGCTCTCTGGCTTTAGACCTGGCCCTGGGTATCGGTGGGATACCCAGGGGGCGTATCACGGAGATATTCGGACCCGAATCTTCTGGAAAGACTACCCTGGCCCAGCATATCATCGCTGAAGCACAAAAAAGAGGAGGTACGGTTGCCTATATTGATGCGGAACATGCCCTGGACCCCTCTTACGCTGCCAATTGTGGCGTGAATATTGACGAACTGCTCATCTCACAACCGGATACCGGCGAGCAGGCCCTGGAAATTTGTGAAGCGCTGGTAAGGAGTAGCGCCGTTGATGCGATAATTATTGATAGCGTCGCCGCTCTGGTTCCACGGGCTGAAATCGAGGGGGATATGGGAGACCCGCAGATGGGTTTACAGGCCCGCCTTATGTCGCAGGCGTTGAGGAAACTCGCCGCTGCCATCGGCCGGTCCGGGACAGCGGTGATATTCATCAACCAGCTGAGAGAAAAGGTCGGGATTGTCTTCGGTAATCCCGAGGTGACCACCGGAGGCAGGGCGCTGAAGTTCTATAGCTCGACCAGGATTGAGCTGAGACGCGCCGAGACCATCAAGCAGGGAACCGATGCAATAGGCAGTCGCGTTAGAGCCAAGGTAGTAAAAAATAAGGTTGCACCTCCCTTCCGCACCGCCGAGTTCGACATAATGTTCGACCACGGCATCAGCAAAGAGGGCAACCTACTTGATATCGGTTTAGAGCTGGGGCTGTTGAACAAAGCCGGGGCCTTTTTCTCCTACGGTGATATCCGCCTCGGGCAGGGACGGGAAAGTGCTAAGCAATATCTCAGGCAAAATCCCGAACTCGCCCAGGAAATTGAAAAGCGGATAAGAGCCTCAGCCGGCACTACCAACGTCGCATCGTCTGACAACGATTGAAGTCATTATACGGGATAAACCGGTCTAGCAGGGCGGAGAGTAAAGGTAAGGCTGAGGTCAGGACTTCAGCCTTTTGTTTTTTAGTGGGGTTGTTAACTGATGAGTAAAATAACCGGATTAACGGCGGGAAAAAGCCGCGAAAAGCGGGTGAACGTTCACCTGGACGGTAAGTTTGCCTTCAACCTGCTGGCTGAAGTGGTTATCAAAGAAGGCTTGAGGGTCGGGCAGGAACTGTCTGACGGCGAGGTGGAGGCTCTGACCGGGAGGGACCGCTATCAGCGCTGCCTGAATGCAGCCATCCGCTACCTCGGCTACCGACCGCGCAGCGAGTCCGAGATAAGGCAACGCCTTCAGAAACATGGATTTGACAGTGCCTGTACGGAAAAAGCGATTTACAGGCTGAAAGAGCAGGGGCTGGTGGATGATAGCGCCTTCGCGCGATTCTGGAAAGACAACCGGGAGTCATTCAGCCCGCGCAGCCGGCGGCTGACGAAGCTGGAATTGCAGCGAAAAGGACTGGAAATCGATGTTATAGAGCAGATTGTCAGCGAGGTTAATGATAATGAAAGCGCCTACCGGGCGGCCCTCGTTAAAGCCCGCCGCCTTTACCCGTCCGACTACCAGGTTTTTCGCCGGCGGCTGGGAGAGCACCTGGGGCGGAGGGGCTTCAGCTATGACGTCATTAATGAGACGGTAGAAAAAATCTGGAAAGAATACGCAGGGATAAACAAGTAGCAATTTTAAATAGAATATACGTTAAAAACATTAATTTATAATAAATAAAAAAAGAAAGGGGAGGTAGAAATGGTATTAGGCACTATCGAATTAGTTGCCCTCTTCTTCATTTTTATCATTGGCATAGTTCTGGGCGGCATGGCGGCTTTTCTTTCCCGACGTCTCATCTTCAACCGTCAATTGCGTATTGCCGAGAGAAAAGCGGCCAAAATGGTTGCCGAAGCCAGAAACGAATCCAAAGATATACTGCAAGAAGCACAGGAAGAATCCAAGCGAACTAAAGTATCGGCCGATGGCGAATACCGTGAAAGACGTACCGAGCTACAGCGACAGGAAAACCGGCTTAGTCAAAAGCAGGAGACCCTGGACCGCAAGCTGGAAGGTATAGACCAGCGGGAACGCAATCTCAACAGCAAAGAAAAGGAAATCGAATCGACCCGCAGTCAACTCGGAGAACTCAAGGACAAGCAATTGAAACAGCTGGAACTTATTTCCGGGATGTCCAGTAACGAGGCCAAGCAAACGCTGCTCGACGCTATGGAAGTTGAAATGCAGCAGGAAGCCTCCAGGCGTCTCCACCAGTGGGAAGCCAAGCTGAAAGAAGAGGCCGACGAGAAAGCCCAGGAGATACTGGCAATGACCATACAGCGCAGTGCTTCGGAAGTCGTTGCCGAGACCACGGTATCCGTAGTCCCCCTCCCCAACGATGAGATGAAAGGAAGGCTCATCGGTAGAGAGGGCCGCAACATCCGGGCGCTGGAGCAGGCCACCGGCGTCGACCTTATTATCGACGATACGCCGGAGGCGGTAACGATATCCAGCTTCGACCCCGTGCGCCGTGAAATTGCCCGTGTCGCCCTGAATCGACTCATCCTGGACGGCCGTATTCATCCGGCGCGTATCGAAGAGATGGCCGTTAAAGCCAAAGAAGAGGTAGAAGCCGATATCCAGAATGCCGGCGAACAGGCAGCCCTCCAGTTGGGAGTGCAACTGCACCCCGAGCTTATCAAGCTGCTGGGACGTCTGAAATTCCGCACCAGCTACGGGCAGAACGCCCTGGAGCACAGCATGGAGGTTGCCTACCTGGCCAGCATGATTGCCGCCGAACTGGGTGCCAACGTCACTACCGCCAAGAAAGTCGGCCTGCTGCACGATATAGGTAAAGCCGTCGACCGCGAGGTGGAAGGCACGCATGCCGACATCGGGGCCAACCTCGTCAAGCAGTGGGAAAAATCGCCCGAAGTAGTTAAGGGCGTCGCCGAGCACCACCTCGAGACCAGCGATACCAGTATCTGGGGCTACATTGCCTCGGCGGCTGATGCCATCAGCAGCGCCCGACCCGGCGCGCGACGCGAGTCGCTGGAAAGCTATTTGAAACGGTTGAAAGCCCTGGAGGATATTGCCGATAGCTTTAAGGGAGTCGAAAAGTCCTTCGCCATCCAGGCCGGGCGTGAAGTGCGCATCCTGGTCAAGCCGGAAACCATCGACGATCTGGGGGCCATGAGACTGGCGCGAGACATTGTGAAAAAGGTGGAAGAGACTCTCGACTACCCGGGGCAGATAAAGGTCACGGTCATCAGGGAAACACGCGCTGTCGATTACGCAAAATAAGATGAAAATATTAGCCATAGGCGATATTGTTGGCCGGCCGGGACGGCAGGCGATACACAAATTCCTGCGCGGCCTGCGCAGACAATATTCCGTAAACCTGGTAATTGCCAACGGGGAAAATACTGCCGGAGGTTTCGGCCTGACCGTGAGCACTGCCCAGGAGTTACTGGATGACGGTGTCGATGTCCTTACCTCTGGCAATCATATCTGGGCGCAGAAAGAAATTATCCCCTATCTTGATACCGATATGCCCATCCTGCGACCGTTGAACTACCCCTCCGGGGTGCCGGGGCGCGGCTACCTGACTGCCGGCAGGACCCTGGTGGTGAACCTGATAGGTCGGACCTTCATGAACAGTTACGATTGTCCCTTCCGGGCTATGGACGGGCTGCTGGAAGCACTCGACCCTAGGCCGAAGGTTATCGTCGTGGACTTCCATGCCGAAGCTACCTCGGAGAAAGTAGCCATGGGGCGCTACCTGGATGGCCGGGTCAGTGCCGTGCTCGGTACCCACACCCACGTCGGCACTATCGATACGAAGCTCCTGCCGGGAGGCACCGCCTACGTCACCGATATCGGCATGACCGGGCCGGAAGATTCGGTCATCGGCGATGACGCCGAGGCCGTCCTCCAGCGCTTCCTGACGATGATGCCCCATCACCTCACGGTAGGCAAGGGCAACCCGGTGCTCAACGCCGTCATGGTCGAGGTGGATGAAGCCAGCGGCAGGGCCACCGGCATCGAGCGCATTCAGCGGGAGATGACCGCACCGTGAGTCAGGTCGACCTGCATATTCACTCGACCGCCTCCGACGGCAGGTTAAGTCCCGAAGAAATCGTCCGCAAGGCGGTAGAACTCGGGTTGAAGGTTATCGCCCTGACCGACCACGACACCGTGGACGGAATTCCGCCGGCACTGGAGGCCGCAAAAGCGTATCCCGAACTCAGGTTCATCCCCGGCGTGGAAATCAGTACCGATTTAGCCGACGGCGAAGCCCATGTACTGGGTTACTTCATCGACTATACCAGCCGGGAACTCGAATCGACCCTGGAGAGGTTCCGTAATTCCCGGGAGGGAAGGGCGCGGGGGATGGTTACCAAACTGGGCGCTCTGGGCCTGGATATCGACTGGGAGCGGGTAGAGGAGATAGCCGGCGAGGGCTCCATCGGAAGGCCGCATATCGCCCGGGCGATGCTGGAAAAGGGTTATATCACCACTTTCGAAGAGGCTTTCGATAAATACATCGGACACGGCGGCCCGGCGTATGTCGGGCGTGAAAAGATGACGCCGGAAGAAGCGGTAAGACTGATATTGCGTTCCGGAGGGATTCCCGTGCTGGCACACCCGTTCACCGTGCCGGAGCCGGAAGACATGGCAAGAAAGCTGAAAGCAGCCGGGCTGGTCGGCATCGAAGCCTATTACAAGGACAACACCGAAGAACAGACCGGGGCCATGCTCGACCTGGCGGAGAGATACGGGCTTATCGCCACCGGCGGCACCGACTATCATGGCATCGGCAGCAGCGGGGAAGTCATGCTCGGTGGCGTCGAGGTGCCGCTGGAAGCCGCGGAACGGCTCATTTCATTGGCCGATAAACAAGCCCCAAAACGAGCTAATTTATAATATAATATATTATAAGTTACTTTGAAGGAGCTTCATGACTATCTGGATTATATTGATTATAGCCTCTTATCTCGTCGGCTCCATACCGTCTTCGTACCTGGCGGCGAGGTCGCGCGGGGTAGACCTCAGGAAACACGGCACCCAGCAGGTGGGGGGCGGCAACCTGTGGCGGACGACCTCCCGCACACTCGGCCTGATAGTAGGTATTTTCGACTTTTTCAAGGGTATCCTGATGGTATTGATTGCCTGGCGCCTGGGACTGGATGCCGGACAGCAGCTTGCGGTTGGTCTGGCGGTGATTGCCGGACATAACTGGCCGGTCTTTCTCCGCTTCCACGGAGGCCGGGGTGTTGCGACAAGCCTGGGTATAATCATCATACTGCCTTTGATAAATGATATAATGCCCTGGGCGACTATAGCCTTCTTTGCTATCGGCGCTGCTGTCGCCGCCTTCACACGCCGGACACCGGTGCCGATACTCATCGGAATGGTAGTACTGCCTATAGCCAGCGCGATTTCCCGGGAACCCCTGTCGGTGACCATGGGATATCTGGCCATGGTATTGATAATAATAATCAAGCGACTCACCGCGCAGCCGGCGCCCGAGGCCAGGAGCATCGGGATGGGCCATTTGCTGTTAAATCGACTTCTTTTCGACCGCGATATCGCCGACAGGAGCACCTGGGTCCACCGGAAACACGTTCTTAAAAAGGAAGAAAAGGAATGACCGGGCCGGAAACGTTGAGATGCGCCGCGCACCCAGATGTAGAAACAAACCTTCGTTGCGGTAAGTGCGGCAAGCCGATATGCCCTAAATGCATGGTGCAGACGCCGGTGGGGGCCAGGTGCCGGGAGTGCGCTAAACTCTATAAGCTGCCCACCTACCGCGTTTCCTCCGTTTATTACCTCAGGGCGGTCGGCGCGGCATTAGGGTCGGCAGTTATCATCGGGCTTATCTGGGGAGTTATTGAGAATTTCCTGCCCTTCTATCTCCTCAACCTGCTCCTGGCGGCGGGAGTAGGCTACGCCATCGGTGAGCTGGTCAGCCTCTCGGTAAATCGGAAGCGGGGCCCCTGGCTGGCAGTGACGGGTAGCCTGGCCATGGTGATAAGCTACGCCGTCAATATCCTGACTTTCGGGAGTATCCCCCTGAGTCCGTTACGGATAATCTTCGACCTGGTGGGCATCGGCATCGGCGTTTACGTGGCCGTTACCCGCCTGCGCTAGAGAGCCTCCTTTACAACATATACAAGCACCAGACACCGCTAAATTTATCGCGCTTATTCCTCGTACAGTCCCCACCGCTTGAAGAACGTCTGGTACATCGGGGGGTGGGGGAAATCATGCTGCATATACATAATGGCGCGGGCGTACCCGAAATCCCCATCTTCCATTTGCCTGACTCCATCTACCAGCGTTCCTATTTTGTCCTTCGGGACGGAGAGGATAATCTCGTCTTCTCCGGCCAGCGCCCGGGTATAATCGCCGGGGTCGGGCAGGGTAACCATCATCTGGCCGTTTTCCATTACGGGCACAACCTGGTAGGCGCAGGCCGGGGGGAAGAAGTGGTAGTTAACCTTCGCCTCCTCGCCGATAAAATGCGACGGCATCAGTAGATTTCGCAGTTGGGAGGTATTGGAATAGATTATCACCACATCGGGCTCGAAGTTGGCCGACCTCAGGGGGGCGGAAACGATACCGACGTACTTATCCCTCGCGAAAGTGGGGAAATTTAAGAACCGCTGAAACTCAGGGTCGTCCGGCTTATCCACCAGTCCGTAGGCAATCAGGGCCGCAAAGCACCAGTTGTCCTCCTTCAGCATGGCTATCGTCTCTTTCTGGCGGCGGGATAGGGCGAAAGCCTGGCACTGGGCGATGTGGATGCCCCGGTCTTTCTTTGGCCTGATGGCCCCCTCTGGGATGTCCGATTCCTTTTCCAGCATTTTTACGGCGAGGGGGGAAGTCCTCAATATCAGTAATTTCTCAAGGTCTTCTCCATACTTGTTGTACTCACTTAACGTCGTCATGCAATAAAACCCTCCGATTTGTAATTAGCTTCTGTAAGCCGTCACAATTATGAATAATACGGCGCCATTTTGCAAGATTTGGTTTCAACCCTTTATAATTAAACGTACACGATAGCAATATCGCAGTCTTGAATCCGTGCAGGAGGTTTTTTTATGAAAAAAGTAGCTGTGGTCGGCGTGGGTGAGACGAAGTTCAGCGGCCCGCAGGAAAAAACGGAGGTTGAACTCTTCGCCGAAGCCGCCATGGAAGCCATTACGGAGTCGAACCTGAAACCGAAAGATATCAAAGCGCTGTTTGTCGGCAACGTGCTGGGCGACTTTGCCGAGGGACAGGGCATGGTGCAGGCCTTTGCCGCCGAGAATATCGGCTGTCTTTACGTGCCGGCAAATCGCTACGAAGGTGCCTGCGCTTCGGCCAGCATGGCCATCCGGGATGCCTTCATCTGGGTGGCCTCCGGCTATTACGACATCGTCCTGGCGGGAGGCGTCGAGAGGGCAGCCACGATGGGCACCGGCCTGGCGACCAGAACTTTCGCCATGTTCAGCGATGCCCGCTACGAATATCCCGCCGGTATTACCTTTCCGGCAGTTTTTGCCATGCTGACCCATCTCTATGCCGATACCTATAAGATACCCCTGCAAAAACTGCGGGAGCAGATGGCCCGCGTTTCTATACAGTCTTACCGGCACGGCAGCGTTAACCCCAGGGCGCAGTTCTACGGGAAAAACGCCGATATGTCCGTCGAGAAGGTGCTCGGCAGCTTCATGGTGGCCACGCCACTCACCCTGCATGATTGCTGTCCCTTCTCCGACGGTGCCGCCGCCGTGGTGCTGGCCTCGGAAGAGGTCGCGAAAAAACTCACGAGCCAACCGGTCTATATCACCGGCACGGGGCAGTCTTCATCCGGTCCCCTCGGCAACCAGAGCGATTATCTCCCCAGAATCCGTGCCCGTGAAGTATCATCGCAGCAGGCCTACGAAATGGCCGGTGTCAGGCCGGAGGATATCGACCTCTGTGAACTTCACGACTGCTTTAGCATCGCCAGCCTGATTGCCGCCGAAAGCCTCGGCTTCTTCGACTACGGTACGGCGGGCGGGGCCTGGGAAAAGGGCGAGGCGGATATCGGCGGGAAGGTAGCCGTCAATCCCTCCGGCGGTCTGAAGTCGAAGGGGCACCCCATCGGCGCAACGGGGGCCGGACAGGTGTACGAAATAGCTAGGCAGCTGCGGGGTGAGGTGGAACCGGAGCGGCAGGTGCCCGATGCCAGAATCGGCATGACGGACACTCTCGGTGGGGACGGCGGTACGCTGGTCAACATGATTTTCGAAAGGGGCTGGTAGGTCTCAGCCGTCATTCCCGCGAAAGCGGGAATCCAGGGGGGAGAGTGGCTACCATAAGGAGGACAATCATGGAACATAAACTTATTTTTAAAGACTATAACGAGGCCCTTAAACAGAATAAGCTCCTGGGATTGAAGTGCCAGTCGTGCGGAGCGATTACCATACCGCCCAAGATGGTCTGTCGGCAGTGCGCCAGCTCGGACATGGAAATTGTGGAGCTGAAGGGCAGCGGCAAAATCAGGACCTTCACCACCGTATTCGTCGCCTCGGAGGGGCGCGAGGATGAAGTCCCCTACACCATCGTTATGGTGGAACTGGAAGACGGCCCCTGGATTATGGGCAACCTGGAAGGAATCGACCCGTCAACAGCCTCCATGGAGCTCGTGGGCAGGAAGGTAAAAATGGGGCACAAAATTTTCCACGGCGACAGGTATTCCGCCGGTGAAAGCGCCCGTCCGCTCTTCAGTCTGGAGCAGGAATAATGGCGGAGCAATATTCCCGGCATGTTAAATTTGAGAATGTAATGAATTTCCGGGACCTCGGCGGCTACCGGGCCCGTGACGGCTGTACCGTGGCCTGGCGGCGCCTCTTCCGCAGCGGAGAATTCCGCAACCTGACCCGCGGCGAGCTTGAACGACTCACCGGAGAAATAGGACTTACCTCGGTCATCGACCTCAGGAGCAGCATGGAAGTAGAGCGACAGGGAATTGGGCTGCTTGCCGAAGCGGATATCAAATACTGCAACATCGCTTTTAAGACCGACGACGACCCCGGGGCCAACGCCAGCCGTTACGAGCATTGCACTAATATGGGCGAATTTTACCTGGAAATGGCCCGCCAAAAGGACTACGGCAAGCGTATTATCGAGGCGCTGGAGGTCATTGCCGACCCTAAAAACCACCCGATGGTGTTCCACTGCGCCGTGGGCAAAGACCGGACGGGGATGCTGGCGGCCGTCCTGTTGAGCCTGCTAGGGGTGGCGGAAAAAGACATCATCGAGGATTACGCCCTCTCCGAGCCATACATGGACGAATTACTGGCAAGACTCAAAAATAATCCCCAAAAAAACGACCCGCCGATGGATATTCCGGATTATTTCTGGAAGGC
>CAZCOB010000038.1:0-20316 GCA_964500415.1 uncultured Dehalococcoidaceae bacterium | reverse complement strand
AATAAGAAAATAACTTTTTACGCCAGTCAATTCGGGTTCTTCAAATGGTTCAGGGGCACTTTTAGCTTTGATAAAGTCAATGGCAATACCAGAGTTACGATTACTGCTGATACCGCTTTAGCAGGCCTTTTTAAGCCGATGTCAATCGTCATGCCTATTCTGGGTAAGCGGTCCTGGGGGAAACACCTCGGTGAACTTAAGAGGATTATGGAGTCCGGCGTCTAAATAACATCCTGCCTGGTAATGACGAATAATCTGCATGTTACTTCTGGGGCATAAATTTGCCATCGTAAGCTAAAAAACGGGAGTCCGCCTGTATAATTTTTTTAGTGTGTGTCTCCCTACCCTTCTTCCTGCAAGAGCCGCTGCGCCCCTCTTAAACGTCCCATTTTATACTATGTTAAGATATCTCACATAAAGTATCTATTTATTATTATATCTTATATTCTTAATAGAACTATAAGAATGAAATAAACTACTATAATCAACTAAATATAAAGTACTTATACCACTTGACAAGAATAAGAATATATATTATAATTATTCTATAATTATATAGATGCGGAGGAAATGCTATGAAAACTATCGAAATCGATGACGAGGTATTTGCCTACTTACAGAGCAATGCTATCCCGTACATGGATACGCCAAATCTAACTCTTAGGCGACTGTTTAAAATGAACGGTATGCCATCATCAGGAGATATTCCACAAGAAAAGATAAAAACATCTGAATACAAAAGGGGAAAACAGCCAAAAACAAATCTACAGACATTGATAAAGTATAATCTTCTCCAAGAAGGTCAAACATTGTTCTTGCATGATTATCAAGATAAAAGAATTGAAGGATATGAGGCGATTATTTCAGGTAAGTCGCTACTATGGAACGGCAAAACATATTCTATGAGCAAATTGGCCGAAATATGTTTGAAAAAAGAAGGATATACAAGCAATTCCGTCCAAGGTCCTGCGCGATGGTTCAATTCAGATGGAATCAGAGTATTAGAGCTCTGGCAACAATTACTAGATAGAATAAAGTGAGGGAATTACATAGGCTCCATCTTTAAGGCAAGGAGAATAGTATGAACGCAGGAGAATATCAGAACAATCTATTTACTAGTCTCCAGAATATTTTTGGCAATGAATATGTTAAGAAAGAATGGGATACGGTTAAGTATGACACACACTTTAGCAACCATAAGGAAATATATGCTCCGCGCCATGATATAGCTATAGGACCATTTAATGATTATAGTGACCTAGATTGTGGTATTGATAATACAAAATTTATGCAAACTCATCCCCTCACTAAATCACTGCTTAATGATAAACTTGAAGCCGGATGTAAATTCAAGGATGTGTGGAATTCATTCTCTCGGTGTTTTATTGCTATAGAAATTGAGTTTAGTGGCTCTTCAAAACACATTTTGGGTAGTATAATTAATGCTAGTGTTTCTGGGTCTATCGGCATAATTATTGGAAATGAAAATAATATCGGGAAAATAAGACGAATATATTATTATATCGTAAGATTAGAAGGTCTTGAGAGATTGAAAATAAATACTTTAGGAAACATCAATATGTATGATGCAAATGATTTTGTAAAACTTTTATCTGAACACAATACTTCAACTCAAATGAGGAAAGGTGATGGTTAACGGCTACCCTGCTTCCTGCAAGAGCCGCTGCGCCGTGATAGCGGCGATAGCGCCGTCGCCGACCGCCGTGACGACCTGCCGGGGCGAGCCGCTGCGGATGTCGCCCGCCGCCAGTATACAAGGATTTTCCGTCTGCATCTTCTCGTTAACGATTATCTGGCCGTGGTCGTCCAGGGGGATAATGCCGTCGAGGTAGTCCGTATTCGGGTCCAGGCCGATATGCACCAGAACGCCGTCCACTTTCAGGGTCTCTTTTTTCTTACTCTCTATATCCAGAAGCTCTATCGCCTCGACCCTGTCTTTGTCGGTGATAGCCTCGACCGTCATGCCGCAACGGACTTCTATCTTCGGATTGGCGTTAAGCCTGTCGCAGAGTATCGCCGTGGCAGTCAGTTCCGGCATAGCCTCGATGACAATCACTTTCGAGGCGATTTTCGCCATGTAAAGCGCCTCGGTAACGCCGGAATCCCCGCCCCCGCATACCGCCACCACCCGGTCGGCGTAATGACTGCCGTCGCAGAAGGCGCACTCAAAAACACCCTTCCCCGCCAGTTCCTCCTCGCCGGGGACACCGAGTTTCTTATTTTTAGAACCGCCGGTGAGAATTACGATATTAGTAGTATAACCCTGTCCGCTTTCGCAGCCCACCCAGCGGGTGCCCGAGAAAAGCTCCAGGCTGGTGACATCGCCCGACTCCGTCTCCAGTCCGTACTTTTTAGCCTGCTCGACCATATCCACAGCCAGTTTGGCGCCGGAGATGCCTCCGGCAAAGCCGGGATAGTTCTCTATCAACTCTAAATTCCTGATATAACCGCCGACGGTATCCCTGTCCAGAAGGAGAGTACGGCGCTTTGCCCGGCTTAAATAAAGTCCCGCCGTCAGCCCCGCCGGCCCACCTCCCACAATGACGACATCCCAGTCAAACAAGAAATGAATCCTCCGAATTCAGTATCAATCACTTAGATATACGCAGGGAGCCTACTCCGCCGTGAGTTCTGCCAACCTCCGCAGCACCTCTTCCATGGCGTCCCATTCCTCGCCGAAGTCTGCCCAGTCGCCCGCTTTGAGGTTCTCCTGGGCTTTCTCGTAATGCTGGCGGGCTTCCCCCACCAACTGAGCTATTTCGGTATCTACCGGCTTTTCCGGCTCTGACGGCTGCTGAGGTTCTGACGGCTTCTCCGGTTCTGTCGGTACCGGCGGTTCGGGGGTAGGTTCGGGCAAGGATACCTCCGCACCGAAGATAGCCTGGATGCTCTCCATCAAGGTCGGTTCCATGGCCATCTGCTCACCGACCACCACGATGACCCGTTTCAGCTCGGGAAGGCCCCCGGCCTCAGCCTGGAGGAAGACCGGCTCCACATACAGGATGGACTTGCCTAAAGGAATCAGCAGCAGGTTACCCCGGATAACGCGGGAGCCACCCCGTCCCCACAGGGCCAGCTGCTCGGTGATAACGGTATCCTGCCCGATTCGGTTCTCAATCTGGCTCGGACCATCCACCCACTCACCCTTAGGGAAATAATAGGCCAGCAGCTTGCCGTAGTTTTCGCCATCGCAGCGGGCCGCCAGCCAGCCGATGGTGTTATTCTTGTTGACCGGCGTGAAGGGAAGCATGAGCAGGAACTCTTCCTCCTCCCCCTCGGGCAGGCGCATGATGACATAGTAAGGTTCCATGGCCTGTTCCTGCCCGGCATAGACCTCCCTGGGCACCGCCCAGAGGTCCTCCTTGTTGTAAAACACGCGGGCATCACGCATATGATAGCTCCGGTACATGACCGATTGTACATTAAACATATCCTCGGGATAACGCAGGTGGACACGGAAAGCCTCCGGCATCTGGTCGGCGGGGACAAAGAGGTCGGGGAAAATCACCTGGTAAGTGCGTATCAGGGCATCGTCGGGCTCGGTGACGTAGAAGGTAACATCGCCGTTGTAAGCATCGATAACAGCCTTAACACTGTTGCGAATATAATTCAGTTCGCCGCCAATCGGCTCGGAGTAAGGATAGCGGTCGGTGGTGGTATAGCCATCCTGTATCCAGAACAACCGGCCATCGATAACCACCATATAGGGGTCATTGTCCAGCTGTAAAAACGGCGCCAGATGGTGTACTCTTTCCCTGATGTTACGATAGTACAGTATCTGGCTTTCAGGTTTCAGCTCGCCGCTGAGAAGGATATTAAGGTCGCCGAACTGCCAGGCATAGACAAAGCGACGGAAGAAACCGTTAAGGCTCACGTCGCCCTCACCCTCATAGCGTCCGTAGACATTATCATCACCGCGGGGATAATCAAACTCCTGCGTGTCCGTCTTCACGATAACATAGTCGTTAGTCTTCTCCCCGAAGTATATCTGGGGAGATTCTATCTCAAAAACACCGACGGGCGGTATATCTTTTAAAAGCAGGTTGGGCAGCCCCTGAGCGCTTATCTCATTGACCGGACTGAGCGCGACACCGTAACCGTGGGTAAACTGGAGCTTGCGGTTGACCCAGGTCTGCGCCTCACCGGCCAGTTTTTCGGCGGACAGCTCCCGGGCGGAGAGCATGACCTGACGGTATTCGCCATCGATAACATAGCGGTCGATATCCACATCGTAGAAGTCGTAATAGAGCCGGATAGACTGTATCTGGTTATAGGTATCCTTCAAAGGACGGTGGTCCCAGAGTCTGATGTTATTAATGGTCGCCTCGTTATCGGCGATATCGCGGGCAGTCGGTGACGGCTCGGCGGGAAAGGCCTGCTCTTCGATACGGTTCAGGCCGTAGGCTTCACGGGTAAACTCGATATTATATTCGATGTAAGGACCCTCCCGGACCAGCTCGTTGGGCTGCACCTGAAAGCGCTGGATTACAGCGGGGTAAATAGCCCCGATGACGATAACAGCTACCACCCACCCGGCGATGCCATAGAGAGGCCAGCGGAGCTTGCGCTTGATTATGGAAAACGGGATAATCCCCATGATAATGACGACCACGACCAGGAGAATCCACTGGGCCGGCAACTTGGCATGTACATCGGCGTAGCTGGCCCCGAAGACCACGCCGCGCGCCGAATAGACCATCTCCCAGATACCCAGCCAGTAACCCCAGGCAAAAAGCCCCAGCACAACCATTACCAGTCCGCCGATATGCCACAGCACCGGATGGCTAAAATCAAACTTGAGTCGCTGCGCCGCATAGCTAATGAGGTAGGAGACCACTACGGCTATAAAAATTACAATTAATGCCCCCAGGAACCACCCCCTGATAAAGTTCATATAAGGCAGGGAGAAGACGTAGAAGCCAATTTCGTTATGAAAAACGGGGTCGGTAACGCCGAAGGGTTGCCAGTTAAAGAACCGCAGAATAGTCTGCCAGTTTCCCTGCGCCACCATGCCGAAGATAAGGCTGAGAACGGCCGTACCCAGAATAACGCTCCACCTGATAATGCCCTGGAGTCGGCTGACGACAGCCCAGGGCCAGAAATGGGTCTCTTGCTGGGGGACAAGCCGGGTAGCCAGTATCAGGTTCGCCAGAAGCAATATGCAGAAAATAATAGCACCGAGAAAAAAGACCAGCAGCCTCGTCTTGAGAATGGTGGTATAGACACTACCATAACCCAGGCTGCTGTACCAGAGCCATTCCGTATAGAACCCCTTGGCGACACCGGCGAGGATAAACAGGACTATAAAACATGCCACCCCCAGAAAAACCCTGCCGACTATCCTGCTACGTCGTGAAGGAGTCTTCTCCTCCTTTGATTTATCTTCCGGGAACCAGCGCTGCCAGTCTCTCGTAAACGAATCCAATCCAATCACCCCCCATGCGTAACGCAGTTGTTAATTACAGGATAACAGACACGTAAACATCGGTCAATTTCTTGACAGAGCGGGTATTCTCGTCGATAATTGGCAGGAAATTATCTTTTACTGCAAGGAGATATTATGAAAATACAGAACTACCGACAGGTGGCGGGCGCGGAGGCGGCGCCGGGGGTAATCATGCGCGTCGTGGCCGGTCCCGCCGAAGGCGCACCTACCTTCGTGATGAGGGTCTTCGAGATAGAGCCGGGGTGCGCCACCACCCACCATACCCACCCGTGGGAACACGAGGTCTTCGTCTTCGAAGGGCGAGGGACTATCGTAAGCGGCGATACCGAAAAGCCGCTGAAAGAGGGCGACGCCGTCACGGTGCTGCCGGGCGAACAGCACAGCTTCCTCAACTCCGGTAAAGGCATGCTGCGCGTGATATGCGTGGTGCCGCTGGTGGACGGCAAGATGCCGGGCATGTTCGCCAATGATTAAACAGGGGAAAGCCCCTCCCGAAATGTAGAAATGAGAGCCAGAATGACTAAAAATGTAAAGATTGCCGCAGTCCAGACCAATCCCGGGCTCATGAAGCCCGCGGAGAACCTGAAAAACATTATCAACCACACCATGAGAGCGGCCGGGGAAGAGGCCAAGCTCATCGTATTCCCGGAATGCAGCCTGACGGGCTACATGTTCCGCAGTCGCGAGGAGGCACTTCCTTTCGCGGAAACGATACCCGGCCCCGCCACCGAGAGGCTGTCCGCTCTGTGCAAAGAACTCAAGGTTTACCTTATTCTCGGCCTTCTGGAAAGAGATAATGAAAGATTGTTTAACGCCGCAGCGTTTACCGGCCCGGACGGGCTCATCGGGAAGTACCGGAAGAACCACCTGCCCTTCCTGGGAGTCGACCGCTTCGTTGACCGCGGCGATAAACCCTTTGAAGTATACCGGACTCCTATCGGCAACATCGGCATAGAAATCTGCTATGACATCATGTTCCCGGAGAGCTCGCGGATAATGATGTTGCGGGGAGCCGATATCCTGGCCGTGCCTACCAATTTCCCCCGCGACCGCGCCGGTGACGTCATCAAATACGTGATTCCCACCCGGGCTATCGAGAACGGCGTTTACGTGGTGGCCGCCGATAGAGCAGGTAAGGAGAGAGGTTCCACCTTCGCGGGACGAAGCAAAATAGTAAGTCCTTCCGGCAAAACCCTGAGCCAGGCCAGCGCCGTTAAAGAGGAAATAATTTACAGCGAAGTGGACCTGGAATCTGCCCGGCAGAAACACCTGGTTACCGTACCGGGCGAGTACGAGACACACCGTATCAAAGACCGCCGGCCGGAGCTATACGGCAAGATAACAGAGCCCGTTGACGATGGCAATACGTAGTAATATAATCACACTTGACTGAGAGCAAGAAAAGGGGGAACTAAAATGTCCATAGAAGAGAACAAGGCAGTTGTCAGGCGTTTCTGCGAGCTCGAGAACCGAGGAGAAGTGGACGCATTATTTGAGCTTCTTGCACCCGGATACATTTCCCACTACCCCACCGGCGATGTGCCCCTGGAACAGGCTAAACAGTTTTGGCCCACATTTTACACTGCTTTCCCCGATATTAGCTCTACCATGGAGCACATGGTCGCCGAAGGGGATAAGGTAGCCTTTCGGGAGACCTGGACAGGGACCCATAAAGGCGAGTTTATGGGCATACCGCCAACCGGCAAGAAGGTAGAGATGATAAATACCTGCATTATCAGAATTGCTGACGGTAAGTTTGCGGAAAGCTGGTGCACACTGGATGAACTGCACCTGATGCAGCAGCTTGGCGCTATTCCCAAGCAGTAAAAGAAGGGGGAAGGATGAAAGATTTTAAAGATAAAGTCGCCATTATCACCGGGGCTGCCAGCGGTATCGGGCGCGGCCTGGCCGGACACTGTGCCAAGGAAGGGATGAAGGTAGTCCTCGCGGATATTGAAGAAGCCCCGTTGAAAGAGACCGAAAAAGCACTGAAAGCCAAAAGTGCAGACGTTCTCGCGGTAAGAACCGACGTATCAAAACTCAAAGATATCGAAGCTCTGGCCAAGAAGACCCGCGACGCGTTCGGAGGAGTACACTTACTCTTTAATAATGCGGGTGTATGGGCAGGCACGACGGTATGGGAGAGCACCCAGGCTGACTGGGAATGGACTATAGGCGTTAACCTCTGGAGCGTGATTCACGGCATCAAAGTCTTCGTGCCTATAATGTTAAAGCAGCAAACAGAGTGCCACATCGTTAATACCTCATCAATAGGCGGTTTGACTATCGGTCCAAACGGAGGGCCATATCGGGCAACCAAGCACGGTATCGTCAGTATCTCGGAGACGCTCTACCTCGAATTAAAACAATTAAATGCCAGAATAGGCGTGTCGATACTCTGCCCCGGAATAGTACGTTCTCGAGTTCTGGAAGCAGAACGCAACCGACCGTCAGAATTACAGAACCCGTCCGATGAAACAGCTTCCTCACCCGAGTATCAGGTGACAATTAAATCATTTCAAGAAGGTATGATGCAAAATGCCATGCCCGCCGAGGAATGTGCAGAAATCGTCTTCCAAGCCATTGAACAAAATAGATTCTATATTCTTACAGATACCAAGTACAAAGAGGATATAAAAACAAGGATGGAGAACATCCTGCAAGATCGTAATCCTGAATTCCCGAAGCATATCCCATGATGGCTCATATATTCCATCACAATTTGAATTAAACAATTATCCGTGTTAGAATCCTGCTGAATTAATGCATCCTTATCACCCCCACGTTATAAGTACTCACTATTGTATTCACACATAAGGAGGGAACTGACATGCCGTTCAAAGTTAGAGGCAAGCTGATTGGATTTATGAATGATGTAGATAAATTCCCGTGCCACTTCGATTATAAAATCGGGGAGGAGTTCACCTACGACGGCGAGAGAATCGAAGGCAGAATCTGCCCGGGCGTGCTGCTGACCATGGTGCCGACCATCTGGCAGACTTTCTTTTCCGGCAAAAGGGCATACGAACGGATTATCTTCAAATATTCCGGGTTAAGCGCCAAAGACCCCGACATGAAAAAATACGACGGGATCGGATACCGTCCCCTGAAAGAGGCGCCGGAAGGCTCCGGCAACAGGTCGACAATAGTCGTATCCCCGGAACGCCCGACGGGGCTCAAGGGGGGCGGGACCTTCGCCTGCGCCGACTGCCGGACATCGGCCTATTTCTCGGTGGAGCCGGTCGACGTGGCCAGCGGCGGCTACACCCTGCCCTATTACAAGAGAGAAATGAGCATACTTGACAAGGTTAAAAGCAAGCCCGGCATAACCGTCGATGAAATACTGGAGAAATTCACCGATTTCGAGAGGGACGAAATCTACCCCCCGCTTTACCCCGTTAACGTGCAATTAATGCTGGACGAGCTTGAAGAAGTCGGTTACATCGAGCTCCGCGACGGTAAAGCCTATCCCGGCAGTAAGGCATAATGGTTTCAGGGAGAGTTCGACTCGTATAGCTAGAGAAATGCTGCGGCGAGAAAGATATATGTATTCCATAAATACAGAACATCACTCATTTTCCACGTGGAAGACTGAAGAAATTGAAAAACACGCCTATAATGCCGCCAGTAAACGTGATATTGAGACTTTAAGCTACTGCCTGGCAGAATTATCGCCGAAACACAGGAATATTGACTTAACAGCCTGGCTAAATATAACTGAATTCGCCCAAAAGCTGGGATTATTCCCGATTGATTGGCTGGAAAGAGCTGCAGAAACTACCCGCCGGTTCACTCCGCGAACGACCGGGAAGCACAATCTTTATATCATTTTACTGTTCGAGCTAAAAGGGAAAATACCCGGTTACGGCTTATATGTCGGAGAAACCTCAAAATCACCGGAAGCCAGGTTTAAGGAACATGCTCAAAGGAAACGGAATAAAAAAGGTCCCCTGTTTTCCCGCATAGTATATAAACATCATAAATGCTTATTGCCCACTCTATATAATCACCTCAACCCGCTTTCCAGAGAAGAAGCCAAGGACCTCGAAGCGAAAATAGCTGAAGCGCTGAGACTGGAAGGAATTCCTGTGTACGGAGGACACTAACGTCAACGTGAAGCTGATGCCGGACGAACTTGCCGAAGTCGGTTACATCGACCTGCGCGACGGCAAAGCCTATACCAGAAAATAGTTAAGAGAAACACGAAACCTTGATGTGTATATCAAAGTGCCCCAAGCTCCGATACAGATACTGTTTATCCCTCGATAAATACACTGAGGCGCTGTTTCAACCGGTTTGCTTGTCGTCGGTTTTCGACCTGTTTAAAGACTCCTGCAGCAGTTCCACCTGCCGCTGTAACTGTCTCTGCTTCCGCTGCATCACCAGCACATAGCCAAAGACAACCGCCCAGATTACGGCATATGCTGCCAATAGATAACCCATATTCTCCATAAGACGCTACCCCCTATTCCCCTTGCATCATACTTTTTAAATACGTGATATCAGCCTTCATGGACTTCAGTTCGGCGCTTTGAACAAGCAAGAGCACATATAATACGGTAAAAGCGGCAATACATACTATCAGGGCCAGGAGCATCGGCGTTGTCAATCCGCCTTCGAAGATAATAGTGGTCGGGTGCTGGGTACGCCAGAGGTTTACCGTTAAAAAAACAATAGGAACGTCGATAAAGCCCACGATTCCTATCACCGCGCCGTACCTGGCACCCCTAGCCGGGTCGGTAGCGAGACGGCGTACCAGCAGATAAGTAATGTAAATAATCCAGAGCACCAGCGATGTGGTCAGACGGGCGTCCCAGGTCCACCAGATTCCCCAGGCCGGTTTCGCCCATATCGGCCCGGTAATCAAGACCAGCGTGGTGAAGATAACCCCAATTTCCGCCGAAGCGCAGGCGATGGCATCCCACCTCGTCGCTCGCTTCCAGACATAGAGAATACTCGAGATAAAAGTAACGAAAAATGCCAGGAAGGCGACCCAGGCAACGGGTACGTGGAAATAGAATATACGCTGCACTACTCCGGTATTTTTCTCGGTGGGTACATAGACAAAGACCATATAGAGAGCGGCCATCATCAGGGCGAAGCTAAGCCCCAGCAAAATGCTATTCCTCAGGGTATGCCTGCTATTCATACTAAATTATACTCCAATCGGAGAGTCGCCTACTCCTCAACCACCAACTCGAAAAACAGCGTGGCGACCACCATGTAAATAATATCAAAAACAATCATTATTTGCAGCCATGTCGACATGTCTCCCCAGGAGCCGCCGACCAGCACCGACCCGGTAGCCTTGACGGCGGCGATGATTACCGGCACGACTACGGGCAGAAAAAGTATCGGTAGCATGATATCCCGCGCCCGGGTGTTTACAGCCAGAGCCGAAAAAAGCGTGCCCACTGCCGCAAAGCCCAGAGTGGCCAAGACAATAATCAGGGCAAGCCAGGGTAAAAACATCGGCAGATTAAAAAGGGCCAGGAATATCGGCGTTATCACGATAGCTAAAGCCAGCATAAAAGTAAAACTGCCCGCCAGCTTCCCCCAGTAGATAACGGCGCGGTCTACGGGACAGAGCATCAGCCCTTCCAGACGCGAGTTCTCCTTCTCCACCGCGAAGGTACGGTTGAGACCGATGACTCCCCCGAAGGTTAAAGCCACCCATAAAATACCGGGGGCGACTGTTTCCTTACGGTCGACTTCCGTGCCAAAGGCGAAACTGAAAATCACCAGCACCAGCAGGGCAAAGACCAGCACCGAGACGATAATTTCCCTGGTTCTAATCTCGTTGAGCAAATCCTTCCAGAAAATGACGAATATTTTAATAAACGCCCTGTTCATCTGCCTGTTCCCGTGTACCGGTCGTAAATTTCCCGAAAGTCCGCCGCGCTCAATTCCCGCCGGGACGCCTCATAAACTACCCTGCCGCGGTCGAGTATGGCGATACTATCGCCGAGTTCCAGTCCCCGCTCCAGGTTATGGGTGGTCATCACCACTGTCCGGCTGGCCGAATCGATATCGCCCAGGACATCCCTTACCATGGCGCTGGCGCGCGGGTCAAGGCCGACCTCCGGCTCGTCAAGAAAAAGAATCGAAGGATTATGGAGGACGGCACGAGCCATAGAAGCCCTCTGCTGCAGGCCCCGCGAAAGCGTGCCTACCCGGTCGTGAAGGCGAGACTCAAGCTGCACCCATGAGACGACCTCACGGATTCGCTTTTCTAAATCCACAATATCGTACATTTTGCCGTAGAATTTAAGGTTCTCGAAAACCGTGAGGTCGTCGTAAAGGAAGGTCTGGTGACTGACCAGGCTTATTTTACGCCTGATGTGTACCGGTTTATCCCGGATATCAATACCGTCCACCCGCACACTGCCGGCGGACGGCTTCATCAGGGTGGATAATATTTTAAGCAGGGTCGTTTTTCCGGCACCGTTGGGACCGAAGATAACGAGACACTCATTTCGACTCACCTGCAGGTCGATGCCCCTGAGGGCACGGCGCTCCCCGAAGGATTTTTCCAGTCCCCGGGCTTCGATAGACCAGGCGGCGGCGGCCGCAGTATCCTTACTCATTAACACCCGCTCTCCTCTGCCTTCTTACCAGGTAAACGGCCGCTCCGGCAACCACCACGACGGCAATAATAACCCCCAGGATTAGCCAGGGAGAAGCGCTTCCCCCGGACGAATCTGAAAGACGAAGGTTTATCACCGTGTTACGCGGTAGATTCTTTCCCTGGAAATGGATGTAACGCTCGCCGGTATCGGTAACGACAGGCTCGGCGGGGGCCAACCGGCCGGCGGCAACCTCAATATTCTCACCGGCTATCATAATTTCAAGACTATCGGTGGGATAATCGACCGTTAGAGGCAAGGTAAATTCAGCGGATTCCGGTTTCGCCAGTCGGTAAGAGTAAACAAGCTGTCGCTCACCCGGCGGAAACGGCACGAGGTAAGCAACCCGGTTATCTTCCAGCAACTGGTAATCCATGATGAGTTCCTGCGGGGCCTCAAAACCGAAGGCTCCCTCCGGCAGCGTAAAGACCAGCGCACCCTCCGTGCCTACATAGGTAGTATCGCCGTCATTAATCAGCCAGTAGAACGCCGTTATCTCCAGGCTATCTTCGGCAACATTAATCAGCGTATGAGCCAGGCTGGTCCTGACGGCCCGGTCGCTGTCCGCAACGTCACAGACCCCTACTTCTACGTAGGTAGCGTCCACTCCAGATTCAAAAACAACCGGATAGTAGTAATCCACCTCCATGTACTTCGCCGAGACCAGATAGGTATACTCCCTGGCAACATTGTCGAACCGGAATTTACCTTCCTCGCCAGCTTTGATGGTTTGCGTTGCGGACATTATATCATCGACGTAGGTTATCAGAGTAATCTCAACTCCCGCCACGCTGCCTCCACCCTCGGTGCCGTTAATCACCTGACCGTCAATTGTTCTTCCGGCCGATTCCTGAGCGTAAGCGGACGCCGGCATCACGATAAGAATTAAAATAGCAAAGACGATAACAATACGGCGCATGACCTATCCTTTATCTCCAGACGACGGCTTATCCGGCGAGGCAATCGCCACGGCGCCCCCTATCAGAAAGAACACTCCGCCTGTCCATATCCAGACGATTAAAGGATTCACCAGCACCCGGAACGTGGCCGACCTATCCTCGGGGTCAAAATCGGTCCAGACCAAAGAAACAAACAGGTCCTCGGCAGCCGTGGTACGCACCGCCACCTCGGCAAAGAAATCGCCATAGCTGAACCAGTAAGCGTAGCTGGGGCGCATAATCCCCACCGATTTATCATGCTCGCTTACCAGTATATCGGCAACCGCACTCACCTTTACGTTATCCTGCTTAAATATAAGTTCATCATAGTACAGCTCGTATTTACCGGCCCTCATCGACTCACCGATATCGAGGGTTACAGTCCTCTCTATGTTGTAGAAAGATGATACGATAACACCGAGGGCGATGATAACAATACCGACATGGGCGAGAAAACCGCCGTACCGCGCCCGGTTGCTATTAATGAGAGAGAAAAACGCGCCCACATAATTGATTCCCTGGTTACGATGCCGGGCTACACTCCCCCGCCACCACTCCCGGAAAATAACGAACAGCGGTAAACCGCATAATACCACCGCAGCAATATACCAGTTGCCTATCCCGGAAATGAGAATAGCCGCGGCAATGACGATTACAGCCAGGAAAAAGAAAATAAGATTGCGCCCGGCGGACTTCCATATCATTTTCCCCCAGCCGAGCAGCGGGCAAACTCCCATCAGCAGCACGAGGAGAAGCATGATAGGCCCGCAGGTCTTATCGAAGAAACTGCGGTCGAGGGCTATCTTCGCGCCTCCCAACACTTCGACGATACGGGGTAACACCGTTCCGATAAAAATAACAGATACCAGGACTACCAAGGCGATATTGGTAATCAGGAAAGCGCCTTCCCTGGATACGAAAGGTGCCGGTTTTGCCTCGCTCTTTAAATCACGGCGTCGGACATACAGCAATACCATCGAGCCGATTACCACGACTATCATGACCGTCAGAATGAAGGGCGGGAAGGGCGAGCCGTAGAAACCGTGCAGGGGGGACTCTATGCCGCCGTGGGTGATAAAGGGACTCACCAGGGTGAAAACGAAAGTAAAGACAATCAGGCAGAAGCTCCACACCTGCAAATAATTCCTCCGTCCTCGCACCGCCATCGAGTGTAGGAAGGCGGTCCCCAGCAGCCATGGCATCAGTCCGGCGTTCTCCACGGGGTCCCAGGCCCAATACCCTCCCCAACCCAGCTCGTTATAAGACCACCACATCCCTACCAGGTTGCCGATGCCAAGCGTGCACCAGGCGAAGAGCGCCCAGCGCCGGACAAGACCGTTCCCCAGTGTTCCTGAATCGCGGGAGATGAGCGCTGCAACGACCAGAGCGAATACGACGGCAAGGCCGGCAAAGCCGATATACAACAGGGGAGGGTGTATCAGCATGCCGAGATTCTGCAACAGCGGATTCAAGCCGAAACCATCGGCGGGAGGGGAGGAGTGTTGCGCAAAGATGTTGACACCGAACGTAACCAGGGCGATGTAAAAGGCCTCTATGACGGCCAGAATAGCGATGGCGTAAGAGATAATCGATTGGCGATTGCCTCTGGCCGGGAATACGAGCAGGACGGAAAATAGAGAAATCAGCCACCCCCATAAGAACATCGAGCCGGCCTTATCGGCATAAAGAGCACTTAATATATATAAATCGGGAAGGTCTCGGCTGGCGTGTTCGGCTACAATCCTTACGCTGAAGTCCCTAGTAAAAAACACGTATAAGATAAGGGCTAACGCCAGCGTGTAAAGACCGAATACGGTAAGGATACCGTATCGCGCGTTCTGATACAGACGCCCGGATGCCGCCCGGGCACCGATGACGGAGGCTAACACCGAGAACACGGCAACAGGGAGGGCTATAATTAAGGCAATACGCCCCGTTTCTATCATCTATAAGCGCTATTCTATATCAATAGATTCATATTTTGAGGGACACTTTAAAATAAGCTGACTTGCCCGGAAGACGCCTTCGTTATTATATTTCCCTTCCACCAGTATGCTAGTGCCTCCCCTAAACCCGCTCGGTTGAGCCCCATGGTAAACAATCCGCATATCCCTACCACCCTCGGTAATAATAAACGCAAGTTCAAGGTCGTCAGCATCCCATTCGATAGATGTATCTACTACCTTACCGGCCACCCGCACGTTAGTTTCAGAGAGTTCTTCGCTCCTACTGAAAAACTCGCTAACCGTCACATAGTAGCTAACGGAACTGCCGAAGCTTAAATACAGCAGATATACCACCGCTATCAGTATTATGCCCCCGCCTATTAAATACCTTTTCTTCATAATCACGTACTTTTTAAGCCTGAAACCCAACTTAGAGTCTACTCTGGTAATAATCAGCGTGTCAAACAAAAAAATCTTGACTTTAGCTACCCCAGTATGGTATTATCCGTGCTGGAATGCTCTTTAGTGCTAAAGCAAGATTCACTGCTACTGACGCTATTTTCAATTTCAATTCTTTTCCCTTTCTATCCACTGGTATTATCGGGCAGCCGCATGATGAAACCTGCCAGTTTTTACAAACCGGTGTGCAAATAATCAAGCATCATCAAAATTAACCGGGGAGGATTACTGATGCGTCTAAGGCTATGGTCCAGTTTAAGTACTGTTATAATCCTGCTGGCACTTCTGCTGTCAATGCCTCTACTCTCCGCCTGCGGGGGAGAAGAAGAACCGGCACCAGCGCCGGCACCGGCCCCGGCTCCGGCACCCGCAGCGGCGGAATACGATGTAGTTAAGGACGCTGTCGCTGATTACCTGACTGATAAGGTCGAAAACATAAAGGCTTCCGACCTTTTCATGAGAATTGCCGAAGGCGACGCTCCTTACATCGTCAGCCTCCGCAAGGCGGAAGATTACGCCAAGGGGCATATTCCCGGTGCGGTGAATATGGCCTTCGGCGACCTGACCACACTCTCCGATGACGAGGAGATACTGACCTACTGCTACACGGGGCAGTCGTCTTCATTCGGGGCAACCGTACTGGGCGTACTGGATTACGATGTGACTAACCTGCTGCACGGCATGTCTTCCTGGTCTAACGACCCGGCCATATACGTCACGCGCTTTGACCCTGAGAAAGACCAGGGCGACTACAAAACTGAAACTGCTGCCAACGCCGGGGGGTCCTACGGCCCGCCCGCATTGGAGAACACGACTTCCAGCGATGCGGGTGATATCGTGCTGGCCGCAGCGAAAACCGTCGCGCCCAGGTACATCACCAACGCCGACCTTAACATGAAGATTGCCGAGGGCGAGGACATGACCATCATCAGCCTTCGCTCGGCGGAAGACTACGCCGCGGGACACATCCCCGGGGCAATTAACATCGGACTGGGCGCCCTGGCGGATAATCTCGATAAAATCGACCCCGATGCACCGGTATACGCGTACTGTTACACCGGACATTCGGCAGCCCAGGCAGTAGCCCTGCTGCAAATGCTCGGTTACGATGCCTACAGCATTAAATTTGGTATGTGTTCCTGGAGCTCGGATGCGGCGATTAATGCCGGCAAGTGCTTTAATGCCGATAGCGTCCAGGGTTACAAAACAGAAAAGTAAAATTGTATCAGAGTCCTGCCTGTCCGGAGAGCGGTAAACCCCTGACAGGCAGGGTGAGTTGAAAAAAGTTGCCAGTTGTTCTATAAATAAGGCTAGAGAATGGAGTGGCCGATGAAGAAGCTGGTTATGGCGCTTGCCGTCATCCTTGTGCTGCTGGCGTTAGCGGCTGTCGGATGTACCAACAAAGGGCTGGTTGGCCCTTCCCCGGAGGCAGAGCAGGGGGTAGTCAGTACCTGTGTTACCTGCCATACCGATAAAGACATTCTCAGGGAAGTGGCTTCAACGGAAGTAACGGCAAAGTCAGAGGCAACAACAGGCGAGGGCTGAGGCGGTAATGTACCTCCGTTGGAGGTATGGGAAAAGGTCTTCGTCAAGGATGCCGAGTTCATGGAGAGTACACATGGTAAGGTAGGCTGTGTCATCTGCCACGGCGGCGACAGCCAGGAAGAAGATAAAGAACTGTCCCACGTGGGTCTGGTTATCGACCCGTCCGAGGGCAACTGCAACACCTGCCACAAAGATATTGCCGAAACACATGATTTTAGTCTTCATGCCACGCTCAGCGGCTTCGAGTCCGCTCTTGAAGCCAGGGGCGGCGACGTATCGGAAGGCTCCCCGCTGGCCACGGCGATGGAAAATCACTGCCAGGAGTGCCATACATCCTGCGGTCAGTGTCATGTCAGCCGTCCGGATGAGGTGGAAGGCGGCCTCGTTTCCGGCCACAAATTCCGCGAGACTCCTTCCACACAGTACAACTGTGTTGCCTGCCACGGCTCCCGTATCGGCGCCGAATACCTCGGCGAAAATGAAGGCATCCCGGCCGACGTCCACTGGACCCAGGGGATGATGCTCTGCACCGAATGCCACAGCCAGGAGCTTCACGGCTCGGGGGAAGAGGCCGAGTCCAGATACCAGAACTCCAATGCGGCCAGGTGCGAAGACTGCCACCAGGATGTATGGACGAATACGGAGGGTAATCCCCAGCACGAGCAGCACCTGAGCGACCTTTCCTGTCAGGTCTGCCACTCCGTCGCCTATAAGAACTGCTACGGCTGCCATGTCTCCGTTGACCTGGAGGGACTGCCCTGCCGTACCAGCGAGGCCTCCGTCATGCAGTTCGAAATCGGCTATAATCCGCTGCGGTCATCGGAAAGGCCTTATGAATACGTGGTGCTGCGCCATGTTCCAACCTGTTCCGGCACCTGTGACTACTATGGCGAGAGTCTGTTCCCGAATTTCAACGCAGTCTCGACCTGGAAGTATGCCACACCGCATAACATCCAGTTGCACACGCCTCAGAACGAGAGCTGCGATGCCTGTCACGGCAATATCGAATTGTTCCTGACCGAAGAAGATATCAGGGATGAGGAGAGGGAAGCCAATAAGGACATCATCATAAAAGAGTTACCTGAAACCGTAGGGAAGTAAGGATTTTATGGAGATAAGTCGTAAGGATTTCTTAAAGGGCGCCGCCGGGGCGACCGGCCTGTTGCTGCTGGAGCCACCGGCCATGGCCCTGGCTAAAGAGTCGCAGACTCACTCGGGCATGGCCATGCTGGTTGACGTTACCAAGTGTGTGAACTGCTGGTGGTGCTACGCTGCCTGTAAAGAATACAACAAGCTGCCGGAGACCGTCAGGCCCGACCCGGCGCAACCACCGGCGCTTTCGCCGGATGTCTGGACAACGCTGCATTCCGTTAAGAAGGGTGATGAATGGGTGTCCCGCAAGAAAGCCTGTAACCACTGTACCGAGGCCGCTTGTGTCGAGGTCTGCCCTACCGGAGCGCTAAGCTATAACAAGCTGGGCTTTGTCCAGTATGACAGGGAGAAATGCTCCGGCTGCGGGTATTGCGCCGAAGCCTGTCCCTTCGGCGTGCCGCAAATGGAAGCAAATAAAACCACCGGCGTGGCTATCATGAACAAATGCACCTTCTGTCACGACCGCGTCACCAATGGTGAGCCACCCGCCTGCGCCGCCGCCTGTACTACTGGTGCGATTACATATGGCCAGCGTGCCGAGTTAATTACAGAAGCAGCCGAAAGGATTAACGACCTGCGCCAGCATAACACCGAAGCCTCGGTTTACGGAGTTGACGAACTCCACGGCTTACACGTAATGTATGTCCTTGACGACTCCCCGGAAGTATACGGACTGCCCACCGAACCCGAAGTACCACCCAGCACCATAGTCCGCGATGTACTGCGGTGGCTCGGTTCCGGCCTGGCGATTGCGGCGATGGCCGGATTCGGACTGAACTACCTGGTCGCCCGGCTAAGGATGAACAGGGGAGAAAAGTGATGGCAGAAGCAAGAACAGTAGAACGTTTCAAGAAACGGACCATCTGGTTTCACTGGATTCACACCGCAGCTTTTCTGGTACTGCTGGTCACGGGGGCTATGCTGTTTCTCCCCGGCCTGGGGGGTCCGGCAGCAGGTGGCCTGACCAGGTCCATCCATCGTATCGCCGTAATCTTCTTCGTCGGTGCGCCGATAGTGTATTTCATCCTCAATCCCAGAATGACGCTGCACTTTATCAAAGAAACCCTTACCTGGGATAAAAACGATTTCCAGTGGGTATGCAACGCACCCGATTATTACTTCGGCGGCGACGAGGAGAAAATGCCGCCGCAGGGGCAGGTAAACAGCGGACAAAAGATGTGGCAATTCATCGTGCTGGCTACCGGAATCCTCTTCGTGATATCCGGCTGCCTCATGTGGTTCTTTAAGGATATTCTGTCACCGACCGTCTTCGGGTGGTCGGTCGTCGTTCATGATGTTGCTTTTCTTCTGGCTTTACTCATGCTGCTGGTGCATATCTATACCGGTTCTCTTCACCCCAGAATGAACGAGTCGTTTCGTTCCATGCTGGACGGTAAAATTTCAAAAAAATATGCCAGAAACCATTATGGCAAGTGGTATGAGAAAATTTCAGCGAGTGATAAGTAACCGTCCGGGCAGCGCTTCCTCCAATAAAGTCACCGTTTAATTTTCCTTAATCTACTCGTGGATACGCACCCGTCCCCATATAGATACCACTCTAGCCAGAGAGTCGAGGGCGTCCATATCACTCTCCTTACTCTGGCGAAAACAAAGCTTCATATAGTTATTCATTATCAGCGCACCGGCACTATCGATAGCCGAGCGAACCGCCGCCATTTGAGTGACAATGCTCTCACAATCCCGCTCATCAACGACCATCTTCTGGAGGCCGCGTATCTGTCCTTCTATTTTTTTAAGTCGTTTCAGCACCGCTTCCCTTGATATTTCCGGTTTTTCATCTCTTGCCATGACATCCTCCCTGAATTTTGCGCCGATTACCATTGAATATCTAACCTTACTATTCTATCTTAAGTGTCCTGAAAATTCCAAGACAACCTATTGACATCAAGTCTGATAAATGGTAAGGTATACCCCAGTAGGGTATCTTCGGCTTAGCTACCCTAATGCTCCAATGGATTGCCCGGCTCACCACAGAGTCGGGCGATTCGTTTTTCCCTCACCGTAATAAAGTAATTTGTAAACTTTACCAGATATAGCTATTATATCCGTATAAGTATTATAAATGTTGCCTGATATTAAAGGAAGGAGAGTAACCAAAGAATGGCAGCCACGAAATACGGACAGCATGTCAAGACTCTGAAGTTTAAAGAGTATGACCAGGG
>CAZCOB010000037.1:0-20703 GCA_964500415.1 uncultured Dehalococcoidaceae bacterium | reverse complement strand
GCAGGGCCTCGGCGCTGAAACCGCCGAAGACCACGCTGTGCACCGCCCCGATGCGGACACAGGCCAGCATGGCTATTGCCAGTTCGGGAATCATCGGCAGGTAGATGGAAACGGTGTCGCCTTTTCTGACACCCAGCTTCTTCAGCACGTTGGCGAACCGGCACACCTCGTGGTGGAGCTGCTGGTAAGTATAGACCTCGGTATCATCCTCCGGCTCTCCCTGCCAGATGATGGCGGCCTTGTTCTTACGCCAGGTTTTAAGGTGGCGGTCCAGGCAGTTGTAGCTGACATTTATCTTGCCGCCCGTAAAGTACCGTATCTCCGGTTTATCTTTGAAGTTATACTCCAGGAACCTGTCCCATTTTTTATACCAGTCAAGTTGATTGGCTACCTGTCCCCAGAAACCCTCCGGGTCTTTAATAGACCAGTTATAGAGTGCCTTATATTCATCCAGGCTCTTGAGTGCCGCTAATTCGGAGAATTCCTTGGGTGGGCGGAAGACGCGGTTCTCCGCCATCATGGAGGCGATTTCCTTACCGGAAATCTGGCCTAGGATTTCTTCCTCGGACTGGCTGGTATCCGCGGCGGCGGTTACGCCTTCTCCCGCCCCGTTCAAAGCGTGGAGGATGAGCTTCTCCAGTTCTTCAGGATTGAAAGGTTTAACCAGGAAACCGATGGCGCCCAGCCTTATTCCCCTCGTCATAATATCTACCGATGGATAACCGCTGATGATGACGTACTTAAGGTCGGGATGTTTCTGTCTGGCCTCCTCCAGGATAGTGATGCCGTCCCTGCCCGGCATGCGTACGTCCAGAACGACAACCCCGTAGTTATCGCCATTCATAAGCATATCAAGTGTCTCTTCGCCGTTCTCGGCGGTGACGACTTGGTAACCCTTCTCCGTAAGCCAGTCCGTCAACGATTCCCGCACGATGCTTTCATCGTCGGCTATCAGTATTTTTTTGCTTTCCGTCATTTCAAGCTTCTCCTTTCCTGTTCCGTTTGTCTCTCTAAAACCCGGTTACCCGGGATTTACACTCCTTTACCCGGCGTCTCAACAGCTTTCCTTGATGAGCCAGCGTAAAAGCCAGGTTGCATGACGTTTGTCCAGATTGCTCACCCAGCTCTCTATTTTTTCCATGTTGCCGCTTATCAGCGCGTCCATCTCGTCGGAGGTCAGCGTATAATAACCATCGTTTTCGGCATCGAGTTCGTCAATACTCCTGGCCAGTGCGGCTCTATCCTCGGTGGCTCTAAACAGGGCTTCCAGGATTGCTTTCCTCTTTTCCGGTGTGCTTTCGCCGTTAAAGCCTTTATTTCCCCTGGTTCTGCGCAATGCTGTTTCGCCAACCTTTCGCGCCTGTTACTATTTTTATGATACCAGTTGCGTAGAATTCACAAACCGACCTTCCGACCTATCTGAGACGTCGGGAAGTCGTATTTTGGCATGTCCTGAAGTACTAGAACCGGATACCTAAAACAAGGGTAATTGAGATTTTTTACCAAACGTTCTAGAATAGGAGTGGTGAATTATCACCAGGCTCGGGTAACGGGAACATGACAAAGACGAAGATTTTAATCGCCGATGACCATGCCATGTTGAGAGAGGGTATGCGTAATCTCCTCGAACAGGAAAAGGACTTCGAACTGGTAGGAGAAGCGGCGGACGGCGAGGAAGCCGTTAAGCTGGCCGGCGAACTGAAGCCGGATATTATCATCATGGATATCGTGATGCCCAAGCTGAACGGCGTCGAGGCGACCAAACAAATCAAGCAGGTCAGCCCCGCCACGGCGCTGCTGATACTGACGGCCTACAGCGACATTCGCTATATCATCGGGCTGCTGGAAGCAGGTGCCTGCGGTTACCTCCTGAAAAACTCACCCGGTAAAGACGTGGTGAAAGCAATACGCGCGGTGCGTTCGGGCGAATCCGTCCTCGCCCCCGAGGTGACCCGCAAGCTCGTGCAACGTCTGGCCAGTTTATCTAAAAGCCCGGACGAAAGGGATACTGTCGGGCAGCTTACGTTGCGGGAGATGGAAATTTTAAAGTGGGCGTCCCGGGGACTGGGTAATAAGGACATATCGGAGAAGCTCTTTATCAGTCTGCGTACCGTTAAAGCCCACATGACCAATATATTCAATAAACTCGGCTGCAGCAGCCGCACCGATGCTATTATTAAAGGTTTGAAGCAGGGTTATATTGACCTTAACGATATACAGTAGCCGCCTCTTCCGGTAAGCGTTCAAGAATGGGGTATTAGATATTAACCTCCGTGCACTAAAGCAAGCGTACGCAACCATCTCAGGTCTTCATCTATGGGTATTACTGGCGATGTTTATCGTCGGTATTATTTTTCAATATCCGCAGCAGATATTGAGGATAGACTCGCCATCCATCCTTTCATTTATCGGTCTCACGCGCTATGCCGTCGAACGGATTCTCTTCCTAGTACCGATTACTTACGCAGGCGTGTTTCTTGGTTTGAGGGCGGGAATAATCAGTCTGGTTATATCGCTCGCCGTGATACTACCCCGCGTCTTCCTGATATCCGAATACAGAGTTGAAGCCATTCTGGAGAGCGGCGCCGTAATTATCCTCGGGATTCTGGTAAATCTGTTGTTTGAAGTCAAGAGAAAAGAGAGCAAACTGTACCGGCAGCTTTTAAACAGGTTGGAAGAATCCGAACAGGAAATGAGTATATCGGAACAAAAATACCACTACCTGTTCGAGAACGCCAGCGACGCTATCTGGGTGCAGGATGTGAACGGCCTGTTCGTGGACGGCAACAGGGCATTCGAGAGACTGACCGGATTCAAGATAGAAGAACTGAAAGGGGTACAGCTTGCCAGATTTCTCAGCAGCGAGTCGCTGACTCTTGCCAGGGAAGTGCGGGATAAGCTTATCGGGGGAGAGGAATTCGAGCAGCCCTACGAACAGCAATTCTTCGTTAAGGACGGCACGGTAAAAACGGTGAAGATGTCCACCAACCTGATAGTGGCTGGTGGCAGGATAAGCGGCTTCGAGCACGTCGCCAGGGATGTTACTCAGGAGAAGCAGCAGCAGGAGAACGTGCGTGCCTATATCCAGCAGATAACCATGGCGCAGGAGGAGGAGCGAAAACGCATCGCCCGGGACCTGCATGACGATGTTTCTCCCTATATACTCATCCTGATTCAAAAGCTGGACAACTTGGCTTCAAGCCCGCGTCTCAAGGCAGCGACGCTTAAAGAGAATATAGAGACTCTGCGTAGCCAGGCCGTCGAGGCGCTGGAAGCGACGCGCCGCTGTGCCCAGGGCCTGCGACCGCGCATTATCGACGACCTCGGCCTGGTGGCTGCCATCGAATGGATTGCCGAGGACCTGGAAAGAGACCAGGATATTCAAGTAAACGTCGAGGTTGACGGTATCGACTGGCCGCTGTCGCCGGAAACACAGATAGTGCTGTTCCGAATTGCTCAGGAAGCGTTGAACAACGTCAGAAAGCATGCTCATGCCTCCAGGGTGACGGTCAAGGTCGAGGGCGGGAAGGACTATATCACGATGACCGTAACTGATAACGGCAGGGGCTTTAAAATGCCGGAAAGAATCGAGGATATGGTAACCGCCGGCAGACTCGGCCTCATGGGAATGTACGAAAGGGCCGGGCTCCTGAACGGTAATCTTTATATCAAGTCGGAACCGAACAAGGGGACGGAACTGGTCATCCGGTTGCCCTGGCAGGTCAGTGATAAATAATACCTAATCGGACGTTTTCTGGGGCGGCGTCTCCTCTTTATGGGCCGGCAGGACGACTGTGAAAGTGCTTCCTTTATCTTCCTCGCTCTCCACTTCAATCCTGCCGCCGTGCCGCTCGACAATTCCATAAGATACTGCCAGTCCCAGTCCCACACCTTTCACCTCCTCCTTGGTGGTAAAGAAGGGGTTAAATAGCTTATCCATGTTCTCCGGGGGTATGCCGTAGCCGGTATCCTGAACGCTTATTCTCACCCAAACACCTTCCTCAGAAGTGCGTATGTTCAGACTGCTACCTTCTTTCATCGCATCAATAGCATTGATAATCAAATTGATAATTACCTGTACCAGCTGATTGAAATCGGCTATTACTAGCGGCAGCGCCTCCGCTTCTTCCCTGACGACTTCAATTTTTTTCATCTTGGCCTGGTGCCCTACCAGAGACATGGCTTTATCAATAGCCCGGCTGATGGTCACCGGGCGTAGCAGCGGCTCGGACTGCCGGGCGAACTCCAGCAGGCCGCGAACTATGCTGGTGCAGTACTCGATGGCCGATTCTATCTTTTCAAGGTTATTCTGCATCTGCTCTTTATCAAACGAGTCCTTTGCCAGCTTATCCTTCATCAGCTTGGTATAGATCAGGACGCCGGCCAGCGGATTATTGAGTTCGTGGGCTACCGCCGCCGATAGCTGACCGATGGAACTGAGCTTGGCTGCCTGAATGAGTTGCTGCCGGGTATTTTTAAGTCGTTCGATGTAGCCGTTCAATTCATCATTCAGAGACAGGATTTCCTGATATGCTTTAATCTGGTGTTCCAGATAGTTCAGCAGGGTAGCTCCCAGGCCGCTGACGAGGAAGGCAAAGAGGGCGAAAATAAGTGTTCTCACCAGGGAAAGTAAATCCTGGGCGTAAAGAAGAGCCTGCGGTAGCAGGATGGCGAGGAAAACGATGCCGCTGATAATCACCCCCCGCACGCGGTAGACGATGGCCGTGTATATCAGCGGGTAAAAGAAAATAATAACGTAGATATCGTGGAAAGAGGTTAAGACTCCGTAATAGATATATGAAAAAACGATGAAGAGGCCGGCGATTATCAGGAAATGGGGACTGCGAATGCCTGTCTTAGCTTTAGCCAGCAGGAGCTGCCCGATGATTCCCATGGGGGAACCGTCCTTCCCCCGTAAACGCTCCTTACGGGTAATTTCTATGCCCGAACCGTTCACTCTTCCTTTTTTCACTTATTATACTCTTTTAAGGTTATTCTCTCATATCAGGTACGAAAAAGGGTAAATACTCGGCGTAAAACACTTTTTCAGGGCTACGGGAACAGGTGTAGTGTGTACCAGTAAATTAACATTTCTACGGAAGCTGAAATATCCGGAATAGTAATAGAATCAGGTTAGGAGAAAGCGAAAGGAATATATTAACGTGCAGCTGGAGTTACTGATAGCCCTGTTGTTGATAATACCCATCATAATGTTTTTTGCGGTATTCATCTGGTATTTAAATATTGCCGGTATCTACTCAATACTCAAGCAATCACGCCAGAAAGGACATGCGGTGGCCAGGGATAATAAACTGGAAACCGGCCAGGCTGAATACCCGTTGAAAGCGGATTGATAGGTCATCCAGCCTTCGATTATAGTTTTAACGCAGCATTTTCTGATTAAGCGTTACCACTTTTCCTGGGCCAGCCTGGCGATAAGCCACTTCTTAAGGCGCTCATCCAGCTTACCCACCCAGGATTCTATCTTCCGTATATCGCCGCTGGCAATAGCCACCTTCTCTTCAGGCGTCAAATCGTACTCCTTAAGCGCCTCAACCGGGTTCTCGGCAAGACGGGCTAAATAGGCATTATCCTGGGTAGCCCGGTCCAGTACCGCCAGCACTGCTTTAACGGCGGATACCTTGAATTCCGGTATCTTGGCCACCGGGTCGAGGGCGGCATTGGTGAGCATGTTGGCCGGTGATTCCTTCCAGTGGAAAGCCATGAAGGCCAGCCCGGGAGAGGTCTTATCGGTAACGTTGGCCGGGGCTTCTATCTTACCGCGCTCGGAAGCCACGCTGATAAGGTCACCGTCCATAATACCGAGTTTCAAAGCGTCTTCGGGGTGAATATCTATAGTGCCGTTAGGATGCAGTTCGTTTAATACTTTAGTCCTCCGGCTCATGCTGCCGGTATGCCAGTGCTCCAGTATCCGCCCGGTGGTGAGGATAAGGGGATAATCCTGAGAGACCGATTCTGCCGGGGGGCGGTACTCGACGGCGTGGAACTTGCCCAGTCCGCGGGAGAATTTACCCTCGTGGAGGGTGGGCGTACCCGGGTCTTCCCTGTCCCGGCAGGGCCACTGTAATCCGTAGCTATTTTCCAGCCGGTCATAGTGCATACCGCCGTAGATGGGGGTAAGCGACACCATCTCCTCATTTATTTCATTCGTGTCCTGATAAGAGAACGTATACCCCATCTTACCTGCCAGCAGGGAGATAATCTGCCAGTCGGGCATGGCCTCACCGGGCGGTTCGACGGCTTTTCTTAGCTTCTGTACGCGTCTCTCGGTGCTGGTATAGGTGGCATCTTTCTCGGCGAAGGCGGCTGCCGGCAGGATAACATCGGCCAGGACGGCCGTCTCGGTGGGGAAGATATCCTGCACCACCAGAAAATCAAGCTGCTGGAGGGCGCGCCGGGTATGAATGGCGTAGGGTTCGCTGAGTATCGGGTTTTCACCAACAATATACATGGCCTTTAACTCACCGCGAGAAGCAGCCTCGATCATCTCGGTAACGGGCAGTCCCGGCTTATCTTTAATTTTACAGTTCCAGGCTTTTTCGAATTTTTCCCTGACTTCAGGATTAGCCACCTGCTGATAACCGGGTAAAACATTGGGCAGGGCACCCATATCACAGGCTCCCTGGACGTTGTTCTGACCCCGCAGCGGACTGAACCCCGTCCCCTCCCGGCCGATATTACCCGTCAGCATCAGCAGATTGGCGATGCTCTTGACGTTATCCGTGCCTGTGGTGTGCTGGGTAATACCCATGCCGTAGAGAATGCATGCCCGTTCCGCGTCGGCGAAGGAGCGTGCTGCCCTGATTATCTGCGATTTGGGCACGCCGGTAATTTCCTCGGCCATCTCGGGGGTATATTTCATGACGGTGGCCGCCATCTCCTCGAAACCTTCGGTACGTTCTTCAACGAAATTCTTATCGTACAGGCCTTCTTTGAGGATGACGTTCATCATAGCGTTGAGGAGGGCCACGTCCGTCCCGGGTTTCTGGCGCAGGTGGACAGCAGCCTTTTTAGCCAGCTGAATGGTGCGGGGGTCGGCGACGATAAGTCTGGTGCCGCGTTTTGCCGCCTGGCGGACATACCGTCCGATGATGGGATGGCACTCGGTGGTGTTGGAGCCGATAATAAAGAGAAGGTCCGCTTTGGCGAAATCGGCGATTGAATTGCTCATAGCACCGTCTCCGAAGGCCAGGGCCGCCCCGGCTACCGTCGAAGCGTGGCAGAGGCGAGCGCAGTGGTCGACGTTATTGGTGCCGATGGCCGCACGGGCAAACTTCTGCACCAGGTAGTTTTCCTCGTTGGTAAACTTGGCCGAGCTTAAAACACCCAGGCTGTCCGGCCCGTGTTCCGCTTTCATTCTTAAGAGCCGGTCCCCTACAAGGTCGATAGTTTCTTCCCAGGTGGCTTCGCGGAAAATATCCTTAAAATTGCCGTTGACCTCCACCTCCTTGGCCCAGCCTTCTTTCCTTATCAGGGGTTTGGTCAGGCGGTCGGGGTGACTGATGAAGTCGAAGCCGAACCGCCCCTTGACGCAGAGGCCGCCTTTGTTGACCGGACTCTCTTTATCGCCGCGCACGCTGACTATTTCATTGCCGCGTACCCCCAGGTAGATAGAGCAGCCCACGCCGCAGTAAGGACAGACCGTTTTAACGTAACGCGTCGCCTGCCTGACATTCTTAGGGATAAGGGCCCCGGTAGGGCAATGCTCCAGACATTCGCCGCAGCCCTCGCATATCGATTCCAGAAGGGGCTTATCGCCGAAGGTACTTACCCTGGCCGAGTTACCCCTGAAGGCGAGGTCGATAGCGCCGACGCAGGCAATCTCATTGCAGGCACGTACGCACCGGCCGCAGAGAATGCATTTGTTGAGGTCGCGGGTAAAGGCGGGGTGGCTATCGTCAATAGCGACTGTCGTCTTGCTCTTCCGCATTCTATCGAAGTGCTCCTGCTCGACGCCTATATAACGCGCTACCTCTTGAAGCTCGCAGTTCTGGTTTTTTTCACAGGTAAGGCAATCGCCGTGATGGTTGGCCATGATAAGCTCCATGGTGATGCGGCGCGACTGGTTTACCGCGGGGGTCTCGGTATGGACGACCATGCCGTCCGTGGCCGGAGTGGTGCAGGAGGTGGGCAGGCCGCGCATTTTTTCTATCTCCACGATACAGAGTCGGCAGGCCCCGTAGGGCTTGAGGTCTTCATCGTAGCAGAGGGTGGGGATGTAGACGCCGGCCTTCCGTGCCGCTTCGAGCACCGTAGTCCCCTCCGGCACTTCGACCTTGATTCCATCAATGGTCAGGGCGATGGTTCCCAGTTTTTTCTCATCGGCTACAGTTGGGCTAGTTATTGTCATCGGTTGCCTCCATTACCTGCAAATAGACCTGGTTTTTAAGCCTTGCCTCCCACGGGAACGGGCTCAGCGGGAGCCTCAACAGGCTTACCGGAACTCTTCGCCACAGCCCGGAATTTAGGCGGGCACGCGTCAAAGCAGCTCCCACACTTAATACATTTACTCTGGTCGATAACATGCACCATGCGCTTATCGCCTTTGATTGCCTCGGCGGGGCAGGCGCGGGCGCAGATACCGCAACCCTGGCATTTTTCGGCGTCGATATAGTAGGACACCAGCGCTTTACAGGCCAACGCCGGACAGGTTTTATCATCGATATGGGCTTCATACTCTTCCCGGAAGTAGCGGATAGTCGTCAGCACCGGGTTGGGGGCCGTTCCGCCCAGGGCGCAGAGAGAGCCGTTTTTCACGGCATCGCCCAGTTCCAGCAGCAGGTCGATATCTCCTTCCCTGCCGTTGCCGCCGACGATATCTTCCAAGATGTCCAGCATCTGCTTGGTGCCCCAGCGGCACGGGATACACTTGCCGCAGGACTCAAGCTGCGTAAAGGTCAGGAAATACCGGGCTACGTCTACCATGCAGGTATCTTCGTCCATGACCACCATGCCGCCCGACCCCACGATGGAGCCGGCGGCCGCCAGCGATTCGTAATCGACCGGCGAATCAAGGAAGCTGGCGGGCAGGCACCCTCCCGATGGCCCGCCTGTCTGGACGGCCTTGAATGTCTTGCCATCGGGGATACCACCACCGATGCCCTCGATGATTTCTCGCAGAGGGATTCCCATCGGTACCTCGATGAGGCCGGTGCGGTTGACCTTTCCCACCAGCGAGAAGGTCTTGGTGCCCCTGCTTTTTTCCGTACCCAGGCTGGCGTACCAGTCCGCCCCCTTCTGCATAATGGCGGAAACGTTGGCCCAGGTCTCCACGTTGTTAATATTGGTCGGTTTGCCCCAGAGTCCGGAGGTGGCCGGGAAGGGGGGTCGGGAGCGGGGCATGCCCCGGTTGCCTTCAATAGAAGCCATCATCGCGGTTTCCTCACCGCAAACAAAGGCTCCGGCGCCTTCCTTTATCTTGAGGTGGAAGTTGAAACCGGAACCCAGGATATTATCGCCGAGGAGACCGCAATTCTCCATCTGCTTGATGGCTAGTATAAGCCGCTGAATCGCCAGGGGGTACTCGGCCCGGATGTAAATATAGCCCTCGGAAGCCCCGATGGCGTGGGCGCCGATGAGCATCCCTTCCAGGACGGCGTGGGGGTCTCCCTCCAGGACGGCCCGGTCCATGAAAGCCCCGGGGTCGCCTTCATCGGCGTTACATATAATATATTTCTGAGTGCCGGGGGCATCGTGGCAGAACTGCCACTTGAGTCCGGTGGAAAAACCGGCGCCGCCGCGACCTCTCAGTCCCGACTTCTTAATTTCGTCGATTACCTCCTGCTGTTTCATCCTCAGCGCTTCGGCCAGCCCATCGTAACCGCCGCAGGCAAGATAATGGTTGATATCGGTGGGGTCGATGTTACCGCAGTTGCGCAGGGCGATGCGTACCTGGGGTTTGAGGACGGGCAAATCGAACAGCCCTGGTATTCCATCGATGCTGCCTTCGCCGCGGGTGCCCAGGGCGAGGTCGGGGCGGGGGTTATCACCCGCCAGATAGTCCCGGACGATTTCGGACATAAGCTCGGGCGTAAGGTTCCCGTAAAAAACGCTGGGCTTGCCCGGCTTGGCTATCTCTATCAGTGGCTCAGCGTAGCAAAGACCGATACAACCCACCTGGATAATATCAGCCTCCATATTATTTTTATCCAGTTCTTCTTTAAGCGTTTTTAAAACATCTTCAGCCCCGGCGGCGATGCCGCACGTACCCGTACCGATTAATATGCGGGGTTTCGTGCTCGTTTGCATCGCTTTCCATTGTGAGATTGCTTGCTCTTTTATCTCATGTAAATTCATCGTATCCCCCTGAGTATCGCTACCGGTCCTGGCGACCCAGTATCTCTTTCACCTTGTCGGGCGTCAGCCTGCCGTACACCCGGTCGTTGACGACCATCACCGGCGCCAGCGCACACGAACCGAAGCAGGCGACCGTTTCCAGCGTATATTCCAGGTCCGGCGTCGTCTCGCCGTCCTTGATGCCCAGCAGCTTCTCCACTTCATCCAGTATCCGGGGTGCGCCTTTAACATAGCAGCCCGTACCCCGGCATACCTTGACGACGTTCCGCCCGACGGGTACGAATTTAAACTGCGCGTAGAAGGTGGCTACCCCGAAGACGGTGCATTCCGGCACGTCGACGAACTCCGCTATCCGGCTCATCGCTTCATCGGGCAAATAACCGAAGGCCTGCTGTACCTGCTGCAATATCGGGATTAGCTCGGCTTTATCGCCGGTAAACGATTCCAGCACTTTATCTACTTGAGCCGTTACATTACTCTGCTCTTTCTCAGCAACTGTCCCGGATGTCTGCTTGATTTCCGTTATACTCATTCCAGACCTCGCTTTACTTACCACTTTTCCTGTTGAAGACGGCACCATATCCAGGTGCTCAGTCGCTTGTCCAGTTTGCCAACCCATGATTCTATCCGGCGTAAATCGCCCGATGCCAGAGCCGCTTTCTCCTCGGAAGTAAGGTCGTAATCCTTAAGCACCCTGAGCGGGTCCTCGGCCAGCCGGGCCAGGAATTTATGGTCGTCCGCGGCCCGCCCCAGTATCTGAAGGATGGCGTCTTTGCCGGAGGCAACCTTTTCCTTCTTTATCTCAATGGGATGGGTTGACAGGTCTTTTTCCAGCTCGTCAAGCACTGTTGAGATGCTGATAAAGTTTTCGTCATGCGTGCTTTCCATATACATCGCCTCCTTTAGGCCCTTCATTTTTAAGAATAACATTCAAATAAGCTCGTTCCATCCAGCGTATGGCCTAATCTGGCCTGTCATCGTGGCCTATTATTTCACTAAGCAATTAGTGCAGATATGTAAATGCCAGCACCCATACCTTTGAACAATTCACTATTGCGGTCTATAATGGGGATAGGTGATGAAATAACTTCCGACTGAAGTATCCGGATGAACAAAATAAAAGTATTGATTGCCGATGACCATGCCCTTTTCCGCGAGGGAACACACACCATTATCGACCATGAAAAAGACATGGAGGTCGTTGGTGAAGCCAGCGACGGAGAAGAGACGGTTAAGCTGGTTAACGAATTGCATCCCCATGTCGTTCTGATGGATATCGCCATGCCCAGGGTCAACGGCATCGAGGCAACCCGGCGGATAAAAGCCGATTACCCCGCGACGGCCGTATTGATTCTTACCGCCTATGATAATGACCAGTATATCGTAGCATTACTGGAAGCGGGGGCCGCCGGATACCTTCTGAAAAACGTCAGCGGCAGCGACCTGGTAAATGCCATCCGCTCCGTATACGCCGGCGAAGCCGTACTCCACCCCGCCATTGCTCAGAAGGTCTTCAGCCGCTTCGGAGCATCCGGACGGCAGTCTGATGAGCCAGCAAAGTTAGCCGAACTCAGCGAACGGGAAATGGAGATATTGAGGCTGGCCGCAAGAGGCATGAGCAACCAGGACATCGCCGCACAACTATTCCTGAGCCGGCGCACGATACAGTCTCACCTGGCTAATATCTTCCGCAAGATAGAAGTGGGCTCCAGGACGGAAGCCGTCCTGCAGGCATTGAGAAAAGGCTGGCTGGGCCTGGATGATTTAGCATAGTACTGAATGTACTGAAAACGATAGGACTACGCTGGTGAAGAATTTTTACAGGATTCCGCATTTCTGGATTATCCTGGCCATTATGACCTTAGGAGCCCTTCTCTACTATGCCGACCGTATTCCATGGCTCCAGACGGTGTTTCCTCAGGCACCCATTCAACTCGCCCGATATTCTACTTACCGCATCCTCTCCATTATACCGGTAGCCTACGCTGCCTTCGTGTTCCGGTGGCGGGGTGGGGTGATAACGGCGGTTTTAATCAGCTTGGCACTCGCGCCGCGTGGCGTATTTTTCTCCGTTCAGGTGTCGGAGGCAGTAACCGAGACTATCGCCTTTTTGTTTATCGGCCTGCTGGTAACCTGGTTGATTCACCGGCAGCAACAGGCGGTCCACCAACTGGAGAATGCTCAGCAGGAACTACAGGCAGATATACAAATAATCAAAGATGATAAAAAGAGACTTTCCTCTCTCAACAGGATATCCAGCACCGTCTCGGAATCGCTGGAATTAAGCACCGTTTTAAGCAACGCTATCGACAATGTGGTGGATGTTATGCAGGTTGACGTTGCCTGGCTATTTCTCCTGGATGAAGGGAGCGGCGAACTCTCTCTGGCAGCTAATCACGGCTCGTCCGAGGAACTCTCCCGTGGTGTGGACAGGGTCAAACTTGGAGAGGGTTTCAACGGTCGTGTAGCCCAGTCAGGCAAACCCATGTTTGTTGAGGACGCCTCTCAGGACCCACGTCTTACGCGGGAGGTGGTCAGCAAGTTCAAACTGCGCTCCACACTTATCGTACCAATAAGTTCTAAAAGAAAGGTCAACGGTACCATCTGTATCGCAATGGGCAGCTACCGCCAGTTTCAGTCGGAAGAGGTGGAGTTGCTTACGGCCATGGGTAATCAAATCGGCGTGGCTGTAGAAAACGCCCACCTATATCAACAGCAGCAGGTTACGGCGCAGCAGCTGCGGATATCCGAGGAGCGCTACCGCGGTCTCTTTGAAAACTCCAGCGATGCGCTTTTTGTCTGCTCGACAACGGCCAGGATAATCTCGGTCAATCGCGCCGGTGAGCAACTCACCGGCTATTCGCTAAAGGAGCTGTCGGCTACCGCAATCTACGAACACTTTTCCGGTGAAAGCAAAGAAAAGGTGAGGCAACTATTTTCAGAAAAACTGGAGGAGTTGCCGGCGGGCGGCATCGAAGAAGCCCGCTTGAACAGGAAGAACGGCACCGAAGCGTTCGTCGAACTGCGGGTCAGCCCCCTGCTCAGGAGAGACCAGATAATCGGCTTGCAGGTAATTGCCCAGGACGTGACGGAGGAGAAACAGTTACGGCAGAATATGGAGTACTATATCAAACAGGTAACCAGAGCCCAGGAAGACGAAAGATTACGTATCTCCCGGGAACTTCATGATGACACAGCCCAGGTTCTAGCTACGCTCTCGCGCGACCTCGACTCTCTCAGCAAGGGCGAAAAAAAGCTGAAAAAACCCGTGGTTGAGCAACTGGGAAAGCTTCATAAAATGGCCGATTCCGCCCTCAACGGCGTACGCCGTTTCAGCCAGGACCTCAGGCCGTCGATACTGGATGACCTGGGACTGGTGCCGGCGATGGAATGGCTCATTACCGACCTTGAAAAGGGTTACGGCATGGCAACAAAAGTAGATATCAGCGGCAGACGGCGTCGGCTTACCCCGGAGATAGAACTGACCGTTTTCCGCATTGCCCAGGAAGTGTTCAGCAATATCAGGAGACATTCACGGGCTTCTTCCGTCGGGCTGAGTCTGGACTTCGGCGCCGATGCTCTGACGTTAATTATTAACGATAATGGGCAGGGTTTTAGCGTTCCCGAAAGGACGAGTGACCTTGCCCAATACGGGAAACTGGGCATAATCGGAATGCGGGAAAGGGCTCGCTTGGTCGGCGGCACCTTAATCGTACAATCGGAAAAGGGTGCCGGCACTACCGTTACCCTCAGAATCCCGAGCTAGTCTAACTTTCCATCGAGATGTTTAATTTTGCCCGTATCATGTGCGTTTAACTTACGAGCCTGTCGAAAAACTCACTTAAAAAGTTGGGTATTGGGGTTACTTTACAACCTCCAGGAATTATATAATCAGAGTGAGCACATGATTTCAGAAAGGGTAAAGTCCTATGAAAACGAGATACCGACCCTATAACCCTGAAGAAAGCTATTTCACCCTCATTGATTCCGAAGACATCAAGCAGCACAATCCACTCTTAAAGGTGATCGATTCCTTCGTTGAAGAGCACATGCGGTCAGGATGAAGATCGTGTCAGTGCGCGTGTTTTGCTGGAGTTCGGTAATTATATGTTCATGAACTCGTTCAATCATATTCCCTCCTCGGTGGATACGGTCTTCTTTACACCGGTCAGTACGTAGATTATTCTATTCCTGAGGCATTGTCAATCTTAAGAGGAGACGGACATTACATCAGCATAGATGGATTGCCTTTGCATAAAGAGACGATGCTTATACTATAAAAGAGTCGACAACATACTATGTTGTTGCCTGACTCCGAAAAAGTATCGGATTGTCGAGCTTATCAGTAAGATTGTCAGAGGTACATCCAGCGGTTCGAGCCCTGTACCGCCTACTGGACACCCGGTATCGTCCCCCTCCGTTTTACATCCCCCATAAACAAGTTATTTTAACCATTCGTCTGACTTTTTTATCCATAGTTCACTATTATTATATAGTTGACAATATTATAATAGTGTTCTATAATAAATCATACCGAGGTAAGAAGATGTCTGATTTACGTAAGAAACAGAAACAGAAACGGGAAGAAGCCATCATCGAGGCGGCGAAGGAACTGATTGGTGAAAAAGGATATCGCAATACCAGCATTGAAGAGATTGCTGAGAAGGCCGAGGTAGGCCCGGCTACCGTATATAATTACTTCAATTCGAAATCCGGCCTGTTTTTGTCCATCTTCAATAAAGAGGTTGAAACGCTTTTAAAAAACGGGGGAAAGATAATTAGCAATCCGCCAGTTGAAGCAGAAGAAGCCGTGTATAAGCTTGCGGAAACATACTTCGGTGACTTCATGGGCCGCTACAGCAGACAGTTGATGCGTGAAATCTTCGTCGCGACACTAGTCGAACAGCTTTCGGTGAGAAAAGAGATAATAGGATTGGATTATGCCCTGATGGCACAGCTCGTGGAGCTTCTGAAGATGATAAAAAGTCGTGGGCAGATCGGCCCCGATATAGAGGCTGAGGATGCGGCCTTCGTCATCTATTCCCTGATTATGACCGATTTGATGGTGTTCTTTGTCGATGATGACATGACCATGCAAGATTGTCTTCAGGCCATGAAACACCATATATCTCTATCGTTCAAGGGCTTAACTCCGTAAAACCGGTCCCGTAAGCCGGGATACGTCTATCCGAAATCGTGGAAAGGGAGGTTATTATTGATGGCTGGTAATAACGTGCAAATAGACATCAACAATGTTTCCAAGTCTTACCCTATGGGGGCGTTCAAGGTAGATGCCCTGAAGGGGGTAGACCTCAAGATAAGTAAAGGTGAGTTGTGGGTGGTACTCGGTCCAAGCGGCTCCGGGAAAACAACCCTTCTCAATCTCATCGGTGGGATTGATTCAGCGAGTTCAGGCAGGATTACCGTTGGTGCTATAGAAATAACCTCTCTTAACGAGCGAGATTTGAACCAGTACCGCCGTGAGAACATCGGGTTTATTTTTCAGTTCTTCAACCTGATACCGACCCTTACCGCCGGTGAAAATATCGAGTTGGCTGCCGAATTGGTGGATAAACCGAGGGATATTATGGCTGTGCTGAGCGATGTCGGCTTGCATGACCGTGCCGGTCACTTCCCCAGTGAGCTTTCCGGTGGTGAGCAGCAGCGGGTGGCTATCGCCCGGGCGCTGGCAAAGGACCCGCCGATTCTCCTGTGTGATGAGCCTACCGGTGACCTGGATTTTGAAACGGGCAAGCATATCCTTACGCTGATACGCACCATTAACAGGGAGAGTGAAAAAACAGTAATTATAGTAACCCACAATACCGCCATCGGTGAAATAGCCGATAAGCTCTTGCGTTTACGCAGCGGCCAGATAGTGGAAATGAAAGATAACCCCTCGCCGATTGACCCTGATGAACTTAGGTGGTAACGGTAATGAAAACACTGAGAAAGAAACTCTTCAGAGACCTTTTCGCCAACAAGTGGCTTTTCATTGCGGTTACTATTGTCATCTTCCTAGGCGTTGCCTTGTTCGGTTCATCATTTATGGCTTTCCTTAACCTTCAGAATTCCTACGATTACTCCTACGAGAAGCTTGGTTTTGCCGATTTTACCACGAAAGTGACGTCGTCACCACCCGATACCGTGAAGGAGCTCGAGCGATTACCCGGTGTGAAGGCAGTAACCGGCCGACTGAATACCGATATCGGCTTGAGTTTACCTCAGAAAGGCGGCCAGAGCCTGATTGCTACGGCTATCTCGCTCCCGCAAAACAGCCGCCCGCAGGTAAACGACCTGAAAATAGAGTCAGGTGATTATCTGTCTTCGAATGATAAGTACGGTCTCCTGCTGGAAAAGAGCTTTGCCGAATATCATAATCTCAAACCAGGCGATAGCATCCTGCTGGATGGTACGGCGGGAGAGATAGAGTTTATCACCAGCGGTATCGTTACCAGCCCGGAATATATCTTTCCGGCTAAAAGTAAAAACGAGTTCTTTGCCTCGCCAGCTACCTGGGGCGTTATCTTCTTTTCGGATGAGGTTATGTCGGAGCTTACCGGAAATAACAATATCAACGAGTTCTGCGTACTCGTCGATGAAGACGCCGATGTCGATTCTGTAATAGGCCTTTTCGAGAACGAACTGGCGCCTTTCGGAGTTGTTGAAGTGGTCACCAGTGACGAACAGCCAAGTAATGCCGGCCTGAAGATGGACCTTCAGGAGTTCGGTGAGATGGCCGAGATATTTCCCGTTCTTTTCCTGTTCGTCGGGGCCATGACGACCTTTATCCTGCTTTCCAGGATTATACAGCGGCAGCGCAACCAACTGGGGCTGATGAGGGCCATCGGCTACTCGCGCCGGCAGGTATTATGGCATTACCTTAGCTTCGCACTGGTTATCGGCATTATCGGTTCCGTGGCCGGGATAATAGCCGGATATTTACTGGCGGAATCTATTACCGATTTGTATATAGGCATGCTCGGTCTGCCCTATAAAATTACTGGATTTCACTGGATGGCTATGGAGGAGGGTGTTATTATCGGTCTGCTACCCTGTTTGATAGCCGGAATCTTCCCGGCGCTCGCTGCCTCACGCCTCCGACCTGCCGCGGCCATGCGTACACCACCTCCTGCTACCGGCAGGAAGCCGCTGATAGAGAAGATTTTTCCTTTCGTTGAGAGATTATCGTTGCTCTGGAAGATACCCCTGCGTAATATATTCCGGAACCGCCGTCGTAGTCTCTCCACCATTCTGGGTATCGTCTTTGGTACGGTGTTGATACTGGCTTCGGCAGGTTTTTTGGATTCGATAGACAGCCTGTTTAGCCTCCAGTTTGACCAGATACAGAAATATGATGCGCGTTTGAGTTTCGCCCAACCTGTATCGCAAGAGACGGCCAGCGCGGTGCTCGACTGGGACGGGGTAAATGAAGCCGCACCAATTCTCGAACTACCGGCGAGTTTGGAACATGGCAATATGTCCTTCTCGACACTGGTGATGGGAATACCGCCGGAAACAGACCTTTACGGCCTCTATACGCCGGACGGGAATAAAGAAGCCCTGGCGGAAGGGCATATCCTTTTAGCTGTGGCCATCAAGGAGAAACTCGGCGTTGAACCCGGAGGCCCCGTTACCGTTGTTTCTCCCTATTACAAGGCGGCTTTTACGGTCGATGGCTTCGTCAGGCAGCCGATGGGAAGCTTCGGCTATATCACACTGGAAGATGCCCAGCAACTGGTCGGCTCTCAGGCGGTAATAAGCGGCATACTACTGGGTATGGACGGCAGCGCGATTCCAGGGCTAAGAAATACGGCGTCTCAGAACCTGGATGCTGTGGCCGTAGAGATTACCGATGAAATAGAAAGCCAGATGATGGACTTGATGGAACTAATAGATGTCATAATGTGGATAATGCTGGGTTTCGGCGTCATACTAGCGTTGATGGTGGTCTTTACTATGATTACTATCAGCTTGGTTGAGCGCCGCCGCGAAATAGCGACGATGCGTACCCTGGGTGAAGGAAGCGGCCGTATTGCTGCGATGGTAACCATAGAGAATTTAATACTGGGAATAGTGGGACTTGTCATTGGCATACCGCTTGGTTACGCTGTTGCCGTGTATCTGATGAGGCTCGTTCAGACGGACATGTTCAGTTTCGACCTTATATTTTACAGTCGGACCTACCTGCTTACAGCCGGTATTATGATAGTTGTCATGCTAGTTTCAGAGCTACCCGGTATACTCGACCTTAACCGCCTCGACCTGGCGAAGGTTACCAAGGAGCAGGTAAGCTAAACGTAAAAATTTATTGTAAAGGTCCTGCCTATCGTAGGGCACCGCTCACCATGTTACTTTCTGAGTTAATGTGACAGAATGCAAATCTGTTGCATATCCAGGACGTCTAAAGGCGGTATCTGACTTTGGTCTACAATTGCCAAACAGGCTGAAGCTGCTGAAAATCTATCAACCCGCTCTCAGCTATATTTTCGATCTCGATTCCAGCTTCAGAAGCTGCCGCGACCGGATTCAATCCGCTGAGTTGAACAATACAAATGCGATTCATGGCTACTGGAATTTGACAAAGTGGTTCGCTGGTATCACCGAGAGCATAAACCCCACCAATGCCAGTCTCCTTCAGCAAAGCAATCTTGTCCTCGACCACTTCTCTCGTTGGTGCTGGTATTGTGCGAAAAACACCTAGTATTCTACCATTCCCGGAATTAACGGCTTCGCTAACGCTGGTCATCTTGGCGCGAATAAATTGCTCAGAGGGATCGAGTGATGTACTGGTATATTCAATTATGGCAACAAAACGTCTTGGCTCCGAATTTCTGATCTGGAGTACACCTCCAAATCTGTACTCACTAGGAATACGTGCCTGAAGAAGCACACCATTTATAACAACACCGCAAACGGTGGCTAAACCAATTTTCCCACTCGGTATGACTACTGAACCGAGTTTTTCGCCTTCTGACGCTACAGCTATTAAGTCACTAACGCATATCCCAGCTCTAAAGGCATCTTTCATTGCTAAAACTGCCCTCTCGAACTCGTCTTTGTTAATAAGTGATGTATTTATCGGTAATTGGCCGGTACGTTTTTCAGGGTCAAAGGTGGTCTGGTATGCTAACATTTCCAGCTTCTCTCGCACGAAACCCAGTTGCTGTGTTGCCAGTGCTTCCTTAATCTCTTGCCGTCCTTCCTTGGTAATCATTCTGCCGTCTCGGCCTAGTGATTGGGTATAGCCACGTAAGTCTGCTATCCTCAGGTGATATCTAACCCCCCTTTCACCTAAGAAAACTCCATCGTGCTTAAGTTTACGAGCAATGGTTGTTGACCCAAGAGGCTGGGGAGACTCGCTTAATATTTTTAAAATGGATATTATTGTTCTTTCTGAACCCGAGCCAATAGCCTGTTCCATTAGCGGCCTTTTTAGATAATCCTCGACTATTGTGATATTATTATCTCACCGCTTTAACCCCGGCATAACGCCCGCAGTTAAAGCCTTCACCCAGCCGACACCATGCGCAGCTGTCCGGCACTTCTTCCGTTATCATGAGCTGTGATTCGCACTTTCCGCAGAGGTATTCCTCACCGGGCTTCATGGGGCCGTCGCACGGCGTGATGGTCATAGGACAAAGCTGGACGCAGTAATCACATTGCTTGCAGAACTCCTCACGCATGTTGAGGGGGCGTTCCACATGTCGGTTTTTACCCCGTCCGACAAAGCCAAGAGCGTTGGCATGCCAGATTTCTGCGCAGGCGCGAACACATCGCCCGCATAAAACACAGTTGCTGTTCCGGAACGGATAGCGCACCTTTTTTACACCGCAGCGTACTGCTATATCCTGGATGGCGCGGGAATTCGGGGCCTCGGCAACCAGCAACTCGGCAATGTTATGACGGAGCCTCTTGATTCTATCCGTGTTGGTCCTGATTACCATGCCTTCCTGCACTTTCAGTGTGCAGGAGGTAGTTACCTGCGAGCGGCCATCGGTAATATTCTCGACGATACAGAGCCGGCAGGCACCGATGTCCGAAAGACCCGGGACATGGCACAGGTGGGGGATACAGATGCCGTATTCTATAGCTACTTCGAGTACGCTGGACCCTTTAGGGGCTTTAATAATAGCACCATCAATGTTAACGGATACATAATGTAACATGTTTCACCTCGTTATCTAACCTGAATTGCCTCATGCTTGCACTCGCTTCTGCAAATGCCGCATTTCTGGCACAGCTCGGGATTGATTACATGCGGTTCCTTTTTTTCGCCGCTGATGGCACCATGTATGCACGCCAGCGTGCATCTTCCACAGCCGGTGCATTTCTCCGGGTCGATGGAATACTCGATGAGAGCCTTGCATACCCCGGCGGGACATT
>CAZCOB010000036.1:0-20955 GCA_964500415.1 uncultured Dehalococcoidaceae bacterium | reverse complement strand
ATTCAAGTGGGCGCTACAGCACCGAGGGTACTGGAAGAACAAGGCCACCGGAGAAATCCACCAAATCTAGCAGCTTAGAAATCGGTGGTATCGCCAGCTGAAAGGACTCCATTACACGGAGCGAGTAGTCAAAAAAGGCTGAATGCCAAACGAAGCCTTTATCCTGACGGCTGGCGGGTTGGCCATATATCAAAATCGGGGGAGCTGTAATAGCTCCCCTTACTTGTTATAAAACCACTACCGTATGCTATCCTGGCTTGAAATATGTTAAAATTGCAGAATAAGCAAGACCGGAGAAATAACATTGACATATTCCATACGCCCGATGGCCCAGGGGGACCTGGCCCAGGTAACCGGTATCGACCGTGAAGCCTTCCCCACCCAGTGGCCGCCGCCCAACTACCGCCAGGAACTGCAAAACAAGCTCGCCTATTACATCGTCGCCTGTGATGATTCCAGGACCATGGAAGCAACCGAGGTAAAGCCGAGAAAAGGCTTGCTCGGTCTGATATCCCGGATAATACCGTTGTATAAACGCAGCCTTTTCCTCGATGCTACATTACCGGAATACACCCGCCAGTATATCTTCGGCTTTTCTGGCATCTGGGTACTGGTTAACGAGGCTCACATCACCAATATCGCCCTGCGCCTTAAATACCAGGGACGCGGACTCGGCGAGCTGCTGCTGATAGCCACCATCGATTTAGCCCAGGAACTGAACGCCAGCACAATGACCTTGGAGGTACGAGCCTCGAACTACATAGCCCAAAACCTGTATAAGAAGTACGGTTTCACGCAGGTGGGCCTGCGCCGCGGCTATTACCTGGACAGTCATGAAGACGCCACAATAATGTCCACCGAGAACATCACGACGCCCTCGTTCCAGGCAAGACTTAAAAATTTAAGAGAAGCGCTTGCCAGGAAGCTGGATAATCAAGTTACTATCGAGTGAGCGGGGGACGCTCGAAGGTAAATCCTAACGGCGGAAAATGCTGCGTTTTTTCGGCAGATACTCAGGATTATTCATATTCGCATAGACCCATTCCTTAAGCTGCTCCCCGCACGAGGCCAGCGGCACTTTTAACTTCTCCACATCGCTTGCCGAAAGATAGCTCTGCGAGCCGTGTTTCCTGGCAGCATCAATGTTGGCATTGATTTCGTTGATCGATTCGAACAAATTCGACAGTTCGAATCGCAACTCCGCGGGCAGAAAGTCGACCGAATTCCTGTGTTTATCCCAGGCGCCCGTCTTGAACCTGCCGGTAGCGCGATTCTCACCGATGCTCTGACAGAGCCTCCCGTTATACCTGACATTAGAGGCGATACCGACGACTTTGCCCATCGGCGACCTCCTCGTGCGGAGACCCTGAATAAAGACGCTCAATACAAGCAGCAGAACCAGCACCACGCCGATAATTACGGTTGAGCCAATATCACCCAAAGTTGAGACTTCTCCTTACAAACGTATTTTTCCCGGAGCTGCAAGCACTTAAGAATTATAGTAAAAGCGATGGATAAACTCAAGCAGACTCCGAAAACAGTAAGATGAACCATCGTTTTTCCTGACGAGAGCGTTACGGTTAATCCGTAAATCCCGTTACCTCTTTGACCGCTTGATACCGACATGCTAGAATAATCAGACAAGGGGGACTAGAGGTCAAGGAGGAACACGGCTATGTCCGGGCATTCAAAATGGCACTCGATTAAGCACCAGAAGGGAGTCGCCGATGCCAGGCGGGGTCAGCTTTTCACGAAACTGACGCGGGAAATTATTATCGCGGCGCGTGAGGGCGGTAGCAATCAAGAAGCCAATTTCCGCCTGCGCCTGGCCGTCCAGAAAGCACGCGATAGTAATATGCCGATGGATAATATCGAGAGGTCTATCAAGAAGGGCACCGGCGAAATCGAAGGCGGCGCCCTGGCCGAGGTTAAGCTGGAAGGGTACGGACCCAACGGCATAGCTATCCTGGTCAATGCCCTAACGGACAACCGCAACCGCACCATCCAGGAAGTGAGGAGTATATTTACACGTCACGGCAGCAGCCTGGGAGAGAGCGGCTGTGTCGCCTGGCTTTTCGATTCCAAAGGGGTTATCAACATCAAGACCGGCGATTACGATGCCGACGAGCTGGCCCTCTCCGCCATCGACGCCGGCGCCGAGGACGTCAAGGTGGAAACCGGCTACGTGGAAGTGTACACCGTACCGGAGGAACTGGAAAAGGTAAGAGAAGCCCTGGGGAAAAATGAACTGGAAATCGAATCGAGCGAAATACAGATGGTGCCCAAATCTCTGGTAGAACTCGACGACAAAGCCGCCATGCAGGCCCTGAAGCTACTGGACAGGCTCGAAGAGATAGACGACGTCCAGAACGTATTCAGCAACGCGGATATCCCTGATTCCGTAATGGAGGCCTACCAGGCCGCCTGAGATACGAGATGAAAATTTTGGGAATCGACCCGGGCACGGTGGTGATGGGTTACGGCGTGATAGAGAGCGAAGATGAAGAAATTACCCTGGTCGATTTCGGCGCTATTACCGTCCGGGAACGCCTGGAAATCGGCGAGCGTTTGAAGCAAATCTACAACCAGCTCCTCGACGTTATTTTACGCTACCGCCCCGATGCCGTCGCCGTGGAGCAGCCTTTCGTCGCCAAGAATGTAAAGTCGGCCATGGCCATCGGGCGAGCCCAGGCGATAGCCCTGCTGGCCGCCGCCGGCAAAGGCATACCGACCTACGAATATGCCCCGGCGCAGGTCAAGCAGCGGGTAGCCCATTACGGAGCCAGCGGCAAGGAGCAGGTCCAGGAGATGGTGCGGTTGCAGCTCGGACTGGCGGAGGTCCCCCAGCCCAGCGATGCCGCCGACGCCCTGGCAGTCGCCATCTGCCACGTGCAGGAGACGCACCTGCAAAATCTGCTGGCCAGACAGGGAGAGGGATAATGATAGCCAGCCTCAGCGGTAAACTGGAATCGGTCGACGGGGACGGGGCGATTATCAACGTGGGGGGTATCGGCTTTCGGGTGGCCATGCCCACCACCTCCCTGAGCTCACTGGGTAAACCCGGCACCGACGTCAAGGTCTTTACCCACCTCCACGTCCGTGAGGACAACATCTCCCTCTTTGGCTTCGCTTCCGCCGAGGAACTATGGCTTTTCGATACGCTGCTCGGCGTTACGGGACTGGGGCCGAAGCTGGCGCTGGCAATGCTCTCGGCTTTGAGCCCGGAGCAGATTACCATGGCCATCGCCACCGGCAGCACCGAGATGCTGAACATGATACCGGGCATCGGCAAGAAGGTGGCCAGCCGCATCGTGCTGGAGCTCAAGGAGAAAATCGGCGCGGGCTGGATTGCCACCCCCGCCACCCAGATAGCGCAGGAGAATACGGACGTGCTGACGGCGCTGACGTCGCTGGGGTATTCCGCCGCCGAGGCCGTCAAAGCGGTCGCCGCCCTGCCCGCCGACGAGAAGCTCGACCTGGAGGAGAAAATCAAGCTGGCTTTGCAGTACTTCGGGAGCAGGTGATGAAAGCAGCCGAGGGAAAAATGGGGCGGGTGTTCGTGCTCCGTCTGGAGGACGGGGACATCGTGCCGGACTGCATCGAGAAGTTCGCTGCGGAGAAGGCGATAAAGTGCGGGCACGTTGTATTAATCGGGGGAATCGGGGACGGGGAGGTGGTGGCAGGGCCGCGGAAGACCGACGAAATGCCCCCCGACCCTATTTACCTCCCCGTCGACGGCGCTCACGAGGTGGTGGGGCTGGGCATCATCGCCCCGGACAGGGACGGCAAACCCGTGCTGCACATCCACGCCTCGCTGGGGCGGGCGGGCCAGACCCTGACCGGCTGCCTGAGGCCGGGCGTGAGCACCTGGCTGGTGGGCGAGGCGATTATCTACGAGATTACGGGGGCGGACGTCAAACGCCTGCCGGATGATAAGAGCGGGTTTGATTTGATGGAGGTGTGAGGGGGGGAAGGATGGATAAAAGGAGGGTATAAAATATGGCAATACCAGATTATCAGACAATAATGCTTCCTTTATTAAAATTTCTTGGTGACAAGGAGGAACATTCTACAAGAGAAGCTATAGACGCTCTAGCAAATCAATTCAACCTAACACCTGAAGAACGTAGAGATCTTCTTCCAAGCGGGCAGCAAGCTATATTTAATAACCGAGTGGGGTGGGCAAGAACTTATTTAAAAAAAGCAGTTCTTCTCGAATCTGCTAGACGCGGTTTTTTGCGGATAACGCCAAGAGGGTTGGAAATCCTCAGTAGTAAACCTCAAAAAATAGACGCTAATTTTTTAGAACAATTCAAGGAATTTCGAGAGTTCAGAGCTTTCAGGCGAGAAAAGCCAGCAGAGCAAGAAGAACTTGAAGAAGATCAAACAAAAACTCCTGAAGAAATATTAGCAAATGTCTATCAAAACCTTAGAAATAACCTCGCAAAGGACCTTATTCAACAAATTAAAACTAGTCCACCTAGCTTGTTCGAAGATGTTGTTATAGAACTCATAGTAAAAATGGGCTACGGCGGTAGTCGTGAAGATGCTGGAAAAGCAATAGGTAAATCCGGTGACGAAGGAATAGACGGTATTATTAAGGAAGACCGATTGGGATTAGACGTTATCTATGTACAAGCCAAAAGATGGGAAGGGACAGTTGGAAGACCTGAAATACAGAAATTTGCAGGTGCTCTTGATGGACAACGTGCAAGAAAGGGCATTTTCATAACCACGTCAGATTTTTCACGTGACGCGCAGGATTACGCCACTCGTATTGATAAAAAGATTATATTAATTGACGGCAATCAACTAACACAATTTATGATTGATTACAACATTGGAGTAAGTCCACAAGCTATTTACGAAATTAAGAGGATAGACTCTGATTACTTTACAGAATCCACCTAATCCCCCCCTCCCCCTTCTCTTAGCTATCTATTCCCACCCTGGCCGCCCTCGCACCATTCTCGGCTTAGCCCGCGGGAATAAATCTCCCTCTTATCCCTCTTTACGAAAGAGGGACGTCAATACCCCAAAAGGGGTGTCTAAGAGGGGCGTCAGCCCCTCTTTCCTTTTAATTTCCCCCTTCCCTTCATCAATACCCAAGGGAAGGGGGTCAGGGGGATAGGTTACCACCTAAAAATCATAAGGGGGTAGGGTAAAAATATTCCCTGACTCAGCCCGCGGGTTTACCCCACCCTGCCTATGGGGGAAACCCCCAGAAAGAAAAAAAAGTTAACCCCCTTGCTCCTCATAGTGGCGGGTTATTATACTCGTAGTGGCACGGCCTTTTTACGGGAGGGATTATGCCGTCGATTCAATACCTTCTCTTCAGTATCCTGATGCTGCTCTTTCTCGGGGTAGTCATCACCTTTATCCATCTCGTTATCAGGCCGCTGTACATACAATGGGCTATCGTTGTAGCCCGCAAAATGGTCGCCAACCGCGATGTCAGCGACACCTAGCGATTCCGCAACGTGTACCGCACGCTCGCCACCGCCCGTAACGACCTCGAAGCCGCCGACCTCTGGCAGAAACTCAGGAATATCCAGGAAATCAACGAAAACTGGGCCTGAACGCTAAATCCCCACGGCAGGTTTCCCCGCAACAACCCCACGTTATATACTGTTAAAGTGACAACCGCAGGTAAAACACGCGCAAGAAGGGCTTTCCGGCGGGCGGGGGCGGGGCTAATGCTGGCGGCGGCCCTTTTCTTTATCGGCGCAGCGCCCGCCGCCGCCCTGGACCTCAATCCCGGGGACTACCTGCAACTCAGCTACGACCCCATCACCTTCGACAAAAGCGAGGTTCAGGGCGACGAAATTTTCCAGGTTACCGTGTCCGGGCGTGTCGTCTGCTATAAAGACCTGCCGCCGATATTACCGGTGCGCGAAGCCGAAATCAAATCGCAGGTCATCGCCCGGCATACCGACAGCGGCGCCGAGGTCACGCTCAATGCAGAATACACCGTCAATATAAAACCCTTCCCCCGTAAAGCCGGCGACACCATTGAAATCAACCAGGCCGTCCCCCTGCAATTCCCTTCACAGGCCGAATCGGGCAACTACACTATTATCGCCAGGATTGTCAAAGCTAAAGTCAAGTTCATTCTTGGCTCGATGGATGTTACCGGGTACCTGCCCCGTGAACAGTCGATGGGTACGGTGAAATATAACGTCCCCGGAGCTTCCGGTGTGTCGGATACGGCAAAGGCCAACCCGGAAAACGTTCCGTCGTCATCAACAGAGCCTCCCGGAGTAACCGCACCGCCGTCATCTTCTCCGGCCCCGGCTACCGAATCCACCCCCGAACCAGAGGAGCCCCCCACGCCCTGGTGGGTTATGCTGATGATTATCGTGGTTATCGGAGCCGGAATCGCCGGCATTGCCCTGTTGCTGAGGCACCGCCGTAAATAGCCTGAAATTTTCCACGATACACCCAAAAGGTATATACTTATATACAGAGGGAACAATAGATGACCGCATTATGGTCAATCATCGGGGCGGCGGCGGGGGGAAGTCTGGGCTGTCTGCTGGGTCGCTTCAACAGCCGCCGGCAGCGGGACTGCAAAACGCCCACCTGAGGCGCCACGTCCAACCCCCGGTCAGGGGCTATCACCGGCATTATCCTGGGACTGCTTATTGCCTATTTAGTCACTATGACCGCATAAAAGAATTATGCCGAATTTTAAAATAGTCTCCGACTTTCAGATGACCGGCGACCAGCCCCAGGCGGTGGACAGGCTGGTGGAGGGGCTGGTAAAAGGCTATGCTCATCAGACGCTGCTGGGGGTGACCGGCAGCGGCAAGACCTTCACCATGGCCAACGTCATCGAGAGGGTGCAGCGTCCCACGCTGGTCATCTGCCATAACAAGACCCTGGCCGCCCAGCTTGCCAGCGAGTTCAAAGAATTTTTCCCGGAAAACGCGGTCGAGTACTTCGTCAGCTACTACGACTACTATCAGCCGGAGGCCTACATCCCCCGCACGGATACCTACATCGAAAAAGACGCCGACATCAACGAGGAAATCGATAAGATGCGCCACGCCGCCACCCGCGCCCTCTTCGAGCGGAGGGACGTGCTCATCGTCGCTTCGGTTTCCTGCATCTACGGACTCGGCGAACCGGAGGAGTACCGCAGCTTCGTCGTCAGCCTGAAACGCGGGCAGCACTACGGACGGCAGCAGCTTTTAAGACAGCTCGTGGACATGCAGTACTGCCGCAACGAAATGGAACTGACAAGGGGCAACTTCCGCATCCGCGGCGACACGCTGGAAATCCAGCCGTCTTACGAGGAACTGGCCCTGCGTATCGAGTTCTTCGGCGACGACATCGAGCGCATCGTTTCGCTGGACCCGCTGACCGGGGAGCTCCTCACCGAGATGGAGTCGGTAGATATCTACCCCGCCAAGCACTTCGTCACGTCTTACGATAAGCTCCAGAAAGCCATCGAGGACATCAAGGCGGAGCTGGCGGAAAGGCTCAAGGAGCTGCATGGGCAGGGCAAGATAGTCGAGGCGACCCGACTGGATACGCGCACCAACTACGACCTCGAAATGCTGCGGGAGGCAGGCTACTGCACCGGCGTGGAGAACTATTCACGCCACCTGGCCAGACGGGCGGCGGGCAGCCCACCCTGGACGCTGCTGGACTACTTTCCGGAGGACTTCCTGCTGTTCATCGACGAATCCCACATGACGCTGCCCCAGATACGCGGCATGTACCACGGCGACTTTTCCCGCAAGCAGACACTCGTGGAGTACGGGTTCCGCCTGCCCTCGGCGCTGGACAACCGGCCGCTGGACTTCACCGAGTTCCAGGGGCACATCTGCCAGGTCGTTTACACGTCGGCGACGCCCGCCGAGTACGAATACGAGCACAGCCAGCAGGTGGTCGAGCAGCTGGTCAGGCCGACCGGACTGCTCGAACCGAAAATCGAGGTTAAGCCGACCAAGGGGCAAATCGACGATTTGCTGGAGCAGATAAGGAGTCGGGTGGATAAGGGGACGCGCTGCCTGGTGACCACGCTGACGAAGCGCATGGCCGAGGAACTGGCCGACTACCTCGTCGAGATGGGCATCAAGACGCACTATTTACACTCGGAGGTGGACACGCTGGAGAGGGTGGAGATACTGCGGGATTTGCGACTCGGCGTGTATGACGTAATCGTCGGCATCAATCTCTTGAGAGAGGGACTCGACCTGCCGGAGGTGAGCCTCGTCGCCATCCTCGACGCCGACAAGGAAGGGTTTTTAAGGTCGAGGTGGGCGTTGATACAGACGATGGGACGCGCCGCCCGCCACATCGACGGGCAGGTCATCATGTATGCGGACAAGGTGACCAGGTCCATGCGGGAGGCCATCGACGAGACAGAGCGCCGCCGCAAAATCCAGGAGGACTTTAACCAGGAGCAGGGCATTACCCCTCAGGGCATACGGAAGGCCGTCAGGGACATCACCGAACGCGTGAGAGCCGTGGCCGAGACCCGCGCCGAGTACGTTTACGAAGCCTCCGTCACCCGCGAGGACACCATGCGGCTCATCAAAGAGCTGGAGACGCAGATGAAACAGGCCGCCAAGGCTCTGGAGTTCGAGAAGGCGGCGTTAATCAGGGATAGAATCATCGAGTTACGCCGGGAACTCGTCGTGGAGCAAGAGGAGCAGCGAGCCGTTAGAAAGGAAGGAGCGTAAACCATGATTCCGAAAAGCAAAGAAGAAGCCCTGAAAACGGTGCAAGCCAAAGCGCAGGAAAACATGATGAAATACGGCAGCTGAGCTTACAGCACGGTTCTTGCGTTGCAGGACACGTTCGATATGAAAGACGATATTTTATTGAAGGCCTCCGGCGCTCTGACCGGCGGCATCGGCGGGCTGGCCGATACCTGCGGTTCCATGATAGGCGCCACCCTGGTACTGGGGTCGGTGTGCGGGCGGGGACGGCAGGACGGCGAAGCGAGCATGCCGAAGCTCGCGGAATCGATCCGGCAGGCCGCTGATTTTTACAAATGGTTCAAGGGAGAAAAAGGCACGGTGAACTGCCGTGAACTCATTACCAGGTACGGTAACGGCGTTTTTTACGATTTCGGCGACCCGGAGCAGGCTAAGGCCGCCTGGGAAAACGGCGTGGCGCAGAAGTGCGACGAACAGGTGCAGATGATTGCCGCTAAAGCGACAGAGATTCTGTGGGACGAACTGCACACGGGGAAGTGATGGAGAGCGAGCCGTCGAAAAATAACGCGGAAGACACCCGCCAGGAAAAGCGGGCGAAGAAGCTGCGCAAGAAGAAAGAGCGCCTGAAGCAGCACGGCAAGAGCCTGGCGCAGATATATAAGGATGCTATCGAGAAGAGGGAGAAGTAGCTGCTTACCAGCAGATCAACGAATCAAGAAAGAGCTTCTTTAAATCATCGGGGGTGAAAGGCCTGGGAGAGAGGTTAATTACCCGGTGCTGCGGTAGCGTGCCCTCGACCAGTTTATCAGCATCGGCGGCCGTATAGCCGACAGCACCGAGACCGTTGGGAACTCTCGTCCTCTGCATCAGTGAAACAACGGCGCCGGCGAGTAAATCGCCTGCGTCCTCCGCAGCAGCCCCCGCAGTATCCACGCCCATCAGCCTGGCAGCCTCCAGATGTCTTTCTGGATTTGCCGACGCCGTAAAGCAAAAGACAGCCGGAGCACACAGGATTACCGACATTCCATGCGGAATAATGGGGTAGGCGAGGGCGTAACCGTCAGGCTTATAGTCGCGCACCATTCCGGATACGGGATAGGACATACCGTGGGGCAGATGAACCCCAGCGTTGCCGAAGCCGATACCGGCAAAGGTAGCCGCCATAAGCATCCGGCTGCGGGCTTCATCATCGGTGGGGTTTTCAATTACCTTGATGATGTTCCCGCTGACGACCTCGATAGCCCGCGCCGCCCAGATATCACTTATGGGGTTGGAGCCCTGATAGGTCGGCCGGAGGCGAGGGTTTTCGGGCGCCGGACGCCGGTCGAAGGGAAGGGCGGTATAGGACTCAAGGGCATGAACCAGGACATCGAAGCCCGTGCAGGCGGCGACCATCGGCGGGAGAGTGCGGGTGTTATCCGGGTCGACGATAGCGAGGGTCGGCCGTATCGCCCGGCTGGCAATACCCGTCTTGGCGTGCATATCGAGGATATCGAAGATAGCGATGCCCGTCGTCTCGCTGCCCGTCCCCGCCGTGGTGGGAATACAGGCAATCGGCTTGAGGGGACCGGGCACGGGAACCGCCCTGCCGATGGGAGCGTTGACGTAGTCCAGGAAATCGGCCGGGCAGGAGGAATAAAGGTTGGCTACCTTGGCGGTATCCATGCTGGAACCGCCGCCGACGCCCACAAAGCCGTCGAACTTACCCTTGACGGCAAAGTCGATAGCTTCCATGAGTGAGGCGTCCGAGGGCTCGATGCGGGTATTATCGTATAAAACGGCTTCCAGCCCCTCGTCCGTTAACGATTGCAGGACGGTCTGCACGGGCGGCATCACGGTAAGATTACGGTCGGTAACGACCATAACCCTGGAGGCGCCGAGTTCCTTCATATCGAAGCCGACCTCCCGCGTGGCGCCGAAGCCGTACTTGATATTTGCCGAGCTGATATTGATTACCGATTCAAAAGGCACGCTTTGCCCCCTCTTAAGCGGGTGTATACGCGGATAACGCTGTGTATTATAATACGGGAGGGGGACGGGTGTAAATGCGTGGGGTACAGGGACACCATCGAGAAGAGGAAGAGGGAGTGAGATAATTCTATTATAAACATTAACGATTAAAATTTAGTTTTTCATTACGAGCGACTTGACACTTCCATAGAAACTGTTAAAATAAAACATTAAAACATATGAGGCATATAAATGGAAATTTTTGCTTTAACAGGGATTTTGAAGGTCTTTAATAATGTTATTGATGACATTTATGACTACACTAAAAATATTTTAAAAAAGGAAATCAACAAAGAGATAATAATGGGGAAAATCCCCAATTTGGTCGAAAAGGAATTACAAAACATAAGATTTATTAAAACGCTTTGGCAAGTAGACCGCTCAGTGGATATTGACGATTTCTACTGCGATTCTCATTTAATTGCACCAACTAAAAATGGTAAAAAAGAAAAGAGACGTCTGGTTAAAGGTATATCCGACTTTAAAAGCAAAAATATAGTTATAAAAGGCATAGCTGGTCAAGGAAAATCAATTTTTCTTAGATATTTATGTATAAGAGAATTTGAATCTGGAAATAAAATACCAATTTTTATTGAATTAAGACGCATCCAACAGGGAGAAACTTTATTAAACCATATATCACGTTTTTTTGAGACTTTAGACTTATCCATTGACCATGATTTATTTAAAATAATCGCAAAATCAGGAAATTTCATTTTTTTCTTAGATGCTTTCGACGAGATCGATAGCAATATAAACCAAAAAATATTAAATGAAATAGAACAACTTGCTTCTACATCCCCAAATTGCCGTATGATAATTACTACTAGACCTAACAGTTCTATAGTAATGTCACCTCTATTTAATGTTTGGACTTTAGATGATTTACGTGGTAGTGAATATAAGAACGTAATTATCAAACTAGCTGATTCTCCTGAAAACGCAGAATCTACAATACAAAAAATTGAGGCTCATAAATCTTCGGTTTCTGAATTATTATGCACACCTCTATTAGTAACACTACTTTTGATTTCATATAAATCTTACCAAAAAATTCCTGAGCAGTTATCTGATTTTTACGAATCAATATTCTATGTACTTTTACAAAGGCATGATGGCACTAAACCAGGTTTCGTACGTCATAGACGCTGCTCATTAAATGATAATCAATATCGCGAAGTCTTTAATGCCCTTTGTTACGAAACAAAAAAAACAAGGAAATCTAGTTTTAATAATGAGTTAATTTATAGGCTAGTTAATGATTCTATGGTCATTTCTAATATAGAAGAAGATGCAGAAAACTACCTAAAAGATATTGTGGGCGTAACATGTCTAATATTATTCGAAGGTGATGAATATAGGTTTATTCATAGAAGCGTACAAGAATATTATGCTGCCATGTTTATAAAAAATAGACCAGAAAATGCAGTGATTAAATTTTATAATGCTTGTTTAATTGAGCGTAATTGGCGGGATTGGGAATCTGAAATAACATTCTTGTCTGAAATAGACAAATTTAAATATAGTAAATTTTTCCTAATACCATTATGTAGAAAATGGCTTGTCGTTGATTCCGATTCAGAACTTATAAACGGCTGTCCTCCTGTTACAAACCAAAGGATAAAGAAAATTTTAGAGGAAATAGGTATATCAATTAGATATATTACAGGCCAAGAAATTTCAGAGTTTCGTTTGAAAAGTATAATCGATTTAATAAATTTCCATCATATTATGTTTCATTATGTTATTAGTTGTGACTACCAAACAATTATACCCATAATAGAAAAAAAAGAATTATATACAAAAGAGAGTTCTGCTCTTATTGATAAAAAGATAAGGTTTTTTTCACTTCTCCAAATATTCGAGGCAAATTTACTAGTTGATGAAATATCAAGATTTACTGGCGAAATATTGAATCAACATTATAAATTATGGAAATCAGCTTATGAATATACGACAAAACAAGAGTCATTCGATATTATTGAAGACCTTCTTTCAGAATAAGGGATTATTGTATCAATACCAATTACACTAATATATTAGCTACTTATTCCCCTCCTCCTCTTTCTCCTTTGCCGCCGCCTCTTCCTCGCGCTTCTTTTCCAGGTCAGCCAGCTGCTTCTTGACCTTTTCCTCCCCTATTACCCGGTGCTTGTATTTCCTGGTCGCCCAGCTCCCGAAGAAGAAGTTCGTGCGGATGTTCTTTAACTCGTCCCAGGCGTCGTACTCGTGCTCCTGCGGCCTGTCTTCCACCTTTTTTTCATCGCCCACCTCAATGCCGTGCCGGGCGCGGGCGGCCTGCAATTCGGCATCTTCATCGTCATGACCGAAAATTACCTGTTTCATAAAAGACTTAAAGCCCATAGCAACCTTCCCTGATGATGTATTTACGCGGGTTTGCCCGGCGCGCTCTGCCCCTCGAACTCCGGCTTGCCCATCGCGGTAAAGATAATCGCCGGTATGCCGCAGGGGAGAAAGACCAGCGTGCCCGCTATAGCCCCGGCCAGAGCCAACCCCCAGTTCTTCTTCCTCAGGGCGAAAACACCGCCGATTATCCCCAGCACGCCCACAAGCGTGAAGAACCCGCCGATAACGGCGTAGACCACCATTATCACGGCAAATACCGCGTCGGGCGTGGCGTCGCCATTATAATAGAAGTCCATGCGGCTATCGCTAATAAAAAACGACATCATGAGAATTGAAAATACCACGCCTATCAACCACAACACCCCTATCGTGCCGGAGATGATGGATAAAATCCCTCCCACCCTGGCATTATTCTGCATCGCTGCACCGCCTCTTCAATCGAACCTAACGTGAAAAGTCACTATTATGTTAACACTAAATCCGCCGCCAGACAACCATAGTTTTTGACAATTCAACCGTGGCTGGATATCATGATTAATAGACCATGTCTGAAGACCTCTACAAAGACTTTATTACCAGCGACGACACCCTGCGCATATATGACGGTGAAACGCTTATCTTCAGCTCGAGGAAAGACCGCCTGCTGCCCCTGATGGAGTACATCGCCGCGGGGGAATCGGGGGGGAGGGGGGTGACCGTTTACGATAAGGTCATGGGCAACGGCGCCGCCCTGCTGGCGATAAAGCTACACGCCCGCGAGGTCTACAGCCCCCTGGGCAGCGAGCTGGCCGTAAAGACGCTGAAAAAAAACGGCATCGACTATCACCTCGATAAAATCGTCCCCCACATCAAACGCCCGGACGGCCGGGGCCTGTGCCCCATGGAAGAGCTATCCATCGGCAAAGACCCGGAGGAGTTCTACCGGGCGCTCAAAGACCGCATCGAATCGTACGAATAAAACCAGGCGCCAGCATCGGGCTGCTTGAACAAATAGAAAGATAAAAGTATACTAACGGTATAAATTCACTCTGAAAACACGTTTTGAAAGGAGGCAACAGTATGTCAAGAGCAGACCTAGAGAAATATCTCAGAAAAGGCGTTTTAGCCGGCCCGATCCAGCATCCCGAGGTCACCGCGCCGCGACTGGGACTGCACAGCGACGAAGGCTTCGGCAAGAAGGACTTCTCGATGAGCTGGTGGGCTATCACCGAGCCCTTCGAAATGGTAAAGGAAAGCCACTCCCACGACTTCGACCAGTTTTTGATTTTTGTCGGCGGAGACCTTACCAATATGCCCGACCTGGGCGGGGAGGTCGAACTCACCCTGAGCCTGGACGGTAAAAACCTGGAAAAGTTCGTCATCACCGAGGCCACGATGGTCTACGTCCCCGCCGGGCTATACCACTGTCCCCTCAACTTCAAGAAAATCAACGACCCCAAAAAGCCGATTCTTTTCCACGACCTCTTCTTCTCACCGGAGTACAAGAGGAAGAGCTAGAGTACAGGTAGCAAAAAACTTAACGTAAATCAGACCTGAAGCTAAGATGCTCTTAACGGGAAGGAATAATATAAAAGCGGCATACGTCGTCATAAAGTAACAATGTATGCCCGCTATATATTTTTATTAGTAGCAAATCGGCCAGGTTAAGTATACTGATACGCCGTTATCAGGCACAGGACAACGAAGCCGTTAAGGCCCTGCACTATGCCGGACTGGCGCAGTTCGGTGCCGAGGAAGACCCCTGCCACGACAACGACCTCGACGATATCGAAGGCGTCTATATCAACAACCACGGCGACTTTCTGGTCGGCACCGACGGAGAAGAAATCGTGGCCATGGGCGCCATCAGGAAAGTATCGGCAGTCCGCGGTTGAATCAAGCGTATTCGAGTCCACCGAAACTACCAGCGACGCGGCTTTGCCCGGGCGATTCTACTAAAGCTCAAGGAAATAGCCAGAGAACTGGGGTATACAGAGTTATGCCTCGATGCCACGGTCGATAACGCACCGGCGCAGCGCCTCTTCGAGAAATGCGGCTTCATGGAAACGCACCGTGGGAAGGTCGGCGCCTACGACCTCATTTTTTACGGGAAGAAGCTGAACAAGGGAGGTAAATAGCATGGACACAGCTATCAAAGAGAAATTCCTGACTCTCTGGAAGAAATATTTCAACAACGCCGAACTACCTCTTACCTTCTACTACACCAACGAAGAGGGTCATGCCGAAGCGGTCAAGCCCGGCTCGGTGCCACGGTGCTTCATCGGGGCACTGGTCAAGGTGCGAGAGGGACAATCACTCGCCTTCGACGTAGACGCCGTGGGCTGTCCCGGAGGCAAGAGATACCTCGGCTTCGCGCAGGAAATCATGCCCGACTTCGAGTATTTTCTTTCCTGCGGCATCCCCGGCAAGCTGGAAGGCGAACGCTATAAAAAGTCGCCGGAGATGGTGAAAGATTTCATGGCGAGGCACTCACCCGCGATGAAAGCCCCCGGCCGGTACATCGTCTTCAAGAGGTGGGATAAACTCGAAAAGGCCGACAGTCCGGAGGTCGTCATATTCTTCGCCAGGCCTGATGCCCTTTCCGGTCTATTTACGCTGGCCAGCTTCGATGAAGCGGAGCAGAACATGGTCATCGCTCCCTTCGGCTCCGGCTGCTCATCCATCGTGCAGGATCCATACCTCGAGGTAAACTCGCCGAACCCGAGGGGAGTCATCGGCATGTTCGATGTCTCGGCGCGTCCTTTCGTTCCCGATGACATACTGACGTTCGCCGCGCCAATTAGCAAATTCATCCGAATGATTGACAACATGGAAGAGAGCTTCCTCATCACGCCGTCGTGGGCCAGGGTGCAGAAAAGGATTAAATAGTCTACATTTTTATATAGAAGAGCGAAACTACTGGGGCGACGGGAATTTCTAAAAAGCGTTTCGTTCATGGTAGGGCTGGCCTTACTATACTTTTTCATTCCGCCCTACCTTCGAAAAGAGGAGACTGCTATGACCAGGATAAGCCTGGTACGCACCGCGGACAGAGCCGAGGGAGTTCGTAAAGCCGTTCAAATGCTCGGTATCAACCCGGTAAAGGGGAAAGCGGTCGTCCTCAAGCCGAATTTCAACACGGCCGACCCCGCCCCCGGCTCTACTTATAACGATACTTTACGTTCGCTGATTTTGATACTTAAAGAAAAGGGAGCAAAAAGCATTACCCTGGCTGAACGCAGCGGCCCCGGCGATACCACCCATCACATCATGGAAATAAAGGGAGTCATCCACATGGCTAAAGAACTCGGTTTTGACATCGTCGACCTTCAGGCGATAGATAAGGACGGATGGGTCTTAATTAAACCTGAGAACAGCCACTGGGAAAATGGCTTCCTGTTCGCGAAAATTTATAAAGAGGTGGAATCAATCGTGCAGACATGCTGCCCCAAGACACACCAGTTCGGCGGCCACTTCACGCTGTCCTTAAAGTGCTCGGTGGGCATGGTGCCACCAGGGTTGGGGCCGGGGAGCGATTACCCTTATATGAACGAGCTGCACAGCTCGCCGCACCAGCGGCAGATGATTGCCGAAATCAATACGGCTTACTCACCGGACCTGGTGGTGCTGGACGGGGTGGAGGCTTTCGTAGACGGCGGGCCGCACATCGGTAAACGCGTCAACGCCAACGTTATGCTGGCCGGCACCGACCGCGTGGCTATAGACGCTGTAGGCGTGGCTATCTTACGTCTGCTGGGTACCACACCCGAGGTAAGCAGGGGTAAGATTTTCGAGCAGGACCAGACTAAACGGGCGGCGGAACTTGGGCTGGGCGTAACATCTGCCGACCAGATTGAGATTGTTACCGGCGATGACGATAGCGAGGAATACGCGGCAAAGGTAAGGGAGGTGCTTTATAATAAAGGGTAATGAAAAAGAGTTGTATGATTACTTCTTAAATCCAATACCTGGTTTACCTTTCTCATCGTAAAATTTCTTTACAGGTAATAACAGTAATTTCGCGAGTATATTAATATCATTTTTAACTTTCACCTGAGCTAAAGCTACATCAATTTCTTCCTCACCACGATTTTCATATGCCCATATTTTATGATCAGTACAGTTGCCTTTTATTTGGCTGCAATATGTAATGCAACAGCACGGACACTGGTAAAAGGTTCTCCTCGACTATTCAGTGTTATATTACAGACTGAGACAGGGCATACAAACTTGATATTATCCATAATATTTATCTCCCTCATGCTATTTTGATAAATGCCAAACTTATTTCTCTCCTTTTGTTGCGTGTTATTGTATGTAAAATATAGCAGATTCACATTACTTCAACAAGGGGCGTTTAAGAGGGGCGAAGCCCCTCTTTCTTTATTTTCCCCCTTCCCTTCATAAATACTCAAGGGAAGGGGGACACAGGGGGATAGGTTCACCTCAAAACAGGGGGGAGGTAGATAATGACATTCCCCTTTTGCCTTCCCCCGCCCCTTTAGGCTAAAATAGCACGGCATGGAGAAGATCGCCATTATCTCCGACATTCACGGCAACCTGCCCGCGTTCGAGACCGTCCTCTCGGACATACACCAGCGCGGCATCACGCGTATCTTCTGCCTGGGTGACCTCGTCGGCAAGGGACCGCACCCGGATAAAGCGGTGGATATCTGCCGCGAGGTGTGTGAAGTCGTCATCCTGGGCAACCACGACGACTTTATGGTCAGCGACCGCGACCTACCCTTCATACAATGGCACCGGGAACGCCTGGGTAGAGAACGACTGGACTACCTCCGGAATCTCCCGGCGACATATGACTTCCACTTCAGCGGGAGAAAGATACGTCTCTTCCATGCCTCTCATATCGGCGTATACCACCGCATTCATATGAATGCGTCGGAGGAAGAGCACCAGGCTATGTTCACCAATACGGATTTTACCGGCAACCGCTTCACGCCGGATACGGTCGGCTATGGTGACATCCACCAGGTCTACTATAAGAACCGCTTCGGGAAAGTCCTGTTCAATGTTGGCAGTGTCGGTAATCCCCTTGATGAGCCCCTGGCCGCCTACGCGGTCATGGATGGAAATTTCGGCGATACGAAACCCGGGTATTCCTCCATACAGATAATACGGTTACCCTACGACATCGACCTGGCCGTTCGCCAGGCCGCGGCAGAAGGCATGCCGGAATTCCAGGAGTGGGAGGACGAACTCCGCACCGGCCGCTACCGCCTCGACCCCGCTTCACGTGCCTGGCGGCAACCAGGTACGGAATCCGACACCGGGTATACCCGCCCGCCCACCGTGTAATCACCCACCCCTTTGCGTATCGCCGCCACTTTAAGCTACAATAGGCTGAAATGCTGGCTAAAGTAATCAGCGGCGCTATTGTGGGGCTGGATGGGGCTATCGTGGAGGTGGAGGTGGATATTTCGTCCGGCCTGCCCGCGTTTACCATCGTCGGCCTGCCGGATACCGCTGTCCAGGAAGCCAAAGAGCGTGTCCGCGCCGCCATACGTAACTCCGGCGGCACCTTTCCCATGAAGCGTATCATCGTCAACCTGGCGCCGGCCGACCTTAAAAAGGCGGGGCCCGCCTACGACCTGCCGATAGCTGTCGGCATACTGCTGAGCTCGGAGCAGGTCAGCGCCGATATTGCCGACACCATGATAATCGGTGAGCTGTCCCTCGACGGGGGACTACGCCATACCAACGGCGTATTACCGCTGGTAGCCCTCGCCCACGATGAAAAAATCCCCGGCGTTATCGTGCCGGAGCCCGACGCCGGCGAGGCATCCCTCATCAATGGCGTAAAAGTTATCCCGATGAGCTCATTAACGCAGCTCGTCAGCTATTTGAGGGGGGATATACCGGCGCCGGAATACAAATCCGGGGCAATCTCGGAAAAAGACACTCCGATAATGAATCTCACCGACCTCGCCGATATCAAGGGGCAGGAACATGTTAAGCGCGCCCTGGAGGTAGCCGCCGCCGGTGGACACAACGTGATAATGTGCGGGCCGCCGGGCAGCGGCAAGACATTACTCGCCCGCTCCCTCCCCTCGGTACTGCCGCCGATGACCAACGAAGAAGCCCTAGAGGTCACCAAGATTTACAGCGTCAGTGGCCTGCTGCCCTCGGATACTCCCCTGGTCAGGCAGCGCCCCTTCCGCTCCCCCCACTACACCATCTCCAACGCCGGGCTGGTGGGTGGGGGGCACTTCCCCAGGCCGGGCGAGATAAGCCTCAGCCACCGCGGCGTCCTCTTCCTAGACGAGTTGCCGGAGTTCGGGCATTCACTGCTGGAAGTCCTGCGGCAGCCGCTGGAGGACAAGGTCGTTACTATAAGTCGCGCCCAGGGGAGTGTTACCTTCCCGTCCAGCTTTATGCTGGTGGGGGCCATGAACCCCTGCCCCTGCGGCTACTACGGCGACCCTTTCCACAAATGCACCTGCCCGCCCAGCCTGGTCTCCCGCTACCAGAGGCGTATCAGCGGCCCGTTCATCGACCGCGTGGATATCTTCGTCGAGGTGCCGCATATCGACTACGAAAAGCTGACGGACGACCGACTCGGAGAAGCATCGGCGAAGGTGCAGGCCAGGGTTACCGCGGCGCGCCATCGACAGTTACAGCGATTCAAAGGGACAAGGTTGACCAGCAACGCCGAGATGACACCCTCCGAAATACGCGAGTTATGTCATGTTGAGGACGCGGCGCAGAGCCTGCTCAAAGCAGCCATGAAGCAGCTTTACTTCTCCGCCCGCGCCTTTCACCGTATTCTCAAGCTGGCGCTGACCATCGCCGACCTGGAAAGCTCGGATATTATTAAAGCTCACCACGTCGCCGAGGCTATCCAGTACCGGCCCAGGCGGACGGAGTAAGCCAATCAAAAATTATTCTATGTTAACGCTCCACCTCGTTTCATTTGGCACTTCCCGATTTGTTGTGGTATGCTAACTTAAAAGGCAGGAAATACCATGAAACATTTCACTATTAACAAAAAAGTGCTTAAATCCATCTTCGTTATTGCCATGCTGGCGGTAATACTCATGATGGTCGCCTCGTGCGAAGGCATGGGGTTCCCCTCCGCCACTCCCCAGGAAACACCGGCACCGGAGCCGGCCAAGACGGTAAGCGCTACGGCCGTCAACTCTAAAGACGCCGCCAAGCTCGCCGTTTATGAGCGCCTGCTCGACCTGGCCGGGGGCTACGACGCCAAGATATACCTCTCGGATTTCTACACCACCTGCGATAACTGGACGGTGGAATCGAACTACTTTAAAGACGGCTCCGGCACCTGGCATGTTACGGTCGACATGACAGAGATTGGAGAGTGGGCGTTCCGCACCTACTGGCAGCAGGCCGGCTGGCTCGTATTCAAAGACGGCAAAGTAATCCCCTCCAACCTCTTTCGGGCCAATGCCCTGAGAATCGAGGCAGACCTCCAGGCCCTCAGCCCCGAACCGGTTACGGAACAGGACTAACGATAACAACAAATCGCTCGATAATATCCCGAAAGGAGTACGACGTAAAATGCCGAAAGTCGATTATAATAAATACCTCGTCAGAAAACCCGTTTACGAGGTCGGCACCCAGGCTGTTGGTAAGCACAAAGGCCACCAGGTCCCTTCGATGACCTACATGAGCAATGCTCTCGTCCCCGGTAGCAATACCTATGTAGAAATCAGCTGGATATACGACGTGCCGACGCCGAACCCGTACGTCTTCGAACATGCCCACAACTACGACGAGATTGTCCTGCACATCGGCAGCGACCCCGAAAACCCCGAAGCCCTCGGCGGCGAATTGACTATAGAAGTCGAGGGACAGCCCCTTACCTTCGACAAGACGACGGCTCTCTTCCTGCCCAAAGGCACCAAGCACGGCCCGCTGACCTGGAAAAAGGTCACCCGCCCCCACA
>CAZCOB010000035.1:0-21019 GCA_964500415.1 uncultured Dehalococcoidaceae bacterium | reverse complement strand
GCAAACTACCTACCCAAACAAGCCCACGATACACCATTCTGACTTTAAGATTCCACCTTGCTATTAAAAAAGCAGGTATGTTTAACCATTCGTGCGTTGTCACTATTACAATACCGTGCGAAGGAATAGTCAGTACTTTTTGGCTATCGTTTAAATAGTCTACTTTGTCACCCAACCTATACTGATTACCAAGACTTAATTTATACGAAGCCGCCTGTAAGTTATCACTTACGAAAGGATCAATTAGCGGTAGGGTACGTTTATTACTGTCACAGAGACTTTCTACGTCAGGTTTTAACAAAACACCCCCGTTTTCTTTAGTCAGAGTAATGCCGGCAGTATCTAATAATTTGATACGATTATCTAAGTACCCGAGATATTTTTGAATCCTTTCCATTCCGATAATCTTTGATAAATCAACTATCTCTTTAGGCCATTCCTCTGACATAATAACCCCCAATACAGGCGAGTTTTACAGCGCTGTTCCTTGAAGAACTATTAGCAACCGCAATTTATAGAGTACTTCTGTTATTTACCATCAATGGTAAAATTTAAACCGCTGAACTTGCCATCTTATATTCCTGAAATTTTATCACTTCTCCCCAGGCCTTTTTGACATTATTACTGTTCTGTGCAAACAAATTCTCGTGATCTGGTTGCGGTAAAAGCAGAAAAGCTACATGGTAAGTACAATAAGAAAAGACCTTGCGAGTACCGACAATATCTCTAAATTTACGAACAAGATTTCGTAAAAACAATTCGCGTGGTTTTCTAGGGAAATGTTGATAAATCATAAGTGAATGTCCCGCTTCATACGACGCTTTTACTTCGTCCCAGTAGACATATTTTGAAGAACCTCTTTTCCCGCGAGGAACTGATTTTACTTCTAGACCATTATCAGGGTCGAAAAAGACAAAATCTGTTCCTTCCGAAAAGTCTCGGAACTCTTTAAAAAACTCATCCCTTAAACTGTTATCATCATGAACATACTCACTATAGAAGCTACAATTGGGGATGATATTGCCTCGTTCAATAACGCTTACATTTCTCACGCCTTTTTCAAGGACATTTTCTCGAAGATGTTCAAACACAGTCTGGTCATAATCTCGCCATTGTTCCGGCTTTTCTAAGTATTTGATTCGACTGCCATCACTTCTGCCGTCATCTTCAGTCAATACCCAGCAAATTGTTGTTTTAATCTGCCCATGCCCGCTAAGTAGCCGTAGCAAACCGTATTTTTTGTAGTCGTTGATATCACCAAAGTACTGATTTTTCATAAAGAATCCTTTAATAACTGGTTACTAAGCCAACTTTCTTCAGGAACAAACGATTTATGGTTCCCAAATACGTTCAATACGTTCCCCATTTTTCCATATCTCAACACAATCTAGTATTTCTGTAATATCTGGAATTGAATAGTCGATCGCCAACTCCCAAATCAGAGAACATCGGGAAGCTCAGGAGAAGCTAAGGCAGTCTTTAGGCATGACGCTATCGGATGATGACCTGGTATTCTGTCATTACGATGGCAAGCCCTATCTACCGGATTCTATTACTCAGGCATGGCGTAAGCTGGCTCACCGGTGCGGTCTAAAGGGGATACGGTTACATGATGCTAGACATACTCACGCTTCGCTTATGCTCAAGCAAGGTGTGCATCCCAAGATAGTGCAGGAGCGTTTAGGTCATGCCAGTATATCAATTACGCTGGATACTTACAGCCACGTAGTGCCCGGTCTACAGCAAGCCGCCGCTAATGGATTCGATAATATTGTTATGCCAAAGCAAGAGGATACCGTAAAGACTTTGTAAACGATTATTGCCAATTTATTGCCAATTAACGAAAAGGCCCTTATGCAGTAATAAACATAAGGGCTTTTTTAGCTTCATTTTTTGGTGGAGCCGGAGGGATTCGAACCCTCTACCTTTTGACTGCCAGTCAAACGTTCTCCCAAGTGAACTACGGCCCCGTAGACGTATTTTTAATTTAGCATAAATACGGTGCACCTGGCAAGGATTAGCGTATCTTTCTCCGGTAAATATCATTTTATACGGCTTGTTTATACTCTTGCCAATGGTGTTTATGCCCTGTTTACCACCACCGTGCTATTCTGATAACAGTTAATCAAGTTTTCCCCAGCTTGATAACGGCCCAGTAGATGGAGGGGTCAGGCAAGTCCTCAAGGTAATGGAAGGTTGAGGATTCGCCCGGCCCCTTCTCTCTTTTACGGTCTTTGCTTATTAAGACTAAATAGGCTAATATTCTAAGGTAATAATTTGATTCCTGAAGGAGTATGCCTATGAAAGCGAAAATATTTTATTGGTTGCTTATCATTTTGTTACTGGCAATGGGAACATTAGCGACTTCATGCGGGGAATCGGAAACAGCACCGGCCCCGGCACCATCGTCGCCAGCACCGAAGGGAGAAATTATGAAATGGGATTCACCGCCAGAGATGACAATTGTTACCGGTAAGCAGTATACGGCCATCATTGAGACTGAGAAAGGGAATCTGGTACTGGAGCTTTTTGCAGAGGATGTACCGAAAACGGTAAACAACTTCGTCTTTCTGACCCGGCAGGGTTATTATGACGGAACTACCTTCCACAGGGTAATCCCGGGCTTTATGGTGCAGGGTGGCGACCCCACCGGGACGGGCAGGGGAGGCCCTGGCTACCGCTTCGATGATGAATTTACCGGTCATCTGCATGATGCCGGAGCTTTCTCCATGGCTAACGCCGGCGCCAACACCAACGGCTCTCAGTTCTTTATCTGTTATGCGCCCCAGCACGGACTCGACGGCAAACATAGTGTTTTCGGTCAGCTGACGAAAGGTATGGACGTCCTGGAGAGCATTACACCCCGCGACCCCTCCAAAAACCCGCAGTTCGAGGGCGATAAGATAATCCGGGTAACTATCAAGGAAGAATAGTCTTACAGATCTATGCCGATGGCGTGGAACAGCCCCTTAAGCCCGAAGTAACCGGCGTAGACTACGGTCATGCACTTGATTACCTTGCCCGCAAAGACGATAAAGATATATTTCTTCAGGCCGAATCGTAATGCCCCGGCCGCCAGGGCCGCCGGATAGAAGAAGGGGTTGACTACCGAAGCCACGATGAACAGCGTCAGCGGCCCCCGGCGCTCCATGAGGCCCAGCATTCGCTCGTAGGCGGACTGTATCCTGCCGTGCTTGCTGCTGCTGATTGCCCGGCCGGCACCGTGGCCGGTCATATAAATGGTCAACGCGCCCACCAGCTCCCCCAGTGCCGCTGATATACCCACCAGCCAGGTGTATTCCATGACCTTGCCCAGCGCGAAAACTACCGCCAGCATGGGTACGGGGATAATGATGGTGGCGCCGCCCAGGATACTGATGATGAAAGCGCCTACATAGCCGAATCCCTTGAGTTCTCGTAGTACGTCACCGAAGTAGACGATGGCTGCCGCCATGACCAGTGTAAGAACGATACCAACGATGCCGATAACGTATGCCCAGACCGCTGACTTCTTACCGGTCGTTTCCGCAGTGTCGGGGCTCTTGACCACGTCGACTGCCTTATCCAGGGGTGCGCGCTCAGTCATAATGTGCCTACATTATACACGCATGGTCAAGTAAAACGCTACTACGTGGGTTAGTTAAAGGCATTATAAGCAAGAAAGACGGGTTGTTTTCAACACTAACCTTGGCAACTCAAATCAAAAATGGTGCTCCTATTTTTTGTATAATCTCATAAGAAGGGATGTGAGACAGGTGTTTGAGTGGAATATGAGCGTGCAAAAGATGCTCGACTACGTAGAGGAGAAACTGACCGAACCGCTGACGTTGAAAATACTGGCCGAGCAACTGAACTACTCGCCTTACTATTGCACCCGCCAGTTTCACAGGTACGCAGGGATATCACTGCGCGACTATATCCGGCTGCGCAAGGTCAGCTCCGCCGTTATCGATTTGCGGGATACCGGTGAACGCATCATCGATATCGCGGTCAGGTATGGAATCCCTCATTATCCTTGAAGCTCCGTATGCTGTATTCCACCACCCGCCCTATAACTATAGCTCAATGGAAGTATTGGTCGGTGAAGCTCTGGATAAGTACATCGCTGCCTGGGACCCATCCGAACACGGGTATGAGTGGGATGACAGCTTGCCCACTTATCAGCGGCACAGTCCGGATAAATACGGTCATGCAATTATAAGGCCCTTAAAAAAGCGTAAGTAAAATAAAAAAGGGGGGGCTTTTCAGCCCCCTCCTGGTCATCGGATTGTATCAGACAGGATGTCTGTCAGGCAGAAGCTTTCACCGCCGCCTTGGTCTTGAAGGTCAGGCCGGACTTGACGACGTCAACCGTGACCGTGTCCCCTTCTTTCAACTCCCCCCTGAGTATCCGGCTTGACAGCGGATTCTCCACATGTCGCTCGATGACTCGCCTCAGCGGACGGGCGCCGTATACCGGGTCGTACCCTTCCTTGGCCAGCCATGTCTTGGCCTTTTGCGTCAACTCGATGCCCAGATTATGTTCCGCCATGCGGCTTTGCAGGTCTTTGACCATAAGGTCGACGATTTTTCCGAGTTGTTCCTCGCTGAGCTCATGTAAGACGATAATATCGTCCAGTCGATTGAGGAACTCGGGACGGAATGCCTTCTGTATCTCCGCCGTGACCTTTTTCTTCATGTCCTCGTAGCTTTCCTTCTGAGTTTTAGAGACGTCTTTCCGCGCGGCAAATCCGAGCTGGCTTTCGCGCTTGATAAGCTCCACGCCGGCATTGCTGGTCATGATGACCACCGTATTCTTGAAATTCACCGTGCGCCCGTGGCCATCGGTCAGCCTGCCGTCATCGAGAATCTGAAGCAGGGTATTGAATACCTCGGGGTGAGCTTTCTCGATTTCGTCGAGCAGGATGACCCGGTATTGGCGTCTCCTTACCGCCTCGGTAAGCTGTCCGCCCTCTTCGTAGCCGACGTACCCGGGCGGGGCGCCGATAAGGCGGGACACGGTGTGTTTTTCCTGGTATTCCGACATATCCAGTCGTACCATGGCGTTCTCGTCGCCGAAAAGGAACCAGGCCAGCGTACGTACCAGTTCCGTCTTACCCACTCCGGTCGGCCCCAGGAACATAAAACTGCCGATGGGGCGCTTCGGGTCCTTGAGTCCGGCCCGGCTTCTCCTTATAGCTTCGGAAATGGCGGCGACGGCCTCATCCTGGTCGATGAGTCGCTCGTGGATACGTTCCTCCATGTGGATGAACTTCTCGGCTTCACCCTCGACCATCTGGGATACCGGAATGCCGGTCCAGCTGGAAACCAGCCGGGCGATGTGCTCGGCGGTTACCTCTTCGCTGATTTTTTCCTTATGTAACCAGGCGGTCTTGGCCTTATTGTATTCCGGCTCCAGCTTCAGTCTTTCCGCTTTCAGTTCGGCTGCCTGCTGATATTCCTGCCGCTGTGAAGCCGCCTCTTCTTCATTGGTCAGGTGGGTGATACGCTTTTCCAGGTTTTTGACTTCGGGCGGCGCGCTCTCGCTATCGATTCGCGACTTGCTGGCGGCCTCGTCGATAAGGTCGATGGCTTTATCAGGCAACTGCCGGTCGGAGATATAGCGCTGGCTGAATTTGGCGGCGGCATCTAGGGCTTCGTCGGTAATTTTTATCTTATGGTGCGCTTCGTAGCGAGGTCTCAGGCCGCGGAGAATTTCGATGGTGTCTTCCAGGCTCGGCTCGTCGATGTAGACCGGCTGGAAGCGCCTTTCCAGCGCCTTGTCTTTTTCGATATATTTACGGTATTCGTCCACGGTCGTGGCGCCCACGCACTGCAGTTCACCGTGGGCCAGCGCCGGTTTAAGCATGTTGCTGGCATCGATAGAGCCTTCGGCGGCGCCGGCGCCGACGACAGTATGTATTTCGTCGATGAATAGTATCACCTCGCCCTGCGACTGCCGTACCTCGTCCATGACCGCTTTGAGTCTTTCCTCGAACTCACCGCGGAACTTGCTGCCGGCGACCAGCGCTCCCATGTCCAGGGCGATTACTTTACGCCCCTTCAGGGAATCGGGGACGTCATCGGCAGCTATCTTCTGGGCCAGTCCTTCGGCGATGGCTGTCTTGCCGACGCCGGCATCACCGACGATTACCGGGTTGTTCTTGGTGCGCCGCGTTAAAATCTGCATGACGCGCTTGATTTCCTCGTCGCGGCCTATCACCGGGTCGAGCCTGCCCTCGCCGGCCATCTCGGTAAGGTCGCGGCCGTACTTCTCCAGGGAGCGGTACTTGCTTTCGGCGCGGGTGTCATCGACGCGGTGTCCGCCACGTACTTTCTTAAGAGCTTCGTATACCTTCTCCTTGTCGATACCCGCGTTGTGAAGAATATCAGCCGCTTCACCCTTGGTGTCGTCGGTCATGGCGATAAGCAGGTGCTCGGTGCTGATAAAGTCGTCCTTGAGTCTCTGAGCTTCTTCATCGGTTTTCTGATAAAGCTGGGCGATACGCGGCGTGGCGTAAATCTGCCCCGTCTGGTAGGCGACCTTGGGTGTCCTCTCCAGGGCTTCTTCCACCTTGTCCCTTATCGTCTCTATATTAACCTTGAGTTCTTTCATTATTTCGCCTACCAGCCCCTGCTTCTGAATAAGCAGGGCCAGCAAAATATGTTCCACATCCCACTGGCTGTGCTTGTACTGCTGGGCCATTTGCTGGGATGTCTGTATAGCTTCCTGTGCCTGTTCGGTGAATCTTTCCGGTCTCATGATTACTTGCCTCCACGTAGTTCATTAATCTCTTGTTGGGCCTGTTCCAGCTCGTTCTGGAGTATCTCCACGCGCTCCATCATACGCAGGATAACCTCCACCCCCGGCAGGTTGATTCCCATGTCGTCCACCAGGGTCTTGACTCTCTGAAGGATGGCTATATCCCTGTCCGAATATAAGCGTACGTTTCCCCTGGAGCGACGCGGCTCGATGACGCCGACTCTCTCATAGTAACGCAGGGTATGGGTTTGCACATCCAGCATTCTAGCCGCCACGCTTATCACATAGCGGGGCTCGGAATCATATTCGTTCTCGTTCATAGTCACCTCAACTCATCATCAGGCCGGTCGTATCTCGCTCAGTTGCCTGAATAAATCCTTTTCTTCGTCCGATAGTCCCGTAGGCAGGACCACGCTGATTTTGGCTAAAATATCGCCCCTTACCGACTTGCCGAGGTGGGGCATGCCCTGTCCGGCGAGGCGGAAGATGCGACCGTTCTGGGTCTCCGGCGGTATCTTCAATGCCAGCTTGCCCCTGGGTGTCGGCACCTGGACTTCGCCGCCCAGGATGGCCGTAGCCAGTGCCACCTGGACATTGACATTCAGGTTGTTTCCATGCCGTTCGAAAGCCGGGTGTAGTCTTACCGTGATTTTCAGATAAAGGTCACCGGCGGTGCCGCCATTATAGCTCGGTTGTCCCTTGCCGGCGATACGTACCCGTGAGCCGGTAGCTACGCCGGCCGGTATCTTGACTTCGAGTCGTTTGATATTAGGCACGACGCCAGCCCCCCGACATGCCGAGCAGGGCAGGTTTTGAATCATCCCGCTACCCTTGCATGCCGAGCATGGTTCCTCCATCTGGAGGCTGATGTTACGGCTGGTGCCGCTGTAGGCTTCCTCCAGCGTTACTTCGATTGGCGTTTCCAGGTCCTGTCCGCGTCGCGGCTGAGAGCGGCGGTGAAAGCCCCGCGTGCGGCCGCCGCCGAACAGCTCGTCGAAGATGCTGTCCAGCCCGCCGATGTCCCCGCCGAAGTGATAGCTGGCGCCGCCGCCCGGGGAATATTGCCGGTACTGTGATTGCTGTTGTGCGGCCTGCTCGAACTGGTCGGCGTACTGCCACTTATCACCGTACTTATCGTACTTTCTCCGTTTCTCCTTGTCCGAAAGTACCTCGTAGGCGGCGTTTATCTCCTTGAATTTCGACTCGGCAGATTTGTCGCCCGGATTGACATCGGGGTGATACTTACGTGCCAGCCGGCGGTAGGACTGCTTAATTTCTTTATCGCTGGCATCCTTCTTGACACCTAAAATGTCGTAATAATCCTTACCGGCCATATTTTTACTCCGTAATAACCACCTTATATTATAAAACTTTTCAGGTATATTGTCAAGATATACTTAAAAAACTTAACACTATAATGTTAAGAGTTATTGTTACTGATAATAATCCGGATAATTTCCGGAAGTAATCGGTCAACTTATTTTTCACAGAAAACAGTTGACAAGCAGTAACTATCATGTGTAATCTATGGGTGAGGTATTTCTATGCCGGCATGTCCTAATTGCGGTCGTCAGACCATGCGCACCGAAGACTGGGTTTGCCAGTGGTGCGGTTATCCATTGTTGTCTCGGGCCTATAAGCACATAGATAAGACGTTCAAGGAGATTCAGGAAGAGAGGAGTTCTACCTGGAGGACGGTAGCGCCGGAGCCAGAACCCGAGCCTGAACCGGAGCCAGCACCAGCGCCGGAGCCAGAACCCGAGCCTGAACCGGAGCCAGCACCAGCGCCGGAGCCAGAACCCGAACCTGAACCGGAGCCAGCACCAGCGCCGGTGCCAGAGCCAGAACCTGAACCGGAGCCAGCACCAGCGCCGGTGCCAGAGCCAGAACCCGAACCGGAGCCAGAACCAGCACCGAAATCCAAGAAAGGCCAAAAGCCTAAGACACAACCAGAACCGGAACCAGCGCCCGAACCAGAGGCGGGACCAGAACCCGTGCCGACAGGAACGCCGAAGCTGGAGACAATCGAGGACGGCATCGAAATAAGCGTCGACCAGCTGGACGAACTCTACCGGAAGAATATGGTGGGGACGCATACCAGATTAACGGATAAGACGCTGGCGGTATCGGGACTGGTGAGCAAGGTATTTATCCGTGACCATATCGACGTTCGCTATATCGTCCTTGTCGGCTCACAGAAAAAGATGACGTGGAGCGTCCGTTGCACCTTCGCTAAGGAGAGCGTGAGCCAGATGAGCCGTCTCCAGGAGGGGCAGACGGTGACATTACGTGGTAAGTACGATGGCTACGGCAAGAACATCCTTTTCAAAGACTGCGTCCTCGCCGTGTAGAAAATACTCGGTGGTTCCAGCCTGTAAGAATACAGTACCCGGTTTATCTTTCAGACATCCGTCTTAATCTGACCGATTATACCCAGCAATTTATTCAGTATCCGTGCCGTGGCGCCCCAGATTACATTACCTTCATAGTGATAGGCGCAAGATTCGACCTCTTTGCCGTTGAGGAACTCAATATCCGGTTTCAGGCAGTCCTTTTCCAGGAGCGCCGCCACGGGAACTCTAATTATCTCGTCGACCTCGCCCATGTTTATCACGAATGAATACGGCCACGGTATCATGGCGACAAAAGGCGTGACGATATAGTTGGACGTTGTTGTAACCTCGTCGTCGAGTTCGCCCAGAATCTCTATATCCTCGGATAACAGGCCTATTTCCTCACAACTCTCACGGATGGCGGTATCCAGCAGTGTACCGTCGTTGATTTCCCGGGTCCCTCCGGGAAAGGATATTTGCCCCTTGTGGGTTTTAACCGTCTCTGTCCGCCTGATGAAGACGATGTGGTGCTGTCCCCCGTCTTGATAGATGGGTATTAGCACCGCCGAGGGCACGCGGTTCGCATCATGAATATACCGCTTCTTTTTACGTGCCAGCAATTCCTTGAGTTCTGCTTTCATCGACCATATATTAATACAATACCGATAGGATAGTAAATACGCCCGTATTGCGGTACTGAGACACGCGTTCCTGTTCTAGCCTGAGTTAAGCATATTGTGTATAATTGATGTGTATTATGGCAGATTATTCACAGGTAGTCGCCCGCGATAAGCAGGAACTTGGCCTGACATCACCGAAAAGGCCGGCAGCTGGCAGGATGGTTAACTATATCGAGGTATTGAAGCCTCTGCCCAGTGTCCTGCTGGCTTTTATCGGATTCTGTGCAGCGGTCGTCGCCGGCCAGGGGCTGCTTACGCCCCGCCTCGGCCTCGTCCTGGCGACTATCCTGATAGCCTCGGCCGGGGCTAATGGCTTGACCAACTATCTGGACCGCGATATCGACACCCGCATGCAGCGTACCTGTTTACGGGTCCTGCCATCGAAGTCTATTTTCCCGCATCGGAAGGCGCTGCCTTTGATTATCGGCCTGATTATCATCGGGCTGGTCCTGGCCTGGTATCTGCACCCGTATGTATTTCTGGCCGATGCCTTTGGCACGCTGGTGGCCGCCACCTGGCGCAAGAAGGTGACCTGTGTCTACCCCCAGGGCGTCCTCGCCAGCTGTGCCCCGATTCTGATGGGGTGGCTGGCTATAAGACAGACTCTGGACTGGGAGTTGCTGCTGTTGTGTGTTCTGATTGCCGCTTGGCTGCCGCTGCACGTGTGGAGTGTCAATATCACCCACCGGGAGGACTACCGGCAGGCAGGACTGGACTATTTCCCCATTAATCTCGAGGTAAGGCACTCAGTTAAAATTTTATTGGTGTTTTCCCTGTTACTTTACGCGGCTTCCATCGCCCTCTATTTTATCGGCGATTTTTCATGGCTGTATCTGGCGTTGGCTAATATTCTGGGCATCGTTATGGTTTATGCCAGTTGCCGACTGGTCGTTTCCGGCGCGGCCGGGGATTCCTGGCGACTTTACCGGCTTTCGGCTTTCCCCTATCTGGGGGCGATATTTCTGGTCATGTGCCTGGATATCTGGCTGCTGGGATGAGATTTACGGAGAAATGAGATGGACTTCAATCTGAGTGAACCGGAGAAAATGCTGCAGAGTCTCGCTGGAGAATTTGCCGCTAAAGAGGTATTGCCCAGAGCGGCGGAGATTGACCGCACCGCCGAGTTTCCCATCGAACTTGCCCGGGAGATTGGTAAACGTGGCTTTCAGGGGTTGCCTTATCCGGCTGAATACGGCGGCAGCGGCGCCGGCTATGTCAGCTTTGTCCTGGTACTGGAGCAGCTCTGCCGCGCCTCCATGACCGTCGGGGCTATCATGGCGGTCAATACCGTCCCCGAAGAAGGTATCTACCGCTTCGGCACCGAAGAACAGAAGCGGCGTCTGCTAACGCCGCTGGCAGAAGGGAAGTGGCTGGGGGGCATCGGCTTTACCGAGGCCGATACCGGCTCGGACCCGCGGATGATTACCACCGTAGCTCGCCGCAGCGGCGACTGTTTCATCATCAACGGGCAGAAGCAGTTCATGGCACTGGCTCCGGCGCTGAACCTGGTGCTCCTCTTCGCCCGGAGAGAAAAAGAGGAAGGACTCAACGCTTTCATTGTCGATGCTTCGTCGGAGGGGTTTATCCTTCGCGAGCCCTGTGAGACCATGGGACTCAGGGGACTGGGGACATCGGTTGTCTACCTCGATGACGTTCATGTGCCAGAGGAAAATCTTATCGGGAAAGAAGGGCAGGGATTCGATATCCTGCTGGAGGCAATAAGCGTGGAGAGGTTGAGCGTGGCCGTGCAGGGCGTGGGCGTTGCCCAGGCGGCCCTGGAACTCTCACTCGACTACGCCCGGGAGAGAAAAGCCATGGGACGGTCTATCGCTAAAATGCAGGCGATTCAGCAGCAGCTTGCGGAGATGGCTTCACGAATCGAGGCTGCCCGCTGGCTGACCTACCGCACCGCTTTCCTCCACGACCAGGGCCAGAGCATCCAGTACGAGTCGTCCTTAGCCAAGCTCTTCGCCTCCCAGATGGCCGTGGACGTTACACGCATGGCGATGCAGGTTCACGGGGCCTACGGGACGATGAAATCCCTGCCGGTGGAAAGGCTTTACCGCGACGCCAAGATGACCGAGATTTACGTGGGCATTTCCGAGGTGCATCGAAGCATCATCGCCAACCGGCTGATACAATAGGTTTATAGCAGTTCTAACTACGGGGCGTCTAAGAGGGTCGCCAGCCCCTCTTTCTTTTTGTTTCCCCTCTCCTTCAACCTGCCTCGTAAGGAGAGCGAGATAAAGGGGGTGAGGTAATAAATATAATATTAAAGGAGTCTAAAACTTGCTCCGAGAGCATTTTAATCTATTGAAAACCTCCGGCGACGCCCGCGCCGGAGAGCTTTATACACCGCACGGAACGGTGCCTACACCGGTATTCCTGCCCGTCGGCAGCCAGGGCACAGTCAAAACCTTGACCCCCCAGGATATTAAAGAAATCGGCTTTAACATGGTGCTGGCGAACACGTATCACCTTTACCTGCGACCCGGCATAGATGTTATCGAAAAGATGGGCGGACTGCACCGGTTCATGGCCTGGGAAGGTGCCATGCTCACGGACAGCGGCGGCTACCAGGTTTTCAGCCTGGCGCCACTCTGTAAAATTAACGACGACGGCGCTACCTTCCGCTCCCATATCGACGGCAGCGAGCATTTCCTCACGCCCGAACTGGCCATCCGGTATCAGGAGTCGCTCGGCGCCGACGTTATGATGGTTCTGGACGAGTGCACTGCCTATGGGGACGGTCAGGAGAAGGTTCGGGAAGCGATGAACAGGACGCACCGCTGGGCGGAACGTTGCCTGCAAGCCTGGAAAAAGAAAGGCCACGCGCTCTACGCTATCGTCCAGGGGGGCATGTTTCCGGAGCTTAGAAAGCAGTCAGCGGAGTATTTAACGGCGCTTGATTTTCCCGGCTATGCCATCGGCGGCCTGAGCGTCGGCGAGCCTAAATCGACCACTTTCGATATGGTTGAGCAGACCGTATTGTATTTACCAGAGGACAGGCCGCGCTATCTGATGGGGGTCGGTTCGCCGGAGGATATCGTCGCAGGGGTGGCGCGGGGAGTCGATATCTTCGACAGCGCCCTGCCGACACGCGTAGCCCGCAACGGCGCTCTCTTTACGAATAGGGGACGGGTGAATATCCGCCGGGCGGCTTACCGCAATATGGACGCCCCCCTCGACCCCGATTGCGATTGTTATACCTGCCGCAACTTTTCCGCCGCCTACCTGAGCCACCTCTTTCGCTCTGATGAGCTTCTCGGTCTGCGGCTGGCCACCGTCCACAACCTGCGCTTCATCGCCAATCTCATACGTAAGATAAGAGAATCCATTATTGACGGCACCTTCGATGTCTTCCGCAAAGACTTTCTTTCAACCTATCAGACCACCGATGAGCATACGCGCGTGGAGCAGAAGGGGAGGTGGCTGAGGGGGAGGGAACAAAAAGAATAAATTACGGTATTACTGTTTTATTCCGTTTTTATTAATATAAGCGGACAGTTTTTATCTTGCCCCACCCCTCGCTGTTATCTTTTCCCACCCAATCCGCCCAGTATCATCCGCCGCTTAGCCCATAAAATATCACTCCCCATCCCCGAAAGCGGGGCGTTTAATAGGGGTGCCAGCCCCTCTTTTTATTTTCTCCCCCTCTCCTGTGAAACCTCGTCAGGAGAGAGGGACACAAGGGGTGAGGTAGATAAAAATTATTGCATCATCTTTACTCACACCTAGCTGATATCTTTTCCAACCTTGGTTCACCCGCCGTAGCTTTAGCATAGGCAGGCCGCCCTCGTATCATCCGCGGCTTATCCCGCAGCTTTTATACCAAGCCATATGGGGGTTGGGTAAAAAATCGTTAAGGCAGGCTGGACGCTGTAGGTGATTTGACCCCGCCTAGAAATCCCTCCCTTACTGGGTTATAATGATAATATCAACGTAAATAATCTCCTTGAAATGTAAGGAGACAGGGAAGTGGATATCGATAAGCTGAAATCTGCCATTGCCGGAGAAATAGACTCACGTTACGGTGAACTCGGTGAGTTGAGTAAGAAGCTGCATGACAACCCTGAAATAGCCTTCGAGGAAGAAAAGGCTGCCGAATGGCTTACGGAATATCTCGAAAAAAACGGGTTTTCCGTGGAAAAAGGCATCTGCAAGCTGCCCACGGCTTTTCGGGGGAGGTACGGCAGCAGGCAGCCGGTTATCGCCTTTCTCGCCGAGTATGACGCTCTGCCCGGACTGGGGCATGCCTGCGGACACAACCTGATAGCTACCAGTGCCGTTGCGGCCGGAGTAGCCTCCCGGCGGGCCGTGGACGAACTGGGCGGCAGTATCATGGTCTTCGGCACGCCCGGCGAGGAGCTATACGGTGGTAAGGCCATCATGGCGGGGAGGGGTGCCTTCACCGACGTGGATATGGCGATGATATCCCATCCGGGTGGGGGTAATACGGTGGTCATGAACACCCTTGCCTGCGAGACCCTGGAAGTTGAATTTATCGGTAAGGCGGCCCATGCCGCCGCCGAGCCGGAGACCGGTATCAGCGCCCTGGAGGCTATGATTCAGTCGTATAACGCCATTAATTCGCTACGTCAGCATATCAGGGACAGGGCGCGCATTAACGGTATCATTACCGACGGCGGTGATGCGGCCAATATAATTCCGGCTCACACCGCTGCTACTTTTATCGTCCGCGCCGAGAATGATGCATATCTCGATGAGCTTAAGAAAAAGGTGATACACTGTTTTAATGGCGCGTCCAGGGCTACCGGTGCTAAACTGAAGTATAAGTGGGGAGAGCATTATGCGGCCATGTCCAATAACCTCACCATGGCCCGGCTTTTCAAACAGAATATGCAGTCCCTGGGACGCGGCATACGTCTCGGCGATAATACCATGATGACCTTCAGCACCGATGTAGGCAATGTGAGTCAGCTCTTGCCGACCATTCAGCCGCTGGTAGCTATAGCCCCGCACGATATCCAGTTACATACCCCGGAGTTCGCCCAGATTGCCGCCTCGGAGGAAGGTCTGCACAGTATGCTGGATGCGGCCAGGGCGATGGCGATGACCGTTGTGGACATCCTCGCCAGCCCGGAAACAGCCGGGAAGGTCTGGGAAGAGTTTCGCAAAGGCAGGTAAGCGTAAAGGGGGCGTCTAAGAGGGGCGGAGCCCCTCTTTTAATCTTTCCCCCTCCCTTCCCGAGGGAGAGGGATAAAGAGGGTGGGTTGAAAAAAATCAGGTGGTATTTTTGGGTGGGGTAAGGTGTGGGAGTGTCCTTGCTATAAGAATATTTGAGTTAGAGAAGAGATATGGAAGCCTATCTGGGTATTGATGTCGGCTCGGTTACCACCAAGTTCGCCGTACTAAATAAGACAAACGATTTGCTCGCCGACCTGTATTTGCCTACCGGCGGCAGACCGGTTGCCATGGTACAGCAGGGACTGCGGCAGATAGAGCAGCAGCTGACGGCTGGTGTTGAGATTAAAGGCGTGGCTACCACCGGAAGTGCCCGCTACCTAGCCGGGGCTGTCGTTGGCGCCGACCTTGTAAAAAACGAAATTACCTGTCAGGCGGTGGCGGCAATCGATTGTGTCCCGGGAGTCCGTACCGTCGTTGAAATCGGCGGACAGGACAGTAAAATTATCATTATCCGGGACGGCATAGTTACCGACTTCGGCATGAACACCGTCTGCGCCGCCGGTACCGGCAGCTTCCTCGACCATCAGGCGGGCCGACTTAACATGAGCATCGAAGAACTCTCCCGGCGGGCACTGCTCGGTAACGACTCTGTCCGTATTTCGGGACGCTGCACCGTTTTCGCCGAGTCGGATATGATACACAAGCAGCAGACGGGATACAACCTTGACGGTATTATCTACGGACTCTGCCGGGCGCTGGTGCGCAACTACCTGAGCGATGTCGGCTCGGGCAAGGATATCCAGCCGCCTCTGGTCTTTCAGGGAGGGGTTGCCTTTAATCGGGGCATTGTCAGGGCGCTGCGGGAAGAGCTTGATACGGAGATAATCGTGCCTCCCCACCACGAGGTCATGGGAGCTATCGGCGCGGCCCTGCTGGTGCATGAATATGCCGCCTCCGGTCATAACGGCTGCCGTTTCAAAGGATTCGGCGTCAGCGAAATTGAATATACAACCTCGTCGTTCGAATGCCAGGCCTGCCCCACTGCCTGTGAAATCTTTCGGATTTCTGATAATGGCCGGGTTATCGCCTGCTGGGGGGGACAGTGTGATATGTGGGAAGAAAGTACTGTTGGTCAGTGAGATTAGCGGAGAGATATGAGGATTGCGGTTGATGCTGCCGGGGGCGATTTCGCTCCCCACGAGTTAGTTAAAGGAGCTATTAAAGCAGCCCAGGAGTACGGGGTGGAAATTGCCCTGGTGGGGCGGAGAAATGTGCTCCGTACACTGGTGGCTAAATCAATAGAAAAAGTCCCTATTACCATTATTGACGCCAAGCAGGTCATCGATTTTAACGAGCACCCGATTAAAGCCATTAAGAACAAGCCTAACTCGTCGATAGTGGTCGGCATCAACCTGCTCAAGAGCGATGGTGCCCAGGCATTCGTCTCGGCGGGGAATACCGGGGCGGTGGTGGCGGCGTCGCTCCTTACTCTCGGCAGGGTAAATGGTGTTAGCCGGGCGGCCATCGGCTGTTTTCTGGATGCATTACTGTCTTTCCCGGCGTTACTGGTGGACGCCGGGGCCAACTCGGATTGCCGTCCGGAGCACCTGCTGGAGTTTGCCAGGCTCGGCTCCATTTACAGTAAATACCTGCTCAACATAGAATCACCGCGCGTTAGTCTTCTCAGTAACGGCGCCGAGGAGGGTAAGGGCAACCGCCTGGCCAAGGAGACATACCGGCTTCTGAAAGACGCTAAAGACATCAACTTTATCGGCAATATGGAAGGTCATAATATCGTCAAAAGGACTTCCGATGTAATCGTCACCGATGGCTTTACCGGCAATATTGTCCTCAAGACCATCGAGGGTTTTAGCGATAATTTTCTGCTTTCGTTGAAGCAACTGGGGCATGTTTTTTCCAGCGCCTCGCGGCTCAGGGCTCGCGATCTTCTCCGCGAAATAGGGCTGGGTTCCTGGACAAAAAAAATGGACTACACCGAATACGGCGGGGCCTGTCTCCTCGGCGTGAACGGCAATGTCATTATCGCGCACGGCCGCAGTCAGGCCAAAGCTATCAAAAATGCTATCGGTCTCGCCAAGGAGACTGTAGAATGTGGCATAGCGGAAAAAGTAAGGGAGGGACATTATGAGTAAGCCAGTGGAAATTGAAGAAGCGAAGTTTGATGAAGCAGTCTTAAAGGCGGAAGTGCCGGTACTGGTCGATTTTTGGGCGCCCTGGTGCGGGCCGTGCCGGATGGTGGCGCCTGTTGTTGAGGAACTGGCGGAAGACTATGACGGCAGTGTAACCTTCGTCGAGGTAAATGTCGACAATGCCCCCAGGATTGCCAGCCAGTATGGTATCATGAGCATTCCTACACTGATGCTCTTTAAAGGAGGAAAGCCTGTTGACACGATTATCGGCTTCCGGCCCAAGGAAGAGTTAAAAAAGATCCTGGAAGCGGCGCTGTAACTGTAAAGGGGGTGAGATTTATGGCTAAGTCTCCGAAGAAGTACGACGTGATTATTATTGGCGGCGGGCCTGCCGGACTCAGCGCGGGTATTTATACCGCCCGGGCCCGGCTGAGCAGCCTCCTCGTCGAGAGAGGAGCGGTCGGCGGCCAGATAATCAATGCCGAGTGGGTGGAGAACTACCCCGGCTTTACCGAGAGTATCAGCGGTATTGATTTAACGGAGGCGATGCACCAGCAGGCGACCAGGTTCGGACTGGAAACACTCGTTGCTGAGGTCACCGGTATCGGTAATAAAGACAAACAGAAGGTGGTTAAAACCTCTCAGGGAGATTTTACGGCGAAGGCCGTCATCATCGCCGGTGGCTCGGAACGTCAGAAACTCGGTATTCCCGGCGAGGCGGAATTTACCGGCAAGGGCGTCTCTTACTGCGCTACCTGTGACGGCCCTTTCTTTCGTGATAAAGTGGTGGCGGTGGTTGGGGGTGGCAATGCGGCTATTACGGAGGCCATCGAACTCGCCAAGTTCGCTTCCGAAATTACGGTGATACACCGGCGCGACGAGTTGCGCGCCACCAAGATTTTACAGGAAAGAGCCTTCGCGGAAAGGAAAATCGGGTTTCTCTGGGATAGCGTGCTGGAGGAAATTTCCGGTAATAACTTCGTTGATAAAGTCAGGATTAGCAACGTCAAGACAAAAAAGAAGACCGCCTTGGTCGTTTCCGGGGTTTTTATGTCCATCGGCTTCAAACCAAATACGACCTATCTTAAAGACGTCGTGAAGCTGGACGATATCGGTACTGTCATTACCAATGAGAGGATGGAGACGAATGTTCCCGGCATCTTTGCCGCCGGTGATGTACGCAGCAATTCTATCCGGCAGGTTATCGCCGCCGCAGGCGATGGTGCCGTGGCCGCTATCAGTGCCGAAAAATATATCAACGGCTAGGGCGAACATATTGCCCAAATCAGTAAAAAATTTTTCGAGTTCTACGCTTGGGGGGTATTGACGCCTTTTCCATGCACTAAAGTATAATTAGCAGTAATCAGTAAAAGGAGTAAACTGTGAAGGTCATTTTTATCGAGGATGTTCCCGGAGTTGCCAGGGTCGGCCAGACCAGGACGGTAACCGATGGCTACGCCAGAAATTACCTTTTGCCCCGTAAACTGGTAGTGGTAGCCGATTCGCAGGCCGCGGCAGCGATGGAGTCGCAGTTAAAGAAGAAAGTCAAGCAGCGTGAGCTTGAAGAAGCCGAGATGGCCGAGCTGGCCGAAAAGCTAAACGAGGTCGAGATTACCATCAAAGCTAAGGTCGGGGAGAGCGAGAAGCTCTATGGTTCGGTCACGGCCACCGATATTGCCGAGGAGCTGGGTAAAAGCGCCGGCCATGATATCGATAAAAAGAAAATAGAACTGGCCGAACCGATTCGCCACCTGGGTATTTATGATGTGAATGTCAGGTTCACTCATGATATTACCGCGGTCATCAAAGTTAACGTAATATCGGACGAGCCTGCTGAAGAAGAGACGGAAAAGAAAGAGAAGGCCGTCAAGACCAGGAAGACTAAGAAGAAATCTACCGCAAAAGCCAAAACAGAAGAAGCCGAAGCCAAAGTAGATGAATCCGAGGATAAAGCAGATGAAACCGAGGCTAAAGTAGAGGAGGATGAGGCAAAACTGGAAGAAGCGGAAGCGATAGAAGAAGAGATGGAAGCCAAGGAGTAAAGACCGCGTGAATGATGTCAGGCTGCCGCCGAACGATAACGATGCTGAAGAAGCCGTCATTGGCTCGTTGCTGATTGATGGCACGGCCATTTTTCAAATTGCCGACTTTCTCCAGCCGGCGGATTACTATTTCGAGCAAAACCAGTGGCTTTACGACGCCTGCATGGAGCTTTACCAGCGCGGCGAGGCTATCAACCAGGTGACGCTGGCACAGGAGCTTTCCCGTAGGGGGCGGCTGGAAGCCTGCGGGGGTGCCGCCCGGCTCAGCTATCTGATATCCATCTGCCCCACCTCCCTGGACATCGAGCACTACGCCCGCATTGTCTATCGACTTTCGGTAATGCGCCAGATGATAACCGCCGGCGAGCGTATCTCGGCCATTGGCTTTGAGGCTGGTCCCGACGTCGAGGATAGCCTGGCCAAGGCCGAAAGCGTGCTATTCAAGCTGCGTCGCGGGGAGGGCACCAGCGACCTTATCCATATCCGGCAGGTCCTGGACAGGTATTTCGAGGTGACGCCGCTTGCGGGAGAAGAACAGGCCGAAAAACTACCTTACGTGCTCTCCAGCTTTCCCGGCCTGGATGATTTTTTGAACGGCTTTCAGCGGGCCGACCTCGTGATTATCGCCGGGCGACCCAGCATGGGGAAGACCAGCCTGGCGTTGAACATCGCCCGTAATGCCGCCGTCGACCACCGGGCCTGTGTCGCCCTCTTCAGCGTGGAGATGGCACGCGACTCCTTGGTATTACGCCTGCTCTCCAGCGAGTCGGGGGTTAACTCCCGGCACGTGCGTTTCGGGCAGCATACCGAGGACGAGGAACGGCGGGTTATGGAAGCAACCGGTGTCCTCTCGGAAGCGCCTATCTATATTGACGATAGCCCGATGATTCGCATGGCGGAGCTGCGTAGCAAGGCTCTTCGACTTGGCTACGAGCGCGGCGTCGACATGGTTATTATCGACTATCTCCAGCTGATGCAGGGTGAGGGTGTCAGGGGCGAAAACCGGGTGCAGGAAATCAGCTATATTTCGCGGTCGCTCAAAGCGCTGGCCCGCGAGCTTGGTGCCACGGTGCTGGCAGTATCGCAGCTCAGCCGGGCCGTGGAGTGGCGCGCCTCTCACGAACCCCAGCTCTCCGACCTCCGTGAAAGCGGCAGCATCGAGCAGGACGCGGATGTCGTCCTCTTTATCTATCGTGATGAGTATTACTATAAAACCGAAGAGGAATGGATTGCCGCCCACCCCGACCGTGAATACCCCCGCGAGGAAGCCGATGTTATTATCGCCAAGCACCGCAACGGACCGACCGGCCGGATAAAACTGCGTTTCCGGCATAACCTGGCCAGGTTCGAAAGCCTCGGCAGCGTGGAGCCGACGATGCTATGAAGGACTTTCAGGGATTCCCTTCCAGCGGAAGAGTGGAGTTCACCTCCATCCCCAGCGTCTTTTTCAGCAGCCTGCTGCCGAAGATAAGCGACATGGCCGAGCTGAAAACAACCCTGCACATTCTGGCGATGCTCTACCGTAAAAAGGGATATCCCCGATTTGTCGGCTTCAGCGAGTTGCTGGGTAACGCCGGCCTGATGGAAGGTCTTAAGGAGATTAAGGGGACGCCTGAAGAAGTGCTGCGTAGCGCCCTGAAAATGGCCGCGGAACGCGGTACGTTAATAAACCTGACGCTGGATAGAGAAGGAAACTCGGAAGACGTCTATTTCCTGAACGATGATTCCGGACGGAAGGCAGTAGCGAAAATCGAGAGGGGCGAGTTCAAGCTGAAGGGTATGAAACCAAAAGAACAGGCTTACGTCGAAGCTGAGGAATTACCGGATATTTTCACCCTTTATGAACAGAACATCGGCATGCTGACTCCCATGATTGCCGATGAGCTCCGTGACGCCGAGAAGCAGTACCCTCAGGACTGGATTC
>CAZCOB010000034.1:0-21326 GCA_964500415.1 uncultured Dehalococcoidaceae bacterium | reverse complement strand
AGGGGTCGCATAGTGGTCTAGTGCGGGCGCCTGCTAAGTGCTTACCCTGGGTAACTGGGGTCGAGGGTTCGAATCCCTCCCCCTCCGCCAGCCTGTGCTAAGGATAAAAATGAAAACGTCATATTATGAAGTACCTCGCTTCAAGCTCTATCTGGACGATTGTCTTAATATTCTGGATGAAATCCCAGAAGATTCTATTGATATGATTTTTGCTGATCCTCCCTATTTTCTCTCCAATGGAACATTTACTTGCCACAATGGTAAAAGGGTAAGTGTTAAAAAAGGAGAGTGGGATTTAAGCAACGGTTTAAAAAGTAATTTCAATTTTCATATTGAGTGGATAAAAGCCTGTAAACGGGTATTAAAACCAAACGGAACTATATGGATAAGCGGCACTTATCATTCAATTTACCAGTGCGGCTTTGCTTTACAAATAAATAAATTCCATATCCTTAATGATATTTCATGGTTTAAACCTAATGCATCCCCCAATTTGAGTTGCCGTTACTTCACAGCCAGTCACGAAACGCTAATATGGGCTATTAAAGACAAAAAGTATAAGCACACTTTTAATTATGAGCTTATGAAAAACGGCATGTGGAAAAAAGATTTTATCAAAAAAAGCGGTAACCAAATGAGATCGGTTTGGGCAATTAACACGCCTAAAAAAGAAGAAAAGAAATACGGGAAGCATCCCACACAAAAACCAGCCGATTTATTAAAGCGTGTTGTCTTGGCAAGTACGAATAAAGGGGATACTGTATTAGATCCCTTTACTGGGAGTTCAACAACGGGCTTGGTTGCATATTATTACGAGAGAGATTTTATTGGGATTGATAACTCGAAAGATTATTTAGATCTTTCAATTAAACGATTTGAAGATATGAAAGATAAAACGGGGAATAGAATGGCATTGTAATAAAATGAAATACATTGGATTTTACGATAAAGTTTTAAAATGTAATAGTGACGATGGGGTTTTTGATTATTTACTAGATAATTTAAAACCTAGTGTATTGTTATGGTCCTACTTTGTAAACTGGGAAAAGGTATTCAAAAACACAAGAAATATAGAGATAGCTCTTAATAAGCTGAATTATCTAATTGGCAAAAATAATTTTGATGATGAATTTAGGTATTTACTAACAAATGAACCAGAATTAGCTAAAATCATCCCTTCTCTAGTTGTTAGGGATGGAAAAAATACCTCCAAGTTTAAAGTCCTTGTTGATTATGAACAAAAAAAATTAGTTTACGAGGACTATGACTTCAGCAAAGTAAAACCAAATAAAGCTGATATTGAGAAGTATCTAATCTTTGTTAAAGAAACAGGATTCAAAGAATTAATCGTTTCACAAAAGATTAAAAACCTCGTTGATTATATGATCGGTGTTGAAGCAGGCCTTGATAGTAATGGAAGAAAAAACCGTAATGGACATAGCATGGAAAACATTGTTGAATTTTTTATACAAGATTTATGTAAAAGAAATAAAATCCGATATTTAAAGGAAGCAAACTCAAGTAAAATTAAGAAAGAACTTGGCTATGATGTTCCAGTCGATAAATCTTCAAGAAGGTACGACTTTGTTGTATCAAACGGAGAGGAATTAATGATATTCGAAACGAATTATTTTAGTGCAAGTGGTTCAAAATTAAAGTCAACTGCTGGCGAATATAGGAATCTCTTTGATGTTTTAAAAGGAAAATATCATTTTATATGGATTACAGATGGTTTTGGATGGAAGTCGACTGTAAGACCTTTAAGAGAAACTTTCAATAATAATGAATACATTTTCAACCTAGCAATGCTTGAAAAAGGGATTCTGGATTTCATAGTGCCATGTAGAGAAAACAAGGCACTGTAATATTATGCCACTTTACTATATCTGGACTATCGGCTGCCAGATGAACAAAGCGGAGTCGGAGAGACTGGCGAGTCGATTCGAGGAACTGGGCTATCAGCCCACGGGCAGGGCCGAAGAGGCCGACCTCATCGTGCTGAACAGCTGCGTGGTGCGGCAGAGCGCCGAGAACCGTGTCGTCAACAAGCTTTACGCCCTGAGGTCGGTAAAAAAAACCAGGCCGGACATTACTCTGGCGCTGACCGGCTGCATGGTCGACGCCGATACCGACCATCTTAAGAAGACCTACCCGCACGTTGACCACTTTTTCCAAGCGGGGGGCTACCCGCCCTGGCTGGAAAAGGCCGAGGCGCTATCGCTGCCCCATTACCCCTCCCCAACCGAGTTTGTGACGATAATTCAGGGTTGTAACAATTTCTGCTCCTACTGCATCGTCCCCTACCGGCGCGGACGGGAGAGAAGCCGCCCGGTAGCGGAAATAGCCGGCGAGGTGAGGGAGCTGGTGCGGCGGGGGGCTAAAGAAATCACTTTACTGGGGCAGAACGTGGACTCGTACGGGCACGACCTGCCCGAGAGGCCGGATCTGGCCGACCTGCTCACCGAGCTGAATGAAATCGACGGACTGCGGCGGCTACGCTTCCTGACCAACCACCCCAAGGACATGAGCCTGAAACTCATCGAAGCTATAGCCACACTAGATAAAGTCTGCGAGCAGCTAAGCCTGCCCGTACAGGCGGGGAGCAACGATATTTTGAAGGCGATGAAACGCGGCTACACGGCAGCGCAATACCGCGAACTCGCCGGGCGGATACGCGAGAAAGTCCCCGGCGTCGCCCTCAGCACCGATGTAATCGTCGGCTTTCCCGCGGAAACGGAAAACCAGTTCCGGCAGACCCTGGACTTGCTCTCCGAGATAAAGTTTGATACAGTGCATATAGCCGCCTATTCACCGAGGACGGGAACAGCGGCGGCCAGGGAGCTTGAGGACGATATACAGTCCACCGAGAAAAAAGAACGGCTCAATAAAGTCGAACAGCTCCAGGAGAAAATACAGACCGAAATCAACGCCCGTTTAACGGGCAGGACTCTGGAAATACTGGTGGAGGGCAGGAAAAAAGGGAAATGGTACGGACGCACCCGTACTGACAAGCTGGTATTTTTCAGCAGCAGCGACAATTACCTCGGGCAGTTAATAAACGTAAAAATCAGTAAGACAAGCCCGTGGTCGCTGCAGGGTAAAATCGAACCAGGTGAAATCAATCGGGAGGGGAAATGACTAAAATATTGAAAACCGGACTCATCGCCGGACTGCTTATCGCGGTCCTGGTGTTTATCGGGGGCTGTTTCCCGGCGGCAGCCGACGGGGAAGAAGGCAGCGGCAGCATCTGGCCCATGATTCTCTTTCTGGTGGTCATCTTCGCACTGTTCTACTTCGTGATGATAAGGCCGCAGCGCAAACGCCAGAAAGAACACCAGACGTTGATGGAGGGGCTGCAAAAGGGCGATAGGGTCGTCACCGCCGGCGGCATATACGGGACAATCGAAAGCCTCAGCGAGGACAGCGTCGTTATCAAAGTCGAAGGGGGGACCACCATGAGAGTCGCCCGGGGCAGCGTCGCCATACGCCGAGAGAAGTAGAGATTATTGAAACTCACCCCCTTTGTCCCCCTCTCCTTGGGAAGGAGAGGGGGAAGAATTATTTTTGAAGGGCTTCGCCCTTCAAGCTACTCGGATAAGCAATATATCAGTAGACGAGACATTATAAGGATCTAATCATGGAAGAACTCTATGAGACATTGGGCTACGCAAAATGTGTTGAACTAAGTAAAAAGAGCCGCACCTTTTGGGATATGCTTAAGCTCGCGGAAAGCAGAAAAAATGCTCCGGTTGGTGGTGCCGTGCGAGAAGGCATAGCTAAAGATTTTATTAGGGAGTTTCTGCCACCAGGATTTGGATTAAAAAGCGGTTTAATATTTGACGCCGAAAACAAAAAGGTAAGTCCACAATGCGATGCTATCATTTATAAAGGAGCTCCACTGCTAGAGTTTACTGATATAGCAGTCGTTGAAAAAGAGCAAGCAAAGGCAATATTCGAAATAAAAGCTTGGATAGACCAAGGCACTATATTCGGAAGGAAAGGCCAAAACATCAGAAACCCAGACAGCGGCTTACTTCTTGTCTTTAATCATAGGAAAGAATTCTTACCGCCAGATGCCAGATATATCTTATTCGCTTTCTCTCTGTCTTCCAGTTCGCCTGATTCCGAATTACTCAAAAGACTCAAGGAGATCTGTGATTCCTATGCCATTGTACTTCGATGGTACACCAAGAGTGCACAGAAAAGAGGAAAAGAAACTACAATTTATAATTTTGACAACTCTGTCTCGCGGCTAATTGAATGGTTAAGAAATCTCGAATAACCTCTGAGGCAAATAGATGAATTACCATGATTATCTCTCTGAGAAACAACTCGATGCCATTATCGACATCGCCCTGGGCGAGGACACCGGTCACGGCGATATTACCAGCGAGGCGCTGATACCACCCGACCTCTCCGGCAAGGCGTCTTTGCTGGTGAAAGAAAAGGGCATCCTGGCCGGTATCGGGGCGGCGGGGCGCGTCTTCCAGCGCGTCGACCCGTCGCTGGAAATAGACGTACTGATTAAAGACGGTACGTCAATAAAGCCGGGAGACATCGCCGCGACGATAACCGGCAGCGTGAGCAGCATCCTCAAAGCGGAGCGGGTGGCCCTGAATTTCCTGCAAAGGCTGAGCGGTATCGCCTCGCTGACGGCGCAGTACGTGGCAGAGACCGACGGACTTCCGGTAAAAATAGTCGACACGCGCAAGACCACCCCCGGCATGCGCCTGCTGGAGAAATACGCCGTACGCATGGGCGGGGGTCACAACCACCGCATGCACCTCGGCGAGGCCGTGCTGATTAAAGACAACCATATCGCGGCGCTGCGCGCCATGGGCATGAACCTGAAAGACATCGTGGCCAAGGCACGGCAGAATACGCCGGCGGGGATAACCATCGAGGTGGAGGTCACCAACGCCAAAGAGGCGCTGGACGCGCTGAAAGCCGGCGTCGATATCATCATGCTGGATAACATGAGCGCCAATGAAATGAAACAGGTGGTGAACCTGGTGTCGGGGCAGGCCGAACTGGAGGCATCGGGGGGGATAACGCTGGACAGTGTTCATCAGGTGGCGATGACAGGGGTGGATATAATATCCATCGGGGCGCTCACGCATTCCTTCAAAGCGCTGGACATCAGCCTAGAACTGGAGTCGCAGACCCTGAAGCTGCTCTAAACAGTTCCGGGTAAAGGCTTTCCGGCGCAGGAGAGATAGTCATCTTCACCATCTTCTATCCTGATATCGATAAATCCCGCCGCCGCGAGTAACCTGTACATTTCATCGCTGTCAGGAAGGATATCATTTCGCACGACCGGTATCTGGCGATGAATCTCGTTGATATGATGGCGACTCGACGTGTGACAGATAAAAAGCCTGCCGCCGCTTCCGGTCACCCGGAAAATCTCAGCCAGCGCCCGCGCCTTATCCTGGAAGTGAGGAAAGCTGGAATAGCACACCACGCAATCGAAGCTCCCATCGTCGCGGGGAATATCAGCGACATCGGCGTAGAGATAACAGACGTTACCGTCGACCCGCTTGGACACGGCGATTTTCAGCATCTCCTCGGCAAAGTCCATGGCGGTTATCTGGCCGCTATCGCCGACACTGCTCAAGAGAAAGGGAAGGAATACGCCGGTCCCCGTCCCGACCTCCAGCACCCTAGAGCCTGTCTTTATGTCAAGTCGTCGCGCCATGCACTCAAGTTTGGCCGCGTCATTCTCCGAGACCTGCTCATCCCATATAGCCGCTCGCTGGTTAAAAAATTCTTTAATCACGGTTCCTGCTCCGAAAGAGGCTGGCTCTGCCAGCCTTTGACTTTCCTCTTGGGGGAGAAAATGGCGGCAATCATGAATATTACCGACGAGGTAACGACGATGGTGGCACCGCTGGGAAGGTTAAAGAAGTAAGAAAACAGTAGCCCTACCCACCCGGAAAGCACGCCGAAAGCCGCCGCAAGCAGAAACATCTTTTTCATACTGTAAGTAAGCTGATAGGCCGCCGCCGCCGGGTTAAGAATAAGGCTGAAGATAAGCAGTCCCCCTATAGAGCGGAGCGACGCGGTAATGGTGGCGCCGGTTAAAAACAGGATTCCGTACAGGAATATGGCCGCCGGTATGCCCACCGCCAGCGCGGTATCGCGATTAAACACCGTGGCCTGAATCTCTTTAAAGAAGAAAAAGACCAGCGCCACCACGACAACGGCAACGATTCCAAGCAAGATAATATCGCTGCGGGTATTGGTAAGGATGCTGCCCCAGAGCAGTTCCAGGGCGCCCGATTTGGTGCCGGGCATCAGCCCCATGAACAGGAAAGCCAGTCCCAGCATCAGCGAGAATATAACGCCTATCGAGGTTTCCGGGCTGAGTTCGCCGCGGTCGGCCAGCGGCCCGATAATGGCCGCGGAAAGCAGCGAAACGCCGAAGGCGCCCACCAGGGGATTGAATCCCAGCCAGAGCCCGAGCAAAGCCCCGGCGAAAGCGGCGTGCGACATGCAGACGCCGATAAAGGGCATGTGCATCAGCACCACGAAGACGCCGATAGTAGCGCAGGCTATGCCACCCAGAAAGGCGGAGAGAATGGCATTCTGCATGAACTGATAGCCGAATATGGAAAAATCCAAGCCAATGTCTCCTTATCAGTTAACCGTGACGGCTTTTTTACGGCGGCTCTCCACTACAGCTACAGGCATATCATACAAGCGGCTGAGGTTGTTATCGGTGAGCAGTTCGGCGGGGGAGCCTTCAGCCCAGATAAGACCTTCTTTCATGAGCACCACGCGGTCACAGGTTACCGGCAGACAACTAAGGTCGTGGGTCACGAACAGGGTCGTCAGGGACCTGGTATCATGAATCATTTTCACCAGTTCCAGGATATCACTCTGCGCCTTCCAGTCCAGCGAGGCAGTCGGCTCGTCCAGCAGAAATAACTCCGGCTGCTGCGCCAGGGCGCGGGCCACGGACACCCGCTGCAGCTCGCCGCCGGAAAGGTGGCCGATAGGACGCTGCGAAAGGTGGCTCATCCCGACCAGCTCCAGTGCCTCGTCCACGATTTCATAGTCGGCCTTACGCGGCCTCTTGAACATACCCAGAATCCCGTAACGGCCTATCATCACCACTTCACGAACGCATATCGGCATACGCGGGTCGATATTCTGCACCTGAGGCACGTAACCAACCTTCTTTCTCAGTGAGTTCCCGTTTCCCGGGGTGAGGTAGTGTCCCAGAACCCGCACCTTTCCATCGAGCAGTTTACCCATGCCATTGACCACGGTAAGCAGCGTGGTCTTGCCGGCGCCGTTAGGGCCGATGATACCGACGAACTCCCCCTTCGATACTTTCAGGGAAACGCCCCGGAGGGCGATATCCTCCCGGTAAGAAACCACGGCTTTGTCAATTACTATCAGTTCATCATCCATAAATTCGCCACCCTTTGCTTCACTAAAAGAATTACCTGCTTACCGCTTCCAGTATAAGATCGATATTCCTATCAATGGCTTTTTCCCAGGTCTCCGTATCATCGAATCCCCCCGGGAAATTGGAGAGGATTATCCTGGTACATCCCAGTTCCTCGGCCAGGCCGGCCCCGGCATCCTGGCCGCTCTGGAGGTTGTCGATAATCAGGCTCACGTTCTCCTGCCTGCCCGTGTCCACCAGCTCTTTGACCACCTGTGGGGTAAGTGAGTCGGGTCTGCCGTAGAAGGTGACAACATTAAGTCCCGTCCATCTGACAAATCCCATCTGCTGGTCGGCGCACATCACGTTGACCGCGGCGAGGTTTTTATCAGCCAGCCTGGCTTCTATCCCGGCGCCTTTGTCAGCAATAATCTTTTTAAGTCCCGATGCCGATTTTTCATAGGTCGAGGCGTTGGCCGCATCCACCTGGACAAGAGCATCGGTGATAGTACCCACGGCTTTTTGATACACTGCCGGCGTCATCCAGTTGCCTTCGATATTAATGCCGACTACAGTGAGGTCCGGGTTATCCGCCGAGGCAATCAGCTCTTCGGAAAATTTTTCGCCCTGCCAGCCGTGCAGAAGAAATAGCTCGGCGGCGGCGAGTTTCTGAACGTCTCCGGGCGAAACATCGAAGTGTCCGGGGCACTGCGCCGGGGGAATAATGTTGACCACATCGACACTATCATCGCCTATCCTCTCCACTATAGACGATATCAGGGACGTGCTGGTGACAACCTTAAGCTTGTCCTGGTCTTCGCCGGTGCACCCGCCCAGCACGTAAGAAGCCATAAGCAGTATCACCAGTAAAAAAGCGCCGATAACGTATCCTCTATTCATCGATAATGCCCCCTTTCTATACAGCACTCGACATGGTTATTACAATTCTATGCAATTGCAACTGTTTGCATTAATAGCGTAAAAAAATTTATATCCCCTGCCCCACCCCACAACCACTATCATATAATCCTTACCTGTTAAAAATCAACTACTTGCAACTGCAATTATTTGTAATAATACAGGAACAACCGGCTACTGTCAATCCTCCGTTTTTTCAAGGATAACATCACTGGATTTAAAGTCGATTTCCCTGATACGAGCGGCTATCTCCTTTTTCTCACCGAAAAGGGACATCACCACCAGCTTGCCGTCTTCCGCCTTAATCGAGGCGATTTCCTCCATCAATGGCTCGTTTTCGCCTTTCCCGCCGATGTATACCTTCGCTAAACACATCGCCTTATGCCTCCTCAAGTTTCCTCAGAGTCTTCGAGAGTATCTCGGTAACTTTCTCCATATTCCCGACCGCCTGCAATATCTCCCCACCTACTTCCGCCTCTCCCATCTGTTCAGCCTTTTCCGCCCACTCTTTGAACTCCTGACTGTGTTCCTGATTATGTTCTATCCAGTACTTCAGGAGCGTTTTCAGTTTAGTCTTTTCATCACTGCTCATATTTACCCCCTTTAAATATTTACCCGAACTTGTCCCGACTATCCAGCATGATGGTCACCGGTCCATCGTTATGGATTTCCACCTGCATGTGCTGCTGGAATCGGCCGGTTGCCACTTTCAGACCGCTTTCACGGGCCAGCCCTACGGAATAATCAAATAACGCCTCCGCCTTATCCGGCGGCGCCGCCTCGATGAAGCTGGGACGCCGGCCTTTACGGGTGTCGGCCAGGAGCGTAAACTGGCTTATCAGCAGCAACTCACCGCCGATATCCAGCACCGAAAGGTTGAACCTACCTTCAGCGTCGGTAAAAATGCGCAGGTTGACGATTTTCTGCATTAAATACTGCGCATCCCTTTCCGTGTCCCCGTCAGCCACCCCGAGAAATACCACCAGCCCCCTGTCTATTCTCCCCACCTCTTCACCATCAATGCCGACGGAGGCTTTACCGACCCGCTGAAGCAGTGCTTTCACTTCGAACTCTTGCCGGGCTCCGATTCGCCCTGGCTTTTCTCCGGTTCCTTCCTGGTCTCCGATTCCCCCTGGCTCTTCTCCGAGTCCTTCCTGGAAGGGCGATGGTCCGTTACGTAGAAACCGCTTCCCTTGAATATAATCGGCGAGGGGTGAAAGACGCGCCGGGCTATCTCCTTACAATACGGGCACTCTGCTTCCGATTTATCATGAAAGCCCTGTTTCAACTCAAAACGCCGGTTGCATTTACCGCATTCGTACTCGTAAATAGGCATGGAATATCACCTCGCAAAACCGTCCACTATATATAATTTTACACGATAGGCGCTTCTCAGGCAAGCTGAGGAATGCGTGAAAACCTTTAACCCGATTCAGCGAGAAGCCGACCGGTTATTTTACCTCACCCCCTGTGTCCCCCTCTCGCTACGCACTCCCCTTTTGAGAACAAAATCCCCCTTAATCCCCCCTTCGGCAGGCTCAGGGCAGGCTCTTTTTCAAAGGGGGAAACTTGGGCGGGGGTACTACGGGATAAGCAGAGGATGGTACGAGGGAGGCATGGGTGGGAAAAGATAAGAAACGAGGGGGGCGGGGTGGAGCATGAGATTGCTTCGTCGCTACGCTCCTCGCAATGACAGTGCGGGGGCGGGGGCGGGGGTAAAACTGGTATGTACCCCACGAATAAAAACAGGGCTTTCTCACGAGGTCATATTGTCTGGCAGAGTCTGCTCTGGTATACTTAACAGGTACGCCCCCATCGTCTAGAGGCCTAGGACACCGGCCTTTCACGCCGGCAGCAGCGGTTCGAATCCGCTTGGGGGTACTTCTCATTCAAGGCTGTTAAAAAGCTATTTCAAGTTGTACTCGGATATATGAAGCTCCCACCAGGACTCCTCGCCGTTAAAGTCGGCGGTGAAAACCAGGGCGGGGTCGTCCGTCTCTACGACATTAGGCACGGGGCTACTGCCATTGATGCCCATGCCCCGCGGCACGTAAAAATTGAAAGGCAATGGGTCGGCGGCGCCAGCTACAGCCGCATGATAGCTCCCGATGACGTCTTCGTTCCGGGACATCGCCTGCGGGGTGCAATACCCTGAGTCGTTCCACTTCATATCAGCGTAGCGGAATGCCTGCCCGTAGGGCGCCATCATCACATCAAACCGCTGTGGGAACATCTGTCCGTACACCTGGCCGAACTGCGCCTGACGCATGATGAACTGAAGGCTTGGCCATTTTCCTTTCCCCCACACCCTACCGGGGAATAAGGGGTCGGGCGACTCCTCATCAGCGCGGGATATCCGGTAAGCCATTGCCACCGACTGAGCAATCATCATATGGGCGCCGAGGCTGTAACCGCTTACGTTCCATTCTTTCTGCCGCAGCTTCATACTTACGGTGGACATGAGGAAAGTGAGCTTCAGCAGCTGAGTCGGTGCCGGCAAAGACGAATCCCTCCGGCACCGCAACGCCACCGGGGCCGCTGTGGTTGATATTGGTAGCCTCGATAGCATCGACCAGGTGCAGCATCATGATGTCCTGGCCTCTAACCGCCTGGATGGCGTCGGCGATGTTGGCCTCCATACCGCCGGTCCTCTTCCAGACGGGGTTGCCGTTTTTATCAGGGATGGGGAGGGTGGTATCCTCATCGATTTCAAGGACCCAGCGGACGTGGGGCACGTTCAATTTGAATCGCGGCATACGCAGATTGGGAACGGCGTATTTCCAGGCGTATTTCCCCGGCTCCCTGCTGGCATTCGCCTCCATGGGGAAGAGTCCCATACCCAGGTTTTTCAGGGCGGCGGATAGAAGCTCGAGGTTGTGAATTTTCAGCCGGGCCGTATTGAGCAGGACACAACCGGGCCAGTCGCTAATGTCCTGCGGGTCGGACGGGTCGCCGCCGATTACAACCTTGTGAAGGGTGATAGATTTAAAATTAACGCCGCCGGCCACCGGCACGTCGCGGCCGTTGGAATAATCACCGGCGATTTTATTAATGTCGTAAACCAGCAGCTTATCGGTCGCCCGGCCCACCGGCAGGCAAACGCCGGAGACGCTTTCCTCATAACCACTCATAGAGTCGTCGGTATGGGCGGGGTCATGGCACTCGGCCAGGTATTTGCGGGCGAAGTAGAACCCCCACCCCCCGTAGTTATAGCCGCATTTGCCTTCCATCAGCGCCTGGGTGGTGTATTCCGTCCGATAAATCCTCGACGCCATGAGGGCGGCCGCATAAACGGCCGTACCCGCTTCTCCCACGGCCATCTGGTGATAGGTAACGCCCTGCCGGTCATGGAACCAGCGCATCACGGCGGCCACGAACTCCCACGGCGTGCACGACTCGGGCATGCTGGGGGCATGGGTCCTGAAACTTATGATAGGCTGGATAACGAGGTTGGGCTTCAAAAATAACTTCTTCCCGGACCCGACCTGCCTCTTTACTTCTCCAGAGAAAGGCGCCTCCGCATCGAGGGATTCCAGGGCGCTGCTCACGGCGGCATAGACACTATCGATTCTCCGGCGGATTTCCCGCCAGGCCTTCTCCGAACCACTATCGATGTATTCCTTTAACAACGCCGGCACGGGGCCATAGCCCTCAGCCGGGTTCATGCGGGCGGCGCCTATCACCGAGCCGTGGCTATCAAGTCGTTTTTTGCCAACCGGTGACTGAATCGTCATAATTTGTTTTGCACTCATCTCGATAGTCAATATCCTCCGGAGAAAATCTTATTTTTTCAGGTAACGGTAAAGGCTTTCGATATTCATGCGCAGAAAACCGGACATCGGCCCCTCTTTAGGCATCTGGGCGAACTGTTCAGCCTTGGGGACTTCTCCCATGGCTTCTTCCAGGCTCATCCCTTTAGCAATGACATCGCCGACTACGTCTATCCAGTCCCTGACGCTTTTACTCATCTTCGAAAAGCAGCTCTTATCGGTGACCTCGCCATGACCGGGGACCACCTTATCGACATCCAGCTCTTCGAGTCGTTTTAGAGTTTCCAGCCACTCATCGGGGATGGCGTCGCGGAAGATAGGCATACCAAGATTAATATTATCCGAGGTAAAGACGATTCTCTCCTCGGGGACATGCACCGCCAGGCTGTAGGGAGTATGACCGGGCATGTGAATGAGATGGAAGGTATGGTCGCCCAGATAGAGGGTGAGCCGCTCGGAGAAAGTGATATCCGAGGGGCGAAAGTGGAATTCTTTGTCAAGCGGGAGGCTTTCCGGCGACATCATCTGGAGCATGCCAGTGACATCCTCCGGCCTGGCAGCCAGCAGGGCTTTACGCGTACCGTCATGAGTGACGACCAATCCCTCGAAGTAACAGTTGCCGGCAATATGGTCGCCGTGGGGCTCGCTGTTTATCACGTAACGTACCGGGCCGAACCTGGCAATATCAGCGGCGACTTTCCTGGCATTCGGCGGCGCCATCGGGGTATCAATCACCACCACTCCATCCTTCGTGACCACGATGCTCGTGTTACACACGCTTATCTGACTTTCAACGTAGACATTATCGGTAACCTTTTGCATAATAATCCCCTTTCCATACCTGTAGTGAATTTCGCGGTGAATACGCGGAGACGCTATATTCTGATATATCGGCTATTCGTTACTTTAAGCGGCGGATACGGCAATGTCAAATTGAGGACTAAAGCGGTATTGGAATATACGACTTATCATTTATACCTCACCCCTGACCCCTCTCCAGCCAGTGTTTTGATAATAAGCCGGAGTTCAACTGGCTGGAGAGGGAATTAAAAGAGAGGGGTGGCTACGCCTTCTCTCATAATTCTCCCCTTAACTTAATACATCCGCATTGTCACGGTTACTTACCATACGTTACAATATTAATATGTACCGGCTCAAACCGATACATGGTAAACGAGTTTAAAGAGGAGAACCCCTGCTATGAAATCGCTGAACGTGTTAGTCATCGCCCCCGCATTCGACAGGTCGCTGCCACATGCCGACGAAGAAACCATGCGGAGGATTGCACTCGCCGGACCCGGCATAAATGTCAGGGACGCATCAGAGTTGGCGGTTACCGAATACCGGGGCGACACTACCGCTAAAAACAAGCTCGATACTTTGCTGGCCGAGACAGAAGTCATTTACGGGCTTATCATGCCCAGGAACCTGCTGAAGCGGGCACCCAAGCTGAAATGGGTACAGACGATGTCCGCCGGGGTAGACCGTTTCGCTAAAACGGACATCTGGGAGAGCCCGGTAATTATCACCGGCGTCAGCGGCATTCACGCTACCCCGATTGGTGAATTCGCCCTGGAGCTGATGCTGATGTTCGCCAAAGGGGCGCCGCAGTGCTTCCGGATGCAGCAAAAACACGAGTGGCAAAGGTTTATGCCGTCCGTGCTGCGCGATAAGACGGTGGGCATCGTGGGGCTGGGCAATATCGGGCGGGAGATAGCCCGACTGTCCAAGGCCTTCGGCATGAAGACCATCGCCACCCGCCGGTCGGTCAAGCAGCCGAAGCGGGCGAGATATGTGGACAGGCTGCTTCCGGCGGAACAGCTGCACCGATTACTAACGGAGAGCGACTACGTGGTGGTTGCCACGCCGCTAACCGCCGAAACCAGGGGGCTTATCGGCGAGGAGGAGTTGCGCTGTATGAAACCCACCGCTTACCTCATCAACATCGCCAGGGGCGGCATTATCGATGAAGAGGCGCTAATCCGCGCTCTGGACGAGAAACGGATAGGCGGGGTCGGCCTGGACGTGGTCGCGACCGAACCCCTCCCCCCCGAAAGCCGGCTCTGGGACTTCGATAACGTAATTTTGAGTCCCCATGTTGCCGGCGGCATGGAAGACTACATGACGCACGCTACCGACGTATTTTGCGAAAACCTGAGGCGTTACCTGAACGGCGAAAGACTGCTGAACGTTATAGATAAAAAGAGAGGCTACTAGAGACACAGCATCCAATAATCCGAACGCCCGCTAGTTATAAATGACTAGGGCAATATCTGCATCACCGTACCATCGGCGGTGAACACATAATGACGACCCGACTTTAAAGAACCGGCTTCGAGACCCAGCAAATAGTCGGATAAAACCAGCGGCGGGTCATCGCTGGTACGGACCTCGCTCATATCGGCGGTGGGGCCGACAGGCTCCAAAATACCCGTAACGCTATCATACAGCATTTCAACCACAGCCGTCTGGATATCCTGCAACTCCGATTCATAGGACACCGTTTTGGCTTTCCCTATCATCTGGGTGACATGCGGGATAGCCACGGCCGCAAGAGTACTTAGTATGGCCACAACAACGAAAATTTCCAAGAAAAATCCGGCTAATTGTTTTTGTTGCATTTTCCTCAAGTACCGCGCCCCGTTACCGAATTCATGTAACCGCGGCGCTATAGTACCAATATAGTACTATTATAGTACTAATGTAATAGGAATCCGCCGCTGCGTCATGAATAAAAATAATTAATTTGATTGAGGGGTATCCCCAATTCTTCATAATGGGAGTAAACCCTTAGAGAAAATAGGGGTTTTTTGCTTTCCAGATATGTACCGCGAGTATAAGATTAAATTTGTAACAATGAATAAAAAGGTATTACTGATAAATAACATTTCCTATCGCCCGGTTATTCCCGAGCTTTTGATAAAAGCCGGGTACAGGGTTGATGTGACGCACGACTCCGAAGAAGGACTGCGACGGCTGGACAACCAGGCCCATGATATTGTCATCGTGATGGAAAGTCCCGCCGTCGAAGTCTGGCAGCTCTGCGTAAAAATACGAAACCTGACTGCCATCCCCCTTATTATCATCAGTTCCAATGCCAGTACCGAAACCTGCGTTAAGGCGATAAATGCTGGCGCCGATTATTTCGTACGCAAGCCTTTCGGTCCGCTGGAGTTCCTGGCAAGAGTCAATTCCCTGCTACAACGCGCCCCATCCCGTCAACCTGTGTCCCTTGGCCTGTAGTCATAACAAAAGAGCAGCTTGAAAAAGCCGCGAAATGGAACACAGTTATGACAATGTATAAAAAAATAGTGGTACCACTGGACGGCTCTCCTCTGGCCGAGGTAGCCCTGCCATATGCCGAGGAGGTAGCCGGCAAGATGGGCTCCGATATAGTCGTGTTGACGGTCCTCCCATCAGAGGAGATAGATGTTTACCAGGCCCACCAGAATTATTCCAGTAAAATAGTGGATACCACCAAACGCCAGGTTGAAAAATACATTGGAAATACGGGTAATAAGGCGATTAAAGTAGGTGCAGCCACCCGTACCGGTAGTCCCGCCGAGGGCATTCTGGACTATGTCAATAAGGGGTATGTATGCCTGATTGTGATGGCAACGCACGGTCGTTCCGGCATCAGCCGCTGGGCGGTGGGCAGTGTCGCCGATAAGGTTGCCAGGGCAACCACCAGGCAGCCAATCATGCTCATAAGGGCGAAAGGCGCTCACCCGGATGTACGCGCTAAGAGAATTTTAAAGAAAGCGCTGCTACCGCTGGACGGCTCTACGGAAAGTGAGTACGTAATCCCCTATTTCTCCGAGGTTGCCCACAGTTTGCAGATGGAACTCACTTTATTAAGAGTAATTTCCAAGAACAACGGCGGTTTTACCGGCGCCGATACTTACCTCAATGATTGGTGCCAACGGCTCGAAGAGAAAGGCATCAACACAAGATACGAGGTAAGGGTGGGATTACCCGCGGACCAGATTATCGACCTTGCCGACGAACTCACCAGCGACCTTGTCGTTATGTCAACGCGCGGGCAGACGTCCGTTAATCTCTGGACCCTAGGGAGTGTCGCCCAGAAAGTCCTGCTGGGCGGTAACACACCGCTCCTGCTGATAAAGGCCTGATTTCCGTATTCACAAGAAATCAATTAAACATCATGCCCCAAACCACCTCATCCGAACACACTTGCTTAAATCATTAATCTCTGCTATGTTGGAAATGACCGGTCTGGCAGTATTTCCTTCCTGAAAAACCGGCCATTCCAGATTCAGCGCAACGTTTCAATAACATGGACGACAGGGTATTTATTCAAAGGCTGGTGGTGGGGTCACTATCGGCCAACTGCTGGATAGTGGGCTCGGAGACCACCGGCGAAGGCATGGTAATCGACCCCGGGGGCAATGCCGAGGTTATTCAAAAAGCGATTATCGATTCCGGACTTGATATCAAAATTATCGTATTAACTCACGGCCACTCCGACCATATCGCCGCCCTTTATGAAACCCAGGACAGAACCGACGCTCAGGTGGCTATCCACATCGAAGACGCCGATTTCCTGGAAGGCCGGGGGGCCTTCAGCTCACAATTCGGCATCTCTTATAAAACCCCGCCCGCGCCGGACAGGCTGCTCCGTGAAGGAGACGTCATCGAAATCGGCAGCTTGAGCTTCTCGATAGTCCACACGCCGGGTCATACCCCTGGTAGCATCTGCCTGCTCACCAACGACAAGGTATTTACGGGGGACACGCTTTTCCGCCGGGGTATCGGGACCACGTTGATGCCCGGCAGCAGCCGCAGCCAGCTGATAAACAGCATCCAAACCAGATTAATGGTACTGCCGGATGACACCATCGTGTACCCCGGGCACGGGCGGGAGACCACCATCGGCGCCGAGCGCCGGGACAACCCCTATGTAACCGGCAAGAAAACCGATTACGGTTACTGGTAATCCCGCATAATCAATCCACCTCCCATCTTTAAGCTTCTTTTCGTCTTCAGGAACACCTGTCTTCGTTAGCCGACTGATTCCCACCTAAAATCGGCAACGTCTCATTAACCCGAAAGCTATTTTGGCTATAGATGGGATGAATTTTGCCCCAGCCGGCAGGCGAATGTGATTTTTTTGTATTAAATGCAGCCTCTTTTGTGACCTGTCTGTTAGCGGGTGGAACTAAAGTAATCCCGACACTTTCGTCAATACAGTTAACGGTGTGAACAATGAAATCAACCCCGGTAAAGGAAATTTAATAAACCCAACATCACCCGGCTACCAAAGGCACCGCGCCATTGACCCTAAGGAGGCATAACTTGGAAGCAAACTTAGAAATAAAATACCCCCTGTATCTTACCACCGGCATCGTAGCCCGGCACTGCGGAGTAAGCAAGGTAACCGTCTTACGATGGATTGAAAAAGGCAATCTGGCAGCCTTCAGGCTTCCCGGAGGACAGAATCGGATACATAGAGATGACTTTTATGCTTTTGCGGCAAAACACAACATACCGCTCAGAGGTGGTTAACCGGAGATATCAGCCACCTCGATTTTTTTACCAAACCGTCAGGAGGTAAGTAACAATGTCTACACTCAGAAAGTTATCTATCTCATCATTCAGTCTACCCTTTCGCATCTTGATTATGGCTATTTTTCTCTTCGCGTTACTGCCCGTCCCGGCACAGGCAGCAGCTAACGGTACCTTTGCCGGGCAGGTTACCGACAGTTCCACGAGTAACCCTGTTTCCGGCGCTACAATTACCGTGCGTGCCTCGGGTTCCCAGATACCCGGCTGGTTCGGGAATAGCGACGGGAGCGGCAACTATACTATCGACGTGCTCGAGGGCAATAACTATCAACTGGCTGCTTTCAAGGAGGGATACATAACGGGGCAATCCGGCGGTCAGAACGTCACCGGTAACGCCACGACCACGGTAAATTTCTCACTGGTCCCCGGAGGTATTATCCAGGGCACAATCTCCGATAATAGTTCAAATCCCGTTCAAAATGCCAATGTACGTGCCTACCTCCCGGCATCGCAGGAAACCTTCTACAGTTCCCTACCGACCGACTCATCCGGGCACTTCAGCCTTACCGTACCCCCGGGAGCGGGATATACCATCGAGGCAGATAAGGTGGACTCCGGCAGCGCCAACCAGACCAATATCTCGGCGGCACTGGAGTCCCCGGCAACGGTAAATCTGACGTTGATGCCATCATCACAGGACAGCACGCCGCCGGCCGATATTACCGACCTTGCCACCGGCAACGTAACCCACGAGTCCATCGCTCTTACCTGGACGGCCCCCGGCGACGATGGCATGACCGGCCAGGCCACCGAGTACGACATCCGCTACGCTACCTCTATTATCAATGATACTTCCAGTTTCAATAGTGCCACCCAGGCTACCGACATTCCGATACCGCAGCCTCCCAACTCTCCGGAGAGCTTCACCGTTACCGGCTTGAGCTCCAATACCACCTACCACTTTGCTATCAAGACCAGGGACGACGCCAACATATGGTCGGGCCTGTCCAATCCGGTCTCGGCCAATACCTCACCGCCACCACTTACACCTTACTTCACCATAGCTCATAGCCAGAGCAAGTCCTCCTTCATGCTTCCCGCCGGGGCTAATATCACCGAGACAATCAATATAGCCTCGGTCAACGATTTTGAGGGAACCGTTAACCTTGGTTTCGGAGGCCCTCCCGAGATAGAAAATCATTCCAGCGTATCACCCAACCAGATTACATTGACTGCCAATGAAACGATTCAGGTCACGTTGAACCTTGGTACCGCTCCGACGGCGCCCTCCGGCACTTTCGATTGCGGAATCGGCGGCCAGACCTCCGCTTACGGCGGGCAGCAGAAAGGGTTTATGCTCAGGGTTACCATCGGCGTACCGGGGCAACCGATGCTATCGGCCTCGCCGCCGGTAATCGCTGCCGGCAGCCAGACAAGCTTCTTCGCCTCGCAATTTCCTACCAGCGCCAATATTATCCTGAAATGGGACTCCGGACCCAATGTGGGGCAGACCATAGCGGAAGGCCAGGTTTCCGGCGACGGCACCTGGAACGTATCGGTGACGATACCAGCCGATACGCCCAGCGGCAACTTCGACGTTATGGCTACCTCAGGACAGGCTACGGCCGTCTGCCAGATAACCGTAACCTCCAGTTCCGGGCCAGACTTTATCATATCCGCCTCGCCACAATTCATTTCCCTGCCGCCGGGGCAATCCGCCAATGTTACCATTTATATAAGCTCTATTAACGATTTTAACGCCCCGGTCCTGGCATCACTTGCCGCAGGTTCGGCATCGACGGGAATAGACTGCGTTTTTACCCCGTCCAGCATAACACCCCCGGCAAACGAGACCGTCTCGGTGAGCCTGACGATTACGGTGCACGATTGGGTAACCCCGGACATGTACCACATCGAAGCCGAGGGCCAGTGCGCCGAGCCGAATATAACCAAGTGGACAACCATCAATCTGAACGTGTCGGCGCTGGGCGAGTGGGGCCCCGGCATCTCCCTGTCGCAGTCATACGCACAGGCAGGCGATACCATTACGGTCAGCGGCTCCAACTTCCCACCCGAGTGTAACGGGGCCAACATTACGATTTTGGAAGCTTACTCCGGCACCACGTTACAGACGATACCGGCCAACATCACCGTTAATGGCGGCGTTTTTTCCGGAACACTTATCGTTCCGGCAGAAATTCCCTCCGGCAACTACCGCATTAAAGCCATCGTGTTAAACACCGGCGACTTTGCCGAGAGAGAGTTCCAGATTATGGGTACGGGAGAAACCTTTACCCTGGGTATCTCACCGGAGTCGGCAGCCGTAGCCACCGAGGAGGGGGGGAACTCTTCATCGGTTTCGGTAAATATTTACTCTATCGGAGGCAACAGCCCTACCGTTAACCTGGCTCTCGAAGGCGAGCCGAACTGGCTAACGTACCAGTTCGGCTCGCTCCCGGTTAACACCGCCGCCTCCGGTGTTAATGCTATCTCAGTACCGGCCGGCGGCTCGGCTTCGCGGAATCTGAACCTGACCGCCAACATGACGGCGCCAACGGGCACCTATTACATAACCGTCAGGGGCTGGATAACCGACGGCGCCGAGCAAAGCGTTTCCCTGGAACTGGTGGTACAGCCAGCGGCCGACTTTGGCATGGCACAGTTCAACCTGAGTCCCACATTCGGCCAGGTTAACCAGATAGTGAACTTCTCCGGCTCCGGTTTTATGGGCTGTACACCGAGCCAGGTTACCGAACTCAGATTCGGCCCGGTTGATTTACTTACCGAACAGAGTATAGGTACTATTAACGTACCCACCACAGGTGATTCCGAAGGCAGGCTCTCAGGGACTTTCCGGGTCCCGAACCTCCCCTCCGGCGCCTACTGGGTCGACCTCACAGTGGGGGAATATTCCCATGATACTATTGTCACAAAATCGTTTACGATAAACAGTAATGATGATTCGTTTGTGCTACAGGCATCCCCACCTTTCCTGTGGGCGGAGCAGGGCACCCAGATAAGCACTTTAATAAAGGTCCAGGCGGTAGGCAACTCGTCACCGACGGTCGTCTTCTCGTTAGAGGGTTGCCCATCCGATATTACCGCCAGCTTTGCTTCTGGCAATGTCACGGCACCTCCCGGCAGTATCGCCAGCACCGACCTGAATTTAAACATCAGCCAATGGATGCCCACCGGACACTTATCCTTTACGGTAAAAGGTCAGCGAGCGGGCAGTGCCGAAGTACATCGTATCCCCATTGAGGTTTACATAGCCCCACCCGCCGGTTTCGATATGGCGTCGATATACCTTAGTCCAACCGTAGGTTCAGCAGGGACCTGGATAACCATCAGCGGCAGCGGCTTCCTGGAGAACACCTCTCTGGCAAACCTGTTTTTCGGCCCGCCGAACGCACAGAACGACCAGATTGCCAACGAAACACTGCCGGCTATGGCCACAGATGGAAGCGGGGCCTTTTCGGCCGTGTTCCAGGTGCCGGCCGGCTTAACCCCCGGCACGTATCCGATAGAAGTAGTCGTGGGCACCTACCCCGAGGACAGAAGAGCCATGGCCTATTTTACATTTGTCAGCGACGATGAAACCTTTAATATCAACGTCTCGCCGATGATGATACAGACCGCACCGAATATCCCCGTCGGCACCACGGTAAACGTACAGTCGGTCGGCACGTCTTCAGCTAATGTTACCCTCAGCATCG
>CAZCOB010000033.1:0-22383 GCA_964500415.1 uncultured Dehalococcoidaceae bacterium | reverse complement strand
CGTGAGAGAAGACGCCGCAATCCGGTAAAACGCGGTTCTCTCAAATCACAAGGGATGGCGCTTCCCAGGACAAACGAGGCAGTTGTTGCTCCTCAGCCTGCGAAAACGACCATCCCCGAAAACTAGTTTAATTAATGGAGGGTCAACAGTCAATAAGATTTGGCTTGACAAGTAATTAGGAAATCTTAATGTTACATGAGACAGTGTAGTCCAGCCCAGTCCAGCTCGGTCCAGCTTTAAGTTCATAGCGTTCAGAATAAGTTCATGGCGTTCAGATTACCATTCAGTTTACTCCCACGGAGCTGCCCAGCTAAGCTCGCCCTCTAGCTTTGCCCTTGGCTCTGCCCTTGTCTTTTGTCTGGCTCGCTCTTTGGCTTTTGCTTAGCTCGCCCATTGGCTTTTACTTGGCTTTGCCTTTAGCTTTTGCCGTTCAGTTTAAGTTCATGTCGTTCAGATTACCGTACAGATTACTGCCCTGGAGCTACCTCTGCCTCTAGCTCTTGCTTTTGCCTGGCTCGCCCTCTGGCTTTTGCTTGGCTCGCTCTCTGGCTCTTGCTTGGCTCGCTCTCTGGCTCTTGCTTGGCTCGCTCTCTGGCTCTTGTCTGGCTTTTATTCTAGCTCCTTGTTTTCTAATTTGTAAATTCGTAGCTATTTTCAAGGGGTTATTAAAAGCCTTCCGATTTTTAAGCAATGATTCCTAATCCCCCGCTATGCCCCCCAGAAACGCTTTGCTAAGCAGGGAAAAGGGAAGCAGGTAACTCCCTAAGAGGGGAGGTACGAAAACTCCCAAACAGCCAAAACTCTAACGACCTTCTCAGAGAAATTTCGCTAATGGTAAAAAGCCTGAGGGGAAAATAAGCTAGAGGAAAGAGGAATCCGCAGACAGGGGAAACAGAGGCTTCTCAAATAGAGGGGGCTGAGCCCTCCAAATAGAGACTTCTCAAGAAATTAATTAAATGCCAGGGCACCCCATTGTTGCTGGCTAGTGTGCGAAGCAGGCTGGGGCAAGCCTTGGAATCGAAATCAAGCCTCCCTCTCGGGCTTTTGAATGCTATTCCTTATCAGGGGGACAACCGGGGTGATGTTGATAAACAATTTGGCTAAAAGTGCAATTTTCTATCCCTTTGCACTTCTCCCTTGCTGTCAACAGAGCATCAGCGTAAAATAGAGAGCGTGAAAAGGCAGCCAGAATCCGTTACTGTAAGATTTCCAGGAGATTGGGCATGGAGTTGCACCCGGGGAGATAATTATTGAAGATGGGGGGTGGAAATTAATCTTGAGAATTTGGGTGGTAAATTACCTTGAGAATTTTGCCCTAAAAGTGGTCTGTTTACCTTGAGAATTGACAAAAGCATCATTTTTACAAATTACGCTGAATTCTACGTGTAATAAGGTGACAGCATTGTGGGATATGTGTGATAAAACATAAATGTAACCTAGCAGCTTGGGACACGAGTCGTTAATTCTTGGGTAAGAAAAAGAAGAGGTAGGCTAGTTTCAAATTAGCCGAGATCAGGTTATACTTGAGGTAAACAGGATAAGGGGGAGGCTACCATGCCGGACATAGACTACAAGCCATACGACATAGATACTCCCTACCTCTTTCCTCCATCCCTGGGCGATTTCCTCGGGCCCGATGATGAAGTAAACATTTTCAGGGAGGTAACCGAGCAACTTGATATAAGCTACCTCGATGGTAACTTTAACGGCATGGGCCAGTACCCCCATCACCCTCGGATGCTGCTCCGGCTGCTCATGTGGGGCATGGCCAACCGGGTGGTGAGCACACGCCGCTTGGAGGTCATGGCCAGGAGGGATGTGAGCTTCATCTATCTGGCCGGGGGTCAAAGGCCCAGCTACCGTACCCTCGCCCGGTTCCGGCGGCGCAATGCCGGGGAGATAAAGAGGCTGTTTCACCAGACGGTGCTCTTGTGTGCCCGGCTGGGGATGGTCGGCCTCGGCCATATTGCTCTGGACGGGACGAAGCTAAAGGCATATACCTCCAGGCATGGCGCCATGAGCTACGGGCGGATGAAGCAGGAAGAGGAGAGGTTGAGCAAAGAGATAGACGCTCTCATGGAGCAGGCTGAGATACTGGACAGGGAAGAGGACGAGGCTTTTGGTGAGGACAGCAATGGCTACAATCTTCCTGAGGAACTCAAGAGGCGGGAGAAGCGGCTGGAAAAGATACGCCAGTTGAGGGAGGAGCTTGAGGTCGAGAAAAAGGAGGGACTGGGAGAGATGACCGCCATCGACGGCAAAGAGCAGAGGAGCTTTGCTGACCATGATGCCAGAATAATGCCGATGAAGCGAGGGGGATTCGACTACGGCTACAATGGCCAAGTCTGCGTGGATGAAGAGGAGGGGGTTATTCTGGCTGGGGAGTTGACCAACGAGGCATTTGACGGAGGCCATCTTCCCGGGATGGTGGACGAGGTGCGGAGGGTGAGGAAAGAATTGGGGAAGGAAGATGAAGAGCCGACACAGATAACTGCGGATAGCGGTTACTTCAGTGTGGATAACATCGAGCAGGAAGGAAAAGGGATAGAGCTGCTCATAGCCTCAGGGCGTGAGGGCAAAGAGGAACCTCAACGAGAAAAGGTATACTCGTTGGAGAGGTTCGACTATGTTAAGGAGGATGACTCGTGGCGGTGTCCCGGAGGGAGACTCCTGGTGCGTGAGCAAAAACAGGAAACCATGGGCCGGCCGTTACTCAGACGGTATATATGCCCTGACTGCGAAGGTTGCCCATTAAGGAAGCAATGTCTCAGACCGGGAGAGGAGAATCGTACCCTGCTGGTAAAGAGGAAGCAGCTTATCCGGGCGGAGATGAGGGCCAGGCTAAAGCGGCCGGAGAAGCAGGTTATCTACCGGAAGCGAAAATGGGTGGCGGAGCAGAACATCGGGCAGATAAAGGAAGGGATGGGCTTTCGAGGAGTAACCATGAGGGGCAAGGTATATGCCCGTGCCCAGTGGCTCCTTGCGTTAGTGGTACACAACTTGCTGAAGGCAGTGAGATTTATTGCAAGCTTAAGAAGACGGGAAGCAGTCCTGGCAACAAACTAAAGGAAATGAGGGAAACCCATATACAGTTGTAGACTCGATTTCTTCCGGCAATCGCCTGAAACGGCACGGTAGTCTGCGGAAGAGTGGAGACCCTGTCGATTTACCTGCCGGGACGGACTCGTGTCCCAAGCTGCTAGTATCTAGTCTTGTAAATAGGTTTAATCATTTGACAGCCTTTGAGATGACTTGTTCAGCAGCTTTTGTCCATACAAAAGGCTTGGCTCTTTCATTCCATCGGGCAAGGAAGGTCTTTATCGCCCCCTACTAGACTTGATACACTATCAAAGCTACCCCTGCGAATTGCTTGATTGGTCAATATGCCAAGTGCCTTAAAATTGTCACCTAGATGATATAGCTGAACTAAATAAGAGGATTTTGCAGTCGCAAGCCTCCGGTTTTGCGCTTAAAAGAGTTTTTCTGCTACCTTGATAAGCGTTTTACGATTCTCTATTCTATTTAACCACTTCTTGGGAATAGCACCTATGCCGTTATATGCCCCACTCATAGCTCCTACTAGGCACGCTATACTATCTGTATCTCCTTTTTTACCTTTAGCCACTGCATTTGCTCCGGCTCTTACAGCAGACTCAAAATCAGACGTATTAGACCAAAATATGAACAAGGCTAGCCCTACCACTTCATGGGCTATACTGCTATTTCCGATTTCTTCTATTCCTTGTTCTATATTACGAGAATTAGACAAGCAGCGCTCAACATCATCGAGCTTGTTTTTCACTTCAATGGTCTCAGAAATTTGTTTTAAATAGTCAAGTTGTACTATCCGCCCTTTGGTGAGATTTGAAATAACAGCGGCAACACAAGCGGCGCTATCTTTTGCTATGTTGTTTTTATGCGTCCCGCAACTTGAAAGGCGAGCATATTTTATTGCTTCGTCAATATTCGAGTAGTAGTAGAGGCCAAAGGGTATTGCTCTCGTAGCACTTCCACAACCAGCCTTATCAATTCCAGCTTCTTGCCAAGGAATCCCCTTTTTCAGATTCTCGATCCCTTGCTTTGTGGCTTCACCGCGATATCTGCTTTCATCCTTCATATCTAGCCACTGAATAAGCTTACGTTTCATTGAATCGGGATCAAAACCTTTAGACTCTATTAGTGCCTCAGAAGTTGCTAGCATAAGCTGTGTATCATCAGTATATTGGCCAGCCTTCAAAAAACGACAAGGCGTATTCTTGTGAGGATCTACAAAATCTCTAATCTCTCCGCCATAGTAAAGGTCTCTTTCTTCTAGTGTCAAATCCTCGTTCGGCATACCTAATGCATCACCTATAGCTGCCCCTAGGATACAACCGGTGAATTTCTCTACTAAAGTAGCTGCCATGACCTTCCTCACGATATTAAGAAAAATACAAACGTATCTCTATTTCATCATGTGCATCGAGATCTAATGTAAACCTTAACATACAAAAAGGCTCGGCCCTGTCTGATATTTTGTGAAGTTCTTCCTTTCTCTCTTTTTGCTGTTTGTCTTCCTTTTTAAACCATGCATTATCAGACGCCTTAATTCCATTAGGAAAGTAGGTTCCAATTTTTCCTGGGTCAAAATCAACAGAATATGTTTTATTAAGTCTAACTAGTCTGTGGGATACTATTTCTCCATTTTTTTTAACTATCTCTATTTCCCGAATACAATCAGTTAAAAGTACAGGACGTTCAATATCACAAGATTTCACATGAAAATTATTGGGATTTACAATATGATATGTCTTCCGGCCTTCTTGCTTTGATTCATAGAATTGAAGAACTTCTTCCGCAGGACAAGGTAGCCTAAGACTCATCGGTATTTCTCGCTCATCGTGCAGGTCTTTTAAATAATCACCTATTAACTCATGCGATGTGACACTAAGTTTCGAAGCAGGTATTTTGATTGGCCCTATCTGTATTCCTGGCAAATCTAAATCGACTTCGGCGACGTCAAGGCTCTTTGGTATATTAAGATTGATGGGAGATTTACTTGCGGATTTGCTATGTTTGGGCTTATTAACTCTAAGCTTGTAATGATGAATAAGTTGCCCATCCCTCCATTCTTGGTCTATTCCGATTATTGACAGTTTAGTTGGGCCCCTTTGGGCAATAAAGGACTTGACCTTATCTAAAAAAATAACAGCGGCGCTCGCTTGTCCTATTGGTTCAAACATACTGACCCTTCAAATTTCATATGTTAACCTGCAGCTTTTTCTCAAACAATATACTCTCGCGAAATGATTCTATTTGATCGACCATCGCCTTATCTATTATTTTATTTTCTTCCGCAGCGTACTCAAGCAAAACAAAGCAAAGCTCCAAGATTACTCTAGGTACACCTGCTGATTTATCTACCAATTCCTCAACTGCTTCATTGGTAAATGGATAGATGGGATCTTGAGATATTCTAGCTGCTTGGTCTGCAACTCCATCCAGATATTCAGCAATCATTTTTTTTGCCTGCTCTACTCCTATGTCTTTCAATTCAACTCCTCGTGGAAATCTCTCAACAAATGCCGGATGTGCTTCCGCTATGATATCCCACGCTTGACGCTTGACACATAAGACCATTGAGAAGAATTCTAAATTGTATTCAATTAAATCTCTGAGCCTAGAAAGATACTCTTTTCGCTCTCGCCTCCCCAAGTCGGCGATGTCTTCAAATTCGTCAATTAAAACATAGACTTGGCGAAATCCATTTCGCCTAAATACTGTCATTAATGACTGAAAAAACTCAGGAACAGAAACGTCTTTTTTTAGGCTCTTTTTGAACTGTTTGTAATTTAACCATTCTGACCACAAATAGTTGGCTTCACCTCTCTGGCCAAGGGTAGCTAGTCCTCTGGCGATTTCCGGCGCCCTAAAGATTGGTAAAAATGTGTCCTCGGCATGTTTTTGTATGCTTGCCAAATTTGCTTTGTTTCGATAAGCTTCATCAAGGAATTTCATTGGACTGGACAAGAGGTCTGGTTTCAGAATAAAAGCTTTGGAAAATTGTAGTGGCTCAAAGAAGTTCAATTGTACCTCTTTACTTAAAATCTCTCGAGCAAATGATTCTCCCTTACTCTTAAATTCTTTAGCAAGCCTCTCCGTAACTAAGCGCCAAGCCATAACCATGAATTGATGCATTCCAAACCTCTCTATAATTGAGGTTACAAAATCCTCCGGTGAAGATTTTGGGTTCATAACATATATGGCATACGCTCTATCTTCGCCTCTCAAGGAAAGACTCTCATTTATCCTCCGCTCCAAATGTTTCAATATATAAGTCTTACCAAATCCGTATTCCCCGATAATTACGAAGCCACCGAAGAATCGTCTCGTGTAAGTATCTTGCACGAAGGCTGATAATTCTTTCGTTATCTTTTCGTCAAATGGTGCGAATCCGGGGTCTTCAGTTGCTAAACCAGTCACCGGAAACGGATTCGAGTTTAATCCAAATTTGCTATATTTGTCGGTTAATTTTAAATCTTTTAAGTCTATATCTTCTCGTTGGTCTGGCATATTTTCCCTCCTAACTACTTTATTACCAGACTATAGCGATAACTGTCATCAACCTTCGGGTAATTCGTATAGCCGTTGATGCGATGAATATATCTCTTGTCTACATAAAGCGCGGATGTTTTCTCAAGCCTGTATTTGCTAGGAAATTTTTGATAAAGCTTTCCTAGCAGAAGATGAAACCATCTAACGGAAATATAGTATTTAGTACAGTAGTCATACATAAGCAGTGGAATTCGTATGTGGCTAACATTGTATAGCCCAGAATTAATAAGTGAATCGATTTTTTCTTTGAAATCGTCTAAAGACATTTCAGAGGCGTCTATCTTCAAAGGGAAAAATACCCTTCTATGACGATTCCCAATATGGTTAAAGGTATATTCTAAAAATATTTCGTCAATTAGCGATAAATCTTTGCACCAATTTTTTAGTGTCCATTTGATTTCATAAACCATATTGGGTGGTAGTAGTTCCGTTTGTCCATCTGGTCTAATCATCACTTCTATCCCACTCTGTCGATCCTTCTCAAATGCAAGAATCCCTCCTTCTGCTTGGAGTTGTTTGTAACAAGAAAATATTTTTGAAGTTAATAAAAATCTCCCTAGGAATCTTGTGAAAGGTTTATACAAAATAAGATGCGATCTTAGAAATTCTTTTTCGTCTGTACGTAGCTCGCGTGGTTGCAGGTAACCAAAGTGAACTGTTTTAGCCAATTCGCATCCCTTATTAGTTAGTTCCGCCTTTTCCCTAGTAATATTTACCAGTTCAAGATCTCTGAGTGCACTTGTATAATGATACTGGCGCGTACTTTTCCAAGGTTTGCAGCCGTTCATAAGTTGTCGTGTAGTTGTGTACATTCTAAACGATGGCAAATCGTATATTTCCCCTTCTGAAACAAGCCAGACTAAATCACATATGATATTAAGATTGTCAGCCCTTGGTGATGACAAAGCCATAATTATTGAACCCTTCTAATAATCATATATTATACAGTCAACGGAGTTTTTGTTAAAGTAGTCTACTGATTTAAATAGATTACTTTTATATGGCAATTATCCCGTCTCTTTTAGCAGTACAATACTTTCTCTAGATGGCTCACGTCCATAGTGGCCCATCTGCTGAGCACTGTTCCCGCGCCTCCGCAAAACCCATGCTTTCTCGAATTCCAAGCCCACTTGTGGGGCTAATTCGCCCAAGATTGCATCGACTGGTATCATGACACCGGCATGCCGAACGTTCCCAACGACATAGGCTCCATGACCGCCTTTTCGCAGCATTCGAGCAACTTCCAGTAGGGAAAGATACATATCTTGGAAATACCCCATCAACAATGGAACTATTCTTTCATCGGCGTCAGTAGGCACTTGATCTAGAAGGGTGTTTAATGAGTCGGGCGCGTGATAGTGCGCTAGCTTTCGTTTGAATCCACTCGGGTCTCTAGCTTCAACATGAGAACGAACGGATTTGTGACGCAGCTTCGTAATACCCTTTTCATTAAGACCCAATAAGAGCAATTCTATGTGAAAGATCCTCGAGTAATCGTGACGATTGGCATAGGGCGGGGATGTGATTACGACGTCAACAGATGAAGTCCGGACTGGAAGCTTACGAGCATCGGCTAGTCTTGCCTGACCTGTCATATCCGCGTCGTCCCAGTTGAGAGCTTCTACATCTCCAATCATCGAAATTGCGGTGGCTTGAAATACATCTAGGAGTTCTTTGCTTCGATCTGGCCATTCTTGCCATCTGAGCCAGCCTCCATCAGGGACAGCACGGCTAAAGCTACGTGCTGTCCAGAGAAAGGCTAGACGGAAGAAACTGCGCATTGGTTCTCGCAGTTTTCTAATAGTACTCAGCAAAACTGAGATAACCCCAAGCTCCTCAGTAGTAAATGCTTTCGATAATCTTGGTGGAAAATCCAGATTCGCTCCATTTGCTGCTGCACCCGTAGCGAGGATTCGGTTGAGCTTTTTACGCAGTCCCTCCGGGTCGTAGGAAGCCAGCTTCGTGTTGGTAACCATTACCGCAAGGGGTGACAGATCAAATCCGAGACAAGCCATACCGCGCTCGCGACATGCAAGCAGTGTAGTACCTGACCCCACAAAGTTATCAACAATCTGTGAACCCTCGGGTATATTCCAATAGTCAAGCAGTTGGAACACTAGTCTTGGTGAGAAGCTGTGAGGGAAATAGAACCACCGATGACGCGGAGCTTTCTTAAGCTCACGTGCTGTTGCCGCCGGCCCTAAGTCTAGCTTATATTCGAATCGGTTCGGTAGAGTAGGAAGATCTATCTCGCGATTCTTCATGTCCTGGCTCTTCCTTGTTGTAATGCCAATCTAGGGAATCTGATTTTTACAGCCGTCTGTGGATTGGATGGCAAGAACCAATTCCCCTTGAGACAACTGAGTTAAATGGCTTCTTACATCCTGATTCAGCCGTCGATAAGGAGCCAGTTTCAATGCGCTTACCAATCTCAATGATGAGCAGCTCAAAAGCAAGTCCTTTTGGTATGGGTAATTATACACCCCTGGTGGACTGCAAACAAGATTATACCCTTTTGGAGCATCCACCGAATAGGCCGCTTAGTGGCTCTAGGTAACAATCTAGCGTCATGTGCAGCCATAGCCAGCAATAATCTTCTTCTTGACTCTACAAGAAGTTGGGCATAAGATGAGTGATGCCGCAACAAATTTAGGTCTTGAAAAGGGAAGAGGCGATTTGATGCTACATCGTCCAAATTATAATGAGTTCTTGGCCGCTTGCGCCAAATATGTCAAAATCGAGCAAGGGGATACGAATTACGAAGTGGCTCACGGATGGGTAGAGGCACATTGGAACGACCCGATCAGAGTGGCAGGTGGTGTTCGTATCCTGGAGGAGACTTGGAACCGAGCTTTTTACAGTCGCGGCATATTTGACATGCAACAAGTCATCCAAGCTATCGTGAAATATAAGAATGAACTGAACCAATTGAGGTCGCGTAGTGTTGAGACCTTCAGTTCTGCAGATGAAAATGTAACCGCTCAACTTTGGAAGACATTCTTCGAGGCACTTAGGCCCCGGGGAAGGCTGGTCAGCCCTTACGTGGCAACCGCAAAAGCACTGCATCTCTTGGTGCCGACCTTCTTCGTGCCCATTGACGGCGCTATAGCTAAGAACTATGGTTGTAGCGGAAGCCAGCCACAAGGCTACGTAAAATTTCAACATTTAATGGCCAGTTTGTCTTGCCATATCCTAGACAGCCTTACAGCCAAGAGCGGTGGTGACCATCAAACAGCAAAGACCTTGATATGCGGCTCTATGTATACACAACAAACGGGCAGCCATTATGTCAAAACATTCGCAAAGCTATTGGATGAGTACAATTGGGTGACACGGCTTGATAGAGGCAAAGTCTCGGCTGAACACTAGGGCGTAAAGTGTTTCATTTTTGCTCACGATTCACAGGTCTTTGATTCATAAAGCGTAAATTGTAGTAATTAGCAGAAAAATCCAAAGACAACATAAAGTGGTGGACAAGACTATAGCCAATGATCTGCCGCTGAACCATCCCTTTCCACTATCTATCTTGTCCATTCTTCTCTTAATATGAACAAAATGGCCAACGCCATTAGCCTGGCATATTAGTCCAGCAACAGCTACAGCTAACCTTTCTAATCGGCAGTCCAGAGAAGCGAAAACAAGAAATAAGACTGTGGCAATACCAATAAATACTAGTAGTCGCTGAGGAAGAAGTTGTCTTTCCATCTGCAACTTTCTTTGTTGACCCTTCTTCTCATCGTTTTCTTGCTCTACCATTTTTGTCGATCCATCCTTAACAGATTCAACTATGCTTTTCAATCTTAAAATACCACAGGTTCTCCAGCACCAGCAATTGTCCAAGCACCATTGAAAGCAAGCATATGAGGTCGGAACAACAGCGCCTTGAATGCCCCTTCGGGCCTTGCCTCAGTTTATGTTGCTTAGGGTAGGCCGATCACCAAAATACCTTGTAGTTTTGACATTTTCAGAATAGAATCCGCCAGGCGCAGCAATGCCCCGGTACAATAGCTGAAAGAGGAACGATCCCCTTCTCCCGATAGTTTATTATCGGAGCAGACAATCCAAATGGCCAGACAAGGCTTTGGATTTGCCAATGCCACCGACATGAACTCAAGCAATTCCTTTTCATGCCGAGGCTGCTGGTGCCCGCCGACATGAATGAGAAACTGGCCAAGTTCTCGATCAACAGGATCTGCGTCGATGACAATATCTATTTGTGCGTGGCTGTATTCAACTGCTAACTCAGATACAGGCTTGTTTGCAAACAGACTATCTGGGCCAACCCAGCGAAGCTGTCGAAGCTGACCAGTGACCTCGTTTTGCAGGACATCGTGATTATATTGGCGGTTCGTAGCCTGCCAAGCACGCTTAACGGCTTCAAACAGGTCAGATTTCAAGCTCTCTGGGAATTCGCCCCAGACCGTATTCTCCATCAGAACCCTCCTAATTTGATAGGAATAGAAACACCTCTATATTGCCATCTCAGCCCAAGTCTACCACAGTACTTATGAACCCTCCAAGAAATGTGCCGATTCTTCGGCGTTGCACATTCGCTTGTTTGGTGCAACGAGTAAAATAAAAGGCTGGACATCCCAATATTGGGAACATCCAGCCTTTCTGAGTTCTGTTAGGCTATGTCGGGGCAGACCTAACTCTTGCCAATTCTGAACATTTTCGTGCCACAGGTTGGGCAGACGCCCTGGGTTGCCGGCTTGCCATTCTTCATGGTTATGGATTTGGCATCTTTCATTTCCTTTTTGGCGCGGCATTTCACACGATATGCTTGCATTTACTGACCTCCCTATATGATTTACCTTGAGACTATACCATTCGTGAGGTAGAAGTCAAAAGCGGAGTGAGGCTGAGAGAAGAGAGGAGGCTCTCCCCAGAGGGTCAGTCCCATCGGGAGAGTCTTTAGCTTATAACGGGAGACGCTCCAGAATCAATTTCTGGGCGGTTTTTTCGGGGTGGCGAAGGGTTTTTATCAGGAAAAGAGGGTGGCGCTGGAGAATAAAAAAGGGCAGCCGAGAAGTCCCCGACTGCCCCTGAAAATGGGCATAAAAAAAGGCACAGTATCCCTATATCGGACACTATGCCGTAAAAAAGTTAGACTACCCCTTATCAAGTGGAGCGTTTTTCTAGCCCTTGAGCACCACCTCACTCTCGTTTAGAGGCAAGACTTCCCCCTATTCAACCGAGGCTTTTCTAGCTTGCTAGACCCGCCCCGCTCTCTGGAAAAGGGTAAGACTTCCCCTAATCAAACCGAGTAAGTATCGCCTTGTTTTTACCCTCTACCCCACCAAGCGTTTTCTCAGTAGCCCGCAACCCGCTGGCACTACCGCTTGCGGACACTAGCCCGCAAGACAGCTTGTAAGGGTATTCTCAAAACAAGGTAAAGTCTTACCCGTGAGTAGTAGCCTTAATATTCTATTATCCAGAGCCTTGCCCCAGCCTGCGATACGCTAGCACTGGTCAAGTCCTGCAAGAGGTTTTACCCTCTCACTATTATAGTCGCCGAAAATCGTCAAAACGTTACGCTAAAACCAACCCTTTTTGAGCCTTGTGTCTGTGTCTGTAAAGATAAGCCCGCTCGTCATTAGTGAGAGGATAGCCAGCATACTGCTTATAGGCTATTTTGACGAACTTATGAGGATACCCCTGTAGCATTAGCCTTGCCTGCAATCTAGCCACCACGTCAACGGCGTTATCATCAGCAATCAGCTCATGTAGTGGAGTGCTATCGCCGTTGCCATCCTCTACCAGCCTGTCAAGGCTTTCCATTTTAACGGCTCTTGGGCAATCGGGATACAGGAACCAATCTTTACACTTCTCTCGTTGCTTACTGCTACACCGCCCGCAATCTATACCATTAATCTTGTGGTAGTATTTCCGCCAGTAGCCCGCAAGCTCGTATTGCGCTACTCTCATAAGTCCGCCCTCGGTCAATTCTTTGCCTTTAGCGATATAGCTTGCGTTGACTTTGGCGAATTTTAGGAACAGGTCGTGTAAAAAGTCCTCTCTATCGTCTCTTACTACTTTATAGGTAAACCGCTTGGCTACCTTATAGAATAGCACCCAGTCGCCGTCTAGCTGGTCGTAGCCGTTACTGTGATAGCCGTTGCCGTTGCCGTTGCCTTGATAGCTGTCGCCGTCTATGTTATATTCCTGATAGTCTAGCATTGTGGACACACTCCCTTTGTTAGATTTGCCCTAGCTCTGCTAACTACTGGCTAGGGCATTTTATTTAGCCACACAAGGCAAGGCTCTGGACTTCCGATATTCAATTGTTAAGGTGCTAAAGCTAAAATGCCTAATACTATCATCCAACAAAAGGACAGAAAGTTCATTAACAGAATGAACCTATATTTTCGTGATAGCGTTGGCAGGCGAATACAGGGTTATTGGCGGGCGAAAAGGACTGCCCAAGCAAAGCCGCAGGGGATAACGGACAGTATCAAGGGCAAGACCGAGGGCACTATCGTCGCAGGGAAGGTGGTGGTTATCCTGACTTCTCAGCTTCAGGGTTTGATTCGCCTGATACCGTAATCTCGGGCAGTTTCTCCCTTGATATGGGTAAACGCAGCCGTCCTTCCCGAACATCATCGATTAGCCTGTCAATCAAGAGCGAGAATGCCTTTTCGTTGAGCAGGACATAGCCGCCTTCTTGCAGTTTGTTGATAATGCCGGGCTCCGGTCGATTTGATTCACGGGCTAGCTGAGATATGGAGACAACTCCTGCATCATCAGGCAGCCCCCTGGGGCCAATACATACCATAACCAGCCCGAAAGGCGGCTCTTTATTAGTAGGGCTCTTAAGTAGATAATCCGCAAAAGCTGATAACTGTTCATTTCTTGATGCTATTTTAATAATGCCGCCTACAGCTAATCCGCCCAGGGTAACCATCAGGTTGGCCTGGCTACAGCCATAGCTTGCTGCGGCCTCACGGTTCTTTGCCCAATCCAGCTGCCGCCTGATAGAGAAGTGTAAAGTCCTCAGCCGTGACGCTTCGTCCCACCGGTTCAAACGGCTTGCTTCTTCGGCAAATAGATTGGTCAAAGCGAGACCGGTTACGGTCAGTCTGCTCGCCTTAGACCGCAAACTTTCCAGATGGCCATGAAATGATTTCAGACTTTCCATTGTTCCAGCTGGCTAATCAGCCTCTCAGTGGTAGACAACAGGGACGTGAATGACAGAGAGTAGTTGTCCTGGCGCTTCAACCAGATGGCAATACCCCGCACTACCGATAAGCCGATGGACCTGACCTGCTTACCTTCAATGTTCTCTTCACCTCGCATCAGGGACAGTAATTCGTTGAGCCATTCGTTAACCTGTAGAATGCCCTCGCATCGCCCGACCTCTCTGCCTACCTCCCCAGCTTCATCCCTGAGCCGCCGAACCTCGGCCAGAGCCTCCTCGTATCCGCGCCGCAGCTCCTTCCCCAGTCTATCGATGGCATCCTGGGCGACGGGGATGATTTTGGCAATTTCCCGGCCTACTCCCTCTCTGGTTTCCTTGATGGTGGCTTCCAGGTTTGCTTTCTCCTGCTTGAGGCTGCCAGTAACCGCTTTAGCGGTCTCCAGCTCCTTTTTAGTACTGGTAATAGCTTGCTCTGTCCTATCCAGTTCCTGCTGTCGGCTTTGGATTAGCGCTTCCAATGCCAGCCCCTTGTCGAGGGTCTCCAACTCATGCAATAACCGGCTCCTGAGTACGACTGGCTCGATAGCGTGACGCTGTGCAATCACTTGTAGCCTGTCGTTGAACTCAGCCAGTTCCTTGAGGGAGAGTCCAATATCATTAAGCTTTTGTATCTCGCCATTCAGAGCGGAGAGGGTTGCTTCCGCTTTCTGAGCCTTCGGCTCGATATCCGCAATCCGGTGTGACAAGGTTTGTTCACGCTTTTCCAGGTCTTTGACCCGGGGAGTCAGCAGTGCATATTTCTGTTCAAGAACAGCTACTGCGCTGGCAAGCTCCTCCCGCTGCCTGGTTAGGTCGGCAAGCTGCTTTTTGCAGTCCTTCAATTTGCCTGACATAGGCTCCAGGTCGGCGGCTTTTTTCTCCAATTCGTGGACTTTATTGTCGAGAGCATTGAGGTCTAAGCCTGTTCTCTTCTGGACTTCCTGAATGCTGTAGACCAGCCTGACAAATTCCCGTGCCTCCTCCTCACTCCCTGCTAACTTGAGAATCAGGGGCCAGCGGCCAATATCAGCTGGGTCAAGTCCGCATTCATTGATCCGGGTGAGGAGGAGGAGTCCCGTAGCACACTGCCCTGGACTCAATTTAGACCGTTTCAGGTCGAGGGACAGCTCTCGAAATTGCTCGATGTGTTCAGCAAGGTCGGCCGCCTCGGGAAATCTCCCCGCCTTCAAATCGGCGACCACGTTGGCGACCATCCCTTTGCTGACGCCACTTTTGGCAGCGATCTCATCATAGGATAAACCGGATAGATACTGCCTGACTATGGCGACCTTTTTCTTGGCTGATAGTCTCTCCATTCTTGCCTCCTCTGCATACGATTTTTACCCCGTACACTGGTGGTTATTTGAACAGCATGTGAACATCTGAACTGCTATTTGAACAGACATCTGAACAGCATTTGAACGAAAGATGAACAAGACTCCTCTCCGGTTTTCTGTAGATTTTATGAGTTAAAAAATATTACTGGCTTTAAGTCTGGTTGACCCAGCTCCTAGCCATAGAGTGCTCGATGGGGATTAGCCCAGGCTGTGTCAAAGGCAGCTCTGCCAGCGTCAGTGAGACGGAAATACCGGCGCGGCGGACCGGGCGGGTAATGCTCTTGGAATGCGGATGGCTCTTCCTGTCCGGTAGGCTCCACCCAGCCTAATCTCTGAATCGTGGAGAAGTAGACGACAAAGCTATGGAAGCGGCAGCCCCGGGCTTTATAGGGCATCCGGGCCAGATACTTTTCGGCCAGCTTCTCGATGTTGGCGGGATCCAGGGAACGTTTCTCCCGCCGGGCTCGCTTCTCCTCCACTCTTGTAGCCCTATCCAGTGCCGTAGCTCGCATCAGAGCCATCTTGTAGCCGTGGAAAATATCGGCCTGGGGAGCGCCAATACGTGGGTCTGTTACCGGCGAACCGTTTGGGCCGCGCCCCAAAAGAAACTCGCGGATGAACCACCCGCAGCCGAAGGGACGCAAGAAACCACCCCTTGACGGCCTCAGCAATTCAACCATTGCTCCCATCCTTGCTAGGCCATAGTTTCTCGTACCAGTCCTTCAATTCCTGGCCTGCCACTTTGCGATAGCGCATGGTGGTGCCAATATTGGCGTGCCCAAGCCACTCCTGGAGCATCCTGACTCCGTCGGTGGAATCGTCCTGCTGTACAGCCATAACAGCAAAACCGTCCCTTAGTTTATGAGGGCTGACATTGTGTATTCGACCTGTTTCGGGATTTAACAGTTTTGGCAGCCCTGCTTTTTCGGCGCATTGCCTGATAATTTGCCAGCCTCGATGCCGGTTGACGCCGAAGATTACTGTCTTGCCCTCTTTAACCACCGGACCGCCGCGCTGGATGTATTCTTTGAGCATCTTCAAGGTATCACTGTCAATAGGCAGCACCCTCTGGCGGCGACGTTCCTGCTGCTTGATTTGAGCCTGCGTGACCTTACTTCCGCACTTTGGGCAAAAGGTATGACTTCTGCCAAGTCTCTGGCCACACTCAGCGCAGGACAGCTTCAGACGGGTTTTCAGATGCTGGATTGTGATAGTACCATTATCGAGATCAATGTCCTCTACCGTGATACCTAGGGCTTCAGAGATGCGGCACCCTAAGTGAGACAGTAACCTGATAAGCAGACGGTCCCTGAGATTAGTAGCAGCTTCCTCTAGCTTGTCTATCTCTTCAGCTTCTAAATACGCCTTGGCTCTTGTGGATCGGTTTGGATAGAATGGAGAATAGTCATCTAGGCCCATAGTTCCGCTCCCCAAACGGGGAGGGAGCAGAAGTTATCGACACTTCAAAAAATGTGTCGATTGGTTTCGCAAAAGTCACGTTTGGCCCACTTAAGGGGACGGTACCGAGAACTCCTCGGAGGTCTATGCGAAAATCGAGTTGGCCGGGGAGAGTCTTTTCAATAACCTTCCCGTGGTCTACTTAAAAATGACGGGTTATGCTTCAATGCTTGGGGTATTGCGAAGGTGATTTACCTTGCTTCTTTACCACTCTGGGATAACTGGCACGAGTCACCTTTTCGGTTACGCTTATCAGCTCTACCTCATGCCACCACTCATCGCCATAATCAAATAGATAGAGGAATTTCGGTCCACCATATAGGGTAATACTATCAATCCTGATACGAGAGGCTAGTTTACTCGTTCCGTCTTCATCAAGACCTGGTGAAATATACTCACTCTCCCTATCATAGGGCTTGTTGCTTAAGAAGAAGCTGTACTGGTGTTCCTCAGAACGGTAGAAGGCTTTGAATATGGCTTTGTGCAGGCTGGAAAGCATCTGGTTTCCTTTTATATCGATAATCCGCCAGATTTCAGGCTTGTCTCTGAGCGAGACTTTAAACTGGTGGATGAAGTGGGTGTCAACATAGGTTGAGGGTTTTGTCCTTGGTGTGGCTACCCTCTTGTCCGGTTGACTAAATCCCTTACTAAAACCGAGGACTTTTTTCAAAACATCTTGTGCCACCGGATTGGCGGGATCGATACGCACCGCTCTTTCCGCGTATTCCCTAGCCTTGGCTATATTCTACACAGAACAGCAAGCAAAGGGAGGTTGCCCCCACGTTGAGCGGAACAGAGTGAAGTTTGAAATTTGAGAACAGCAAGAACAGAACGCTACTGTTCAGCCTATGTTTTGCCCTACGTGGAGCAAAGACGTTGAGCTATAACGTGGGGTAATAGTTATTTGTATAAAACTGGAGCATAACGACAAGTAGGGAAGAGGGAAGTACCGTGCAAAGCAGAATACTATAGAATAGTTAGGTTTAAGGATATAATTAGATTTCCTCTTTCTTTATGAGTTGAAAGAGATGAACGCCTATATTCTTATAAAATATTCAAACGGGATGAATTCAGCTTTCCTAGTAGACTTGAAGTTATGTCTTCAGTCCTCAAAAGCCATCTTAGCGACGTTGAATAACTTTACAGGATAGATGGCATCATAAGGCATTTCCATGTTCTTGAAGATTTGCTCAAGCGTCTCCTTATTGGGCGTCTCCCAATCACAGAAGAATTTGCCGTCAGCAAAACCAGCGTAGGTAAGATTATATTTAACGCCAGGCGGAAGTTGAGACAGCTTTTCAAAAGCACCTTTCATGCTTTCTTGCCAATTTTCCTCAGTAATGGGCATTGTGTGAACAGCGATAAATCGTGGCATAGTAGACACCTCCTATTTAAGCAATATGACTATTATAGTCCCATTACAGTAAATGTCAAATTTTTATTCAAACCAATCCCTTATATGTCCACTATACTACTGCCTTATTTGAAGAGTGAACAGTAAGGACAAGGAAAGCACCCCGCACGAGGCGTTTCAAAGTTAAATCAAATGCTGTGAAATGTGGACATAAGGGAGTTCATAGGAATGGAAATTAAACCGATTCGTGGATTTTTATTCGCTTGCACAAATAAATCTGAAAATGAATGTCTTAATGGGTTACTTTTTGCTACTGAAAAATCCTACGGACCCGTAGTGATAAGAATTAGAAAAGGTGACCTTCTTTTCTTAAACAATATTGACACAGATACTATATTTGGGGTTTTCAAAGCTGTATCAGATGGTAGTTTAAATCTAGAACCAACGGCATTTGACGGCCTACAGATAAATTATTGAAAAAATATCGAGAGTCAGAATGACTCCATGAACAATGGTAAGCAACTAGTAAATGAATATCTCCAACAACGCATCTCCAAGACAAGACAGTAAGGACAGGGCTCGGGAATATCTGCATTGAGATTCGTTGACAGGATTATACATTTTTGGAAAAGGCCCGTATTGATTACCTTCCATTTCTGGTTCCACACCACCCCGACTTTTGTATCAAGTTCAAACTCAGAGATAAACTGACAGCCTTTGAAGTCAGGCAGCTTTTGGCGAATGCAGTGTTATATCTTGATGGCGACCGCTTTTTTGCAGTTCCCGAGCTATTGTAGTGCCGTATAAACTGGTCGGAGGCAACCCTCTGGGTTGATACAGAGAAACGCATCTTTGCGCCGGAACTCGAGTTGTATCCTCGGAAATCAGCAATCCCTGCAAGAGATACTTATGGCGCTGTGTTCGTTATTTATAGTTATCGTGGTACCTGAGAACTTCTTGAACTCTATTGAATGTGTCTTCATCGGTAAGAGCCTCATGGTTGCCTTTAGTCGGTATGTCACCTTTTTTCAGCTATGTTTCTCCAAGGTAGAAGAGGTTATGGAAGATACTGCTCCATATACCAACCGTGATCCGGAAGCCTTTCCGGCTCAGGTGTCCCAGACTATATACGTAATCCGCCTACTCTTTAAGCGTCCAGGTACCGGCAATCATTAGCAAAGAGTCCCGCTGATATTAACCACCCCCCCCCCAAAAAAAAAATATCATTGTGAGGAGAGCAGCAAGGGGACTAAGACGTTAGTCAATCAACTCACATATCCTACAATGCCCTAATATACTTTTAAAGAGAAATTTCAGTATGTCCCAAATAAAATAGCGCCTTGTTTTTGGAGAATATCCTGTACTTCTGAGACATCGTCCTCCAATTGCCGTGGTGTTATATCCTTTTTAGCGCAGACAGCCGCCGCCACGCCAGCAGCTTGCCCCGTTACCATGGTCGACACTATGAACCTTTTATAGGTGGTCTCATCAGTAGAGATAGGTTTGCCAGCCACTAATAGACCTTCAACGTTCTTGGGCACTAAGCTCCTATAAGGAATATCAGTCGACCCTCCATCCTTTGCGTAAATAGCGTTCGGATCCAACATGGTAGACATTTTCATGTGCTGGCCTCCCGCCTGGTACTGGTCTTTACCTATTACATCTTCAAATTTCCTTCCCGCGGCGATATCTTCTTCAGTTATCTTGTAGTCGCAAATAATACGCCTGGTCTCTCGTATCCTTAACTCAGGGGTAACTCTGGTAATGTAGGCTTTCTCGAAGCCCGGAATGTTCTTCTTGATAAATTTCCAGGCTATCACCGCCTGCCTTCTCGATTCAACCTCGCCGTATTTAAGGCCCCTTACATCCGTGCAATCGCAATCAGGTACGTGAGCCGAGTGTTGGAAGTGGGCCTGTATCACACCGCCTTCTCTGGGTGTTAGGAAGAAACCTATTGTACCGAATTCGTGCATCTCACCGTTCTTGACCCCTTTTTCGACGGTAGAAAACCATCCATCCGGGATATTTCCGATTTCCTCAATTTTCTTGATTGATTTGATATGTTTCCACATCTCTTCATAAGACATTTTCAGGTAAGGATGAGTCCGGAAAGAGAATTCTTTCGGGTCTTCCTTTATGTAATTTAGCACTACGTCCCAGTCCACGCCATCCACGGTAAAAGCGATTGAAGGCCTCATAAGGTGTTCCAGCGGACGTTTCTCGTATGGAGTACCGGCCCTCACCAATAAGTCGCCTTCCCCGGTGCAATCGATGAATACCTTGCCCATGACCAGCTGCCGTCCGGAAGTGTTCTCAACGATAATGCCCTTGACGGTATCACCTTCTTTCATGACGTCCACGAACATGGTATGCAGCAGAAGGTTGACGCTGTTCTCCGTCATCATTTCGAACATGAGAAGGCCCCACCAGTCGGGATCGACATATGAGAAGGTGTATCCCGCTCGCCACTCTGGTTTGAGGTGCGGGAGGGCATGCCCCTCCTTAAGTAACCTGTTATGGGTTTCCTCCACAATACCTGCAATAACCTGCTCACCACGGGGGTTGAACATGTGGGCATAAGCAAATCCCGGGGGACCTTGAACATTCATTTGACCACCCAAAGCACCGAGGCGCTCTATCAGGAGTGTTTTAGCACCAATCCGGGCTGAAGCGATAGCCGCGGATATACCCGATGTTCCACCGCCGGCAATAACCACATCATATTCACCGAATAACTGCATTCTCAAACCTCCGTTTTGAATAAAATTTATCTGTTCCGCCGGAATAAATTTGTACCCGGCTCGCGATTCTCAACTCTAATATTACAGAAGGTTTCTCCTGATAAGTATTTCTTTAACTCTCCGCCTAGCTCTCCAGATCATTCAGGTTAGACCCCGAACCGTACCTATATTGTCCCCCTCAATCGGGGGTCAATGGCATCTCTTAAGCCATCTCCTACCATATTAAAAGCGAATACAACGACTATAATGGTGATGCCAGGAATAAAGGAAAGCAGTGGGTCGGTCAGCAGGTAAGGGATGCCTTCAAAAACCATACCGCCCCAGGTGGGTGTCGGCGGAGTCACCCCAACACCCAAAAAGCTGAGCCCGGCTTCCGCCAGGATGGTTATACCGATACTCCCACCCGGGCCAGAAATTTACAGCCTAGTATATTTTTCTATTGGGCGCTCTCTTCAATCCATGCGTCCCTGGGGGTCCAGTCCCAGAGAAATCCATAGCTAAAGACTCTGTCGCCATGAACACCCGCTCTAGCAAAGGCGATTTTCTTAATCTCGTAAAGAGGAATCAAGGTTGCGTCCTCAAAGAGTGCCCTGTTAAATTCCTCCAATAAGTCCTTTGAAAACTCGGAGGTTGCTAGGACTTCATCAACCAGCTCGTCGAGTCCCTCCGGGTAAAGCATATCGTAGAGCTGTGCAGGAGAATGGTCCCAGTAAAAACGGATAGACGGCGTAGGAGTGGCAAATTGGGCAAATTCCTGGAAAAGGATACCATCGCCCCAACCGCTTTCAGCCCAACGGTATTCACTATACTTGCCCTGTTCAGGGAATTCAAGCTCAACATCGATGCCTACCGCGGCGAGTTCGGCTTGTATCGCTACCTGCAAATCGCGGTCAACCCAGCGGGGACCTACGATTAGCCGGCTCTTGAATCCGTCGGGGTAGCCTGCCTCCGTCAGAAGCTGCCTAGCCTTGTCCTGGTCATATATGCGAAGGGTTTCCAGTTCGGGGATATGGCCTATTACGCCAGTAGGTATCCACTGATTGCTAACAACCTTCTGTCTATAGCCCAGGGCCGCGGTGATTTTCTCGCGATCGATGGCGTACCAGGCTGCCTCCCGGACCTTCTTGCTGGACCAGGGAGATTCAGGATTGGCACTTGACGGTACTAAACAATGCACTGGTAACGCTCTCGTTAGCTCTCTAGCCTCAAAGCCAAGTGCCATAAGGTCGCCTGCCAGTTTACCCTCCAGGTATGCTATATCCAAGTCGCCTGCCTGGAAGGCCATTTGCCGGGTCATGTGGTCTGGCAGGACGATTACTTCAATACCGTCGAGATAGGGCTTGTCTTTCTGCCAGTAATCAACGAACTTGGTAGCAACCAGCTTGACGTCACGCTCATATTCAACGAATTTAAAGGGGCCGGTGCCAACCGGGTTCCAGCGAGCCCACTCTTCACCATTTTTCTCAACGGCTGCTGGCGATACCATGAAGGTGTCTTGACCCGCCAATCCTTCGAACACGCTATTGGTGAAGTAGTTTAAATGCAATCGAATCTTATGATCGTCAATTATTTCTACTGATTTCCATTGCGGGTTTGACCCGCCCCTCTGCTCATTATAGCGGTCAAGGTTCCACTGGCAACCTCTGTTGAGAACCGTGGGCTATTGTGTCACCGTTGACAACTGTAGCAAAGAACGGTACGGGTGTTCTCGATACCACCTAG
>CAZCOB010000032.1:0-22488 GCA_964500415.1 uncultured Dehalococcoidaceae bacterium | reverse complement strand
ACGGTAAACGTACAGTCGGTCGGCACGTCTTCAGCTAATGTTACCCTCAGCATCGAGGGGCCGCCGACAATCGAGTGGCGTTTCGACGGAGGTGCCTGGCAGGCATCCGCCAATGTATCGCCATCCATAGGCAGCACCTTGATGTCGTCTTTGGAAATCAAGCCCAAGGCATCTACGTCTATGGGGCACTACTCACTGGCTGTTAAAGCCGTATCAGGAAATCAGACAGAAATCCGCAACCTGGAGCTGGGCGTCGGGGCCTCTGCCGACTACGACATGCCGATATTCTCGCTGAATCCGAATACCGGCACGGCGGGCACCAATGTGTCCTTCAGCGGTTCCAACTTCCCCACCAGCGCCAATGTTACCGGAATCACCTTCGGCAGCGCCAACATCACCCTGGCGCAGACCATTACTACCTCGCCGGCAGGGTCATTTTCCGGCGGATTTACCGTGCCTGCCACACTGGGCGGGCAGCCCATCGCCGCGGGAACCTATCCCGTCAGGGCATATGTAGGAGGGGCACAGGCCGAGACGATGTTTAATGTTTACGGAGGCGATGATACCTTTATACTCAGCCTCTCGCCCAATTTCCTGCAGGGAGAACCCGGCGGCACGCCCGGGACTTCAGGCATACTCAACACGCTGGGCGGCGCCTCGCCAACGGTGAAAATGGCCGTGAAAGGCCTGCCGCCAGGCGTTAACACAGAATGGAACGGTGTCAGACAACCCGTTTTCAACCTCAGCGCACCTCCGGGAGGCCAGAATAACTTCGGACTGATGCTGGTCCTGCCCGGTATGATTCCGATGGGGCAGTACCAGGCTACACTCGAGGGCTGGGTCGATACCAATGATAATAATATCTGGGATAATAATGAAAAAATAACACGTGTCAACCTCGAGCTATCTATTATGCCGCCGATGGGCTACGGCATGGGTATGCTCTCACTCAGTCCTACGTACGGCCAGGTCGGCGATACGATTACCTTCAGCGGTTCCGGATTCCCCGGTAATACCGCCGTGGCGAGTCTGACCTTCGTCGAGACGGACGTACTGACAGCTAATATCACCACCGCCCTCGACGGTTCATTCTCAGGAGTATTTACCGTCCCCGATACCGCCTACGGTAATCCCACAGGACCCGGGCGATATCCGGTTGACGTTATCGTGGGCACCTACCCTGATGACCGCATGGGCGGATTCGATTTCCAGGTAGTTGCCTCCGACCAGAAATTCAACGTCAGCGCTTCACCGGGATGGCTGGCAAGACCGGCGGGTGATACCGCCAGCGTCAGCATCTCGGTACGGTCGCTGGTGACCAACCCTCCCAGCCCCAACGTAATCCTGCGGGTCGAGGGAATGCCCTACGGCGTTAGCGCCAGCTTTACCAGCGCTAACGTTACGCCGCCCGTCGGCGGTATGGAAGGCCGCGAACTGCGACTGAATATATCCAATTCCTGCCCGATGGGCAACTACCCCATATCCATCCGCGCCTATAACGCGGATAATCCCAACGAGGAAATGTGGACTGATTTCACGCTGGAAGTCACGCCCTCGTCAGGCTTCATGGACATGGGCATGGCCATGGTAACACTATCGCGTGATTACGGTTCTGCAGGTGAACAGATAACCGTCAGCGGTTATGGTTTCCCCAGCAATCAGAACCTTAGTTATATAGAACTTGGTCGTGACGATGTTACGCCCACCAGCGTAAATGCCACTACCGATGAAACCGGTGCCTTCTCCGCGGTAATTACGGTCCCGCCGATACCTCCGGGAACTCATCCGGTTGTGGTAAACGTACAGGAAACTGTCAGGATGACACCGTTCAATATCATGAGTGATGATGATGCCTTTTCTTTGAAGGTCAGCCCTAACTGGCTGGAACCCATCCCCGCCGGCGATTCTAACGGACGCCAGATCGCCATCACCGTTACAGCCTTACCCGGCAAGACACCAACGGTCACTCTGAGCACCGAGGGACTCTTTGCCGCTTACGGCACCATCACCCAAACATGGGACCCGGTATCCAGAACGGTCAACGTTACCAGTGCCGGTGGTACCGCCACGGCAACCCTGACATTAATACCTTCAGAGAATTTACCGCCCGGCCCCTACCCCTTTAACATTATCGCCGTTGATGGAGACAGCAACCGGCGCGACTACCATATGGAATTCCAGGTAGGCCCGCCCGCAGGATTCATGGGTGGCATGATGGGTATGGACCAGGGTGCCTGGGACCAGCAGTGGCAGGGCACGGAGTGGGAGAGCGGGATATTCTTCCCGGACGTAATGCTTTCACCCAAGAGCGGCCCTGCCGGCTCACAGGTAAGCTATACCGGCACCAACCTGCCGGCAGGCGCCAATATTACCTCAATTAACCTTGCCGGATATGCGGTACCGTTACCATCCGGTGGCGTTATCGCCGATAGTAGCGGTGGATTCTCCGGCTCATTCATCGTAAGTGAATCATGGAACCTGCCACCCGGCGGCATGTACTGGGTAAACTTCCACATGGAGAAAGATACCTGGTGGCAGGATATCGGCAAAGACTTCAATCTGATGAGGAGTGATGCCGCCTTCAGCCTCGAGGCTACCCCGAACTGGATACCCCCGATACCGCCGGGAGACTACGGGCAGACCACGATTAACGTTAAAGCCCTCGGCTATACCAGCACCAACGTCACCCTGGCGGTAATGGAGATAATGAACGGATGGGGTGTACCGGGCGGTGCGCAGCCACACTGGAACACCACCGATGGCCTTGTTACAGCCAACGCTACTGTCCCCGGTGGAGGTCAGACCTCGAAGACCTTCTATATCGGTGGAGCCAGCCCCGGCCACTTCATGATAACTATTGTAGGCTGGGTAGATAGTAATGACAACCAGATACTTGATTACCACATACAGTCGGAGGCCGACTCTGAATTTTGCATACCTCTGGACTTCGACGTAGAGCCGCCTCAGGAGTATAAGAACTGGGATATGAACACCATGATGTATGACATGGGGATGGCCAACGACGACATGTACCTCTTCTACTTCCCGGAGATTATACTCAGTCCTAATATTGGGCAGGCCGGGACCAAGGTAAACATCAATGCTACAGATTTCCCGGCTAATGCCGCGGTTTCTCATCTCCGCTTCGCCGGCATGGAATTGCCGGTTCCCACCGGTACGGCTGCCGATGGAAACGGCGACTTTAACCTCGTCTTCAACGTACCCAAGACCATCTGGGACGGTAATACCGGCTCCGGCTGGTATGATATCGAGGTGGAGGCTTATGCAGATGGCCAACCGCCGGTTTTCATCATGAAGCCATTCCAGGTTACGGCAGCGGATGTCGCTTTTACCCTCAGGGCCGACCCCGACTGGCTGCCGCCTATCCCACCCGGCGGTAATGCCTCAACACTGATTCGCGTTAAGTCCATAGGTAGTGCCGCTAACGTAACCCTGTCCGTGGATAGAATTCCAGCGGGTATCACCACCAGTTTCTCCAGTAATTCGGTGAACGTCACACCCGGCGGCTCCGGCACCGCTACCCTTACCCTGACGCCGAACAACATAGGCCCGGGGCACTACTTCGCTGAAATCAAAGGCACGGCTATCATTGACAGTGTCCAGAAAACCTTCTTCACCCATATCGAGTTCGACGTTCAGCCCTCGGACGATTTCATGAACTGGGATATGAACACCATGATATACGACATGGGGATGACCGTCAACGATATGTACCTGTTCTACTTCCCCGAAATAATGCTTAATCCCAACATGGGACAGGCAGGGAAAAAGGTCACTATCACCGCCACCGACTTCCCGGCCGGCGCTAACGTCACCAGCCTGAGATTCGCCGGTATGAACCTGCCCGTGCCCGCCGACACCGTGGCCGATAACGTCACCGGCAGCTTCACCCTGTTCTTTAACGTACCCAAGACCATCTGGAACGCTCCTATCGGCCCCGGCTGGTACGATGTCGAGGTAGGAGCTCAGAAAACCGACGAACCCCCGGTCTTCATTATGAAACCCTTCCAGTTAACGTCGGTGGATGCCGCCTTTACCATGAGGGCCGAGCCTAACTGGCTGCCGCCGATTTCATCCAGTAATAACGGCACGACAAATATAATGGTCAACTCCACCGGCGCCGGCGCCAATGTCACCCTCAGCGTGGACAGGATTCCACCGGGCATAACCACCTCTTTCTCCAGCAGCCTGGTGAACGTTCCGCCCGGCGGCTCCAGCACCGCTACCCTTACCCTGACGCCGACCACTATTCCTCCGGGACATTACGGCGCCGAGATTAAGGGCACCGCCATCGTCAGCGGCGTCCAGAAGACATTCTATACACACATCGAGTTCGACGTTCAGCCTTCGGACGATTTCATGAACTGGGATATGGACACCATGATGTACGACATGGGGATGACCAACGACGACATGTACCTCTTCTACTTCCCGGAGATTGTACTCAGTCCCAATGTGGGACCGGCAGGGAAAAATGTCACTATCACCGCCAACGACTTCCCGGCCGGCGCTAACGTCACCCACCTGAGGTTCGCCGGTATGAACCTGCCCGTGCCCGCCGGCACCATGGCCGATAATGTCACCGGCGATTTTACCCTGGTCTTTAACGTACCCAAGACCATCTGGAACGCTCCCATCGGCCCCGGCTGGTACGATGTCGAAGTCGTAGCTCAAAATGACGACCAACCGGAAGTCTTCATCATGAAGCCTTTCCAGGTAACGTCGGCGGATGCCGCCTTTACCGTCAAAGCCGAGCCCGACTGGCTGCCGCCTATCCCGCCCGAGGGCAGCACCACCACCATCCGTGTTACTTCGACGGGCGCCGGCGCTAACGTCACCCTCAGCGTGGATAAGATTCCACCGGGTATAGCCACCTCTTTCTCCAGCAGCCTGGTGAACGTCACACCCGGCGGCTCCGGCACCGCCACCCTTACCCTGACGCCGACCATCCTAGCCCCGGGACATTACTGCGCCGAGATTAAAGGCACGGCTATCATTGACAGTGTCCAGAAAACTTTCTATACACACATCGAGTTCGACGTTCAGACCCCGGACGATTTCATGAACTGGGATATGGACATGATGATGTACGACATGGGGATGACCGTCAACGATATGTACCTGTTCTACTTCCCCGAAATAACGCTTAATCCCAACATGGGACCGGCAGGGAAAAATGTCACTATCACCGCCAACGACTTCCCGGCCGGTGCTAACGTCACCCACCTGAGATTCGCCGGTATGAACCTGCCCGTGCCCGCCGGCACCATGGCCGATAATGTCACCGGCGATTTTACCCTGGTCTTCAACGTACCCAAGACTTTATGGAGCGCCAATATAACCTCCGGCTGGTACGATGTCGAAGTCGCAGCTCAAAATGACGACCAACCGGAAGTCTTCATCATGAAGCCTTTCCAGGTAACATCGACAGAAGCCGCCTTTACCATTAAAGCCGAGCCCGACTGGCTACCGCCTATCCCGCCCGATGGCAGCACCACCACCATCCGGGTTACCTCGACGGGTGCCGGCGCTAACGTCACCCTCAGCGTGGTCAGGATTCCACCGGGCATAACCACGTCTTTCTCCAGCAGCCTGGTGAACGTCACACCCGGCGGTTCCAGTACCGCCACCCTTACCCTGACGCCGACCACTATTCCTCCGGGACATTACGGCGCCGAGATTAAGGGCACCGCTATCGTCAGCAGCGTCCAGAAGACATTCTATACCCGCGTCGAGTTCGACGTACAACCATCGCAGGAGTTCAAGGATATCAACTGGATGGAGGAGCAGGGCATCTGGTTCCCTGAAATCACCCTCAACCCGACCGCCGGACCGGCAAAAATCAAGGTTACGATAAAAGCGACAGACTTCCCCTCGGGAGCCAACATCACCAGTCTGCGCTTCGCCGGCAGGCCACTGCCGGTACCGCCCAATACCCTGGCTGATGAAAATGGTAACCTTACTCTTGTCTTTAACGTCCCGAGCGATTACGGCGTCGGGCAGTACATGGTCGAGGTAGAGGCGAGTAAAACAGGAATAAATCCGGTATTCATCGCCAAGCCGTTCTTCATCCAGAATGACGACGTAACCTTCAAGCTTGACATCGTTCCAGGCTATATCTCCGGCGTGCCGCAGGGGGCCTCCGGCAATACGACCATCTTTGTGAAATCGACCGGCCAGGCCGCTACGGTACAGCTATACGTGGAAGGGCTGCCGCCGGGAATTACCGGCTCCTTTGAAAATCCCACGGTTACCGTATCGCCGGGCGGCTCCAGCAGTACCAAGCTGACCATCACCACCAGAGCCTCGACCGGTCCAGGTATGTACCCGCTGACCATACGCGGCGTCAATGGCGATGATGCCAGGATGATGCCCTTCAGTTTCAGCGTGATACCACCAGCCGCTTTCCAGTTACCCGAGTTTAACCTCGAACCGGACTATGCCCCGGCAGGCTATACCGACAAGCAGTACAAGATAACCTTCTCCGGGACGGGATTCCCGGCCAACAAGAGCGTTACCAGCCTTATCTTCGGCTCGCAATCGGTAGCCATTCCGGCTAACCTGACTACCGACGCTAACGGGAACTTCAACGGCGTCTTCCAGATGCCCACCGGTCTTACCCCCGGCACCTACGATGTCAGGGTTGCCGTAGCCGATGGCAGCGGTGGTTATCTCTATGACTCGCGACCGTTCTCCATCAGAGGCAGCGAAGCTAAATTTATCCTTAAGTTATCACCACCCTACCTGCCCCCCGTCGTACAGGGCGGTCAGACGACCATAATCGTGAATGCTGTATCGGTAGGCACGACATCGGCAAATATCACACTGTTCGTTGACGGCCTGGCACCGGGCATCACCACCACTTTCTCCCCGAGTAATTTCATCACGGTAGCCCCCGGCGGCTCCGGCAGCGCCACACTGACATTCAACGTCAGTGCCAGTACACCTCCGGGACCCTATCCGGTCAGCGTACGCGGCGTCAGCGGCAGCGAAGCAGCCACGGTACCCATGGGCTTCGGCGTCATGCCCGATATCGGCGCTGGTGAGGGACACGCTACTATTACCATTAACCCACCACAGGCGCGTCCCGGAGAGCATATCGGTATATCCGGTGGCGGTTTCACCAGCAGCAATACCATTACTCTAACGGCGGCGCCTGCCGGCGCGTCTCAAGCGATAGACATAACACCCGGTACACTCGCTGTTCAGAGCGACGGGACGTGGGCTACGGAGATTACCGTACCTCCCGCCGGCCAGGTACCGCCGGGAACCTATATAATCAGAGCAACCGATGGGGTAATGACCTCCAAGAATACTTTCAGCATCGTCCCGGCTACCAATGCCGATTTCTTCCTCAACGTCTCTCCCCAGTTCCTTAAGGTTGTCCAGGGTGAAAGTGGCAGCGCCACCATGACGCTAAGCTCCAAGAACGGCTTCCAGGAGCGCGTCGTCTTCGCCGTCGGGCACCTGGCACCCGGTGTTACGGCTACCTTTAAGAATGCTACCGAGGCTACTATCAGTAAATTTACGGGGACTCCGGGAGGTATCAGGGAGATAATCGCTCCGATAGAACAGATACCCATCCCCGGCGAGGATATGACCGTTACCGTACTCCTGGACGTTGATGCCGACACACCAATCGGCCCGTACGACGTTGCTCTGGAAGCAGGTTCCGGTACGGTCTACCGGTCCATTCCGCTGGACTTCATGGTAGTCTCACCCGGAGCCAGCATGGTTATCTCACCGACGAGCGGCCCGGCTGACACCGATATCAGGCTCTCCGGGACAGGTTTCACCGCCGGCGAGACCGTAACGGTACGATTCGGCGGGAACAACATCACCACGGTACCGAGCGCCATCACCGTGGCGCAGAACGGCGGCTTCACCGCCATCATCACAGCGCCGTCGATGAATGCGGGTATCTACCCGGTGAAAGTTACCGGAGGCACCAGCGGTATAAGCATAGACAGGCCGTTCAGCCTGAAACCTTCGGCGGTTAACACCTTCGTACTATATACGAGTCCGATGAAGGTTAATATTCCTAAAAGCGGCTCCGGCACCGTTACCGCCAAGATCGAACCGCTGGGGAGCTTCCAGTCCGCTGTTACCCTCAGTGTCTCCGGACTCAGCGCCATCAGCGGGGCTACGGCCAGTATCCTGCCTGCGGCGACGATAACACCGAGTATCGGTACGCCAACGACGGCTACATTGACCTTTAACGTACCCGCGGGGGCCACCGCAGGTAAATACTCGCTGACCATAACGGGTATCAGCGGCGCCATCACCCAGACACGGACAATAACGTTGAACGTGGTGCCGCCGGTGACTACTTCCGATTTCGCCATCAACCTGGCCCCGAACACGATACCCATCTGCCCGAACTCCAGCAGCAACACCACGGTTACCGTAACCGCAATCAATGGCTTCTCCGGAACGGTGAGCCTGGCCGTTGCCATGGCCAGCGCCAACGCTACCTGGCCGTCCAGCATCAGCTACACCGCCGGCAGCGTGACTCCTTCAACCAATACCGGACTGGGCAAACAAGCCGTAACCTTTACGGCAAGCGCCAACACTCAACCGGGTAGCTGGACATTCAGAATCACCGGTACAAGCGGCGCCCTGTCGCACAGCACCGACGTCATGGTTATCAGCACGCCTTCAGGCACCACGATTACTCAATATGCTTCTCCTCTCTTAGACCCGACGACCATCACGGCCAGCACCCCGATGGACATTGAACCTCCGTGGGGCGATATAATCACCATCAGCGGCATCATCAATGATGGCGCCGAGGCCAGTATCATCACTCCGGCCAAGGTCGATGTAGCCCCGGACACGCTGGCTGACCTGCCGGAAGGCGCGACAGACATGCTGGGCAGGGTCACCAATGTCGAGTCGAGTTCCCCCGTGGATGGAGCGGAATGGTATATCGGCTTCCCCTATGACCTCGACGAGCTTACGACTGCCGGTCTCGATGAAGAAAACCTGAAGGTAGCTTACCTCAACCCCGATACCGGCACCTGGACTGAAATGACCACGACCGTAGACACTGCTAATAATATCGCCTACGCCTCGCCTGACCACTTCAGCTCGTGGACGCTGATTGCCACACCGGAACCACCGCCTTCCGAAATAGTAACCGAATACCCGGTGACCAGCGGCGGGGGCGGGGGCGGCGGCGGTGCATCCGGCGTTACGAGTTTAGCCGAATACACCATCGGCAGCGGCGAATTCATCGCCGATGCCTTAGCGGAATCCGTGGACGGCAAAGTGAAGATCAGTATAGACCAGGGCACTATCGGTCTGAACAAGAACGGTCAGCGGCTGTACTCCATATCCATCAAAGAGAGCACGGCATCAATAGCGCCACCCGCTGATACCAGGATTATCGGCATGGCTTACGAAATCGGTCCCAGCGGCGCCACATTTGACCCGCCGATAAATCTAACCTTTGAGTACTACGATTCACTGGTGCCGGATGGAGTTGCCGAGGAGAAACTGGTTATCGCGACATGGCAGGATACAAAATGGGTTGAGCTCGAGGGCAGTACCGTCGACCCGATTAACAATACTATTACCGTTCCGGTAAGCCACTTCAGCACCTACACCATCATGGCGCACACGGCTGCTACCAGCTTTAAAGCGACCGAACTATCGCTGGCACCGGCACAAATCAACACCGATGAGAGTGCTACCGTCAGCGCCATTATTGCCAATACCGGCGACCTAGCCGGCAGCTATGAGGCGACACTCACGATAAACGATAGCGTGGCTGCAACCGAGGAGATTCAACTGGCAGGACATACCAGCCAGGAGGTCAGCTTCACGCTGAAAATCGATAAAGCCGGCACCTACACAATTGATATCGGTGGTATGACCGCCACACTCATTGTCACCGAAGCACCCGCCGAAATGGAAGAGGAAACGGTAGCCCCCGAGAGCCCGTCATTACCCGCAGGGACAGAGGCCGCACCGAAGCCTGTCGAAATTGAATCGCTGCCTCCGGAGGAACCGGAAACACCCGTCGAGATAGCACCGGTTGTGCCCGAGGTATCGTCACCGGAAGCTGAGGCAGCACCAGAAAGGTTTAGGGATTGGTTAATCTTCCTTTATGTCGTAGCTGCGGGTGCTGTCATTATCGGACTGGTCTACTGGCGAACCCGCGCCGGTAAAAAAGCCTCCTAAAACCACCTCCCTTTCCTTACCCGGCTTCCCCTCCCCCCTCTTCGGGGAAAGGGGAAGCCGGTTTTTTATAAGGGGTAAATGAACTGCTGTAATTTCTACGAATACTCACAAATTACCGCTGTTTGCCTCCTCCGCCGCCAGTTAAATACGAAGATAAAGCCGCCCCTTGTGATATTTCTGTAAACTTTCTTTGTAGCTCTGTGACGCTGCTGTGATGCTATTTTCATATACTCCAAACGTATCAAACACTGCTAGCACCGAATATGATAACAGAGCCGATTTTTCAGTCAGGCAGCGGGTACTTTCACAGCGTATAAAGGAGGTTAGCTTGCAGAATACACCCGAGCAGTGGGAACCGGAATTTATACCTGTCGGTTTTATTGCCAAGCGTTGCGGAGTCAGCAATACCACGGTATTGCGCTGGATAAATACCGGCCAATTGATGGCTTTTCGGCTGCCCGGCGGACACTACCGGATAGAGAGAAATAACTTCTCTGAATTCCTGGCAAAGTTCAGCATACCGGTAAGGGACTCTTACCAGAAAAGCCAGCGATAAAGACCGTGGCAAGATATTCACTTTACATTTAAAAGCGGATAAAAGTGAGGTGACTGTCTATGGAGCAATTAAAAAAAGTAATGCAGAGATACTGAATTATCAGGAGGGTCAGTAATGGAAATAATCAGACGAAAAATCAATTCAGGGGGTATGATCATGCGCAGGTTTTTAAAGAGAATCAAACATGACAGTAAAGGTTTTACCCTGGTGGAACTGCTTATTGTCGTGGCTATCCTGGGAGTCCTGGCGGCAGTCGTCCTGCCCAATGTTACCGGGCTTGCCGGCGAAGGCCAGACAGAAGCGGCCAAGGCCGAGCTGGTTACCGTGCAAACGGCTATGGATACGATGATGGCGAAAAGCGCCATGACATCGGTTACGTCCACGGGAGCGACCGCCAATATGTCGTCTTTCCCTACCGGGCACGGGCTGTATTCCACCTACCTGAGGACGGCGACAACCAAAGGCACCTATTCCTGCGATACGACCGGGCTGGTCACCCAGGTAACCACCGGGTATTAGCCGCTTAATCTGCCAACACAATGATTTACGGACAGCTTGAGAAGTCATGGTTACCTGGCTACTCTGCTGCCCTCGGGGGTGCAATCGTATTGCAGGGTCATCAGCAATGGATATTAACGCCGGCTGGTAATTGGAAATTATCGTCTCCGGCCATGAGCAGGTAGAGAATGAAAGTAAGAATAAAGTTAGTTATCAGCTTTACGGCGATCGTGGTCCTCCTGTGGCTGATTGCCATTTTTGCGGTGGATAGTTTCGGGAATTCCCGTAAACAATTCAGCACGGTGGAAGAGGATATTATCCCGGACACTATCGCGATGACCGAGGTGGAAACCTTATCCCATGAGATATACCGCGAGGTCTCGGACTACCTTTTTCTTGACATAGAAGAGGCAAAGCGTACCGCCCTGCTTAAGCTGAGACGTCTTGAAGAAATCGGACTGACTTATCTGCCGACGGCAGCAATGCCCGGAATGATAGAACACGGAAAAGACTGCATACTGGCAGGTAAAATTTTCGATTACTATTTTTCCACCATGTGGACAATCGACGTGAAAGAGCGCGGCGCCGATTACGCCAGATTGGTGGAGCGTGACCGCAGCATGGACCTGCCGGCGCTGCTCGCCATGCAAGAACAGGCCGGCGAGGTAAAAGCCGCCAGTATCGCCGAGTTGACAAGGGTAAAAACAGAATATGATAGAGCCTACACCAGCGGTCTACACTCTCTTTTTTCCGCTGCCGGCTTCTTAACACTCCTTGCCATTGCAGCTGCCATTCTTACGACAAGGTCAATAGTAGAGCCGCTGCTTGCCCTCCGCAAAGGCACCGAGGTAATTGCACAGGGAAACCTGGACTATAAAGTCGGCACCGAGGCCGGTGACGAGATAGGAGAGCTTTCAAGAGCCTTCGACAAGATGACACAGAGTCTCAGCACCAGCATGACCTCGATAGATAACCTCAACCAGGAAATCGCCGAACGCAAGCGGGCGGAGGAGGCATTAAGAGAATCGGAGGAGAAGTTCTCCGTGGCCTTCCGCTCCAGCCCCAATTCAATCGCTATTACCACGATTAAGGATGGCATATTCCTTGAAATCAACGACAGCTTCACACGCGATAACGGTTATACCCGCGAGGAAGTGATTGGCCGGAGTTCGGAGGAACTCAATCTCTGGGTAAATCCCAAGGAGCGGGAGAGAATAACAAAGATACTGAGGGACAAAGGCCGGGTTGTAAATCAAGAATATAGCTCCCGCTTAAAATCAGGCGAGATACATACAATGCTGTTCTCCGCCGAGCCAATCAACATTGCCGGTGAAGCGTGTATCCTTGCCGTGACGACCGACATCACCGAGCGTAAGAAGACAGAGGAGGCACTGAAAGAGTCAGAGGAGAAATTCTCCAAAGCTTTTCATGCCAGCCCGGATGCCATCTCTATTTCCACACTCTCAGACGGCACATTCCTCGAAGTGAATGAAAGCTATACCCGTATTCTGGGTTATACACGGGAAGAGTTAATTGGCAATAATGCCAATAACCTTAACATATGGGCAAATTCGGAACAACGGGACATGATGCTCCAGAAAATGAGTAAACGCATTAAAATGCATAATGAAGAATTTGAATTCCGCTCGAAGTCGGGCGAAATCCGCACCATGCTATTTTCATGCGAATACGTCCAGATTGGCGGCGAACCGTGTACGCTCGCCGTGAGCACCGATATAACCGAGCGTAAGAAGTCGGAAGAAAAACAGCAGGCAATTTTAGAAACAGCCCTTGATGGTTTCTGGATGTGCAATTTGGAGGGGAAAATACTCGAAGTCAACGAATCTTATTGTAAGATAACGGGTTATACACGTGAAGAGCTGCTTGAAATGTCTATTCAGGACATTGAAGCCGTAGAAAAGCCCGGAGAAACCGGGCAACATATCAAAAAAATAGTGGAGAACGGCTCGGACCGTTTCGAGACGCAGCACAAACGAAAAGACGGTAAGATAATTGATATTGAAATTAGCGTAAATTATCTGAATATAGATGAAGGACAATTGTGTGTATTTGTCCGTGATATTACCGAACGCAGGCAGGCCGAGGAGGCGCTCAAAGAGAGGGAGAAAAGGTTCAGCGATATCGTGGAGAATACCCTGGAGTGGATCTGGGAGGTCGACACCAAAGGGAAGTACATTTACTCTAATCCTGTTGTAGAGAAGATACTGGGGTACAAGTCCGAGGAAATACTTGAAAAGCACTTTTATGATTTCTTCCTTTCCGAGGAGAGGAAGGAATTGAAAAAAGCAGTATTTGAAGCATTTGCCCAAAAACAACCGATTAAGGAGTTCATAAACAGGAACAGGTGCAGAGACGGCAAAACGGTAGAACTCCTGACAAGCGGAGTCCCCGTAATCGACGAGGAGGGTAACCTCCTGGGATATAGAGGCGTGGATACCGACATCACCGAGCGTAAGAGAGCTGAGGAGGCCTTGAGGGAATCAGAGGAAAAGTTTTCTATAGCCTTCCGCTCCAGCCCTAACACCATGGCAATCACTACGGTCAACGATGGAAAATTCATTGAAGTTAATAACAGTCACACTCTTATCACCGGCTACACTCTGGAAGAGATAATCGGGCACACGTCAACCGAACTCAACTTCTGGGCAAAGGCAGAAGACCGTATCCGTATGTTGCAGATTTTAAAAGAACAGGGCAGGGTCTACAATGAAGAATTTGAATTCCGCATAAAATCGGGTGAAATACGCAACTGGCTGTTTTCAGCCGAAAAACTAACGATTCGCGACGCACCGTGTATTATCTCTATAACTGTCGACATTACCGAACGTAAACGGGCGGAAAAGCTCCAGCAGGATGAAAACTACGTGCTTACGCTGATGGGACAGGGAGCGCAATTAAGCGAAGTGCTGGAAGCCATCGTTCGCCTGGGAGAGTCCTATAACCCTGCTATCAAAGGCTCGGTGCTACTTTATGATTCGTCAAAGGAATTACTGCTACCGGCAGCCGCCCCGAATCTGCCCGCCGGCTACAATAAACTTATGGAGAACGGGATACCGATAGGACCGAACCTGGGAACCTGCGGAACTGCAGCTTATTCCAAGGAAAGGGTAATCGCCCCGGATATTGAGAACAGTACCCTTTTCCCGAAAGAAGTGGCCGAACAAGCCATCGCTTACGGGCTGTTTGCCTGCTGGTCGCAACCCATCCTCTCGTCCACCGGAGAGCTTCTCGGCACCATTGCTAACTACAGTGAAAAAACGGGCGAGCCGGAAGTCAAAGACCTCAGGATTCTGGAGTGGTCGGCCCATATCGCCGCTATTGCTATCGAGCGTAAGCGGGCGGAGGAGGCCTTGAGAGAATCAGAGGAAAAGTTTTCTATAGCCTTCCGCTCCAGCCCTAACACCATGGCAATCACTACGGTCAACGATGGAAAATTCATTGAAGTTAATAACAGTCACACTCTTATCACCGGCTACACTCTGGAAGAGATAATCGGGCACACGTCAACCGAACTCAACTTCTGGGCAAAGGCAGAAGACCGTATCCGTATGTTGCAGATTTTAAAAGAACAGGGCAGGGTCTACAATGAAGAATTTGAATTCCGCATAAAATCGGGTGAAATACGCAACTGGCTGTTTTCAGCCGAAAAACTAACGATTCGCGGCGAACCGTGTATTATCTCTATAACTGTCGACATTACCGAACGTAAACGGGCGGAAAAATGGCAGCTCGATGAAAATCACGTGCTTACGCTGATGGGACAGGGGGCACAATTAAGCGAAGTGCTGGACGCCATCGTACGCCTGGGCGAATCTCATGACCCCTCTATCAAAGGCTCTATGCTACTTTATGATTCGTCAAAGGAATTGCTGTTACCGGCAGCCGCCCCGAATCTGCCCACCGGCTACAATAAACTTATGGAGAACGGGATACCGATAGGACCGAACCTGGGAACCTGCGGAACTGCAGCTTATTCCAAGGAAAGGGTAATCGCCCCGGATATTGAGAACAGTACCCTTTTCCCGAAAGAAGTGGCCGAACAAGCCATCGCTTACGGGCTGTTTGCCTGCTGGTCGCAACCCATCCTCTCGTCCACCGGAGAGCTTCTCGGCACCATTGCTAACTACAGTGAAAAAACGGGCGAGCCGGAGGTCAAAGACCTCAGGGTGCTGGAGTGGTCGGCCCATATCGCCGCTATTGCTATCGAGCGTAAGCGGGCGGAAGAAGCGCTTAAGGAAAGCGAGGAATTCAGCACCAGCCTGCTGGAGAACGCGCCAAATCCAATAGAAGTTATAAATCCAGACACGTTAATAAAATATGTAAATCCAGCGTTTGAAAAACTCACCGGTTTTGCTCCAGACGACTTGACAAATATAAAAGCCCCTTACCCGTGGTGGCCGGAAGAATCATGGACGCAAATCAAAGCCCGTCAAAAAGAAACCATGAAAAGTGGCAACAGTAGCGGGGAACAGATCTTCCAGAAGAAGAACGGGGAACGTTTCTGGGTCGCTATAGACGCATTGTCGGTAATAAAAGAAGGGAAGTTAAAATACTTACTAATAAACTGGAGCGATATCACCGAACGCAAGAGGGCCGAGGAAGTTTTACGCCTCTCGGATGCCGCATTTAGGTCCATCCATGAGAGCGTTATCGTCACCGATTTGGATGGTAACATAACACACTGGAACGAAATCAGTGAACAGCTATTCGGAATAAAAGCCTCAGAGGCTATTGGTAAAAAATTCCTTGAAGTTATCGAGATAGTGGAAGCCTACCCCGGTGAAACGCAGGACAGAATAAAGAATATCAAAAAACAGGGCCACTGGGAAGATGAGCGGATATACCGTACCAGGAAAGGAGACATCTGGGTAGACGTGCGTTTACAGGATATCGTGGACAACGGCGTGAGTTACGGGCGCGTGATGCTTGCCTCAGATATTACCCAGCGCAAGCATGCAGAAGAAAAGCTTAAACAGGCCCTGTCAGACCTGGAGCATTCCAACGTGCAGTTCGCGGCTACCAATAAGGAGCTGGAAACGTTCAGCTACTCGGTCTCTCATGACCTGCGTTCGCCGCTCCGGAGCATCGACGGTTTCAGTCAGGCACTGATGGAAGACTATCATGATAAACTCGATGAGACTGGCCATGACTACCTGGAACGCTTACGCAACGCCAGCCAGAAAATGGGAGAACTCATCGATGGTCTGCTGAGGCTATCCCGCCTGACCAGAAGCGAAATGCACAAAGAGCGGGTTGACCTGAGCACGCTGGGGGAGGAGATTGCCGCCAGGCTTCAAGAGACGCGGCCGGGGCGGCGGGCCAAGTTCATCATAGATAAAGGACTGAACGCTAATGGGGACCCTCAGCTATTGAGAGTCCTGGTCGAGAACCTGCTCAGTAATGCCTGGAAATTTACGCGCAAGAAGCAGCAGGCAAAGATAGAGTTCGGCACCTGCAGGAACAACGGAAAACAGACCTTTTTCGTGAAAGATAACGGAGCCGGGTTCGATATGAGCTATACCGATAAACTGTTCGGTGCTTTCCAGCGCCTCCACGATAGCACCGAATTCCCCGGCACCGGTATCGGCCTGGCTACGGTGCAGCGAATTATCAATCGTCACGGCGGCACAATCAGGGCGGAAGGAGCCGTAGGGAAGGGCGCCACCTTCTATTTTACTCTGGATTGAAGGAGTGCAGTAATGGTTATAAGAAATGAAACAATATTGCTGGTAGAAGATAATCCCGATGACGTAGAGCTAACGATGCGGGCGTTCCGCAAGAACAAAATTGCCAATCATGTGGCGGTAGCCCGCGACGGCGTGGAGGCCCTGGACTATCTCTTCTGCGAGGGGGCCTCTGCTAACCGCGATGCCCGAGATGAGCCACGGCTTATTTTACTTGATTTGAAGTTACCTAAACTGGACGGATTGCAGGTACTGGAGCGCCTGCGTGCCAATGAGCACACCAGGCTTATCCCGGTGGTTATCCTCACCTCGTCAAAAGAGGAGCAGGACCTTGTCAGCGGCTACAAGTGCGGGGCTAACAGCTACGTCCGTAAACCGGTGGACTTTAACAAGTTCGTTGAAGCCGTACGCCAGATAGGACTCTACTGGCTGCTGATAAACGAATCACCCGCTCAGGATTGAGCTTCTTCAGGAGATGTAATCCGATAACATTATGATTCAGGTGCCATAAAATGGAAGAGAAAACGATAAGAGTCCTGCTAATTGAAGATAATCCGGACGATATCGAGTTAATCAACAGGAGACTATCCAGGTCCGATAACGCCCGATTTGTTATAACACCGACAAAAAAACTCCAGGACGGCCTGGATCACCTTGCCAGCGGTGAGACCGACCTGATTCTATCAGACCTCGGGCTGCCCGATAGCCACGGGCTGGATACCGTCACCAAGATACTCTGCGCGGCACCGCAAATACCACTGATTATTTTAAGCGGATTTGACGATGAAGCCATCGCTATAAAGGCCGTAAAATCAGGGGCCCAGGACTACCTGGTCAAAGGCCAGCTGGAGGGCACCCAGATGGAACGCTCCCTTTCCTATGCTATCGAGCGTGCCCGCCTGCAGAGGGAGCTGGAGCAGCATACCCAGGAAATAAGCAATATCCAGGCTAATCTGCACAAAATTCTGGAAAATAACGCGGATGCTATTGTTGTCGCTGGCAAGGACAAGCGCATACTATTTGCCAATCCGGCGGTAGAATCACTGCTGGGGCGTAAACAAAAAGAACTCCTGAACAAGCCGTTCGATTTCCCCCTGGACGTGAGAAAAACATCGGAGATTGAAATCACGCATACCGGTCAAGAAAAGACCATCGCCGAGATGAATGTGGTAAAAATCGACTGGGAAGGCAAACCTGCTTACCTGGCTTCATTGCACGATATTACGGAACGCAAGCGGGCGGAGGAGGCTATACGGGAGTCAGAGACCAAGTTCTCCAAGGCATTTCATTCCAGCGCAAATCTCTTTGCCATTAATAAACTTAAAGACGGCGTTTTCATTGAAGTCAATGAAAGCTTCACCCGCATGACGGGCTATACCCGGGAAGAGGCGATTGGACAAAACGCTAACGAGCTTAATATCTGGGCCGATGAAGAAACCCACGCCAGAATAGTAAAGAAAACGAGGGAAAACGAGAGAGTCCGCAACGAGGAAATTGCGATCCGCCACAAGTCTGGAGAGATACGCACCGGGCTGTTTTCCTGCGAGCAAATCACCCTGGGTGGAGAAGCGTGCTTTATCAACACCATAACCGATATTACCGAGCTTAAACAGGCAGAGGAAGCCCTGAAAGAATCGGAGGAGAAATTTTCCAAAGCATTCCGGCACAGTCCGGAGGTAATTGTAATATCCAGTTTCAGAGACGGGACCATGCTGGAGGTCAACGACACTTTTCTCCGCCTTACCGGCTATACCAGAGAGGAAATCATCGGTGAAAAATCCGCCGAGCTGGGCATCTGGGCAAACACAGAAGACCGCGACACGATGATCAATATGTTAAGAGAAAAGGGTATCGTCAGCAACGAGGAATATCAATTCCGCATGAAATCAGGCGAGATACGCACCTGGTTGTTTTCAGCGGAAATCATTAATATCGGCAATAAACCGTACATACTTTCCGTGACGACGGATATCACCGAACGGAAGAAAACAGAAGAAGCGCTCCGCTTTTCCAACGCCGCCTTTAATTCCATCCACGATGCCGTCTTCGCTATAGACAATGAATTCAACATAACCCATTGGAACAAGATAAGCGAACAAGTTTATGGAATCAAGGCGTCCGAGGCCATTGGTAAACCTATCGGCGAGCTCATCCAGATGGTCGAGGAATACCCCGGCCAGAACGAAGAGCGTATAAAGCTGCTGCTGGAACGCGGCTACAACCAGGAGGAGCAGATTCACCAGACTGCCTGTGGTAATGTCTGGGTTGACGCCCACTCCCAGGCAATAGAGGAAAACGGCGAGCGCCACGGATGGGTAACACTGGCGGCAGATATTACCGAGAGAAAAAAGGCAGAAGAAGCGCTGCGTTTCTCGGATGCTGCTTTCAAGTCCATCCATGAAAGTATTATAGCGATGGATACGGATTTCACCATTACGCAATGGAACAAGATAAGCGAACAGATTTACGGAATCAGAGCGTCTGAGGCTATCGGAAAACAATTACTGGACGTTATCGAAATAGTAGAGACCCATCCCGGAGAGAATAAGAAAAAACTTAAAACCCTCGAAGATAACGGCTACTACCGGGAAGAAGAACTGCACCGGACCAAATACGGAGAGGTATGGGTTGATATAATTTTACAGGCCATTGAAGAGGGGGGAGAACGACATGGCTGGGTGGCGCTGTCTTCAGCCATAACCCAGCGTAAGTTGGCCGAGGAAGCACTGAGAAGCAGCGAAGAGAAATACCGCGAGCTTATCAGCAGTTCTATTGACGGGATTATATCCACCGACTCGCAGATGAGAATTATCATATGGAACCAGGGGGCGGAGAGAATATTCGGCTATACGGAAAAGGAGATTCTGGGCCAATCCATCATGAGGATTATCCCGGAGAGAGAGTACGGAAAAGCGAAAAAAATGCTGGTCAGCTTAAGCAAGGCTCTCTCGAATAAGCAGGCATCCAGGAGAGTAGAGGGTTTCGGTCTCAGGAAGAACGGAGCCGAGGTGCCGATTGAAATTTCCGCATCATCAAGGAAAACCGAGGATACCAGTATCACGACAGCTATCATGAGAGACATTACGGAACGCAAAGAGGCGGAGGAGAAGCTGCGTAAAATCGACGAAATGAAATCCGAGTTCCTCTCCAATGTTTCCCACGAACTGCGTACGCCGCTGCAGTCGATAAGCGGCTTTACCAAGCTGATTTTAAGCGGTAAAGTGCCCGACCCCGATACCCAGCAGGAATTCCTGCAGATTATCGATGGTGAAACCGCACACCTCGGTAATCTCATCAACAGCCTCCTGGATATATCGCGACTGGAGTCCGGCCGATTCCAGATAAATAAGCTACTCGTACCAATACGTGACATCATCTTCGATTCGCTGAAGAGCTTCCATACCCTGGCCCGCGACAAGAACATCGCCCTCAATGAAGACATACCGGCGCAACTGCCGGAGATGGAGGTTGACGGCGAACGAATGAGACAGGTAGTCATTAACCTGCTCAGCAACGCCATAAAATACAGTGACCCCGGCGGCAGTGTCACGGTTAAGGTTGAGAAACATAAAGGCGAGTTTATATTTCAGGTCTCCGACCGCGGTGTCGGCATGTCCCAAGAAACCTTAAACCACCTCTTCGAAAGGTTTTACAGAGCCGAAGACAAACCCGCCAGAGGCGGCACCGGGCTCGGACTATACATTACGAAACAAATAATCGAAGCGCATGGCGGCCAAATCCGGGTGGAAAGCAAACTGGATGAGGGTAGCACTTTCAGCGTTAGCCTGCCGCTCAACGATAAAGGAGGAAACGGTCATGGAAAAGAAAATTCTGGTCATCGAAGACGACCCAGCTATCTCAAGGCTGGTTGATTACTCACTCAGGCATGAAGGCTATGCGGTAATACAGGCTTCAAACGGACTGGAAGGGATAAGGAAGGCACATAACGAGGCGCCCGACCTGGTCATTCTGGATGTCATGCTGCCGGGCATGGATGGATTTGAAATCTGCCACCGCCTGCGGGCGGAGGCCGATACGGCCCAAGTGCCCATCCTGATGTTCTCGGCCAAAGCCCAGGAGATAGATAAAAATACCGGCCTGAAAGTCGGCGCCGATGATTACCTGCCCAAACCGTCCGCTCCGGCGGAAATAGTAAGTCGGGTAGAAAAACTGCTGGCTCAAAAGAAACGTATCGCACCGGCTGAGGAGAAAGTGGGTGGACAGCGATAAACAAAGGCCCTTCACCACGGACAGGTTAGCTAAAAAGAGCCTGGGTGAAATGCTGGTCGGAGAGAACCTTATCACCCCGGAGCAACTGGAGAGCACCCTGGCGTTGCAGCGACAGCAGGGAGGAAGACTGAGCGATATCCTGCTTAAACAGGGCCTGGTCAGGGCCGAGCAACTGGCTATCGTTCGCAGCATCCAGCTCAACCTACCGTTAATCGACCTGAAGAGACATGTGATACAACTCCAGGCACTGCGGCTCATCCCCGAGGATATGGCCCGCAAACATACACTTATTCCACTCGATATCGTTAACGACTCTCTCATGGTGGTCATGGCCGACCCCGAGGATATCCGCACCATAGGAGACGTGAAAGCGATGGCCAAGATGAGGGTAGAAGTAGCCCTGGGCATCCAATCCGATATCGAACGCGCTATCAACCTTAATTACAGGTCGAGTGGCGCCATTGAAAAACAGGTAAGCCAGTTTACCCCGGCCACTGCGGACAAGACCGATAATACCGAGGCTTTAACCGCCCGGACACCGGTGGCAGAGACGCTGGACCTGCTGGTGACCCAGGCGGTCAAGGACCGGGCTTCCGATATACATATCGAACCGCAGGAAGATAGACTCAGGATTCGCTACAGAATCGACGGCATCTTGCACGACATGTATTCCTTTCCGCTAAATATCCACAGCGCCCTGATATCGCGCGTGAAAATCCTGTCCGAGATGGACATCTCCGAGCAGAGACGGCCCCAAGACGGGCAATTTTCTATTAAGCTGGGCGGCAACGAAGTCGACATCCGCGCCGCCACCATGGAAACACCTTACGGGGAGAGGGTCACTCTGAGGATTCTGGACAAGTCGCTGGCCCTTTTTACACTGGCCGAACTCGGCTTTCAGCCCGATGCCCTGAAAAGCTACCGGGCGATGCTGAAGAGCCCTCTCGGCATGTTCCTGGTAAGCGGCCCTACCGGCTCCGGCAAAACGACCACCCTGTACGCATCCATAAACGAACTGGACCGCAACGAGCGAAACATCATGACAATCGAAGACCCGATAGAATACAGTTTCATGGATATCAATCAGACCCAGGTGAACGTGAAGGCCGGGATTACCTTCGCCAGCGGCCTGCGGGCTATCATGAGGCAGGACCCCGACGTGATACTCGTCGGGGAGATACGGGACACGGATACGGTAACCACGGCTATTCAGTCCGCCCTGACCGGCCACCTGGTGCTGTCCTCAATCCATGCCAATGACGCCGTCGGCGTGCTTTTCCGGCTGATGGACCT
>CAZCOB010000031.1:0-22695 GCA_964500415.1 uncultured Dehalococcoidaceae bacterium | reverse complement strand
CGGCACTGGCGTACTATTGAGAGCGACGTATGCCGGCGGTCGACCACCTCACGCCTCCGCTCTACGTTCAGCGACCCAAGGCATTGTCTAGAAAATCCCGCTCTACCTTGAGCTGGCCAATCTGCTGGTATAACCGGGTGATGAGGCTAGCCTCGTCTTTCTTTTTCTGAGCTTGGTCACCGCCGAAGACGCCGGCGGCGCCCTCAGCTAGAGAATTCTTCCACTTGCGAATCTGGCCAGGGTGAACCTCAAACCGGCTGGCCAGTTCGGCTATCGTCTCTTCACCCTTTAATGCTTCCAGGGCTACCCCGGCCTTGAACGATGGGCTGTGTTTCCTTCGGTTCTGTTTCATATCCTGCTCCTCCTATTCTGCCTTTTCTATTTTAGGGAGCAGAACCCGCTCTTAATAACCTGTCCAATTTTCGGGGACCACCTCAGCCCGCTGGCTTTCAGCTTCTTACCTCCTCCCAGCGGACTCTACCGGATGTCTCTTAGGCGGTTGTCTTGGCGGCGGCTTTCTTTGCTTTAGCTGCCTTAGCCTCGCGTACTGCCTGGACAACGCCACCGATATTGAGGTACCAGATGAAGGCTGCCGGGAAGAGGATTACCGGGATGGCTATCACCAGCGCTACTATTATTCCAATCTGCATCTTGTTCACCTCCTTTTTTTATTTCCACTATCATCTTACCATCCGGTATTGAAAAACAGCTTCCGCCGCGATACTTATTCACAGGTATTAGAAACGCTTAATTTATGTACAGGTGATTATCGCTTTACACCTACGGGGGAACAGATAGAAATAAGCATATATACCTAGTCCAGATTACCTGAGGTTGAAGTTAGGTATAGTCAGACGTTGAACAGACGTGTGCCTGTGTTTTTAGAGTTATTAAGCAAGAAGGAGCGGAGACTTAAATCATTATTCCGACTGTTGCTTTTGAGCTTCCTGTTCTTCCTGCCACCTTTTGAACTCTTCCTCGCTCAGCGGTTCGCAGGACTGCAACTTTTTGTTGGCTATCACTATAGTAAAAAGGCTGCGGCATTTCCAGCAGCGATACGGCCCCTCGAATATTTGCTGGACCAGAGAAATTTTCCCAACTCCGTTGCAATTGGGGCATTCGATTTCGATCATGCTCCGATACCTTCAGGGACCCGGTCAAGACTAAGTGCGTTCTATCTCCTCGGCAGAGATATTTAACTTTATGTTCTTTTTAGTTACTTCGGCGACGTTCTCGGGAGTAAAATATACCGCACTGACATCATCATCCAGACGCACGATATACTTCCGTGGCTCCCCTGACCAGCTATCCATAACGATATGGTCTATCTCGCCGAGATGCTTGTTATTTTTATCCACCACGGACATTCCGTATTCTATTTCCATCTCAATTATCCTGTTAATAGTCCGGTGACCCTAGTTGCCGAAAGAAGAGAAGGAGAGCAGTAATAAAGCTATATCTAGCCCAGGTATTACAGAAGGTAAATATGCAAAGGAGACGATATTTTATTATAAAATAAAAAAGCTGGTTATCTTCCAGCTTCCTCGACTAACAATTTATCAGAAAATTGCCTGTTTGTCAACCCCTAGAGTAACGTTCAACGCTGCGGTTCAATGATAACCTTGAGCGATTCCCCCGCCTCAGCAACGAGCTTAAAGCCCAGCCCGGTCTCCGAAAGTCCGAGCCGATGGGTAATCATCTCCCTCAACGGCAGGCGGCGGGCATGAATCAATTTGAGAGCTTCTGCATAATCGGTGGGGCTGCAGGCATAAGAGGTAGTCAGCGTGATATCATTACGCCAGAAAAGGTTATTTATCGATACCGGTACAGTAATACCCGGGGCGGTGGGTGCGAAGAAGAGGACAGTCCCCCCGCGCTCCACCGAAGCCAGTGCCTGGTTAACGGCTGTTACAGCCCCGGTGCACACGATAACCCGGTCGGCCAGCCGCCCGTCGTTCAGCTCGCGGAGGCGGTCGAGTGAAAATCCATCAACGCTAATCGCCGCATCTGCCCCGAATTTTTCAGCTGCTTTTAAACGGTATCTGTTTATATCCACAGCCACGATAGGCTCGGCGCCAATCGCCCGGGCATATTGCACATGTAGCAGCCCGGAAATACCGCTGCCGATTATAAGAACGCTCTGACCTGACTGCACGTTAGCCCTCCGCTGTCCACGCATGATACAGGCCAGAGGTTCGGTAAAGGTGGCCTCTTCATAAGAGACATCATCGGGTAAAAGAAAAACGCCGCGGTCTACGTTGATGGCGGGCAGGCGGACGTATTCGGCGAAGCCGCCGGGGTCAAAATTGGTGCGGCGCAGGGTATCGCAGACAGTGTGATTCCCGTTCAGGCAGTAACGACAGGCGTTGCAGGGTACGTGATGTGCCGCAGTTATGCGGTCACCGACTTTATACATCCCGACACCCTCTCCTGCCTCCACAACCTCGCCGGCAATCTCGTGTCCCAGTACCAGCGGTGCCCGGTCAAGGCGGTACCACTCCATGACATCGCTGCCGCAGATGCCACTGGCAACCACACGTACCAGGAGTTCGCCCTTCCCGATTTTGGGCCTGGGCATTTCCTCGATACGCACATCACGGTTGTTGTACCATACGGCTACGCGCATTTTTAAGTCCGGCTACCTATTCGTTTTTCGCAGTATCATATATCTCCTGCGCCTGTTCCGGAGTAGCGTCTTCATGAACGACGGCACGTATCGCTTTTATCATGGCTACAGGGTAATCGTTCTGCCAGACATTCCTCCCCAGGTTCACGCCAATGGCGCCCTTCTGCATGCCGTCATGAACGAACTGGAACACTTCGAGCTCGGTTTCCGTCTGGGGTCCACCCGCTATGACCACCGGCACCGGGCAGCCGCTCACCACCCTCTCGAAGTTCTCGCACCAGTAGGTCTTCACGATACGCGCACCGAGTTCCGCGGCAATCCGGCAACACAGCGCAAGATAGCGGGCTTCCCGCTTTTCCATTTCCTTACCCACTGCCGTCACCGCCATGACGGGGATACCGTACTTTTCACCCTCGTTGACGAGCCTGGACAGGTTTAGCAGCGACTCTTTTTCGTAGGGGGTGCCGACAAATATGGAGAGGCCCATTGCCGATGCATTGATACGGATTACCTCTTCGATATCGGTAGTAATCCCTTCGTTGGCAAGGTCGGCGCCGACCATGCTGGTGCCGCCGGAGACGCGCAGGATAATCGGCTTGCAGCCGGCTGGATTTATCGCCGAGCGTAATACGCCCCTGGTGACGAAGACGGCATCGGCGTAAGGCATGATAGGCTCAAGGGTCTTGCCCGGTTCTTCCAGCTTCCTGGTCGGCCCCTGAAAATACCCGTGGTCAATCGGCATAAACAGGCAATGTCCATCCGATGGAATCAACCTTGAGAGGCGGTTAGCCATTCCCCAATCCATAATCGTTAATCCTCCTTACATGATGGTACTACAACATATCTAATTTATGGGATGGGTGCGGCTTTGTCAAACGAGGAGGTGAACCTACCCCCCTGTGTCCCCCTTCTCTTGAGGATTTATGAAGGAGAGGGGGAGGTAATTTGACAGGGGGCTGCGCCCCTCTTAGACACCCCGCTAGGGAGTGGGAATAAAACTACGGGATAAGCCGCGGATGGTGCGAGGGCGGCATGGGTGGGAAAAGATAAGAAACGAGGGGTGGTGCGGGCTGGATTCCCGCTTTCGCGGGAATGACAGAAAGAAGCGGGAATGACTTGTTGTAACATGGAGATTGCTTCGTCATCCTTCATAAATGAAGGATTCCTCGCGATGACATATACGGGAGCGGATTGGATTCCCGCTCCCTCGTCATATAAAGAATGAGGTCGTCATCCACCCTTACATCATTACCGGGGCTAACCGGCCGGTTTTTATACGAAATACCGAGTCCGTCGGGAACGTATCCACGCAACGCGTACATACGCTGGGCGGGACCGTAATCGGCGTATAGGCCGACGCCGATGCCGGCTAGCGGAAAACGTTCGAATATCCGCCTCTCCGCCTCGTCCAATAATGCCGTGGCCACACCGCGACGGCGGAACTGAGAAAGGACACGAAGGTCGTTAATTTCAGGGATAGATTTTTCGGCAAACGGGGGATAGTCCGATTGCCATTTTACGGTAACGTACCCGGCTAAATTACTATCGACACAGGCGACAAGAATAACGCGCTTTCCCGTCTTTTGTTCAGACAGCAAACCTATAAAATACGACTCCGGCACGTTCCAGTTGAGAAACGACGGCACCGAAGTGAGCAGGGGAATATCCCCTGATTTAAGGAGTCTGATAGTGATTGGCATAACAAAATAATTGCATCTTTTCCACGCTTGCCCTTCGACACGCTCAGGGCGAGCGGCGCAAGATGCCCCATCCTGCTGGTTTTTTCAATCAGCCACCAGCTTTTGAACAGCTACGATTATATCGGAAGTACGCGTGCCCGGCCCGAAAACAGCCTTAACGCCCATTTGCTGAAGGATGGGAATATCATCCTCGGGGATAATACCGCCGGCCACGACCACGACATCTTCCATATCCTTTGCTTTCAGTCCGTCCATAACCCCGGAGAAGAGCTCAAGGTGAGCGCCGGAAAGACAACTCAGGCCGATAACATCAACGTCTTCCTGGAGAGCCGCCTGGACAATCATCTCCGGCGTCTGGCGGATGCCGGTATAGATGACCTCCATACCGGCGTCACGTAAAGCACGCGCCACCACCTTGGCGCCGCGGTCATGGCCGTCAAGTCCCGGCTTGGCTACCAGAACACGTATCTTTTTGCGACTCATAAAAAGCTACTCCCAGTTTGTTATTCTCCACCACCACCCCGAGATTCTTCAGTCGCTCCGCTCCTTCAGAATGACAGAAAAAAATATAAAACTGCGTGCCCTCAGAATGACAATAATAAAAAATTACCGCCCCCCTTCCCGCGGCTGGACAAGCTCGACGAGGACGCCGTTGACCGACTTCGGATGGAGGAAAGCGATTTTCCCGGCCACCCCTTCTCTCCCCTCTTTATCGATAAGCTGGACACCCTTTTCTTCCATGTCCTTTAAATCGGTATTGATGTCATCTACCTCTAAAGCGATGTGGTGAAGCCCCTCGCCGCGCTTTTCCAGGAACTTCGCCACGGCGCTATCGGGTCCCATCGGCTCAAGAAGGTCGATTTCTATACCCTCCCCCACCTGAAAAACGGCCTCGGTCACTCGCTGGCAGGGGGCTTCCTCGATGTGCGCTTTTATGCCCAGCAGCTTCTCGAATAGTGCCACGCTTTCTTTCAGGTTATTTACGGCAATGCCGATATGGTGGACTTTTTTAATCATCGTTTCTCCTGAAAATATTTAGAAAATAAGGGACTCCCCCTGTACGCCGAATACCTCGCGAAGGGCGTCGCAGATTTCCCCCACGGTGGCGTAAGCCTCCACGCACCGGATAAAGGCGGGCATGGTATTCTCGGAGCTCCGGGCGACCTTTTTCAGGTTTTCCAGAGATGCAGTTACTTCCGCAGCATTACGTTCTTTTTTCACCTTGCTCAGCCCGGCTACCTGCTTTTTAGCCTCCGCAGGATTAACGCGGAGGAGCCCCTCGATTTTCGAATAGGGCGCAACGAATTTGTTCACGCCGACGATTACCCTTTCTTCCGCTTCCACCTCTCTCTGGTAACGGTAGGAACTTTCCTGTATCTCGCGCTGCTGGAAACCGTTTTCGATAGCCGCCAGCGCCCCACCCAGAGAATCGATTTTATCAATATACTTTTCCGCCGCCGCGATTGTATCCTGCGTCAGTTTCTCCACCAGCCACGCCCCGCCGAGAGGGTCGGCGGAGTCGGCCACGCCGCTCTCGTAAGCCAGGACCTGCTGGGTGCGCAGCGCCGTGGTGACGGCATCTTCGGAGGGGGTGGCGTAAGCCTCGTCGCAGGAGTTGGTGTGGAGGGACTGCGTGCCGCCGAGCACGGCCGCCAGCGCCTGGATGGCCACCCGGACGATATTGTTCAGGGGCTGCTGGGCGGTCAGCGAGCAGCCGGCCGTCTGGGTGTGGAAGCGGAGCATGCAGCTACGCGGGTTCTTCGCGCCGAATCTCTCCTTCATGATTTTTGCCCAGAGAATCCGGGCGGCCCGGAACTTGGCCACTTCTTCCAGCAGGTTGTTATGGGCGTCGAAGAAAAACGACAGCCGTCCGGCAAAGTCGTCCACGTTCAGACCGCGTTCGATGGCCGCCTGAACGTAAGCGATGCCGTCGGCCAGGGTAAAAGCGATTTCCTGCACGGCCGTCGAGCCGGCCTCGCGGATATGGTAGCCGCTGATGCTGATGGTATTCCAGCGGAGAAGATTTTGACTGCAATACTTAAAAATATCGGTGGTCAGCCTCATGGAGGGGGCGGGCGGGAAAATATAGGTGCCCCGGGCGATGTACTCTTTAAGAATATCGTTCTGAATAGTGCCGTCGAGTTGTGTGGGGTCGATACCCTGCTTTTTTGCCAGGACGATATACATCGCCAGCAAAATCGGGGCGGTGGCGTTAATGGTCATGGAGGCGCTGACTTTATCCAGCGGAATATCTTTGAAGAGTACCTCCATATCGCGGAGGGTGTCGATGGGTACGCCCACCTTGCCCACTTCACCGCGTGCCAGGGGATGGTCGGAGTCGTAGCCTATCTGAGTGGGGAGGTCGAAAGCGATGCTGAGTCCGGTCTGGCCCTGCTCCAGCAGGTAACGGTAGCGTCGGTTCGATTCTTCCGCGGAGGCAAAGCCGGAGTACTGGCGCATCGTCCAGAGTCGGCCGCGGTACATGTTGGGCTGAATGCCGCGTCCGAAGGGATACTCCCCCGGGTAACCGACGGATTCTTCAAGGTCGGCGTTTTCCAGGTCTTCAGGGGAGTAAAGGGGGTGAATTTCGATGCCGGAGGTGAGTTTAAATTCGGGCTGGCGCTCGGGGAAACGCCGCAAAGCCGGCTCCAGGATATCCTTCTGCCATTTCTCCCTGCGCTGGCCGGGCATTACTTTTTGCTACCCCCTCCGGAGTGTTTCCGGCGGCAGTTCTCGCATAATCCAAATATACCCACGTGCCTTAACTCGGCCTGGAACTGATAATCGCGGAGCAGTATATCCTTGAGAGAAGACAGGGCTGATTCGTCAATATCGATGACCGCGCCGCAGTCCTGGCAGACCAGGTGGTGATGGTGTCCGCTACTCTCGGCGTGATAGCGAATGCGCCCCTCTCCCAGATTAATCTCATAGACGAGGCCGAGTTTTTTCAACAGCTCCAGCGTACGATAGACGGTCGAGATATTGACATTGGGGTATTTAGCCGCTACCTGGGCATAAATTTCCTCGGCGCTGATATGGTCGTGGCTGCTCTCCATCGCGGAGAGAATCATCATACGCTGGGGCGTCAGCCGGTAGCCCTTCTCGCTCAGCTTTTCGGATATGGTGCCTGTCTCACGTATATCGTGCATCTTCCCGTTCTCCCCCTGATTACATGTCTATACTTAAAAACAATAGCAAAACCAGCGAGCTATTACAACCGTCAATACTTAAGCGATAAGGCAGGCTTTGCCCTAAAAGTACCGTCTTTTATGTCACCCTGAGCCCGCCGGAGGCGGGCGTGAGGGTCCAGTGAGGTGGATAGCAATATCAACCAGCCTGATCTAGAGATTCTCACGTCGTCCCGATTTTATCGGGACTCCTCAGAATGACATTTTAAACAACGTCATGCGGGGGTGCTACGGTACGATGGGTGGAACTGATACATTTGAGTCGGCCTTCAGAACAAGCGGGTTAGCCGCTCCTGAGGTTGCGGATAATTTCCCTTAAGCTGGGTCTTTTCCCATACATCAACAGGTAAATCCTGAAAACCCTGATGGATAATGCCAAAACCCCGATGATAGAGAGCACCAGCACCACGATGCTGGTAACCATTTCCCAGGCGGGAATATCGCTTACGCCAAGTCGCAGCATCGCTTCCACGGGGGCCGTGATAGGGAAAATGGTCAGGACTGTCCAGATTGGACTTTTAGGGAACAGCATCAGTAAAGATGAGAACCAGAGAGGTACGATAGCAAACATTGAATAAATCAGAGACAGCTGTTGTCCTTCCCGGGCATTGGGGCTGATGGCGCCGACACCCGCCGAAAGCGCAGCGAACAATAGATATCCCAATACGAAATAGACTATTCCCAGAACGATGAAGTTAGCCGGTATTTGTATTGTGCTGAAAAAACCGCCGAAAGCGGACGATGCCAGGTTCAACAGGAGCGGCAGTGAGATAAGCCAGACTACCACCTGCACCAGACCGGCGACACCCAGTCCCATGACCTTACCGACGAGCAACTGCCGGGTAGTAACGGAGGAGAGTAATACCTCGATAAGGCGGCTCTCTTTTTCCTCTCCCAGTCCCTGTACCATGTAACTGGCAAAGAAATTCAGGGAGAGGGCCAGCAGCAGGCTGAAAATACCGGGAACGACAAGATTGCCGAAGCCGCCCTGTTCGGTAGCCACAGCGCCGGTTTCGGTAAGCCTGGTAGTCATCAGGTACAAAGGGGATTCAACAAGCTGGATAGTATCCTCAGGCACTTTCCCCGATAGCATATTGCTCGTAAGGAATCCCTTGATGGCGCCCTGAATTCCCGGGGGGGGTTCCAGCTGTTTCTCCAGGGTATACCGGTTTACCAATCCCGCTGATGTATAAGGCGTTGAAATGACGAAATACTCCGAAACATCGCCCGCCAGCAGGGCGACCGTCGCCTCATCCTGCGTGGGGTAGCGAACCAGCTCTACAGGCCCCTGAGCGGTAAACTGGTCGAACCCGCCGACCTCATCAACATAACCGATGGTGGTAGTTTCTACTTCCGGCGGCTCGATGATTGCCGATACCAGCTGGACGACGCCTATTGCCAGGAGAGCCAGGACCGGCACAATAAGGGTCATCACGATAAATCCCGTCCGTTTTATCGTGTGCAGGAATTCGTGTCTGAATATTAACCACGTTGTATTATCTATTTTTACCTACCTCCTTCAGGAATATCTCGTTAAGTGAAGGAGTAGCAAGTTCGAAACGATTGATTACCTTACCACGGCTTAACAGTTGCTCCAGGAGGTGTTGAGGGGTTGTCTTCTCATCCAGAACCAGTTCAACGTAACCTTTATGAGGGCGTTTCCCGGCAACCCCGGATACGTCACCCAGCTCCCCTTCGACATCCAGAAAAACCGAATTGCCCCGGTACCTGGATTTTATTTCAGCCAGGTCCCCATAAAGGACGGCGCGCCCGTTGTTAACCATCAGGATACGGTCGCACAATTCCTCCACCTGATTCATCTGGTGGGCGCTCAGGATTACGGCTTTACCCTGATTCCTCAAGTCAACGCACATCTCTCTCAACAACTCGACGTTCACGGGGTCGAGGCCGGAAAAGGGTTCGTCAAGGATAACCAGCTGCGGGTCATGGGTGATAGTAACGATGAACTGAATAATCTGACTCATGCCCTTGCTCATTTCCTCAATTTTCTTTCCCTTATTGGACAACATACCTGTTTTTTCGAGCAATTCACCGGCCCGTTCTTCCGCTCGATGCCGGTCCATACCCTTGAGCGAGGCAAGATATATAATAGTTTCGAGCACTCTCAGCTTTTTATACAGACCTCTTTCCTCGGGCAGGTAGCCAAGGTTATTCCGGGCAGCTTTACCAAATCTCTCGCCGAAGACGGTTACCTCGCCGGAGTCCGGTTTGATAATATCCATTATCATCCTGATGGTGGTAGTCTTCCCCGCGCCGTTAGGGCCAATCAGTCCGAATATCTCACCCTGAGTAACCGAGAAAGACAGGTCGTCAACGGCTATCTTATCGGCGAAGGACTTGACTACATGGCTTGCTTCAACTGCTTGCATCGCATGAACACCTTAATTTCGTATTATAATATATCGTTATTTTACCGGCATGTCCTTTAATACAAAGTCCAGCCCTATTTCCTTCAGCTTCTCGGGAGTCGGTATGCCTTCCTTAGACCAGCCGCGCAGGCTGTAATATTTATCGAGGAACTCGTCCTGGTGGCTGACTATCTGGCCTTCGCCGGGGGCCTTGCGGGTGTGGAGGGGCTCGGTGAGCATTCTCTTCGGGAGGGTATCCTGCTTCCTATCGAAACCCTCACGCACGTTGAAGGCCCGCTCTAGGTTGAACATACGCTCCCCAACCTTATTGATATAATCCTTATCCTCGAAGTCTTTGACACCTCTGGCCGCCGCCAGCAGCTTCCCGAAGAGTTCATCGGCCCAGCCCCAGCCGCCGGAAAAACCGCAGACAATCCCCGTCTCCTTGGAGGCAGTGCCGTCCTGGTTAAAGATAACCACGTCGGCGTTTTCCTCGGAAAAACGGTCGGTCGGCCTGGGGAAGGGGGCCCCGAAAATATCCTGCGCGGCATACCCGTAGCAGTGGTTGGCGCCGATGTTGGCGGTGACGTAGTTATAGCCCTGGGACTTGGCGCCCCTGGGCTCGTAGGCGGGAAGCTCCAGTCCTTTAACGTGGATAGCACAGGCTTCCGCCCCTTTACCGATGGACGCGGCAGCCCGCATCGTGCCCTCGGCCAGAAGGTCACCGATGCCCTCGCGCATGGCTATCTTTTTCACGAGGGCGACCATCGGCTCATGGCTGCCGTAGGTAAGCTCCAGGCCGTCGGTGTCCGACTTCTTGAGCAGGCCTTTCTCGTAAAGCTCGTAGGCGAAGCCGATACAGCCGCCGGTGCTGATGGTATCCAGGCCAAAGTCGTCGCAGAGTTGGTCGGCGGCGATGCTGGCCTCGATACTGCTGCTCTCAATGGGGCCGGTAAACGCCCAGATGGTTTCGTACTCCGGCCCTTCGCTGTGGGCCCCGGCATAAATCCCGGAAGCGACGGTATGCACCTTGCCACACCGCGCCGGGCAGGAATAGCAGCCCATGTCCCCTGTCCTCAGTTTACGGTACTCCTCTCCGGTAATCTTCTCGTAGTCGATATGCTGTCCGTAGCGGAAGTTCCTGACCGGATAGATACCGATACCGTTGGTGATATCCTGGGTGGCGGTGGTGCCCCACTCCTTGTGGCTCTGGAAAGCGCCGTTGTTCTTAATTATGTTAACCTGCTCTTTGGCCAGTTTATCATAAGCCTCCGGGTCGGCTAGCTGAACATTACGTTGAGCCGTAATGGCAATAGCTTTAAGATTTTTTGAGCCCAACACGGTGCCGGTGCCGCAGCGGCCGGCCGTTCTCCTGTCGCTGACGATGGCCGCATACTTCACCAGATTTTCTCCCGCCGGGCCGATACAGGCCGTACGCGTATTTTTACCGTGCCGCTCGTTCAGCCAGGCCTGCGTCTCTCCGGTGTTTTGTCCCCAGATTTCACCGGCATCGAGAATCTCGCAGCCATCGGGGGTAAGGTGGAGGTAAACGGGCTTTTCGGCTTTACCTTCGACGATGATAACTTCATAGCCGGCGAATTTCAGCCACGCCCCGAAGTCGGCCCCACAGGCGGAGCGGGCAAAGGCGCCGGTCAGCGGGCTCCGGGTGCAAACCATCCAGCGGGACACCGCCTGGGCCTTGTTACCCGCCAGCGGGCCGTTAAGCATAATCAGCTTGTTTTTCTCGCCGAGGGGGTCGATGCCGGGAGGCAACTCCTCATAAAGATACCTGATACCGTAGCCTCTCCCCCCGACAAAGTCCGCCGCTATCGACTCCGGGATGGTCTCCGCAGCTACTTTACCGCCGGAAAGGTCCACCCTGAGCAATCTACCGGTATTTAACGCCATGTCATCCTCCTGAATATAGGCTGATATATCTATTATAATTGTGAATCAGAAAATAATCTATTTTTAGAGTAACGGCTCATCCGCCGAAGATGAGATGCGCCAGATGGAGATTATCCCCATCACGTACCGGCCTGGCCAGTTCCCCGGGATAGGCATTCTCGCCGTTGATATAAACACTAAGTCCTTTAGCTAACCTGCCGTCCCCGGCGAAAATACGTGGCTTCAAACGCGGATACCGGCCAACCAGCTCTTCGAGGCACTCGCCGACCGTGCCGCCGCGGACATCAACCCGTTTCACGTCTTCGGCGAGCTGCTGTAAAAAAGGCGGAAGATTAACCCCGATACTCATGTTCTTTCTTACCGGATTATAACATTTATGACCCGTACGGGGGAAAACCAAACCAGAGACTGTTCTATTATGTCATCCCAATAGAGGTGAGGGGTTGGACACCATCCCTCCTCTGGATTCCAGCTTTCGCTGGAATGACATTACATTATTTCCTGGGGGCCTTGTCCCTGACCCACTCCCGACCCATGTTCATCCCCGTCGTCACCAGCAGGAACGGCCTTTTAACATTCTTAAAAATCATCGGCAGGTGAACCAGCCCCCTGGGGACGAAGATACATGTCGAGGTGGTGAGCAGGTATTTCTCCGTATCTTCGCCTTCGCCCAGCCAGAACTCGACCTCCCCTCCCAGGTCGTTGGGATTTTCCCGGTCAGTTCCCAGGAACACAAATACCTCGTCGAACTCGTGCGAATGGGGCGGCCGGTCCGGGTTGACGGCGGCAGCGCCTTCCGCCCATATCCAGACCACCTCCAGGAACTGGTTGGACCCCGGAACGGGCTTATCCCCGTTGAGGAAAATCAGCGGGGGCATCGTCATAAAATCGGCCGCCATGAGGTCGAGGAAATCCTGCGGGCGCATAGCCTCCCGCACGATATATTTCTCATATTTATTTTTCGCCATTTCGCTACTCCTTTCATCTCGCAGCACAAGTTAAAACGGATTGAGAAGTATCTTATATCTCAACCTGTAAAAGAGCGCCGATACGGTATAAATCAAGATGAATCCCAGCAATACCATGATTAAAGCGAGTATGAACAGGCTGTAGACGACGCCCAGGGATGAAGCCGTAATCGGTAAGAATTTTTCGGTGCCGAAACCGGTAATAAGCCCCAGAAAATTTATCAGGAGAAAAATCAAAACGATACAGCCCAATCCCGATAAAGAACCCTTGATATCCGACAAACTGAGCCTGATATTAGAAGCTACGCAGATGGAGAGATAGACGAAGACCCAGAACTGCCAGGTCGCCAAATTGGAGAGCGTGAATATTATTTTAACCAGGGACAGCGATGAACTCTGAAAGACCGTCCAAAAACTACCAAACGATTGACTTTCCCCTATTTCACCGACCTTGAAAATGATAGCGTCCCAGACCTGAGAGCTATGCGGAATCAGGAAGTAGAAAGTGGCGAAGAGCACCGCGCAACCGAGCAGCACCGGCCCGATGCCGATGAAGAAATTACCCAGCACCGCCCAGGGATTTCCTTTATTCCACGTGTGGGAAACGTACCCCAGCGTGCCCGTAACCGGGTCGGGCTTGAAGAACTTGATATCCACGATTCGGTGCAGGAAGATAATGCAGAAAAGGGCGTGCCCCAGCTCGTGAATGGGCGTGCCCAGCCAGGCCACGAAATAAACGCCTTTAGTCCCGAAAGTCCTTTCCAGCGATTTGAAGGTAAGCTGGGAGATGAAGTGAATCAGCAGACCGAAAACAAAGACACCTGCGAATAGAGAAGCCATCTGGCCCAGCGTGGCAATAACAAGGTCTTTAATGAAAACCAGAGTGGTCATGTCGGTTGAATAATATCCGCACCCTGTATAACTGTCAATAGTACCGCAGAATTTACCCTGAGTTAAATAGCATGGGCCGTACGCGAGCCGGCGGCAACAGCGTCAACAATGAGCAGGGGCTCCTGACAATCGCCGGCGGCATAAAGCTCCGGCACCTTACCCTCGAGGCTTTCCAGCAGGTCGGTATTTTTCATCAAAGGCAGAGCCGACACGATGCTATCGGCTTCAAGGGTTAGAGTCTCCCTTTCTTTGGTAATTATCGCTAATCCCTTTTTCGTTATCTCCACGTACTCTTTAACCCCGGATATCACGGCGACACCTTTTTCTTTAAACCAGGTCAGCAGATAAGCCAAGACAACGTCCACCATACCTTCCCCAACATTTTCGGCTTTTTCTACGATAGTCACTTTCCTACCCCGCTTGACGAGAAACTCGGCCAGTTCACAGCCCTGAATGCCGCCGCCGATGACAACCACTCTTTTCCCGACGGGCAGGTAGAAATGCGTCAGCCACCGCAGTGTTTCCGGCTTCAGGAATCTTAAAAACGACTTCAGCCGCTGGTGCAGGACGGCGCCGTTGACCACGTTACGCCCGTAGATACCCGGTATCCCCGGAATAACAGGTATGCCGCCGGTGGCCAGGATAACCGCGTCGGGCTTAATCTCCTCTATCGTGGCCGGGACGACTTCTTTGCCGAGGATAATCTTGACGCCGAGTCCGGTAACCTGGCGTTCGAGATAGCTGACCAAGGCGGGCAGGTCTTCAATCCCGGTTCCCTTGACCATGGCCGCCATCGGGAGCAACCCTCCCAGCCTGTTTAATTTCTCATAGAGGGTAACGTCGTGGCCTCTCAGGGCCGCTACCCTGGCGGCCTCCATTCCGGCGGGCCCACCGCCGACGACCACGACTTTTTTCTTCTTCTCCGCTTTTTCGATGGTATTATGCTCCGTGCCCACGTTAGCATTTATGCGGCACCGCCGGCTGCCCAGGCAGTTATCGCAGGCGGTGCAGGGGGCGATATCGTCCAGTCGCCCGGCGGCAACCTTGTTGGGAAGCTCGGGGTCGGCTATCAGGCGGCGGGTCATGCCGATAAAGTCGATTTTTCCCTCCCGTAAGGCCTGCTCACCGAGTTCGGGGTCGAGCCTGCCGACAGTCATCACCGGGATGGACACCGCCTTCTTGATTCCTGCGGCCACGCGCAGGTTGACACCCGCGCCGTGCCGACTCCAATCGTATTCACCGGGGAATTCTTTCATGGTGATAGGAGGCTCCGGGTAACAAAAAAGCTCGGGGAGATAGGCGGCGACGTGACGTCCCAGCCAGTGGCTCCGGACGTGAATGTTATCGGCGCCGGCTTCCTGCAATACCCGGGCTATTCCCCGGCTGTACGCGGCGGTCATGCATTTTTCATCCTCAATCCCCACGATTCGGCCGATTTCGATACCGTTGATACAGACGGAGACCGGGAAGTCCTGCCCCAAACGCTTTTTGATTTCCTGGATGATTTCGACGACAAACCTGGCCCGGTTTTCCAGGCTGCCGCCGTATTTGTCCTGGCGGCGGTTCCAGAAGGGGGAGAGAAAATTATGTCCCAGGTGGCTGCTGGCGGCATTGACATCCACACCCTGAAATCCCGCTTTCTCCGCCCGCACCGCCGCACTGGCGAACTTGTCTACAATCTCCTCAACTTCCTCGATGGTGAGTTCGTGGGGCACCTCATTATGAAAGTCATTATCCGAGCTCATACTCACCGGCGAGGCGGCAATCGGTGGACCGGGGGAAAGAGCCGTCGGCTCGAAGATTATCCGCTGCCAGGGGCCGTCGTGGTTCATCTGCATAAAGGTGGGGCAGTCGTGCTTGCGGATAACCTGGGCCAGCTCGCTGAGACCTTTGATATATTTATCATCGTCAATACGGTAACGCGGCCTCCAGCGCGCACCCAGAGGGTAGTCAACGGTCGGGGATTCCACTATCAGCAGACCCACACCGCCTTTAGCTATTCCCTCGTAGAAGGATTTAATCGCCTCGTTCATGTGGAGGTCGTCCTCGTGCCACATGAACATCCCGGCGCCCGTTTTAATTATCCTGTTCCTGGTCTTTACCGACCCGATTTGACCGGGTTCGAGCAGCTTCTCAAATTTCATAACAGCGGACATAAGTATCTCTCCTTTTGCTGAACATACGCTTGATTACTATAATTAATTTCCGAGGGAAAAGTCAAAACAGACCTTGATGTGACGCTACATATGGCAGTACGCCCCATCTTCACAGGGGAAAACCAGAACTCTACGGCCGCCTGAAAACGGTACAGGGATAATCCAAGAGTCAGAAAAATATAAAAGTTTTTAGTAATCTTGACTTATCTACGTAAAAGAATATACAATTACAGACTAGATTGCGCAGCAATATTATTAGATGAGTTTCAAAAAGAGCGAAAATCAGTCTAACCGGATGATTCGCATACCTCCGGAAGTGAAAGCGGTTTTAAAAAGGAATCAACAGTGTTACTATGAGAGTTAAAGGCCAGTACTGTAATCGTTGGTGGTATATTAAAAGAGGCCTTAAACCAAAAGGGGGTGATATATGAGGTGACATATGATTTAACAGTAAGGCCAATGAAAGCTATTGAGAATCTACAAAGGAGGCGTGCAGTAACCATGAAGAAGTTTATAATAATTGCCATGTCGGTTCTCCTGATAAGCGCGTTATTCATCAGCAGTTGCGCCGAACCGGAAGAACCAGCTCCAGCACCAGCACCAGCTCCAGCACCGGCACCGGCACCGTCACCGGAACCGAGCCCGGCACCGGGTGGGCCTGAGTACGGCGGCACCCTGAGGTGCATTGCAGGAGCTATCCCCAATGTTCTCGGTTATGGACCGGAGAAATCACCTTCGGATAACTATTACATGCTTCCCGTCATAGAACATTTATGGCTGTGGGGAGATAATAAGGGAACCTTTATGCCACAGCTGGCCGAGTCCTGGGAGGGCGATCCGCAGGCTTTGACCTTCACCTTCCATATCCGGAAAGGCGTTAAGTTCCATGACGGTACGGACTGGAATGCCGAGGCGTGCCGGTGGAATTTCCAGCTTGGGCTGGACGCCGGTCGACTGTCCAACGGCCAGTATATCGACTCCTTTGAGGTTGCCGATGAACATACTCTCATCATACATCTTAACAGCTTCAACTGGTACATGGTTGAAGACTGGGGGTTAATGTCGCCGATTTCACCTACGGCCTTTGAAAAATCCGGGGCTACTGAGGAAGAGCGCATAGCCTGGGCACGCGTCAACGCCGTAGGCACAGGTCCCTTTACCGTCGCCGATTGGCAGCGGGACGACCATATCAGATTCGTTAAAAACCCCAACTACTGGCAGCCGGACATGCCCTATCTCGATGCCATTGAAATCCGTTATATACCCGACTCCATGGTAGCTGCCGCCACAATGGAGGCAGGAGAAGCGGACATATGGCTCGCTGTCTCGTCAGTGGAGAATATAATCGATTTACAGGAAAAGGGCCTGAAGATGAACTGGGGCCCCGGTATGTTCCAGTGTATTCTGTTTGATTCCAGTAACCCCGAATCAATATTCTACGACAAGAAAATCCGTGAGGCCGTGGAATATGCCATTGACCGCCCGGCCCTGGCCGAGATGCTGGGACAGGGGCTGTTCGAACCCTTCCATCAGATGGCTTCCTCGACCTGGCCGGGGTACGTAGAGGGCTATGACCCGCGGCCATACAATCCCGACAAAGCCAGGGAGCTGCTGGCCGAGGCAGGGTACCCCGCCGGATTCAAGACTAAGCTCCTGCTTACGGAAATGGGAATAGATGCGGGCGCCTTCATGCAGGCCAATTTAGGTGAGGTCGGCATCGAGGTTGAGCTGGACGTTGCTGACCTGGGCAGGTATTTCGGGTCGGTCTTCGGTACCGGCTTTACCGATATGGTCTATACAGCTTCCGGCATCAATCCGAGTGCCACGGATCTTTTTGTACACTACGGCCCCAACCCGATGACCTTCAGGACAGGCAATATCTGGAAATCAGAAAAATACGTGGCCCTGTGCGACGAAGCGCTGGACCCCACCAAGTACGGCAGTATTGTCGCTGCTCTACCAAAGATACAGGAGGCGATTAAGCAGGCCGGAGAGGATGCCATGATTGTCCCGCTTTTCAGGACGGCCGAAGCGGCAATAATGCAACCCTACGTTCACACCGATTACCCGATAATTCACGGCATTATCTGGACTCCGTACGATGACTGGATGGAAAAACATTAAGCAAACTGAATAAGTTAAGGTCGGGTGGTTCATTGGCATCTATATGAGCAAGAAGGAGATGAACCACCCGACCCCGGTTGAGAAAAAAAGTATCACAACTCTCAGCAGACAGGCTGCAGGTCTATCCGATGGAATAGGCGCGGTTTGGGCTGTTGTAAGGTTATGTTTAACAGCAAGGTTTCTTAAATAATATCCGAGGTTTAGTGTGACAACATATATCATCCGGCGACTGATACAGGCGCTGTTTGTCCTTCTTATTGTAACCGTGTTGGTATTCTTCGTTATGCGTCTGCTACCCGGAGACCCCATTATCATTTACGTAGCTCAATCGGCACAGGTGGAAGCTATGCCCCCGGAAATGGTTGACGAGCTCCGGCACAAGTTCGGTCTTGATAAGCCGATAATGGTGCAGTACTTTAACTGGGTAGGCAACATCTTCCAGGGAGACTTCGGAGAATCGATATTCTACCATGAGAAAGTGGGCAAGCTCATGCTGGAACGTTTCCCTGTGACCGTTCACATAGGGGTGCTATCTTTGATAGTCGGTGCCGTGCTAGGACTTATAGCGGGTCTACTCGCCGCCATAAGGCGGGGTAAATTGGTTGATAAGATAATCACACCTCTGACCTATATCGGCATAACCATCCCAGTGTTCTTTATAGGGATATTGATGATATACGCTTTCGGCCTCAGACTCGGCCTGCTTCCTATCTCCGGCTACACGTCGCCGCTGGAAGATTTCTGGTTGAATACGAGGCAACTGGTTATGCCCGTAATCAGTATGGCCGTTTTTGGTCTGGCAGCCAACGCGCGGCAGATGCGGTCGAGCATGCTTGAGGTTACCCGGCAGGACTACATCCGCACCGCCTGGGCCAAGGGCTTAAGCGAGCGTATGGTAATACTGAAACATGCCCTGAAAAACAGCCTTATCCCGGTGATTACCTTAATGGGCCTGGGTGTGGGCATCATCTTCGGTGGTTCGGTACTCGTCGAGTTAATATTTGCTATTCCTGGTGTCGGACGTTTGATGGTCAGCAGCATCTTCGGGCAGGACTACGTGGTGGTACAGGCCATCACTTTCGTTATCGCTGTTGTTATCTTGATAGTTAATCTGCTGGTTGATATTTCTTACGGCTGGTTCGACCCAAGGATAAGATACGGCTAGGAAATTTTTAAATTGGTAGAAATATTTAAAGACATAACAGATTTCCAGGAAGCCCCGCCCCGGGTAAGCGAGTGGCGGCGCTTTCGCCGGGTATTTTTATCACGCGGAGTGGTCGTCTTCGGACTTGTCGTATTATTGATAATGATTTTTACCGCCGTCTTCGCTACGTGGCTGGCACCTTACGACCCCTACAAACCGGGGACGGCCAAGTCCCTGGCTCAACCAAGCTGGGAGCACCCCCTGGGCTCTGATATTCTCGGTAGAGACACGTTGAGCCGGCTTATCTACGGTTCCAGGACGGCGCTAATGGTTGGCTTTATATCTGTTGGGGCAGCTGCCATAATCGGTATCCCGCTGGGAGTGATTGCCGGATTCTTTAGCGGCATTACCAATATTTTAATCATGAGAGCCATGGACGCTCTATTGTGTTTCCCGATGTTGATACTGGCCCTTGTCGTGGCCTCCGTCCTCGGCGGCGGTATTTCAAACGTTATCATCGCTTTAAGCGTCGCTACGATACCCGGATACGCCCGGGTAACGTGCGGCGTGACTCTCAGCATCAAGGAAAATGATTATATCATGGCTGGACGCGCCATGGGCGCCAGCGATATGCGCACCATGCTCGGTCACATCCTGCCCAATGCCTTCCCGCCACTCATCGTACTGATGACGATGCAACTTGGGAGTCTCATCCTGGCCGAGGCCGGCCTCAGCTTTATCGGCATCGGTATCGAGCCGCCGGGCGCGGCCTGGGGCGCCATGGTCAACGACGGCTATAGATATTTATTGCATAACCCGGTACTATCCTTCGCGCCATGTATTGCCATCATGCTGGTTGTCTTTGCCTTCAATATGGTAGGCGACGGCCTGAGAGACGCCCTAGACCCCAGACTCAGAGGTTTGCTCTAGCGGTTAAGGTATAGAGAAACAACCTCGTTCTGTTTTTACCAGTGCAGCTCCAGACTTGCGGTAAAAAAGGAGGACACGAATATATGAGTACCTGGCACGAGTACGTCCAAAAAACCGGCAAAGTCCCCGATTGGCCTTACCCCGTTAATTACGGCAAGGAGCACGAAGTCGTTACCGACGTCCTGATTATCGGCGGGGGGGTCGCCGGCCTTCAGGCCGCCATTAACGCGAGGAAAAAGGGAGTAAAGGCAGCCGTCGCCGAAAGAGGACATGCCAAGCGGAGCGGCGCCGGAGGCGCCGGCGTCGACCACTGGCACGGCGCCGTCACCAACCCCTGCTCTAAAGTTACCCCGGAGATGTATACCACAGCCTGCTACGACAGCATGCGGGGCTATACCGGCGGACACGTCCGCTACATCATCACCAAGGAAGGCTGGGATACTCTCCAGGAGTGCGAGCAGATGGGCATCCAGATTCGGGATGTCAACGACGAGTTCAAGGGGGCCGACTTCCGCGACGACGAGACCAGGTTGATGTTCGCCTACGATTATAAAAACAGGCACATCGTCCGGGTCTGGGGCTATAACATCAAGCCCAAACTCTACGAAGAAGCCAGGCGGGTCGGCGTGGATATCTACAATCGCATGATGGTCACCAGCCTGCTCACCGAGGGCGGCAACCAGGGAGGCAGGGTCGTCGGGGCTACGGGCGTCGATACCCACACCGGCGAATTCTACGTCTTCAGGGCGAAGGCTACCGTCATCGCCACCGGCGGCGCCGGGCGCCTCTCCCTGTTCGCCCCGGAAGTAACCACCTCGAGCTCCATGAGCGATATGAACTCCGCGGGGGTCGGCCAGGCCATCGGCTGGAACGCCGGCGCCGAGTTCGTCTGCATGGAAGCATCCGGCCATAACCGACTGAGCGGCTTCGGCTACTCACCCTACAGCATGGGCGGGACCCACAATACTTACCACGGCACCGCGATAGTAGATGCCGACGGCAAGGAAGTGCCCTGGGCCGATGTTTTCGGCAGGGAGTTGCAAAGCGTACAGGAGCGGTTCCTACCATCCGAAGGGCAGGACTTTATCCTGGGCGAAGGTATAGGGATTGGCCCCTATCTCAGGCAATACCGTTCCAATGACCTGTCACGCGACCTCGTGGAACGTATAAGCAAGGGCGAGTTCAAGTTGCCGCTGTACGCCGACCTGAGCCTTTTGCCGGAATCGGAACGAAGATGTATCTGGGGTATGATGGTCGGCAACGAGGGCAAGACACGCATACCCATATACGATACCTACACCAGAGCCGGCTTCGACCCCGATAAGGATTTGATGCAGGCCCCGGTTATGCCGCCGGAGGGCTATGCCCATTCGAACTTCTGGGGTGCGGGTATCAATACCCCACCCACAGCACGCAGTCTCGGAGGCGGCGGCTTCCTGCTCGACTGGAACCTGAAGACCAACCTGGAAGGCCTTTACGCCGCCGCCGGCAGCACCATCTTCGGCGGAGGCTGCCACGGCGAATCCCATACCACCGGCAGATACGCCGGCAGACACGCCGCCGACTACGCCAAGACTGCACCGGAACCGAAGACCAACCGTAACCAGATTGAAGCCGAAAAAGCCCGCGCCTATAACGCCACCAGACAGAGCAAGAAAGGCAACGGCTGGAAGGAAATTAACGCTGCCATCGCCCGCGTTATGCGGGACTACTGCGGACGCCATAAGAACGAACTGGTCCTGAACCTCGGCCTGAGATTGCTCAACGAGCTTAAAACAACCGAACTGGCCTCGGCTTACGCCTCCAATCCCCACGAACTGGGACGCCTGCTGGAATGCCACGCCCTTATCTCACTGGGGGAAATGGTCATCAAGGCCTCCCTGGAACGCAAGGCCTCCAACTCTATCCTCGACTTCCACCGTCTGGACTACCCCCAGATGGACCCGCCGGAATGGAATAAACTGCTGCCCATCCGCCAGGAGGATAATAAGGCCAGGGTCAGGGAACTGCCGCTGGACTTCCACCTTAAGCCACCCTACGCCGCCTCCTACGAGGAGAACTACCAGAAGTACAGCGGGGTCTAATACCGAATATCAGCACTCATAAGGAAAGGTATTTTGAAATGAGCGATAAAGCATTTATGGTGCCCAATCCTCCAACGCCGAATAAGGCGGTAGAGTTTAACCCCGAGATTTGTATCGGCTGCAACCTCTGCGTGGATGTCTGCCCTACCGATGTTATGATGCCCAACCCGGAAAAGAAAAAACCACCCATTGTCATTTACCCCGAAGAATGCTGGTACTGCGGCGGCTGCGTGGAAGAGTGCCCCCGGCCGGGCGCCATTGCCATGCTTCACCCCACCCAGCAGCGTATATCGATGAACTGGAAGCGCAAGGATACCAGCGAATTATTCCGTATTGGTATGAAGAACCCCCCACCCCCCAACACCAGACCGCCTTCTGGATAATCGATGTTAGTGCGTGCTGGTGGCCATGATTTCGATAGCATCCCGGGGTTTTACTCTGGCGGCGGCATAGAGGGCGCAAGTGGGCAGCAGGTAGATAATAGCGGCATCATTTTTTAACGAAACAAGCACCCCCATTTTACAAAGCTTATTTTTAGGGGTAAAATAGATGTGATTTGGGGCGGTTAGCTCAGTGGTTAGAGCGCTTGCTTCACACGCAAGAGGTC
>CAZCOB010000030.1:0-22927 GCA_964500415.1 uncultured Dehalococcoidaceae bacterium | reverse complement strand
CGATTATAAATCCAATTTTACGATTATGTTCCTGCGCATTACGGAACCCACCCTCATGGAGGACGCCCCGCATTCACACGACTTCGATATGTACCTGTATTTCATATCGCTCGACCCGAACGACATGGACGACCTGAATGCGGATATCGAGATTGGCCTAGGCGAAGAGCGGGAAATACATAAAATCACGCATACCACCAGCGTCTATATTCCCGCGGGGATGATTCATTGTCCGCTCCACTTTAAGAGAGTCGACAAACCCATTTTATTAGTGCATTGCACGCTGGCTTCGAAATACGTTAAGGACCCGGATAAAATCATACGGGACTAATGTGCGCAGTTGCGCAATTTGCCCATGCTAATAAAGCTGAGGCTCTACCCCAAACTCCGGTATGCCCCGCACTATATCCCCACCCCCGTCCAGCCGGATATCGTAGCAGTACGTGTCCTCCAGCTTTAACGCCTTTTCCCAGACTTCGTCACCGGAAACGTAACAGGATTTAACAACAATGCCAATCTTGCCGACTCATTCCTTTACGCGCGGGTCGGGGTGCCCGAAGCCATCGATGAGGGGGAGTATTTTTACTTTCTGGCCTTCAGAATATCTGGGATTCATTATTACCCCTTCACCACCGCTATCGGCCTGGTGCGGGCGACTTTCCTGGAGATACCGGCGCCATGCGCCACCCTGACCACGTCCGCCACGTCTTTATACGCTTCCGGGGCTTCCTCGGCGAGGCCGGACATACTACCCGCCCGCACGGTAACGCCGCTGGCTTCCAGCGCCGCCAGTACATCTCTCCCGCTGGTTTGCTTCTTCATCGCGGAACGGCTACGCATGCGACCGGCGCCGTGACAGGTGGAACCGAATGTATCGCTCATAGCCCGCTCCGTACCCACGAGCACGTAAGAAGCCCGCCCCATGTCCCCGGGGATAAGGATGGGCTGCCCGATTCTGGCGTATTTTTGCGGGATATCCGGGTGGCCGGCGGGGAAAGCGCGGGTGGCGCCCTTGCGGTGCACACAGAGCTTCTCTTTTTTACCATCGACCTCGTGGTCTTCAATCTTGGCGATGTTATGGGTAACGTCATAAATAAGCTGGAGACCGGCATCGTTTTCGCTCATGCCCATAACGCGGCAGAAGGCCTCACGCACCCAGTGGGTGATGCACTGCCGGTTGGCCCAGGCGTAATTGGCGGCGCAGCGCATCGCGGCGAGGTAGTTTTTACCTTCCGGCGAATTTACCGGAGCGCAGGACAGCTGGCGGTCCGGCACTTCGATACCGTACTTCTGCATCGCCCGCACCATCTCCTTGATATAGTCGTCGGCGACCTGATGGCCCAGTCCGCGTGACCCGCAGTGGACGTAGAGCACAACCTGCCCCACCCGTTCCATGCCCATAGCCCTGGCTATATCTGGCTCGTAAATTTCGTCGATGACGGCAACCTCCAGGAAATGGTTGCCAGCACCGAGGGTGCCCAGCTGGGGTATACCGCGCTCCTTCGCCCGCTGGCTGACACGCTGGGGGTCGGTGCCCTCCATCTCCCCCTTTCCTTCCGTAGTCTCCAGGTCTTCCGGTCGACCGTACCCCTTCTCGACTGCCCACCTCGAACCTTTCACCAGAACCTGGTCAATCTCCCTGGAACCGAGTTTGATTTTACCTCTCGAACCCACCCCGGAAGGCACGGCGTAGAAAAGGGCATCGATGAGCTCTTTTATCTTCGGGCTGACGTCTTCTCTTGTCAGATTGGTGCGCATGATGCGGACGCCGCAGTTGATATCGAAGCCCACCCCTCCCGGCGATACCACGCCGTCATTGACGCGCATCGCCGCCACCCCGCCGATGGCGAAGCCGTAGCCCCAGTGGATATCCGGCATGGCCAGGGATTTCCCCACGATGCCGGGCAGAAAAGCCACGTTGGCCACCTGCTCCGGGGCCTGGTCGTCGATAATCTGCCGGAGCATACCTTCATCCGCATAAATAAGGCCGTCGACGCGCATGCCCTTTTTGTAGCTTTTCGGGATACGCCAGCGGAACTCGTCGACTTTTTCCAGTTTACCTTCCCACTTCGGCATGGCCTCACCTCCTAAACATCGAAAATTACCCGCACCCGGTTTTGCCGCCGGTCTACCTCCAGCATGTGGTAGGTGGCCGACTTCACCCCCGTTTTCAGGCGGTGGCGGGAGGGGTCGTATTTTTCTCCGCGGCATTCGGCCACCAGACGGGTATCTTCAAACTCCGTAATATCGAATCGTTTGAAGAGCAACATTTCAACGTCGAAGTAATACAGCAGGCTGTTCAGCCACTCGAAAAGCAGGCCCTCGATGTCATCCCCACTCGCCTCAACGCGGCGCGATTCGACCTCCCGCACGCTGTCAGGTTCAGCGATAATCGAGAACATGCCGGCGGCGGCATTGGCGAAGGCCTCCGCCAGCGTCTTGCCGTAAGCCACCAGGCCGGTGTCCGAGGTATGCTCAATAAGCTCATACTTTTTCATGTTTCTTCCCTTGGGCTACAATGATAGTCCCGACGTTACCGGATGTCAACACCTCTTGCTATTTCAATTCTATATGATATAATCAGAACTATCCCACAAATTTTAGAGGTAATAGTATGGAATATTTTGAAGTAATCAAGAAGCGAAGGTCGGTCAGGAGATTTAAAGACACTCCGGTACCTAATAAAATAATAAACGCCCTGATTGAGAGCGCGCAACTGGCGCCATCCGGGGGCAACGGCCAGGGGTGGCTTTTCGGCGTGGCGACGGACAGTAAGATTATCAGGCAATTATCTCAGGCTGCCGGAAGACAGGAGTGGATTGCTACCGCTCCCCTGGTCATCGCCCTCTGCGCTGAACTGGATGAAGAGCTCCGCGGCCTGACGGAGGACGACTTTAGCCTGGCAGTAAATAAAGAGAGATTCACGCCGGAATTCATAAAATACCTGCAGGACTATCCGGACCAGCGGGCGGTCTCCCTCCTGTTTAACAATAGCGTTCCGATGATTCCGGGTGAGCATATCTTTCTAACCGCCGTCAACTATGGCTTAAGCGCATGCTGGGTCGGTTTCCTAGATGTTAAGAAAGCCTCATATATATTAAACCTACCCAATAATTACGCCTGTTTGTTTCTCATGCCAATAGGGTATAGAGACGAGGAACCGGGGCCGATAGAGCGTAAAAAGATACCGGATATTGCTTTTATAAATAGCTATGAGCAAAAATATAGTGCATCACCAGGTTCGCGCGAATGACCGACAAGAAATACACGGATATCTTATCGTTGATACTGCGGTATTCACAAAAGCCGCCTTTGTTCGAGCCGGGTGAAGCGCGCTTCTGGGACGACCCGCATATATCCAAGAGCATGCTGGAGGCACACCTGAATCCCGACCACGACGCCGCGAGCAGAAGGCCCGATACCATCGACCGAGAGGTCGAGCACCTTGTTTCCTCGGGCACGTTAAGGCCGGGGGACAGGGTACTTGACCTGGGCTGCGGGCCGGGGCTGTACGCCAGCCGGCTCGCCGGGAAAGGGATGAAGGTAACCGGCGTCGATATTTCACAAAGGTCACTCAATTACGCAATTGCGCAAGCGAAAGAGCAGGGGCTTGACATTGACTATCGATGCATGAACTTCTTCGATATCGACTACTCCGGCGATTTCGACGCAGCGATACAGACACACGGAGAAATGTGCACCTTCCCGGACGCAAAGAGGGACGAACTCTTTGCGAAAATACACCAGACCCTGAAGCCCGACGGCCTGTTCATATTCGACGTGACGACCCGAGCGCAAAGAGCGAAAGCTGGAAAACAAAACGGTTGGTACGCCAGCGACGGCGGTTTCTGGCGGTCGGGTACACATCTGGTTCTAGAGCAGGGTTTTGATTACTCCGAGGACAACGTGTGGCTGGACCAGTACACCGTCGTTGATGAAGAAAAGATATCCGTATACCGGAACTGGTTTCACGACCACACGCTCCAGTCCATCCGGCAAGCGTTGCAGAACACCGGATTCGTAATCGTTAATGTCTGGAACGACCTGGCCGGCACACCGTACGAAGAAGGCGGCGACTGGATAGCCATCGTTTCCCAGAGAAGTAAAATCAGGCCCGTCAACGACGCGACCGTAGATTACAAAGACCTGGTGCGGCGGTCGTACGACCGCCTGGCGGCCGAATACGAAGAAAAGCGCCAGGCAGAACCACCTGCAGTAATCCACCTGCTCACAGACCGACTAAGTGACGGGGCGAACGTGCTCGATATCGGCTGCGGGGTCGGTATTCCGGTAGCGCATACCCTGGCACGGCGCTTTAAAGTCACCGGAGTGGATATATCCGGCGGTATGATTAACCGCGCCCTGGCGAATGATATCGACGCCACCTTCATCCACGGCGATATCATGTCGGTAGAGCTCCCACCGGCGAGTTTCGATGCTGCCACCGCATTCTACTCGATTTTCCATCTACCGCGTGAGGAGCACCCGGACCTACTACGCCGAATCTACGGCTGGCTTAAACCGGGGGGATACCTCCTGGCGACGTTCAGCTACTGCAACGACGCCCCGTACACGGACGACTACTTCGGCGTGACGATGTACTGGAGCAACTACGGCCTAGAAGAATACGATAAGATGCTGGGTGAGACAGGATTTAAGATTCTGGAGATAGGAGCTGTCGGGGCGGGGTATAAAGACCCCGGCGAGGCGCCCGGCGAACGCCATCCATTGATACTGGCACAGACTAGCCCCGCGAAGGCAGAGTGACCACCGCAGCGCCCGTCACTGTTTTATCGCCCTGCGGGTTCTCCGCCCAGATTTCCACCCGGGCGCAGTTTTTACCTTCCTCGACATACTTTTTAGTCACCTTGCCGTTGCAGATAATGTCCTCGTGTACTTTATTCATGCCCCGGTAGCTGCCGCTCAACTTTAACAACGCGCCCCCCTCGCCGAGCCAGTCGGTGAGCATCTGCCCCAGGAAAGAAAGGGTCAGCCAGCCGTGAACGATAACGCCGGGGAGGCCATTGGCAACGGCAAAATCCTTATCGTAGTGTATCTGGTAGTAGTCGCCGGAGGCGCCGGCGTATTTTACCAGCTGCATGGTCGTGGGGTACTTTACCAGTGCCGGTATCTCGCTGCCTGCCTCGATATCTTCGTAATAAACCTGCTCGGCCATTTTTCTCCCGCTAGTACTTGACGTAGGTGTTTTTCCCCTTTACCGCCACATCACCCCGCTGGTTGGTACAGGTGACCTCTGTAAACATAAAGAGCGTGGGGCCTTCCTTGCCCTCCATTTGGCGCAGCCGGGTGAGCCTGCTGGTCACGGAGATAACGTCGCCCACTTTAATGGGCTGTAAATACTCAAGCTCGCTGGCGCCGTTGAGGAGGCGGGTAAGCGGGGTCCTGGCGTTGAAAAGCCGGTGCAATAACGCGGTGGGCACGAGGGCGGCGGGGAAGGTGGGGGGCGTTACCTGCCGCCAGGCGGGGTTGGGGTCGTCGATAGCCTCGGTGAACTTCTTTAAGAAGCCCTTTTCAACCTCATAAATTTCCGGGCCGAACTCGACATTGAGCAGGCCCTGGAGCTCTTCGCTGATTACCGGTTCATCAGTCAAGGGGGATACCTCCGCGTTTATACTAGACGCTATATTATAGCCTAAGGGCAAAGGGGATGACCAGCTACGCCTTCAGCTTTTTTACGAGAGCAGCCACGTTCTTGCCGAAGTTCCAGGCGGTATTCAGCCCTTCCTCGTCCTCAATTACCTCGCCCTCCTTCCGTCCAAAGGCCATGTTCCAGTAGGTGGAGCCGGGATTAATTATCTGATTGATGTGGAACCAGAACAGGAGCTCGGCAAAGGTGAAGTTCTGACCGCCCCGGCGGGCAACCACCAGCGGGCCGCCGACCTTCCCCTTGAAAACCCTTGAACCCCGCGACATGTACGCGGCCCTCTCCAAGAAACCCTTCACCAGCGAAGTGGACGAGCTATAGTATACCGGAGAGCCCACAATGATTGCATCTGTTTCTACCATCTTGGCGTACACGGGCTGCAGGTCATCCTCGATGGAGCAGCCTTCATGGTCGGAACAGTATCCGCAGGCGTTACACCCTTTAATGTCAAGGCCTGCAAGACTGATAAGTTCCGTATCCAGCCCCTCCTCGGCGATGGCCTTCAGGCAGTGGGCGGTCAACGTCTCCGTATTTCCCCCTTTCCGGGGGCTGCCGACGATTCCGATTGCGTTCAAGTTCATCCTCCTGTATATAGCTTATGCTTAATTATATATTCGGCCACGGGGGCGAGGACAAGGTCGTCAATGGATATCCCCGCTGCCGCCTTCTCACGTATCGACGAGGCGTTGATATCCACCTGCGGCTTCTCCAGAAAGACCACGCGCCCTGAAATTCCGGGGATGGCGGTCTCCAGTATCTGAAGGTCGGGGTGGGGATAGCCCGGGCGGGGTACCGCCGCCAGGAAGCACAGTCTTATCAAAAGCGCCGGCTCGTGCCACTCCGGGACCTGCTCCAGGCTGTCCCAGCCCAGTATAAAATATATATCATCGTTCCCGTATTGCCGGCGAAATTGGTAAATAGTGTCAACCGTATAAGAAGGGCCCGGACGTTCTATTTCCATCGTGGATACCTGCAAATGTGGCTTGCCGGCCACCGCTAGGCACAGCATTGCCAGCCGATGTTCCGCGGGTGTTATCGGCCTGGCCGGCTTGGACATGGGCCGTCCCGCCGGTACTAAGAGCACTTCGGAGAGTGACAGAGTATCCCGTGCCTCTTCGGCCATCAGTATATGCCCCCGATGGACAGGGTCGAACGTTCCCCCCAGTACGCCTATCCTCATCCTTGCCTCCCGGGGGAAGACCACTCCCAGTTAAACCCCCCGCAACGGATTTTATCGCCTTCCTTCGCTCCAGCCTTATCCAGGGCTTTGTTGACGCCCAGCTGGTTAAGCTGTTGATTTAGCTGCCAGCGTAGCTCGGCGGGAGTGACACCGGCGCCGGCATAGATACGTTCCAGGCCGGGCGCAGTCACTACAAACTCTTCCCCGACTTTGTCAACCCTAAAGCGCGATTCCATAGGCTGAGGCCGGAATACCTTCACAATCGGTTCCTCACGTTTTTCACCCGTTGCAACCTGTTCCTTGAGCTCCTTCAGGGCCGCCGACATAAGTTCATCTACGCCCTGGCCCGTTAACGCAGATATAAAATGGGCTTTTATTCCGGCGCCGAAAATCTGTTTCTTAAAATCGCTCAGTCTTTCCTGCACCTCGGGAAGGTCGGTTTTGTTCAGGGCAATAATTTGCGTTTTCCGGGCAAGGGAAATATCGAAAAGGACAAGCTCTTTATTCACGCTCATCATGTCGTCCAGAGGCGAATCCGAGCTGCCACTAACAAGGTGGATGAGGATATGAGTACGCATGGCATGACGGAGGAAATCGTGCCCGAGACCGCGTCCCCGGTGGGCACCCTCTATCAGGCCGGGTATCTCCGCAATTACGTAACTTTCCAAGCCGTTTTCAACAACGCCGAGTACCGGTTCGATGGTCGTGAAGGGATAGCTGGCAATTTTCGGCCTCGCTGCCGATGCCGCCGACAGCAGCGTCGATTTACCGGCGCTAGGATAACCTATGATACCGACATCCGCAATCAGCCTCATCTCCAGACGGATAGTTCTCTCCTCACCCGCTGCTCCCCTCTGAGCGATATGCGGCGCCTGATTGGTCGACGAGGTGAAGTGAGGGTTACCCCAGCCGCCCTTGCCGCCGACAGCAGCGACGACTTCATCCCCGGCCTTTGAAAGGTCAGCGATCATAATATCTGCACCGCCTTCTTTCTTCTCTCTCACTATTGTCCCCACCGGCACCACCATCACAAGGTCCTCGCCGTTCCTGCCGTGTTTTTTACTCCCACTGCCATTCCTGCCTCTTTCAGCCCGGTAGATCATTTTCCTACGATATCCACGCAGACTATCAACAGAATCATCCGCCCTTACAACTACATTTCCGCCTTTACCGCCATCGCCACCATCGGGTCCGCCGTAGGGCACGAACTTCTCCCGCCGAAATCCCACAGCTCCATCGCCACCGTCACCCGCTCTTACACTGATCTCTGCCTTGTCAAACAACTATCAACTCCATGAGAGACATTTTATCGTAATATGATTATACTACAAAATATACTCTATTCTATTTCATTAATATTATCACTAATAATAGCATTGGATAAAACTCGAATTAAAAATAATCTTCGTGTGGCGTGCGAAGGGACTTGAGGATACATTGTAAAAGAAATGTTCAATATAATAGCAAATATACCGCATAATTTGTAAAAAATATCAATAACATAGAAAGAAGTAAAATCGCCACATACGGCAAGTAGTATAGGGAACGCTGGACCGTCTCTACATTCAGACTGTGTTCTTTGGTGCGTTTTTCGGGTGTAACTGACGGTGTATATCGCGGATTTTTCTCTTTATGTATGGATTATCACCGATTTCACCGGTTATCTTTTTGCAGGCGGCGGTAACCGAGGCAGCGTCGCGGTTGCCTAGTTCCTGGCCGATCTGGACCAGGGAGAAATTGGTTTCCTGGCGGATGACGTACATTGCCAGCCGACGGGCCATGGCGGTATCCTTATCACGTTTCCTCCCCAGCAGTTCTTCACTGGTCAACTGGAAACACTCGGCAACGGCCTCTACGATGGAGCCTGGAGTTATATTATCCGCCGTATATTCTTTATTGGCTAAGTCATTCAGGGCTCTGGCGGTAACATCCAAATCCGGCACCGTACCTAGCAGGTTGGCATAGGCGACGACGCGGTTTAGCGAGCCCTCCAGCACCCTGATATTACGCTGTGACTCCCGAGCTATCAACTCGAGCACCTTGGTATCAATGTTGGCGCCGTTTTGCAGGGTTTTCGATTGCAGTATTGCCAGCCGGGTTTCAAAGTCCGGCGGCTGAATATCGACGATAAGGCCCCATTCGAAGCGTGAACGTAGCCTTTCTTCCAAGAGGGGCATCGACTTGGGAGGACAATCGCTGGTGATGACGATTTGACGGTTGGTGTTGTGCAATTCGTTAAAAGTATGGAAGAAACTCTCCTCGGTTTGCTCCTTGCCGCTGATGAAGTGGATATCGTCAATAAGCAGCATGCCGATGTTGCGGTACTTACTGCGAAATTCCTCGGTGGTTTTCTCACGCAGGGCACCAACGAATTCGTTGGTGAACTGTTCAGCGCTGATGCAGATAACATTGATATTGCTGGCTGCGGCGGCATGCCCGATAGCGTGGAGCAGGTGAGTCTTGCCGAGGCCGGAGCCGCCGTAGATATACAGGGGGTTATAGCTGTGTCCCGGGTTCTTGGCTACAGCCAGCGAGGCGGCGCGGGCCAGGCGATTGCCGCTGCCTTCGATAAACGAATCGAACTCATAGCGGGGGTTCAATCTGGTGTAGGATGGGGGAGATGGCGGTAAAGACGGCTGGTCGGTGCTGATACCGTGATGGCGCGATTTGCCATTTACCTGGAATTCCACCTGGACATCGGGTGAAGTAAGCCCGAATAAAGCCTTTTCGATAAGGGAACGCTGATTTTTATCCAAGTATTCAGCCGCGAAAGTATTGGGTACACCCACGACGAAGCAGTTATTCTGATAGGTTAAGCCGGAGGTTTTACTGAACCAGGTTCGGTAGTTAGGTTTGCTAACCTGGATCTGTAGCTCTCCCAGAGCAGCTTCCCATATTTCCTGAGGTGTACGGTTTCGCGCTGGTTCCATCGGTTATACGCCTGCATCAATACCCGGCGCAGGCAAAAATACCCCCTATCCTGTTAAAGGCAAAATAATCCCCTGCCTCGCAAGCTATCTGGATTTCCCGCCCCTGCCGGCGGGTTCTGTAGAGGAAAAAGTTAATAAATAATTAAGACAATTAAATTATTAACAATCCATAGCATACAACTGTAACCCCCCCCAACGCAAATTTTATCAGGACGGCAACCAGCAATTTTTGCCCAATATTACCTCTTGGTAGCTCTTGTAAACTGTGTTTTTTAACCGTTTTCGGGGGTTGCCAGCCTAAAACGAAAAGTTGTTGAAAAATATTTTAAGTGATAGAATTCTTGAGTCTGGAGGACTAAATTGCGCATCGTTTTTATGGGTTCGCCGGGATTCGCCGTGCCGTCGCTGGAGTGCCTTGTCCGTAACGGTTATGACGTTGTCGGGGTATATACGCAGCCGGACAGGCCCGCCGGGCGGGGGCGCGCCATAGTTCCGCCGCCGGTAAAGGAGTCGGCCTTAAAACTGGGACTGCCGGTTTTCCAGCCGGAAAGCTTCCGGTCGGACGGGGCCGTGGCGCAACTGGTGGCACTAAAACCCGATGTAATCGTGGTGTGCGCCTTCGGGCAGGTTTTACCGCAGACGGTCCTGGACATACCGTCTCACCAGTGCGTAAATGTCCACTTTTCGCTGTTGCCCAGGCACCGGGGAGCCTCGCCGGTGGCATCGGCGATACTGGCGGGAGATGAATTTACCGGTGTCAGCATCCAGCTCGTCAGGTTGAAGCTCGATACCGGACCATTGCTGGCCAGGGCGGCCGTCCCGATTTCCCAGCGGGATAATACTGCTACCCTTACGGACAGGCTGTCGCTGGCAGGCGCTCATCTGCTGCTGGAGGCCCTTAACGGCTGGTTGCGTAACGAAATTACGTCCCTCCCCCAGAACGAGGACGAGGCCACCTATTTCAGCCGGATTACCAAAGAAGCCGGAGAGATAGACTGGAATCTTGCTGCGGTGGAAATCTGGCGCAGGGTTCGTGCTTTCAACCCCTGGCCGGGGTGTTACACCACCTGGCGGGGGAAGCAGCTCAAGGTACTGGAGGGGGTGGTCCTTCCCGGCCAAAGGGGAGCGGAAGCCGGGAAGGTCGTGGCACTGACCGGACAGGAGGCAGGATTGGGCATCGGCACGGGCGAGGGCATGCTGGGTGTAATCAGGGTGCAGCTGGAGGGGAAGCGGGTCATGAATGCCGATGAGTTTGTTAGGGGGCAGCGGGATATCATCGGGGCGGTGTTGGCGGGCTAAGAAGTTATATATATTTCTCGTGTTGCCCCGCCTACATTCAGCCTGTATAATCAGTGTTAAGGAGGCGATGTTGTCTTTACCTCAGGACTTAAGTAAATTCGACTCTCTGGTGGAAATAATCGCCAGGCTGCGAGCCCCGGACGGCTGCCCTTGGGACAGAGAGCAGACGCATCAGTCGCTGCGGGGAAACCTGCTTTCCGAGTGCTACGAGGTACTCGAGGCGCTCGACGAGGGGGAATCTAAAAAGCTCTGTGAGGAACTGGGCGACCTGCTTTTGCAAATTATGCTGCACGCCCAGATTGCCACAGATAACGGGGAGTTCGAGATAGGCGACGTGGTGACAAGTATCGCCACCAAGATTGTACGGCGCCACCCGCATGTCTTCGGCACCGGCAAGGCCGATAGCGCCGAAGAAGTAATGCACAACTGGGAGGAAATTAAGCGGGGGGAAAGGGGGGAGGGGGTTTCCATGCTGGAGGGCGTGCCGAAGGACATGCCGGCTCTGGGCTATGCCCACGAAATTTCACGCAGGGCAGTGCGTGTCGGCTTCGAGTGGGAGGATATCGGGGGGGTTATAGATAAGCTGGCGGAGGAGGTCAGGGAAATCAAGGATTCAACCAGCCGGGAAGAGAAGGAGCTGGAGTTCGGCGACCTTTTATTTACGCTGGTCAACGTCGCCCGCTGGGAGGGAATCGACGCTGAGGTGGCGCTCCGGGAGGCGAACCGGAAATTTTATAAACGCTTCGCGTACATGGAAGAGCTGTGCCGCCAGCGGGGACTGAATTTCCCGGAGCTTTCCTTTGAGGATAAAAACGACCTCTGGGAGGAGGCGAAGAAAAAAGCTGAGTAAGTTGGTCGGGGTGCGTGAACTTGCTCGCTTGACTTTTCCCGTTAGACATATAGACATAGCGGTGTTTATATGTTATTATGTTTTCAGAGGGGGTGATGAAGATGACGATTATTAAATCCGAGAACAAGAAGAAAAACGGTCTCAAGAGGACGACCATTTTCCTGACTGAGGAACATCGTGAAGCATTGAGGCGCATGGCGTTCGAGCGGCGAACTTCGATGGCAAACCTCATTCGGGAAGCCGTCTTGGAAATGCTGGAACTGGAGGAAGATGAGAAGGAAGCCCTGAAAGCCGTGAATGAGCCGGAAGATGGCTCATTAACTCTCGAAGAGCTCGACCGTCGGTGGAAAGGCAATCACGAAAGAGCGTGACTTACAGAGTTAAAGTCAAACCAGCGGCTGAAAAAGAGCTTCTAGGATTGAGCAAAAGTGATTATGCTGCTTTACTCCTGCGCCTCCAATCTTTGGCTGAGAACCAGCGGCCCGACGGCGTAATCAAACTCAAGGCCAAAGACTTCTGGCGTGTCCGCGTCGGGCGTTTCCGGATTATATATCGCATCGAGGAAAAGCAGGAGTTGGTTGAGGTCGTTAGAATCGCACGCCGTAACGAGGGAACCTATAAGAGACTTTGAACCGGGAGTAAAGAGAATGGTCGGGGCGGGCAGGTTTGAACTGCCGACCTCCGCGTCCCGAACGCGGCGCGCTACCAGGCTGCGCTACGCCCCGCCAGCACTATTATAGGCGTATTGGGCCTCCGTTGTAAACTGGAGCGATAAGAGAATGAAATACCTGGTTCTGATAATCGATGGAGCCGCCGGACTGCCCCTGCCGGAAAGAGGCGGAAGGACCTGTCTTGAGATTGCCCGGACACCCAACCTGGATGCAATGGCAAAAGAAGGCACCCTGGGACTGGTACGTACCGTGCCGCCCGGGATGGAGCCCAGCAGCGCCTGCGCCTGCATGTCGGTATTGGGCTACGACCCTGAAATCTATTACAAAGGCCGCGCCTCCATCGAAGCGCTGAGCCTGGGTGTAAATATCGGCGAGGGAGAGGCGGTTTTCCGGTGCAACCTGGTGGCGGTGCGGGACGGTAAAATGGACGACTACAGCGCCGGCCACATATCCAGTGACGAAGCTAAAGAAATCATCGCGGCTCTTAACGAGGAACTCGGCGGTGATGACGTGAGTTTCTACCCCGGCGTCAGCTATCGGCATATCTTAAAGCTAAAGGGGCACGGGGATACCCTGAAAGCCGTCTGCACCCCGCCCCACGATATCCCCGGAAAAACCGTGAAAGATTTTCTACCGAAAGGAGAGGGTAGCGACCTCCTCCTTGACCTCATGGCGCGCTCTGAAACCCTGCTGAGAAGCCACAGAATCAACGTAGCGCGCCGGGACCGCGGCTATATGCCCGTTACCACTATCTGGCTTTTCTGGGGCAGCGGGCAGGTGCCTGCGATGCCACCTTTCGAAGAAGTGTACGGAATTAATGCCGCCCTGACATCCGGAGTGGACCTTCTCAAAGGACTGGCTAAAATGGCGGGGATGGAAGTGCTGGATATCAGGGGGGTGACCGACGGGCCGGATAACGACAACGCCGCCCAGATAGCGGGCGCCCTGGAAGCTCTCAAAAGGCACGAACTGGCGGTGGTTCATATAGAGGCGCCGGACGAGGCCGCCCACGGCGGCCTCATTGATGAAAAGGTAGAAGCTATTCAGAAGGTAGACGCCGAGGCTATGGGGCGGCTTTGGGAGCGGCGGGGCGATGACCTGCGCGTGCTGGTTATGCCTGACCACCCCACCCCGATTAAATTACGCACCCATACCGCCGACCCCGTGCCGTTTTTAATATGGGGGAAGGGTGTAAAGGCTAACGGGGCGAAAAGGTTTACCGAGGCCGAGGCTGGTAAGACTGGCGTTTTCATCGAGGAAGGTTATAAAATAATGGCGAAGCTGGTGGGGGGTTAGAAAGAGGTTGCCCGGATGGGCAGCTGCGCAGTTGCGCAATTGAGTATGGTAAAGAGATAAATAATATGGCATTAATCGTACAGAAATACGGCGGGTCTTCGGTAGCAGACGCCGGGAAGATTAAAAACGTCGCCAGACGCATCGTCAAAACCAAAGAGTCCAACAACGACGTGGTGGTGGTCGTTTCGGCAATGGGCGATATGACCGACGACCTGGTTAAGCTGGCCTATCAGGTTGCCGAGCATCCGCACACGCGGGAGCTCGACGTCCTGCTCTCCACCGGCGAGGTCGTCTCCAGCACCCTACTGGCGATGGCGCTGCACGACATGGGCTGTCCGGCTATCAGCCTCAGCGGCGCCCAGGCGGGTATCAGGACCGACGCCGCTTTCAGCAAGGCGCTGATTACGGATATCGACCCCAAGCGTGTCGCCAAAGAGCTGGAAAAGGGTAAAATCGTTATTGTAGCCGGTTTCCAAGGCATTACCGAGGATATGGATATCACCACCCTGGGGAGGGGCGGCTCGGATACCACGGCGGTGGCGCTGGCAGCCGGGCTAAAGGCAAAAAGATGCGAAAGATACACCGATGTAGACGGTATTTATACCACCGACCCGCGTCTTTTCCCGGAGGCGCGGAAGCTGACAGAGATAAGCTATGAGGAAATGCTGGAAATGGTAACCTACGGGTTCAAGGCGATACACCCCCGTGCGATTGAGCTGGGGGCACTGTTCAGCGTTCCCATTCTGGTAGCATCCAGCTTTAATGAGAACCCCGGTACGTTAATTCACAAAGAGGTGTCTATGGAAGTACGAAACAAAGTAAGAGGCATAGCCCATGACCTTGATGTGGCCAAGATTACCGTGGTGGGTGTCCCCGACCGTCCGGGTATCGCCGCGGGAATTTTCGTCCCCCTGGCGGAGGCCGGTATCAGCATCGATACCATCGTCCAGAACGCCAGCGTCGAAAATATCACCGACCTTACGTTCACGGTAACCAAGAGCGAGTTGAAAGGGGCGATGGCGGTCATCGAGCCGATAGCCAGAGTCATCGGTGCCAGGGAGTGTGTCAGTGATTCCAAGCTGGGCAAGGTCAGCATTATCGGCACCGGTATGCAGTATGCCCCCGGATACGCTGCCCGCATGTTCGATACCCTCCACAAAGAGAATATCAACATACAGCTAATTGCGACATCGGAAATACGGATAACCTGCATCATCGATGAGGTCAGAGTAAAGGACGCGGTGCGTGCCCTGCACCGCGCCTTCGAGCTGGAAACAGAGGATTAAACAAAGCTACCGGGAGGTGGTCAGACGGCTACTACCTCTTTAACTTCGGGGATTTCCTGCTTCAGTATGCGTTCAATCCCGTTCTTCAGGGTCAGGGTGGACATGGGACAGCCGGCGCAGGCGCCGACCAGTTTCACTTTAACCGTGCCGTCGTCTACACCGACCAGCTCTACATTACCGCCATCCCTCACCAGAACCGGGCGTACTTTTTCGAGTATCTCTTCCACCTTGTCTTGCATTTTTAACCTGTCTCCTTTAGAATCTAACTGTACCCCTTATTAAATTCTATCTGTCGAAGGGGTATTTTGTCAAACGGTGCATTATTGCGGCCAAAAATCCCTTGTATGATGTATCGCATTGGTGTAGAATATATTGCTTAAATAGTATATCGTTTTCGGGGAAGATATGACGCGTGATGACGAAAGACTGCTGAGACACAAGCAGCAGCGGAGCAAGGAAGCTATCGACCTGGCAATGCAGGCCCGATGGCAGGAGGCTGTCGACGTTAACAGGGAAATCATCGAGGAATTTCCGGAAGACGTCGATACTTATAATCGACTGGGCAGGGCTTACATGGAACTGGGGCAGTACGCGCTGGCCAGGGAAGCCTACAGCCGGGCGATACAGCTGGACCCCTATAACGCTATTGCTAACAGGAATTTGCGGCGCCTGAACGATATAAAGGAGTCGGATAAAACCGAAGTGGAAACGGACAAGGTCGAACCGCACCACTTTATCGAAGAAATAGGCAAGGCCGGGGTGGTTTCTCTCTACGACCTGGCGCCCAAGGAGAACCGCGCCAGGATGGTGGCGGGAGATAAGGTGTATTTAAAGGTCGACGGTTCCGTACTGGCTGTAGAAAACAGCCGCCGTGAATATATGGGGAAGGTGGACCCCAAGTATGCCCAGCGGCTCATACGGCTGATGCTGGGGGGTAACCAGTACACGTCATCGGTGGTAAAGTCCACCATGGACATGATGACCATTATTATCCGGGAGACGTCCCAGCACCCGAGCCAGGCAGGGAAGCTATCTTTTCCGCCGAGGGGCATGGAAGAGTTCCGTCCTTACGTCAGTGATAGACTGATAAAAATAGATGATGACGAGGAAGAAGACGAGTCGGGTTATACGATAATCGGCGGCGAAGAGATAGAGGTCTTACCCGAGGAATCTGAGGGCGTCGATGACGATTCGAATATCGATGATGAATAACAGGAGGTAGCACTGATTATGGTTTCGGGCACGGTGAAGCCGGTTAATATCGAAGACGAAATGAGGAGTTCCTACCTCGATTATGCCATGAGTGTCATCGTCTCCCGCGCCCTGCCGGACGTGCGGGACGGGTTGAAACCGGTGCACCGGCGCATCCTTTACGCCATGTCTGACATGGGATTGCGTCCCAACAGCCCCCACCGCAAGAGTGCCCGTATCGTTGGCGAGGTGCTGGGTAAGTATCACCCTCACGGGGATACTTCTGTCTATGACGCTATGGTACGTATGGCGCAGGAATTTTCGATGCGTTACCCCCTTATCGACGGGCAGGGCAATTTCGGTAGCGTCGATAACGACCCTCCCGCCGCCATGCGGTACACCGAGGCGCGCTTGGCGAAAATAGCGGAAGAGATGCTGGTTGACATCGATAAAGATACCGTGGACTTCATGCCCAACTTCGATGACAGCCTCCAGGAACCCAGAGTGCTGCCCACCCGGTTGCCCAACCTCTTGCTGAACGGCAGCGCCGGCATTGCCGTGGGCATGGCCACCAATATCCCCCCGCACAACCTGGGCGAGGTCTGCGATGCTATTGCCTGCCTCATCGATAACCCCAAGGCCACTATCGAAGAACTCAGCAAGTTCGTTAAAGGCCCGGACTTTCCCACGGCCGGCATTATCCAGGGGCGGGAAGGCATCATGAACGCCTATACCACCGGGCACGGCAAGCTGGTGGTGCGTGCCAAAGCCCATATCACCAGCCCCACCGCGGGCGGCCGCCGCCAGATAATCGTCAACGAGCTTCCCTACCAGACGAATAAGGCAGCCCTGGTGGAGAATATCGCCGAGCTGGTCAAGAACAAGAAAATCGAGGGCATCAGCGACCTTCGCGACGAGTCCGACCGCCAGGGGATGCGCGTCGTCATCGAGTTGAAACGGGAAGCCCAGCCCCAGCAGGTCCTCAATAGCCTTTACAAATATACCTCCATGCAGTCCTCTTTCTTCGTTAATATGCTCGCCCTGGTCGACGGACAGCCGAAGGTAATCAGTTTGAGGGAGGCGCTGGAGAATTTCGTGAACTTCCGCCGTGAGGTGATAACGCGGCGTTCCCGATATGACCTGAAGCAGGCCAAGGCCCGCGCCCACATACTGGAGGGCCTGAGAATCGCGCTGGATAATATCGACGCGATTATCAGGACTATCCGGGAGTCCGAGACGGCCGAAGCGGCCCGCAAGAACCTCATGAGTAATTTCGGGCTGACACAGATTCAGGCGCAGGCAATCCTCGACATGCAGCTACGCCGCCTGGCCAACCTGGAAAGGCAGAAGATACTCGACGAATATGCCCAGGTGGTCAAGACGATAGCTTACCTGGAAGACCTGCTGGCCAATCCCAGGAGAATTCTCGTCCTGGTAAAGGAGGAGGTAACGGAGCTGAAGTCCAGATACGGCGACGTGCGCCGCACCTCTATCGTCGAGCAGGGGGTGCTGGAATTTACCGAAGAAGACCTCATCCCCCACGAAAAAGTGGTGGTGACGCTCAGCAGCCGCGGCTTCGTCAAGAGGATTACAGCCCGCAACTACACGGTGCAGCACCGGGGAGGCAAGGGCATCATCGGCCAGATAACCCGCGAGACCGATGCGGTTATGCTGCTGGTCGTGGCCGATACCCACGACGACCTCTTTTTATTCACCGACCGCGGCAAGGTCTTCTACCTGAAATGCCATGAAGTGCCCGCCGCTTCCCGGACTTCCAAGGGGCTGGCTATCATCAATCTGCTGTCCATCACCGAGGGAGAGAAGGTCACGTCCATGACTGCCACCTCCGGGCTGCTCCCGGACGCCTATCTGGTGATGGCCACCAAACTGGGGGAGATAAAGAAGACGCCGCTGGAAAAGTTCGCCGCCGTACGGAGCAGCGGACTTATTGCCATGGACCTGGAGCCGAGAGACGAGCTGGTATCCACGTGCATGGCCAGGGATAAAGATAATGTTGTCCTGGTGACGCGTAAAGGGCAATCGATATGTTTCGGCGTTTCCAGCCTGAGGGCAGCCTCCAGGACCAGCGGCGGCGTGCGCGCCATCCGCCTGGCCAAGGGCGACGGTGTGGTTAGCATGGACAGGGTCGACCCGAACGCCTTTCTGCTGGTAGTTTCCGAGGGAGGCTACGGCAAGATTACGCCGCTGGCACAGTACCCGCGGCAGCACCGCGCCGGCATGGGGGTGAGGACGTTCAAGATAGTCGATAAGACGGGTGACGTGACGGCGGCCAGGGTAGTGACGGCAAAGCAGCAGGTCATGCTGATTTCGGCGGAGGGCATGGTCACGTTGACCCCGATCAAGGAAAAAGACCCCCGTCAGGGAATCAGCACGCAGGGCCGGAGCACGCAGGGCGTCAGGGTGATGACCCTCGATGAAGGCGACCGGCTGGTAGCCATTACCGCCGTAGAGCAGTAGATGCGCAACTGCGCAAGTGCGCACTAACGTTTGCCGGCGCAGTTCTCCAGTCCTTCAAGGCCGCAGGCATTACAGGGGTTGTTACGGCAGTCCGGGGTATCTACACCCTGCCGGGCGCGTTCTAATTCACTCTTTAAAAAAGCGTCGGTGATGCCCGTGTCGATATGAGACCAGGGCAGCACTTCGTCCGGGGAACGCTCGCGATGGGCGTAGTCACCGGGGTCGAGGCTGGCATCGTTAAAGGCTCGGAGCCAGTTGTCGTAGTTGAAATGCTCGTTCCAGGCATCGAACTTGCAGCCCAGTTCCCAGGCGCGGTGAATGACCCTGCCCAGGCGGCGGTCTCCCCGCGAGATGGTGGCTTCCAGCAGGCTGGTCTTGGAGTCGTGCCAGGAAAGGCGGATTCCCTTGCGCTGCAGGCCCTGCTGGAGAATCTCATGGCGGGCGTTTAAGTCCGGTTCTTCCATCTGGGCGGACCACTGGAAGGGCGTATGCGGCTTGGGAACGAAGGTGGCGACGCTCACCCGTATCATCGGCTTTTTGCCGCTGGCCTTTTTGCCCTCGGCGCGCACCTTTTCCACCAGAGTGACGATACTTTCGACGTCTTCCACGGTTTCGGTGGGGAGGCCGACCATGAAATAGAGCTTGAGGCCGGTCCAGCCGCGCTCGAAGGCGGTGGCGGCCGTGGCCAGCAGGCTTTCTTCGGCGAGGTTCTTGTTTATGGCCTTTCTTAAACGTTCGCTGCCGGCCTCGGGGGCGAAGGTAAGTCCGGTGCGGCTTCGGGTGGGGAGGGAACCGACGAGTTTGATGGAGAAATCGTCCAGGCGCAGGCTGGGCAGCGAGAGCGTTAAATTCGGGTAGCGTTGGGAGAATTTATTAACCAGCTCGTCGATGCCGGCATAGTCGGTGGTGTTCAGGGAGACCAGCGAGAGCTCGTCGTAGCCGCAGTTGCCGATAAGCTCACCGGCCGACTGGAGCACCTCCTCGTGGGGGCGCTCGCGTACGGGGCGATATATCATGCCGGCCTGGCAGAAGCGGCAGCCCCGACTGCACCCGCGTTGAATCTCGATGGCGGCGCGGTCGTGAATAACCTCGATAAAGGGCACGACCGGACGGGTGGGAGGCGGGGGTAGTTTGCTAATTATGCGCCGCTGAATTACGGCTTTGGCCTCCGGGACGGTGGGGGTAATGCTTTTCATCAGGCCTGAGGAATCGTATTCTATACGGTACAGGGAGGGGACGTAGATGCCGGAGATAGCAGCCAGACGCTTGAGCAGCTTTTCTTTGCCCGCGCCTTTGTATTCTTGATACGCTTCGAGGAACTCAAAAAGCACCTCCTCGCCGTCGCCGAGGATGAAGACATCGATGAAGTCGGCCATCGGCTCCGGGTTCAGGGCACAACTGCCGCCGGCGATAATCAGCGGGTAAGAGTCGTCACGCCCGGCGGCGAGGACCGGTATTCCGGCCATATCCAGCATATTAAGAACGTTGGTATAGGTCAACTCGTAACCCAGCGAGAATCCGATGATATCGAATTCGCTGAGGGGATGCCGGGTTTCCAGGCTGAAGAGGGGGATTTTCCCGGCGCGCATACGGGCTTCCATGTCCACCCAGGGGGCGTAAACCCTCTCGGCGAGGACGTCCGGCTGGCGATTGAGCAGGTCATAAAGAATGGGGATGGCCATGTTGGACATGCCGATTTCGTACGTATCCGGGTAGGCCAGCGCTATTTTTACGGCGGTTTTATCCCGGTCCTTGACGATGCTGTTCCACTCGCCGCCGGTATAGCGAGCGGGGCGGTTCACCTGATGAAGTATTTCGTTATCGAGCACGTTACGCCTCCAGACCTTAAATTATAAGTGTTAAGCGATTGCAGGCGCAAATTAAAGCACAAAACGTTAAACCTCGCCTATTTTATTATGCTATACTTACGTCCAAATGCAGGCGATAAATTACTATTTATCATAGTCATAACCATCTAGCCAGTGTCCGGTAAGGTGTAAAAAAGGGGGAGTAACAATGCCCCCCTTTTTATCTTGGATAATTATCTATCGATCTACCATTGAACGAACATGGGGATGTCTGTCCAGTGATGCATACAAGTATTTGATACCATTTGAGTTTTCGGTAAAAAGAGTTACTATTGAGTTATACTAATTTTACTTATTCCTCTTTAAAGCCAAAACCAATCCATCTACCATCAACGTCTTCAATTACGAATTCTTGGTTGTGATAATCGGTTTTAAACAGTTGGCGGGCTATTTTTACACCTTTATCTGAAAATTCGTTTTCCAGTTCTTTTTGTCTGTCTGTTATAAAATAGGCATCATAACCATACCCATATAATTCCCTGTTGGGAACAACTCTTTGACTGTTTGATTTTGTGAGAATAATCTCTGTTGCATCTCGATATAGGCAGATATGCGGCTGGCTTGCATTTAAATAGGAAATAGCACGAAATCCCATTTTCTCAGTATAGAATTTAGTTGTTTTCTCAATATCTGGAGTTGGAAACACACAGTTCGATTGATAAAGTTTACTCATTTCACTTTTTATCCAAACTAATATTAAAAACAATCCTTATAAAAACAGCCAAATTATAGCACTGCTAAAGTAATATGGCTATCGCCACAAGTATTGATTGGGATGATAGACACCACCAGTGAGGTTCTGACCGGCAGGGATATTTTACAGGTAGCCGTTGACTACCATTTCGGGTCGCAGCAGGCATTCACCCGTAGTTTTAAAGCACATTTCCATACGACTCCCGGAATTTTCCGGGACTTGAGAGTATTACCAGTGAAGAAAGGAGAAATGTCGATGATTAAGGAATTAGAAAATCTGCGCTCGAAGGGCAAGTGGACCACCCATCTCGGCTGCCTGGGGGGCTGTCTCGATTATTTGAAACGAGGTGTCTCTGATGCTTGGCTATTCGGTACAACCGGGCACGCCTTTATCCTCAACATCCCGGACGGAGTTCAAGCCAGCGGTCCGACCGCGTGGAACACACAGAAAATGCTTTCTCTCGTCAGTAACCTCGGTGGCAAAATCGAGACGATTTCCCAGTGGAAACCCCAGACGAAAGACTTTACAAAAGTTCAGGAAGAGGTCTGGAACCTGGTCAGGCGGTCGATTGACGCCGGGAATCCGTGCTATTTGTTTGGATTTGGGATTCACGATTATTTCGTTATCTATGGTTATGATGATACCGGCTATTATTGTTCCGGTCCGGGATGTGACCGGGGTACCGGACCTATACCCTGGCAGACGCTGGGTGATAATGATGTCCCTTGGATAGATTTGCATGCCGTCAGTCCGGTGCTGGTGGCTGAAGATACAAAGACGGTAAAGGACGCCCTGGAATTCGTTCTCGAATTCTCTAAGACTCCCAATAAATGGTTATGGACAAACTACAAATCAGGTCTGGCCGCTTATGACTCATGGATACAGTCGCTGGCGGATGGAAAAGCCAACACATACGGCATAGCATATAACACCGTGGTCTGGTCTGAGTGCCGGGAGCTTGGCGCGCAGTTCTTGAGAGAAGCCGGCCGACGTTTAAGCGGTGCTGCGGTCAAACCTATCGAAGAAGCCGCCGAGCACTATGAAGTGGTTGCCAGGCAATTGCGAACGCTTAGCAAACTCTTCCCTATGCCCGGTCAGGCAGAAGATAAGGAGCTAAGAAAGAAAGCGGTGACCCTTTTACAGAATGCCAGAGACGCGGAGGCATATGGGTTGGCGTCTTTGGAGAAAGTGGTAGCAGCTTTATAATAGTCATAGTCATCTAGCCAATGTCCGGTAAGGTATAAAAATGGGGGAGTAGAGATGCCCCCCTTTTTATCTTAGAAAATTGTCTATCGAGCTAACATTGCACGAACATGGGGATGATAGACACTAATTATGAGGTGTGACAAAAGGAGTACCTGCGCAGTTGCGTAATTGAGGCGTCGTGATTTACTTTTTCCGTGGGTGCGTATAGATATCACTTTTAATTATTCGGTTAATGTTATATATTAAGGTGTTATTCTAAAATATCATGTATGAGGAGGAGAAATGAATGTCATCTGGGTAATTTCCGATACGT
>CAZCOB010000029.1:0-23783 GCA_964500415.1 uncultured Dehalococcoidaceae bacterium | reverse complement strand
AGACGGAGATGGACTGGCGCACGATACCGAAGGTCCCGGCCGGGGCCAAGTTCGCCTTCTGCATCGCCACGTTTACCCTGCTTTGCTTCCTCTTCCCGGTAGCGGCGCCGCTGTTTGCTTCATTTTTCCTGGGGCTGGCCGTCAAGGAAGCGGGCATCACGCGGTTTGTCGAGTTTCTATCCGGACCGCTGCTGTACGGCTCGACGCTGTTCCTGGGGTTCACGCTGGGGGCGCTGCTGGGGGTGGACATCATTTTAAACTCCAAGGTGCTGCTGCTGCTGGCGCTGGGGGTGATTGCCCTGCTGCTATCCGGGCTGGGAGGAATAGCGGGGGGGCTGATATTCCGCAAGATATCCAAGGAGCCTTTCAATCCGCTGCTGGGAATCGCGGCCGTATCCTGCATACCGACCACGGCCAAGGTGGCACAGAAATGCGCCATGCATGTGAATAAAAAGGCGATGATTCTGCCGTTCGCGATGGGGCCGTGCGTGGCGGGGGTAATTACGACGGCGATTATCACGGGGATATATATCAGCGGGATAAAGTTTTTGGGGGGGTGAGGACTTAATAATCCCCCTTAGTCCCCCCTTCGGCAGGCTCAGGGCAGGCTCTTTTTCAAAGGGGGATGAATATCCGAGAGAGCCTGTATGCCCTCTCGGCTGGCTACTCCCCACGAGATTCTTCGCTTCCCCTTCGCTTTGCTCAGGGCTTCGGCTCAGAATGACAGTGGTTGATTTTCTGCGGGATAAGCGGCAGAAAATCCCCCTTAGTCCCCCTTTTTCAAAGGGGGAAACTGCGGGATAAGCAGCAGATGGTGCGAGGGCGGCATGGGTGGGAAAAGATAAAAACGAGGGGGTAGGTGGGATAATGGTTTTTAACAACTCTCTTGCCAAATTATATAAAATCCTGTATAGTTATTCGTCTAAGCGAGTAAGGAGGTAAACAATGGAAGTAGAGGTACAGGGTTATTGCGATGAGAAATTTGCTGCGGTGAAGGAAGCGTTCCGGAAAAACTTCGAGGACGACCTGGAAGTGGGCGCTTCATTCGCGGCAACGGTAGACGGCAAGTTCGTGGTGGATATCTGGGGCGGTTACGCCGATGAGAAACAGACACGCCCATGGGAGAAAGACACCATCGTCAATGTCTACTCGACCACTAAAGTAATGACGGCCATCTGCGCGCACATGCTCATCGACCGGGGGCAGCTCAATGTGGATGCCCCGGTAGCCAGATACTGGCCGGAGTTCGCGCAGGCCGGGAAAGAAAAAATACCGGTACGATACCTTTTAAGCCACCAGTCCGGGCTGGCCGGATGGGACGAACCGTTTCCGGTGGCAGCCCTTTACGACTGGGACCGCATGATTAAAATGCTCGAAAAGCAGAAGCCCATGTGGGAACCCGGCACGCACTGCGGTTACCATGCCTTAACCTTTGGTTACCTTGTAGGTGAAGTGGTACGGCGCATCACCGGCAAGACCCTGGGCACGTTCTTCAGGGACGAAGTAGCCGTACCTCTCGGAGCCGACTTTCACATAGGGGTCCCGGAAGAACACGATTCACGAGTCGGCGAATTGATTCCGCCGCCGGTAATCAAACCGGGCGATCCCGGCTACGTTGAAATCGACCCAGATTCGGTATCGGGAAAGGTAATGATGAATCCCGCCGCGCCGGCCGAAGCCTCCCGGGAGAGAGCCTGGAGAGCCGCCGAAATACCGGCGGCGAACGGACACGGCAACGCACACGCGTTAGCAAGGGTTGGAGCCGCCATGGCCTGCGGCGGCGAAGTGGACGGCGTGCGCCTGATGGGTTTGCCGACCATCGAGAAAGCCATCGAGGAGCAAATCTACGACACCGACCTCGTAATCGGCAGGCCCACACGTTACGCACTGGGATTCGGAATAAACAGCGAGGAAATGCCAATGAGCCCGAACCCGCGTGCCTTCTTCTGGGGAGGGTGGGGCGGCTCAAAAATGATAATGGACCTCGATGCCAGGCTGAGCTGGGGCTACGTCATGAACAAGATGGCTGCCGGTCTAGAAGACATGCGCGGCGCGGGAATCGCTCAGGCTCTGTACGCCTCTCTTGCCTAATTAGATTAAATCCTGTAAAGTCATTCTGTGAGCAAGTCGGATAAATCATCCGCTAAAGTCGTGTTCGTCTGCCAGGAGTGCGGTAAGGAAAGCCCAAAATGGCTGGGGCGCTGCCCCGATTGCCAGCAGTGGAACACCTTCGTGGAGGTGACGGTCAGGACAGCCGCGGCAACGCGTCCGCTTAATCCCCTCTCCCCACCGCAGGAGCTTTCGCAGGTGGTTATCGAAGCCGCCGACCGCTCCCCATTACCGCTGGCCGAGTTCAACCGGGTGCTGGGCGGGGGGCTGGTGGCCGGCTCGCTGGTGCTCATCAGCGGCGACCCGGGAATCGGGAAATCCACGCTCTTACTGCAGGCATCGGCGTCCATGGCCAGCAAGCACAGTCGGGTGGTGTACGTCACCGGCGAGGAAACGGTGCACCAGATAAAGCTCCGGGCGGAGCGGCTCGGGCTGGGGGGCGAGGGGCTGTTCATCATGGCGGAGACCGACCTCGAAGCGGTGTTAAATCAGGCGGAGGAGGTGGGGCCGGGGCTGCTCGTCATCGACTCCATCCAGACGGCCTACTACGCGGGAATGGAGTCGGCGGCGGGCAGCATCGGGCAGGTGCGGGAGTGCACCATGCGGCTGATGCAATGGGCCAAATTCAAGGGCGTGCCGGTCTTTATCACCGGGCACGTCACCAAAGAGGGCGCCATCGCGGGGCCGCGCGTGCTTGAGCACATCGTCGATGTCGTCCTGTACCTCGAAGGCGAGCCTTTCAGCGCCTACCGGCTGCTGCGCTGCGTCAAAAATAGATACGGCTCCACCAACGAGGTAGGCGTCTTCGAGATGAAGGAGCAGGGGATGATGGAGGTGGAAAACCCGTCGCGGGCATTTTTATCCCAGCGGGGAGCGGAGTCGATAGGCTCGGCGGTGGTGCCGACGATAGAGGGGAGCCGGCCGCTGCTGTTGGAGATACAGGCGCTGACGACGACCACGGCTTTCGGGATGCCGCGGCGTACCGCCAACGGCGTGGACTTCAACCGGCTGCTGCTGGTGACGGCGGTGCTGACGAAGCGGGCGGGTCTGAAGCTGGGGAACCAGGACATCATGGTGAACGTGACCGGCGGTCTGCGGGTGGGCGAACCGGCGGCCGACCTAGGCATGGCGCTGGCGATTGCGTCCAGCTACCGCGACATGGAGGTTGCCCCGCAGACGGCGGCGGTGGGGGAGGTGGGGCTGAGCGGGGAATTGAGAGCGGCGTCGCAACTGGAAAGGCGGCTGAACGAAGCGGCGCGGCTGGGATTTAAGAGATGCATAGTACCCAAGGTGGGGGCTAAAAGCGCTTCCGCTAAAGACATTCAGATAATAGCGGTGGGGAGTTTGCGGGAGGCGGTAAAAGAGGGGTTGGTGGGGAGAGGGAGAGGAGAAAATCCCCCCGTCTCCCCCTTTAAAAAAGGGGGAGACGGGGGGTGAGGTAGAAAATGATCAGTTATAACCCTATTGAAATCAAGGGAAATTGGACAAAGGGATATGCTCTTGATATTCATACAACAAGTAGTGAATATCTAGGAGACGATGAATTCGGACATCCTCGTTTTAAAACAAAATATAGTGAATTAGGAGAATCAGTTCTTAGATTGAAATACAGGGAAGATAAATCAGTTTTAAAAGACATTTTGGATGCCATCACTGATTTTCTTAAAAATAAATGGAAAATAATGGATACATTGGATTACATAGTGCCAGCTCCACCGTCTAAATTAAATCGTGAATATCAACCTGTTATCGAGATAGTCGAGAAGTTAAGCGATATTATAGATGTACCGATGTGTATTGATTCTTTAGTTAAAATAAAGGCAACCCAAGAATTGAAAGAGATAGTTGATTACGAAGAGCGTAAGAGAATACTTAAGGATGCTTTCGATATCCAAAATGATTGCATCAAAGATAAGAATATACTACTTTTTGATGATCTCTACAGGTCGGGTGCGACGCTCAAGATAATAACTGAAGTACTGTATAATAAAGGAAAAGTTAATAGTGTTTATATATTGACATTAACTAAGACGAGAAGTAAGAGATGACGAAAGTATTTATAGGCGGTTCTAGAAAATTATCGAGACTAAATATAAAAGTGACTAAGATTCTAGATAGACTAGTAAAGAAGGGTTTAACTGTGCTAGTTGGTGATGCTAATGGAGCAGATAAAGCGGTGCAGAATTACCTAATGAAAATGAAATACAACAATGTAATTATTTATTGTATGCAGAACGGATGCAGGAATAACTTAGGTAAATGGCATGTTAGATATATAGAAACATCATCAAAAGACACAAGTTTCCGGTTTTATTCAATCAAAGACCTTAAAATGGTAGAAGATGCCGATTACGGATTAATGTTATGGGATTCGAAAAGCAAAGGAACACTGAATAATATAATAAATTTGTTGAGGGAACACAAACAGGTTGTCGTTTATTTCTCCCCAACTAAAACCTTATGCAAAATAGATTCTTATAACGATTTGGCCAAACTTCTTGAAAAATGTGATCAGCAATCACTTGATAAATTTGAAAAAGATCTTAATATATCTAAATTGATTTTACAGCCTACATTATGGGCTAGTGACAATTAAATCAACTATGAACACTAAAAAGCAAAAAGTCGCCGCCATCATCGTGGCGGCGGGGGAGGGGAAAAGGATGGGGGGCGTGGACAAGGTCTTTGCGCCGCTGGGCGGTATGCCCGTTCTGCTAAGGGCGACGCGCCCCTTCCAGGAATGTAAGCTCGTGGACCAGATAGTGGTGGTGGTGAGTGGGGAAAAAGAGCAGCAATGCCGCCAGCTTGTCGTCGGCAAGGAATGGTCGAAGGTGAGCGACATCTGCCTCGGCGGTAAGCGGCGGCAGGACTCGGTGGCCGCCGGACTCAAACGGCTTGACAATTTCGACTGGGTGATAATTCATGACGGGGCACGTCCGCTGGTCACGGCGGACTTAATCGAGCGGGGGCTGGAGGCGGCTAAAGAAACGGGAGCAGCAGCGGCGGCCGTGGCGGTGACGGATACCATCAAGGTGGTGGGGGAGGGCGAGATAGTGCGCCAGACGCCGCTACGTCGAAATCTACGGGCCGTCCAGACCCCGCAGGTCTTCCGCTTCGATGTCATCCAGATAGCCCACCAGCAGGACGCCCGCGACGTTACCGACGACGCCTCGCTGGTGGAGCGGCTGGGACATAAAGTTAAGCTCTACACAGGCTCTTATGATAATATAAAAATAACCACGCCGGACGACCTCACCCTGGCGGAAATTTTGCTGAAGAAATACGAGAAATAATATGAGAACAGGAATCGGTTACGACGCACACCCCCTCGTACCGGGGCGGAAACTGGTGCTGGGGGGAGTGCACTTACCCTTCGACGAAGGCCTGGATGGCTGGAGCGATGCCGACGTCCTCACCCATGCCGTCATCGACGCCCTGCTCGGGGCGGCGGCGCTGGGAGATATCGGCAGCCATTTCCCGTCGGGCGAACCGCAGTATAAAGGCATTTCCAGCCTCGCGCTGCTGGAAGAAGTCAAGGGGAAGCTGGCGGAAAAGGGGTGGCGGGTAGTCAACATCGACGCCACGGTGGTGGCCGAGAAACCCCGACTCCGCGAGCATATCGACGCCATGCGCGAGCAGCTCAGCAGGACGCTGGGCATCGACAAGGGGCAGGTCAGCGTCAAGGCCAGCAGCAACAACGGGCTGGGGGCAATCGGGCGGGGTGAAGGCATCGCGGCGTTGGCGGTAGCTGTAATAGAAGGGGAGCTTTAATAATGCTCGTGCCGCATCTGTATCTGAACGGTAAATGCGAAGAAGCAATCGCCCAATACGTCAAGGCTTTCGGCGCCGAGGTCAAGGTGCTTATTCGACATGATGAGAACGAACCTGAAAAAGGAATTATGCACGCTGAACTCTATATTCACGGGCAAAGAGTTATGCTAAACGACATCGGTGCGAATAGTAATGACACCGGAAGAAGCCCCGTAGAGCTGATAGTCATTTATGACACCGTGGAAGATTTAAAAAACGCATATGAGATAATGAAAGAAGGAAGCCAGACAATATCTCCGATGGAGGAAACATCTTACAGTCCGTGTGTAGTCGAGTTCCGGGACAGGTTCGGAGTTCCATGGGGGTTCATGGTGGGGAAATCCTGATATCGAAAAGGAATTAAGATGAAAGTATTTAATACTCTCTCCAGTAAAAAGGAGGAATTTCAGCCCCGGGGCGACGTGGTGACGATGTATGTCTGCGGCATCAACCCCTACAGCGATTCGCACATCGGCCACGCCATGAGCTATATCGTCTTCGACGTCGTCCGGCGGTATCTTGAGTATCGCGGCTACAAGGTCAAGCACGTGGAGAACGTCACCGACGTGGAAGACAATATCATCGCCACGGCAAATCGACTCGGCATACCGCTTAAGGAACTGACGGATAAATACACGGAGAGATACTTCGAGGACATGGACAACCTGAACATCCTGCGGGCGGACATTTACCCCAAGGCGACCGAGGAAATCCCCAAGATAATCGAAATGGTAGCGGGGCTCATCGAAAAAGGCTTCGCGTACGCGGTCGGCGGGAACGTGTATTTCCGGGTCAGAAACGTGGCGGACTACGGCAAATTATCCAAAAGGAGCCTGGAACAGATGATGGCCGGGGCGCGTATTGAGACCGGGGAGGAAAAGGAAGACCCGATGGACTTTGTGCTGTGGAAAGAGGCCAAGCCGGACGAGCCTTCGTGGGACAGCCCCTGGGGCAAAGGCAGGCCGGGGTGGCACATCGAGTGCAGCGCCATGTCGTTGCGGTATCTCGGCGAGACGATAGACATCCACGGCGGCGGGCAGGACCTGGTCTTTCCCCACCACGAGAACGAGATCGTACAGTCGGAGAGCTTTACCGGCCAGAAACCCTTTGTGAAATACTGGATGCATAACGGTCTGCTGCAGATGGGCACCGACAAGATGAGCAAGAGTCTGGGGAACCTGATAACGATACGGGACGCCCTGAAAAAGTACAGCGCCGACGCCATCCGTATTTTTATATCAAGCTCCTACTACCGCAGCCCGCTTACTTACACGGAAGAGGCTCTGGAGGCGGCGGAGCGGGGGGCCGAGAGACTGCGGCAGGCAGCGGGGAGCGGAGGCAAGAGCCGGTTGGGAGCGAAAGGTATCAACGTGGAAATTTACCGGCAGAGGTTCACCGAGGCGATGGACGACGACTTCAACACCGCCCAGGCGATAGCCGCACTCTTCGACCTGGTAAGAGAGATAAACCGCGCCGACGAGGCGGGACTGGAAACGCAGCAAGCCCACGAGACACTTAAAAAGCTGGGTGGAATACTGGGGCTGACCTTCAAAGCGCCGGAGGAAGCACCGCTGGATGCGGAGTCGCTTAAAAAGCTGGCAACATTCATAAAGGAACAAATCACAACGGCAGGAATAGAAGGGATTGCGGCGGGCGGTGTGCCGGACGATGCCGACGCCATCATGAAGCTACTGATATCAGTCCGCAAAGAACTCAGGAAAGCCAGGCAGTTCCAGATGGCCGATGAAATACGCAAAAAGCTGGGGGAAATCGGCACAGCCCTGGAAGACAAGCCGGAGGGGACGGTCTGGAAGAGGAAGAGGTAACACATACCGCTTGAGATTGCTTCGTCCCGACTTCAACGGGACTCGCAATGACAGGAATCCAGTAAACACTCTCAATTAACAAAAGAAGGCACAGCCCGTACCATGCCTTCCTTTTTTATTCAAAACACAGTTTACTATTGCAGTTTACCACACTCGCGCAACGCTATTACAGCCGGACATAAGTTATCGGATATAGCAGCCCCGCTATCGGATAACCTGCAATACAGGAGTTACGAAAATGATGCTGTTTTCGGTTACAATATCGTTATTGGAGGAGCGCCGCAGTGATATTAACCCTTGCCGATACGAAATACCTTGGTGCCACAGCCGGGGCAAACACCCTGAGTCGCCGGGCGTCCGTTCTTGAGGGTAACCGAATTGGGATTTTTAATCTCTACTTTCTTCCTGCACTTCATGCAATATGCCTGCATTTCCGCACCTCCTTGATTATCCTGCCTAGCAGCGTAGCAAACCCACCCGTATTTGTCAATAGCTACAAGCCTGAAAACGGCACTATTTCTTAACTAACGCCCGTAATTCTTACCTCATCGCCTATTTCGGCGTGGAGAAAGGCCCCGGCGTTACCGTCTTTCAGAGAAATTTCCAGGTAGCCGCTGCTACCAACCAGGGCCAGCAGGCCCGCGGCCGTGCCGTAGGTGACACTCAGCCCGTGAATCGTTTTTTTACCCACCTCGATGGTTATCACCCCGGTGTCAGCGGGAAGGTTGCCGGCTTTGATGTCGGTAATCAGATTACCAAAACTATCGATATGTAAGATATTTCCAACCAGAGTGCCGTCCGGGGCGCGGCGGGGACGAGGCAACGGCAGAACGGCGAGCGATTTTACGGACTCGCCGAAAGCGGACGGCGGCGTACCCAGAGAAAGGCGGGCGGCCACCGGACCGAAAATGTCACGTCCGTGGAAGGTGGGACTGACCGGCGACCGCCAGAATCGCGATTCGGTGATAGCGAAGGCTTCCGCTCCCTCCAGCTGCTGGCGGTTATCAACAACCTCTCCGGCGGCGCAGTCCTGGATAATGTAGCTGAGAACACCATTATCCGGTGCTACGAAGTCGGCCCGTGGCGTTCTCAGGATAACAGCTTGCCTGTCGGTGCCGACCCCGGGGTCGACCACCACCAGGTGGATGGTACGGTGAGGGAAAAATTCCCAGGCCGTGCTCAGGACAAAAGCGGCCTGTGAGATATTCCGGGGTTTAATGCAGTGGCAGATATCGACGAGGCGAGCCCGAGGGTTGATACCCAGCACCACTCCCTTCATGGCGGCGACATAGGCATCCGCCAGACCAAAATCAGTGGTAAGAGTTACAACGGCATTCATATTCTCCCGCCGTGAATCAGCCGGTAATACGCAACGACACTATGGAGAGGATGATGAAAATAATCACCAGGGCGATGGTAATTTGAAACAGGGTTTTTTCCACACCACGCTTGGTGCGAAATACCGTGTCCGCCTGGCCGAAAATACCCCCCAGGCCACCACCCCTTACCTGAAGCATGGCGGCCAGTATCAGGGATACGGCGACGATTATCTGAGCTATATACAGGTAGGTTTCCATTTTTATTCTCCAGTTGCCGGATTCAGGCTTCAACTCGAAGCGTCTTCGGCTAGTTTCTGCTTCAGTACTTCGTTAACAAGCTGCGGATTAGCCCGACCTTTCGTTGCTTTCATCACCTGCCCGACCAGGAACTTGAGGGCCGTCTCTTTCCCGGCTTTATAGTCGGCGACAGGCTGTACATTAGAGTTTATCACTCCGGCGACTATTTTCTCAAGCTCTGCGGTATCGCTAATCTGGCTGAGGCCGCTCTCCCTGATAATTTCACCGGCAGTCCGGCCGGTTTTGAACATATCTTCGAGCACCGTTTTGGCCGTAGCGATATTAATGACACCATGCGAGCTCAGTATCAAATCGGCAAGCAGCGGCGGGCTCACCTTTTTTTTGAATTGTTCAATATCGATATCGCCGGTGTTGATGATGCGACTCACCTCGCCGAGGAGCCAATTGCTTACCTCTTTCGGTGACACCTCGTTGTTAACCTTCGCGCCTTCCTCGAAGTATTCCGCCACGGCTTTCTCCCGGGTGAGTAAATCGGCGTCATACCGGGGCAGTCCGTATTCAGCCATAAAGCGGTCGCGCCGGGCTTCGGGCAGCTCGGGGAGCTTTTTCCTGACCTCTTCCACCCAGTCGCGTCCGATAGTCAGCGGGGGGAGGTCCGGCTCGGGGAAGTAACGGTAGTCGTGGGCGTACTCCTTGCTGCGCTGGGAAACGGTCCTGCCCTTGTCCTCTACCCAGCCCCGCGTTTCCTGGACGAGCTTCCGGCCCTCGGCGGCGGCCTTACGCTGTCGCTGCGCTTCGTAATCCATGGCAAGGTAGACCGCCTTAAAGCTGTTCAGGTTCTTGACTTCCACCTTTGGGCCGAGTTCCGTGCTGCCCATAGGCCGAATGCTGATATTGGCATCGCAGCGGAAGCTGCCCTCCTCCATGTTGCCGGTAGAGACGCCCAGGTACTGCAAAATGCTGCGCAGCTTGACGAGGTACTGCCGCGCTTCCTCCGGCGAGCGCAGTTCCGGCTCGCTGACGATTTCCATCAGCGGCACGCCGGAGCGGTTGATATCCACCAGGCTGTAGTCTTCCCCGTCCGGCGAGGTGCGGTGCAGCAGCTTGGCGGTATCTTCTTCGAGGTGGATGTGATTAATGCCAATTCGCTTCGTTTCGCCATCGACTTCGATATTAAGCCAGCCTTTCTGGCTGATGGGTGCACCGCTCTGCGAAATCTGGTAGCCTTTCACAAGGTCGGGATAGGGGTAGTTTTTACGGTCGAACCTGGTGTATTCGGAGATCGGGCAATTGAGGGGGAGCGCCGTCATAATGGTGTATTCCACCGCCCGGCGGTTGATAACAGGGAGGACGCCGGGCATACCCATGCATACCGGACAGACATGGGTATTGGGGGGCGCGCTGGCGTAATCGGCGCTGCAGCGGCAGAACATTTTGCTTTTGGTTAATAACTGGGCATGGACTTCCAGTCCGATAATAGTCTCGTAATTCATAGCTATCCCGATTTAAAAAACGACATATCCAGTATAGCAACAACAGGCAGTGGGTGACAAGGAAGGGGGGACTAAAGGGATAAGCTGCTAATGGTATGAGGGCGGTCCGGGTGGTAAAAGATACCAGGAATAACGAAAAATATGCTATAATTTTGAGGTTAAGACGGGGCCGTAGTTCAGTTGGGAGAACGCCTGCTTTGCACGCAGGAGGTAGGGGGTTCGAATCCCCCCGGCTCCACCAGAGGGGACGATACCTAGAACTGTCCGATATTCCAAACAAGACCGGTTGGGTAGAGTCTTTTCAATAGCCTTTCCGTGGCCTGCACGATGAGGCCACCGCTGGCGTCAGCCTCCGAACTCTGTTCTCAGCAAAGGCTAGTTCGACTCCGTAAAGGTGGGCGGTCGTGTACAATAGGTAAAACTCCAACTGTCTCTACCGGCGGGGTCTCAGGTGGCATCGGCATAGTGTAGATCACCTTCACAATAGTATCATCTACCTCAATACGCTCTACGAAAGATCGTAAGAAGACTTTCTTAGACACTAACGAGGACTCTTCTAAGAGCGCTCTCAGGCTTTTCATATACTCATTGACTATGGCTGGACTCGCGAGCTCAATTGAGTGATACTTTAGATTCTCCTCTGCTTCAATCTTAGCTCGCTGGAGTTCCTCTTTCTTCTCAAAGAGCGCCTTTATTCTCGGGGCAAGTTCTCCGCCTTTGAATTCACCCGTTTCGAGTGCATCGTAGAGCTTTGACAATCTACTTTCTACTTCCTGTATCTGAGCCTTGATAAGCTCTAGCCTATCATTATCACCCTCACATTTTTGAGCCAAGTCTTCATTCGTCAGTCTGACCAGGTCTTCAAGGTTTTCTCCAGTCAAGATATACCGCTTGATTCGGTCAACAACGAAATTCTCTATTCTATCTTTGGGAAGCAGTGGAGTTGTGCATAAACCGCGTCCTCTCCTCCTGGCATTCCCACACATATAGTAGAAGAACTTCCCGGATTTCACCGCATGGCCTACCATGGCAGCATTACAGTTCTTACAGTGCACCAAGCCGCTGAGGATGTATTCGCTATGAATTACTCGGGGGTGAGTTATTTTCGGAGCCCTCGCCTCCAACTTCATTTGGACATTCTCAAATGTTTCTCGGCCAACGATGGTAGGCCAGGCATCTTCTACACGGATATGAGGTAGATGATTTCCCCCATTCCGCTTCTTCGCAAGTTGACCCCAGATCAGTACTCCGGTATAAACCTCATTCTTAAGAATCGTATGCACTGAAGTCTTGCTCCATTTTTTGTTTTTCCGCGTGCTTAACCCATCTCCGTTAAGACCTCTGGTAATCTCTATCAGGCCTTTGCCAGATAGGCACTCTTTGAATATCCTCTCCACGACTGTTGCTGTCGCCGGATCAGGTTCGAGCTTCACTCTCTGAACGCTTCCATCTTGAACCTTTACTCTTCTATAACCATAGGGCGGTGGCCCACCTGGGTAGAAGCCCCTCGACGCTGTCTCCCTCATTCCTCTGGTCACGTCCTGGGCTAGGTTAGCCGAATAGAACTCGTCTATGACTTCGATTATTCCTTCGAGCAACCTACCGGAAGGGGTATCTTCCACAGGCTCGTTGATTGAAATAACCTGAACTCCCTATTTCCTGAGAAGGGATTTGTAGATTATCGAGTCTTCCCTGTTGCGGGCAAACCTCGAGAGTTTCCATACCAGAATTACCTCGAATTGCAGCGGTTTCTGCCGGGCGGCATGAAGATAACGCGGCCCAACCAGGTATGGGCGGCGGACATCACCTATTGAGGATAGCGGAATCCAATCTTAATATTGCCCCTATCCTGTCCTAATGATGGGGGCCACCTCAGTAGAAGGTATCCTCGAGCTATCTATATCTTGAGTTGCGAAATCAACTGATGGGCTCTTTTTGATAGGGCCTGCTCAAAACAGAATAAGACATCTGGCTTTTAATCAGGGTGTCGCAGGTTCGAGACCTGTACGGCATATATCACACTATAGCCTACCAAATAACATTAAAGCCCACAGGCAATAAACAAATTGATTCTTTTTGCCTGGCCTTACGGCTATGGCTCAGCAATTCTCCGGAATAAAAAGAGTCAATCTACATAGGTAGTTTTGTGTTCGCCGGAAAGACCAATCACGAAGAACGCATAGGGCCTGTCGACATATCTGGCAATTACCGGATTATGTGACACCCCTCTGGGGCATATGACGGCGGTTGGTTTATCAAAGATATATCTTTCATGTTCTTTGCCCATGTCTATCGAAATTTCCGCCCCCAGGTAATCAATATCACTCGGGTCGGTACCGACGAAAACCAGAACTTCATCGGTAGGATGGACATGTGCTCCATCTGAATCCCCTGGTCCGCGATGCCAGACACCGGGTGACTTATAGAATCCCCAGGTAAAGTTAAGCTCCAGCCCTTCCAAATCCTTGCCGTACATCCATACCAGACTGCCCGAATTTCCCGGCCCAACCTTCATACCGTCTGAAGTTACCTTTTCATATTGTACTCTTTCCTCGGGTGTCAACTTATCCAGAGACGTCGAGAATGGTTTAAGGGGTTTAACAAAATGGTCGTACTTATGACCATACGTCAGAGTTTCCGGAGTGACTTTTATCCTTTTCTCCGAAAAAGAAGACACCATAGACGGCCCTCTACCGCCCTCGGCTTGCGCCTGCCGCATTTGCTCTATTTGCTTATCCGTCATCCCATCCCCCATCCAGGTTGTCGTAGGCTCGGCGCCCAGAGAAAATATCATAAAGCTGTAGCCTATCGGATTGGTCACATCTTGAGTAATCGACGGACAATGAGGCATACCGGCGGGAACGATGACGACCGAGGGTTTGTCAAAGGTATGTACTTCCAGCTCTTCACCCAGACAATACGAAATTTCCGCTCCCAAATATTCTACGTTGTCAGGGTCGAGGCCGACCCATACCAGGGCTTCCGGATAAGGGTGTATGTGAGGATCCATGCCGGGGTGCCAGTTACCCAGGCCGGTATAGAACCCCCAGGAAAAATTAAGCTCCAGCCCTTCCAGGTGCTCTTTGCCGTTCAACCAGTATATGCTGTCGGCATTTCCCGTGTTTTTAAACGAGTCCGCGCCATCCCTCATCATCTGAGGTACTGTTGCTATGTTTAGAGGTTTTAACAGATGTTCGTATTTTCCCTTTGCCATTTTTTAATTAACCTCCTTGGGTATTTAATGATTACAGTGTATTATTACGTGGTCGACTAAAAGCATTAGTCTACGGCGGTGGTTTTATGTTCGCCACCCAGAGCGATTAGATAGAACGCGTAGGGTTTGTCGACCCATCTGACTACTACCGGGTTATGCGGCAATCCTTTAGGGCAAATGACGACGGTTGGTTTATCAAAGATATACCTTTCATGCTCTTCACCCATATCTATCTCTATCTTCGCCCCCAAATAATTAATATCGGTCGGGTCAAGGCCGGCGAAAACCAAGACTTCATCGGTGGGATGGACATGTGCGCCGACTCCGCGGTGCCAGATACCGGGTTTGCTGTAGAACCCCCAGGTGAGATTCATTTCCAGTCCCTCCAGGTCCTTACCGTACATCCACGTAAGATGGTCGGCATTTCCCGGTCCCAGCTTCTGTCCTGTTTTAACCATTTCATCAAACTGTTCTCTCTGCTCCGGCGTCAACCTGTCAAGAACCATTTTCCCCCGCTGCGTTACCATGCCTGTTTTAAGCGGTTTGATCAGGTGCGCGTACTTACCGGTTGGTTTTGTCGGGTTCTTTTTCAGCCTCTTCTCCGAAACATAAGAGGTCATCGGTATCTGTCTCCCGCTCTTTGCCGCCGCTTCCTGCATTGCCTTCATCGCCTCCTCCGATACCCCCTCACCCATCCAGGTTGTCGTGGGTACGTTGCCCAGAGATGCCAGGTAAAAACCGAAACCCTTGGGGCTCCACACCCTCTTGGTCGTTAACGGACAATGGGGCATACCGGCGGGGACGATGACGACGGTGGGCTCGTCGAAGGTGTACGCTTCCTGTTCCTCACCCAGGCATATCTCGATTTCCGCCCCCAGGTAATTCAGGTTGGCGGAGTCGAGACCGACAAAAACGAGACATTCCGGATAGGGATGCGTGTGAGGGTCCTGACCGGTGTGCCAGTCACCGATACCGCTATAGAATCCCCAGGTAAAATTAAGATTCAGCCCTTCCAGGTGGTCTCTACCGTTCAGCCATACGATGCTGTCAGCATTTCCCGGTCCGTTGGCAAAAGCGCCCTTAGGTATTTTAAGCCCCTTCATCACCTCTGTGTCCATACCGCCGACACTCAGGGGTTTAACCAGATGTGCGTACTTTCTTTTCGCCATTTGAATTACTCTCCTCTGTTATTTAAGGATTATGGTAGACCTGCCCCGATAATATAGCCTACCTGGTAAATTAGTATTTTCGACATAATAGCTTCTAGGGCAGGTGGTCGATAACCTAGAGAACTATGTGGTCAAATGTGATTATAACCCTTTCTCCAATACTCAATCAATATCCTGGCTTCTTTCAATGCTGTGAATATCTCCCGGTTCAGTAATTCATCCCTCAGTTTACTACTAAATGACTGAATATAACCATTCTCCCGGTGACTACCGCGCTCAATAAAGAGGGTTTCACTCCCAGCCGGTTAAGTCATTTCCTCAATGCCCTGGCAGTAAATTCAGGGCCAATATCCGAGCGAATATGTTCAGGATTCCCCGGAATATGAAAATATCAAAGCTAAACGAAAGTAAATACGTGAGAAAAAGTCCTACCTTTTATCCTGCACGACCTGCCAAAGTTGGGAGATCGACCCTGCCTGGGGATTTTCGAAAGAACCAGGGTGTCAAAACACTAGGTCAACCGACACCCTGATTTTATTATTTCCAAGATAGAATATCAAATTAGGTAAATAAATCCGACCCGACATAACGGGGGGAGGTCATTTCGAACCTACGACCAATCGGTTATGAGGCAGAAGGTTCGAAACCTTGACCTAGGTTCAAGGTTTCATATAGATAACGCCAACTTCCACTTCAGACTGCAATTTGCCTATAGTTTGCGGTTTCTAAGTTATATCACCCAAGCATCGCTCCGCCATCGACGATGATAATCTGCCCGGTAATCATACGGGAAGCGTCCGTGGCGAGGAACAGGGCGACATCGGCACCCGCCTCGGCAAAAGTCAGAGCGGTAGCCCTGCCTATCCCTCTTATGCCACCGGACCCCGTAACGATGGCCACCTTGCCTTCCAATGATAAACTCGGTAAACTCACTTTCTAATCTCCCTTTACCTTATTTGTTATCAAACCTGTGAAATGCCTCCGCCAAACGGCCTGCCTTTCAGGCAAATGTCACCTGCATCCAGCTAATAGGAACTCCTCCAAGCATGGTAATTCTACATATTTTCTGCCCTCTCAACAAAATATAACTTCTCCGGAGTTTCACAAAGGTGCGGCTAAAACGGACTAAGAGTGATAATATAGCGTTTTGTGCCCTAAAATAAGTACACCATCATAAGGACCGGCGAGGGGAATCACCCGCTATCTTTACATATTACTTCCTGGCGAAATGTTAGATTAAGTCTGGATTATCGTATCGTATAACGACATAATAATAACCAGCTACAAAAATCAAGCTTACGGCCAATTGACAAATCGAAACGAATAAACTAGACTTTCATTACTTACGAAGAGAACGCATGGAATCACTGCGAACAGGTTAGCCAACTATATTTATCATAAAACATTATTAATTCAGAAATCCGCTCAGTTCGGTAGAAAGGAGGCATCAATTCTAAAGATAAATATAACTCTTATTTACTCGGCGATCTATTTCCGACTCATCCTCGTACTGTGAAGGAGGGAACACGTAGTGAAAATTCGATTTTTATTACCTATAATGATTGTTATAATAGCTGGCCTGCTATTGGGTAGTTGTGCCGAGCCAAGTGCCGAGCCTACTCCTGCCCCGGCGCCAGCTCCTTCCCCGGCCCCGTCACCAGCCCCAGAGCCAGAACCCGCACCGGCGCCGTCTCCAGAGCCAGAACCCGCACCGGTTCCGGAACCCGGAGGCCCAGAGTACGGCGGTACATTCATCTGGAATCACAACGGCGGCATAACCCAGATAGGTTCCATCGCCGATAACCTGGGAATTGCCGGTAACCGGAATTCTTATCCTGCACTAGAGCCGCTTCTTTTAACCAACGAGCAGGAACAGCTGCAACCATGGCTGGCTACAGGCTGGGACATCTCGGCCGACGGTAAGACCATCACGCTTACGTTACACGAGAATATCATGTTTCAGGACGGGACACCATTCAACGCCGAAGCCGTAAAGTATAATATTGAAGCTATCCGCGACGCGAACCTCATGGGTACCGCTTTCCTCACCAATGTCCTGTCGGTCGATGCTCTGGGTGATTATACCGTGCAAATCAATCTGGAAGAGATTGACTCTACGTTTCTGCTGCGTTTGGCACAGGGCGCACTCGGTATGATGGCATCGCCGACGGCTATGGCAAAGGAAGCCACCGCGGAAAATATGGCAGAGCTGCATTGTGTCGGTACCGGTCCTTTCGTCTTTGATAGCTGGGAGAGGGACACCTTTGTCAGATACAAGAAATGGGACGGCTACTGGCAGAAAGGCAAGCCCTACCTCGATTACATAGAAATCCGTAATATAGCCGATCTGACCGTCAGTCTCATGTCTTTCAGGGCAGGGGAGGCGCAAGCGATAGAGAATGTCGACCCCGTTGATGCGAAACAACTGGATGCCGAAGGCTTTACTATCTACCAACCAAACCTGTATTTCCTCCATAGCATCCTTCTCGATGGTAATAATCCGGACTCTCCTTTTGCCGATAAGAGGGTAAGAGAGGCAGTCGAATACGCTCTTGATAGGAAGACAATGGCGCAGGGTATCGGCATGGGATACTACGAAGCTCTGTCGCAGCTGGCGACCAAAAAAGACCCGTGGTACGTCCCGAACATAGAGCCGCGCGAGTATGACCCCGATAAAGCCAGGGCGTTACTCGCCGAGGCCGGTTATCCTGACGGATTTACCACCAAGATGGTATCAGATATCATGGCGCGCCGGGATACGCTGGTAGCCGTACAGACATACCTGAAAGAGGTCGGCATTGAGACCGAACTGGAAATCCTGGAATTCGGAGCTGCCTTCACCAAGCCTCGCGAGGGGTGGGAAGGCATCTATTTCCCGGGTTTCCCCAATGTCGGTACTCTTCTAGGTATCATGGGCCGCTGGGGTGACGAGAGCAACTATGTCAGCTTTTACCGTCCGCCGGGATGGCAGGAAAAATGGGATGCCGTTACTGCGCAGTTGGATGAAGCCAAACGCATGGAGCAACTGAAGGAACTCATAACGATTCTCCATGACGAGGCTATAGGCATTCCGTATCAGGGCGACGCTCCGCTGGTTGCCATGTACGACAATCTGCACAGATTCGAACACCATGCTAATCACGTAACGAGTTACTGGGCACCGCACGATATCTGGTTGAATAAATAATAACCCGGTAAGTGAATGGGAAATAGGGCTGGGTGGTGTATCAGCGTATACCGGAAAGGGTGCGCGGTACGTCATCCAGCCCTGTATGAAGGATATCTCATCAATATAATTGCGCACGCTTGTTTAAACCTAATACGTTTGATACAGGCATAAGCGAGTAGCTACAATCAAGTGGCGCCAATTAATTGGCGGAGGTCTGTGTGACAGCATATATCATTCGCCGGATATTAATAGGCATTGTTGTTATCGTGATAGTTACTATCATGATTTTTCTCTTTATACGTCTCTTACCCGGCGACCCGCTGATTATATATATTAATCAGACCGACATGCAGGAGCTAACCGAGGAGCAGCTTCAGGAGCTGCGGGTAAAGTTCGGCCTGGACGATACCCTACCGATGCAGTATGTCCACTGGCTGGGGGGAATCTTTTCCGGCGACTTCGGGCTGTCAATATATTACGATGTGGACGTGGGGCATCTTATCCGCGAGCGTATGCCCGTAACGCTTTATCTGGGGATTTTAGCCTTCATAATCAGCACCGTTCTCGGCATAGCTTCTGGCGTTATTTGCGCCCTGAGACGAGGGACATGGATAGATACGCTGGTTACTTTTCTGGCAAACATCGGTATCACGGCGCCGGCTTTCTGGGTAGCTATTATTCTCATTTATCTCCTGGCTCTAAAGGCAGGATTGCTGCCGGTAAGCGGTTATATCTCTCCATTCGAAGATTTCTGGCTGAGCCTGAAAAAGGTAATAATGCCGGTTGCCTGTCTTTCTCTCTTTTCCGTAGCCTCGCTGACCCGCCTGACCCGTTCCTCCATGCTCGAGGTGATACAGCAGGACTACGTTCGCACGGCGTGGTCCAAGGGACTGAGAGAGCGGTTGATTATAACGAGGCATACCATCAAGAATGCGCTCATTCCGGTCGTTACCGTAATCGGTCTTCAGGTTGCCTTTATCTTCGGTGGTTCGGTCCTTATAGAGACAATTTTTAACATAAACGGAATCGGCAGGTTGATGACGCAATCCGTGATGCAACAGGATTTCCAGGTCATACAGGCCGGTACTCTCATAATTGCGGTGATGGTGGTAATATCCAACCTTATTGTCGACATCTCATACGGGTGGCTTGACCCCAGGATACGATTTGATTAAGGAGTTCCGAGATGGCGGAAGACAGAGAAGCCGGTAGCAAGGCTGCTGGTAAACCTGGCTGGTCAGAAGCAGCGCAGCACTACAGCGAGACAAGGCGCATGATTTCCGTCTTCGTGGGGCGGCCTTTGCCTGTTATCGGATTGGTAATAATAGTATTGCTGATAATCGTGGCGATTTTTGCGCCTTTACTGGCTCCCTACGACCCGTACAAGATGGATATAATTAATAAACTGGAGGCGCCAAGTGCCCAGCATCTCCTGGGGACGGATTCCCTGGGGAGAGATACCCTGAGCCGTATTCTCTATGGCTCGCAGACCTCTTTGATTATCGGAGTATCCGTTATAGGAATATCTTCGGTCATCGGTATAGCACTCGGCCTTATCGCCGCTTACTTCGGCGGATTACTCTACCATATAATCATGAGATTCATGGACGCACTTATGGCCTTCCCGATGCTGCTGCTGGCTCTACTTGTGGCTACGTTACTGGGGGCAGGCATGAAAAATGTCATCATTGCCCTGGCTATCGGCATGCTAGCGGCACCCTGCCGCATGATGTGCGGCGTCGTCCTTTCGGTGAAACAGAACGATTACGTTCTTTCGGCACGGGCCATGGGGATGAGCAACCGGCGCCTCATGCTGCAGGAAATCCTTCCCAATGCGTTCCCGCCGCTCCTGGTAATGATTACCATCGGACTGGGAGCCACCATCCTCGCGGAGGCCGGCCTCAGCTTCCTGGGTATCGGCATAACCCCGCCGACACCTGCCTGGGGGGGCATGGTCAACGATGGGTACAAATACCTGATGACCAGCCCGGTGCTGGCTATTTCACCCGGCATCGCCATCATGCTCGTTGTTTTTGGCTTCAACATGCTCGGGGATGGCCTCAGGGATGCGCTTGACCCGAAACTAAGGGGAGTTGTTTAGAGACTAACGGAACCTGTTAAGGGAGTTACCATGGCAGCTTTATTGACCGTTGAAAATCTGAAGACGTATTTCCATTCCTACCGGGGCCTGGTTAAGGCCGTCGACGGCCTGTCCTTATATGTAAATCAGAAGGAAATAATAGGGCTGGTGGGGGAAAGCGGGTGCGGCAAATCGGTCAGTATGCTTTCCATCCTGCAGCTTATACCCACCCCACCGGGAGAGATTATGAGCGGCAGGGCGATGTTCGACGGCCAGGACCTGCTCCAGTACGAAGCCAAGGGTGAAAAGATGAGTTCCATCCGGGGTGCCAAGATAGCCATGATTTTTCAGGAACCGATGACCTCGCTCAATCCGGTACTGACTATCGGACGGCAATTGACCGAGAGCCTGGAGATTCACCTTAACATGGAACCCCAGACAGCCAGAGAAAGAGCTGTGGAACTGCTCAGGCTGGTCGGTATCCCCGATGCGAAAGACCGCCTTGATGCATATCCCCATCAGTTCAGCGGCGGCATGCGGCAGAGGGTCATGATAGCGATAGCGCTTTCCTGCAATCCGGCAATATTGATTGCCGATGAGCCTACCACGGCGGTCGATGTCACCACGCAGGCACAGCTCCTGGAACTGATGCAGGAGATGGTCACCAAATTCAGCACAGCCCTGGTCATCGTGACGCACAATCTCGGCGTCGTCGCCCGCTATGCCGAAAGGATTTACGTGATGTATTCCGGCCGTATCATAGAGTCCGGCCTCTCCGATGATATATTTCTTAACCCCCATCACCCGTATACCATCGGCCTGCTGAAATGCGTACCGCAACTGGGTGAAACACGCGAAGAGAAAAAACTGGTTCCCATAAAAGGTATGCCGCCGAACCTGATTAACATGCCGGAAAACTGCGCCTTCCTGCCCCGGTGCGAGTATTCCCTGGAAAGATGCCGGCGGGAACCCTGGCCCCCCCTGACCCAACTGGAAGGGCAGCATTACGTATCGTGTTATGCGGATATCCGGGAGAAACCATGAACGAAGCGCAAAAACAGAGTGTCATCGATATTTTAAACCTCAAGATGTATTTCCCGATAAACAGGGGGCTGCTGCGACGCAAGGTCGGCGAGATAAAAGCCGTTGACGATGTAAGCTTCGCGATAAGAAAAAACGAGACCCTGGGACTGGTCGGGGAGAGCGGGTGCGGTAAAACCACTATCGGCCGCTGTATACTGCGCTTATATAAACCTACTGCTGGCAAAATAGTCTTTAACGGTACAGACATATCCAAAATGAAGGAAGACCGGATACGGCCGCTCCGCTCCCAGGTCGGGGCGATTTTCCAGGACCCCTACGGCTCGCTTAATCCCAGACAAACGGCGAGTACTATCGTCGGTATGCCGTTGATAGTTCACGGCATGGCAGAGAGAGGCAAGTATAACGAAAGGGTGGAAGAGCTTTTCAGGCTGGTCGGCCTCGACCCGTCAATGATGGACCGCGTTCCCCACGAGTTCAGCGGCGGCCAGCGTCAGCGTCTGGGCATAGCCCGAGCCCTGGCCTGCCAGCCCAGCCTGATAATCTGCGACGAGCCGGTTTCGGCACTGGATGTCTCTATTCAGGCACAGATAATCAACCTCCTGGAAAATATCCAGGAACAGCTGGGGCTTACCTACCTCTTCATTGCCCACGACCTTTCCGTGGTGCAGCACATCAGCAATCGCGTTGCGGTAATGTACCTGGGACGTATTATTGAAATAACGAACTCGCGGGAGCTCTACGCAAATCCGCTTCACCCCTATACCAAGGCGTTGCTTTCGGCGGTACCGGTACCAAATCCGGTAATCGAAAGGACACGGACACGCATCGTGCTTAAAGGGGAAGTGCCGAGCCCGGCAGACCCGCCGGCGGGGTGTCATTTCCACCCCAGGTGCAACCTGGCCACTACCGAGTGTACCGAGACAAAGCCGATGTTGCGGGACGTCGGTAACGGCCACGAGGTGGCCTGTCTTAAAGTTTAGGCGATTGCCAATATTAGCGTAAAGTCTAATCGTCCGCCGTGATATAGTTGGTAGATTCCGACGCTCCTTTGGGGTCGAACGTCTTCTTAAATTTCCTCAGCCATAAATGGTAATCGGACGTGTGCGGGCCGTACTGGTCGTGAGCGGCATCGCCCCAGACGTGTCCCGGTACGCCGAAGTGCCCCTCTACCGCCGTCTTATTGGCAAACCGTCCAATCTCAGCGGCTACCTTCATCGATTCGGGGTCCTGCTTGTTAAACCGGATAAGGAGCTCGGCATGGCCGGCGTGCCCGTGCTCGACCGATTGCACGAAGGGGTCGGTGCCGTCGGCCAACAGCTTTCCTTCGTCAATATAGCGTTGTTTGACCGGGGCTGAACGCAGAATGTACTGATGCATGAGATAGAATACATCGGTGCCCCCGACCTCCCCGGCGAAGATTCCCGAGGCCCGGGCTACCTCTCTGATTGAGCTGGTGACCCTGATGAAACGCCACATGAAACCGCCGGCGTTTTCGGGGTCCTCGACCGCTTCCAGGGGCTTACCGTTAAAATCTTCCATGATTTTTTGTAATGTCTTCCTTTTATATTCGGTGTCGTTCGGAGAGTTGCCGGCCATGATGATTAAGAATCCCGGCCCCTGGACCGAATCGGTAAACTGCTTCATATAAGCAAGGTCTTCATTGTTGTTCGTGGCGATATTTGCCGATATCATGCCCGGGTTGAAGCCCATTAAGATGAACCCTATTTCACTTTCCCCGACCTTCTGCGCCGCCTGATTTAACTTTTCCGGCGACGGGAAGGAGATGTACCTTATCATAAAGCCCGGCGGTATCCGGCCCGGGCGGTAATACGGCGAAACCCCTTCGATGGGAAACGTGGCGGGCCCCGGCCAGTGATAAATTTTCTGGGCCGCCCTGGTATAGACGCCGAGTCCCCCCAGCGGCATCACGTTACCCCGGATAATGCCCCTTAGAGACGGGCCCGGGCCATCGCCGCACCACCACTGACCTATTAACCCCAGCGAACCCGCCCTGACTATATCGCCTTCGGGGGTCACCCATTCCAGGGCCAGTTGATTTCTCTCCCCGTAGCTGCCGCTGACACTCAGATGCCCAATCCCCTGATGGGCCGCCAGGGGGAGCGCCGAGCAGTTGCTGCCGGCCCCGGTGATATTGCAGTTCAGGCCTCTTTTCATCAACTCGGCCTGAAGCTGGGCGTAAATAACGTAGGGTTCAACTACCACGTACATATTTTTTTCGTTAATTTCCAGGATACGGTTCATCCTCCTCAAGTCCAGTTTAACGACGCCCGG
>CAZCOB010000028.1:0-23852 GCA_964500415.1 uncultured Dehalococcoidaceae bacterium | reverse complement strand
CAAAGGTTCTATTTTGTATCTAACGGCACCTATCGGCATACCTAGCCTAGAATTACGAAACCGCTGCTCTACCCCTGAGCTACGCTGGCAGACTTAGTTATTTACACTCCCCACCCGAACCTCGCCACCGTCTCTCATAGCATATCATTGCGGGCCTTAACTTGACAAGTAAAGTGGAAGAGCCAGTCTGCAACCATCCCTATATAGCGTATATTGGCACAATAACGCCGTAACCAGAATTTATTTATTCCTGTGTATATGCCATTTGGCAATAATATTGACAGATTGTGCATATAGTAGTATTATTCTAGAGAATGGTTAGACAGGTAAGTTTATGGTCAAGAAACGCGGCACAAAGACGGTACTAATCATCGAAGATGAAGCTGACATACTCAACTTTATCTCCCGGGTGCTGGAATTGGAGGGATATCAGGTTCTCAAAGCCAACGACGGCCATGCGGGAATGAAAATGATGCAAGAAAATACAGTCGCACTGGTGCTGCTGGATTTACGGTTGCCCGGTCCTGACGGCTGGTCGGTACTGCGCGAGATAAAACGCAACCCCGAGCTTACCAAAATACCCGTAGTCGTCCTCACCGCCATCGCCGAATCAACACAGCGCCGGAAAACGCTACGCATGGGCGCCGCGAAGTACCTTATCAAACCGCTGAGCGCGCACCACCTCTCACAGACTATTACCGACACCCTGCACCAGAAAGGTAACCGCCTTACAGTTGCTAAGGAAAGCGCTGTTGGCGGGAATAATCCTACCCTGCTGTAAGGTTGCTACGCTACGCCATCACCCTCCCCGGAAGACAAACTCCTTAATCCGTCGTTCGAAGACGCTTCTCTCCAGAAGAACGCGGCGACCACACTTAAGACACCTGATACCAATATCGGCACCCAGTCTCACCACCCGCCACTCGTAGCCACCGCAGGGGTGGACCTTCTTGAGTTTGACCACATCGCCGAGTTTGATTTCCAGGGCCATGCCGATTCGTCCTCACAGATACAGAGTTATAGAAGGCTGTTAATCCGGTCTCTCAATTCCAGGGCTACCTGCCTGGCCGCCTGAGCAAAGTCCTCGCCTTTTGAATCATAAAGTATCTGCCGTGAGGAGTTAATAATCGTCCTCTGCCTGCCGGTATCGACACCGTAGCGTACTACCTGCAGTAGTTCTCCACCCTGTGCCCCAACCCCCGGTATCAATAGCGGCATATCCGGGTATCTCTGCCTTAACAGCTTCAACTCCTCGGGATAGGTAGCTCCCACTACCAGCCCCAGGTTACCGTGAGTGTTCCACTCGCTCACCTTCTCGGCGACGATTTCGAAGAGTTTTTTACGATTACCATCTACCTCGAAGGAAAGTGATTGAAAGTCGGCAGCGCCAGCGTTGGAGGTCCTGCAGAGAACAAAAACGCACCGGTCATGGTACTGAATAAAAGGTTCCATAGAGTCAAAACCCAGGTAAGGGCTGACCGTAGTGGCATCGAAGTTAAAATAATCGAAAAGGCCCCAGGCGTAAGCTCTGGCTGTATTGCCGATATCGCCGCGCTTGGCATCGACGATTACCGGAACATCAGCAGGTATATACTCCCTGGTGCGTTTCAGGATATCCAGTCCTTCGCTGCCCATTGACTCATAGAAAGCGATATTTGGCTTATAGGCGCACACCAAGTCGGCGGTAGCATTGATAATAGCCCGGTTGAACTGGAAGACGCCTGTGCCCGGCGGCATTAACTCCGGGTCGGGGTCAAGCCCGACGCATAACAAGCTACGATTGTTTTTACTGGCCTGCGCCAGCTTTTCGAGAAAATTCATTCCTTCCCCGTCGCGGTTTGCTAAGACAGTCTGAAAACAGGAAGGCTACTACCGGTAAGACAGGCCTTACAAATATTAAGGTTATTCCGTTGAAAGGCTGGAAACATCATATTGTGTCATGCGGGCTTCCGGAGGCAACATATTAGACAGGATTTTCTCCATGGCCATGGTATGAACGCAGAGTCCCCACTTGGAGAAGAAACTACAGGTACACTGCCACTTGCCGTCTTTATAGGCGGTATCGTATTCGTTATTCTCTCCGCGGAACTTAACCGCCAGTTCGTAGAAGGTAACCCTGTCCGTTTCCTGTGCATAGCGCTTGGCTTTTTCGATTTTACCAATCAAACTCGATTGCATCATAGTTACCCCCTTAACTCAAAGAGCACCGACTCTGCCGAGTCCAGTGCTCTGTTTTTCTCCTTGCCTCAACATGACTTCTTCCTGACACATATCAGCCATTGTAGTTCTTAGTCATTTATTAAATTCTACTCCCTTTTCGGGGATAAGTCCAGCCACCACGGAGCGTTCACCGATACAACCGCGAAAAAATATTTAGTTGATTTTAAGTAACTCTGCAGCATTACCTCCGAGTATTTTCTCCATGTCCCGCGCCGGGATATACATAGACCTGACGCCAGCCAGGTTCTCCCTGATAACATCCTCCCCGGCCTCACCACCGAAAGGATAATCCGAGCCATACATCAAACGGTCCGGACCAAAAAAGGCATAACCGCAGGGGTATGAGGCCAGCGTGCCGTCCGTGGCCGTATCACCATAAATGTTTTTCCAGTAGTGGGATAACTCGTGCCCCAGCTTACCTCTCCAGTTCCGGTTATAGCTTGCCTCAATTCTCCGGGAAAAATATGGCATCAAGGCCCCCATATGATGCATTACAATCTTCAGCGTCGGATAACGGTCGATAACACCCCCCAAGATAAGCCTCCATACCGCCTGGCTGGTATCGAAAGGCCAGCCGAGTACCTGCATAAACCGCCACCCTTCATCCATATCCACCAGCGAGTGAGACTCCCAGTGGGTGGGATGGATAAGGAGGGGTAGTTCGTGTTCCACCAGCTTCTCGTAGAACGGGAAGAACTCCGGGGAGTCCAGTCCTTTACCATTAATGTTGGATGAAACGGTAACACCACGGCAGTCAAGTCCATCTATGCAGCGCCGGAGCTCCTCCACAGCACTTTCTATATCCAGTAGCGAAACGATGCAAATATTCACAAAGCGGTCTGGATAAGCCCGGCAAAGTCGATAATTATCGTCGTTGGAGAGCCGGCATATTTCGGCGGCATCCTCAGGATTGAATCCCAGCAGAACAGGCGTTGTCTGGCTGACAGCCTGAACGTCTATACCGTACTTGTCCATGAGCGCCAGGCGTACCTCAGCGTCCGCGTTCTGGGCAGGATAGGGGAACTGCTTGCCCGGACCGTAATATTTACCTTTTTCTATTATTTTCCCCACCGACTTCGAGATATGATGAGAAAATATATCGATAATCACGAGATACTTGGCCTCCTCAAGAAATTTCCAGTCAGTTTAAATTAATCCTTTATTACCTGTAAACAGATGCGATTGCACATCCATCTAATTCTTTTACTTGCTATCCCTAAGCTATTATAAGTGTGAACCCCCTTGCCCGTCTATGCCAACTCACCTATTATGGTGCTATCTACATTATTCTGCTCACACTGTACTTTTGCTCCGGAATTCTGAGGAAATATATTGATTAGTTTAAAGGAGAATAATCGATGACCGTAGTCTCCAGGACAAAAAAGCTAACTTTAAGGAGGACACCAGCTTGAAAGCAGCCAGCAAATCTCAAGGGACACCGGAAGATTCAGTACCTACACACGGTATAATTTACAGCAAGCGATTGAATATCCGCCCTTTTTCCAACCCGCCTCTCAAAGCCTACGAGACCATCATCGGGAGTGAGAGAATAGAGAGGGTACAGCGGGCTGCCGAACGCCTGAAAGGACGAAGAATTCTGGAATTAAACGCCACCGCTCAGGGCGGTGGCGTAGCTGAAATGCTTTATAGCTCCGTCCCCTTCCAGAATAACCTCGGTGTCGAGACCGAATGGAAGGTTATCAGCGGTAACGACGAGTTCTTCAAGTGTACCAAAGGTTTGCATAATCTATTGCAGGGTATGAAAGGCAACTTCACACAGGAAATGGAAAGGGCTTATTACAGTACCATCGCTGATTGCGCCTGCAGTGAAATTATCGACCATAACTCCGATATCATCATGGTCAACGACCCGCAGCCTCTCGGCCTGGCCCGCCACCTCAAGAAACCGGGCAAGACCTGGCTCTGGAGGTGCCACATCGATATCGAAGAGGCACCCATGGATGAAAATCCCGGCCTCTGGGACTTCATGACCAACTGGATAGAGCCTTATGATGCCGCCATATTCTCAGCCGCCCATTACGTCGTAACGCGCTGGCCGCTACCCAACTTTATCATACCGCCATTTATCGACCCCCTCTCCGAGAAAAACCGCGAACTCAGCCAGGCAGAGATTAACCAGGTGCTTGCCAAATATGAGATAGACAATCGTATCCCCATCATCGCCCAGATAGGCAGGTTCGACCCCTGGAAGGGAATTGACAGGACGATTGCTGCCTTCCGCCATGTAAAAAAAGAACAAAAATGCCAGCTTATTCTGGCCGGTGGTATGGCATCCGATGACCCTGAAGGTGGCCGGATTCTTACCAGGTTATACGAAGACACTAAAAATGACGAAGATATCCACATACTCCACCTATCGCTTGACAACCGCCTGGAAAACTGGAGGGAAGTCAATGCCATCCAGCGTTCGGCCAGCGTTATTATGCAGCCGTCAACAAGAGAGGGCTTCGGTCTGGTCATTACCGAGGCGCTCTGGAAGGCCAAACCGGTAATTGCGGCCAACGTGGGTGCTATTCCGCTGCAAATTAGAGATGGTGATACCGGCTACTTTTACGAGACTCCACAAAAAACGGCGCAACGGGTTATCAATCTACTGAAAAATCGTAAAGTCGCTGAAAGAATCGGACAGAGGGCTAAAGAATACGTCGGCGAGCACTTCCTGCTACCTGACCGGATTGCCGATTACCTCATGGCAATGGACATGGCCATAAAACACGATGGTCAACTTCCCATGCCTAAAGATAGCATAATCAGCTTCCACCCGTGGTTCAAGATGAGCAAGCGGAGAAATTAAGTTATGACGCTCATAATATCCGCACTTTTCTCTGAAAGCGTGATATAATTAAAAACTAGAGACACTATGAAAAAAAGCAGAATCGGCGTGCTAACTGGCGGCGGCGACTGTGCTGGATTGAACCCGGCATTGAAATGGGTAGTTAAAACTGCCATGGACGAACGTCTCGAATGGGAGCGTGGCGTCCGCTACGAAGTTATGGGTATCCGTGACGGGTGGAAAGGTCTAGCAAATGTCGACCCTGCCACCTGGGATGCCGCCGGCTATATTTCGCCTCTTAACCCAGATACAGTCAGGACTTGGGACAGATACGGCGGGACGATGCTGGGTACTTCACGGTTCAGCCCCTATGACCCTAAAAACGAGTGCTCTAATCTTGTAAAAGAAAATATTGAAAGACTCGGGCTGGATGCCGTGATAGCTATCGGCGGCGACGGTACGCTCGCTATTGCCACTCGTATGGCCAGAGAAGGCGTGAATGTCATTGGCATTCCCAAGACGATTGATAAAGACCTCCCCGAGACCGACTACACCCTGGGATATGAAACCGCCCTGAACGTTATCGTTGAAGAAGTAGACCGGCTGAGGACCAGCGCAGGTTCTCATAAAAGGATATTCGTGGTAGAAACGATGGGACGTACCGCCGGCTGGCTGGCCCTCGAAGGCGGTGAGGCATGTGGGGCCTATATCATCCTCATCCCGGAGCATGATTTCTCGATGGACAGGGTCAACGAACTCGTTTCGGAAGGAAGAAGGTCCGGTACCAGGTATGAAATTATCCTGGTGGCTGAGGGAGCCAAGCCGAAAGGCGAAACCGAGGTTGTAAAAAAGGAAGGGGTCGATAGCTTCGGGCATAAAGCCCTCGGAGGCATCGGCGAATACGCGGCCCGGGAAATCGAAAAAGGTACCAAGCTGGAGACACGCAGTGTTATCCTGAGCCACCTTCAGCGCGGCGGAGCCCCCTGCGCCTACGACCGTAGAATGGGGAGATATTTCGGTATTGCCGCGGTCGACCTGGTTGTGAAAAAGAAGTTCGGCAACGTAGTCCGTGTTTATAACGGTAAAATTTCCTATTGCCCGCTGGAAAGCATATACGGAAAATTAAATCTGGTCGACGTTGCCACCCGGTATGACACCGACAGATACAACGGACGCCGCTCCATTTTAATTAACGGAAAGAAGAAAAATGCCAAACGAATCCAGCCACATAAAAAATAAAAATAATATAGATACCCTTATCGAGTTGGCCGTCTTCGGGGCCGACCCGCAGATGCGGGAAGAACACTATCGCGTCATTCGGGAAATGGCCCACAGCGCCGGTATTTACCCCGCCAGCATTCAGGGGCTCTACGAAGCCTCCGGCAAAGGGCTTTATCACGGCATCACCGTGCCGGCCATCAACATCCGCGGCATTACCTACCACGTTGCCCGGGCTGTCTTCAGAGCCGCCGTTAAGGACAGAGTGGGCACCTTTATCTTCGAAATAGCCCGCTCCGAGATGGGCTATACCATGCAGAGTCCGGGGGAATATACTGCCTGTATCCTGGCTGCCGCCATCAGGGAAGGATATCAGGGACCCGTCTTCATCCAAGGCGACCATTTTCAGATCAGGCGCAAGATGTACCGCGAAAATACGGAAGGCGAACTCAACGATATCAGGGAGCTTATCCAGGATTCCGTTAATGCTGGCTTTTACAATATTGATATAGACGCTTCTACCCTCGTGGACTTAGACAAGTCCGGACTGGAAGAACAGCAGGCGAAAAACTCGGAAATCACCGCGGTAATGACACGCCTGATACGCAGTATCGAGCCGGAAGGCATTACCGTGTCCATAGGCGGAGAAATCGGTGAAATAGGCAGAGGCAACAGTACCGTAGAAGACCTCAAAGCCTACATGAACGGTTACCGCCGCCGGCTGGATAAAGGCATAAAAGGAATCTCAAAAATCAGCGTGCAGACCGGCACGTCTCATGGCGGCGTCGTTTTACCGGACGGCTCGATTGCCGAGGTCAGCATCGATTTCAATACCTTGAGAGAACTCTCTAAAGTAGCCCGGGAGGAATACGGTATGGGTGGGGCAGTACAGCACGGCGCTTCTACCCTGCCCGACGAAGCCTTCGACATGTTCCCGAAGGTCGATACGGTAGAAGTCCATCTGGCTACCGGCTTCCAGAATATCATCTTAGACAGCCCGCACTTCCCGCCGGACCTGCTGTTGAAAATACACAAACACCTAGATACCCGGCATAAAGAAGAGAAAAAGGACGGGGAAACGGAAGAACAATTTTTTTACAAGACACGCAAGAGGGCCTTCGGTGATTTCAAGAAAGAGCTGTGGCACCTCCCGGAATCGAACCACCGCGAGATAATGAAGGAACTGGAAGACCGTTTCTCACTTATTTTCCACAAACTCAACGTCATTAATACCGTAGAACTGGCTAAAAAGTATGTTATGTGATATCTAACAACACAGGCAATTCTCTAATCACATACATATAAAAAGGCTGGATATTCCTGAATGAGTAAATATCCAGCCCTATATATAAATCCCTTTATAATACCGGCTTTTATTTCTTGCCGATTCTAAACATCTTGGTGCCGCAGGTCGGGCATACACCCTGCGTCGCCGGCTTGCCATTTTTCATAGTAATGGCTTTAGGATCTTTCATCTCTTTCTTAGCGCGGCATTTCACGCAATATGCTTGCATGTATTTCCTCCTTCCTTCAAAGCTATTTGCTATAAACAATAAAACATTGTTACGCTCATGTCAAGAGGCAGGCACGAACAAACACGAACTTTATTATCCTCAATATATTAATTCTTTATGCCAGAATGATACCAGAGCATGGAAAAGCTACTATGTACTATACTCCGGCGTCTGTATAAATTCGACCAGGCTTATGTTATACTTTTGTTCAGGATAACATAAAAGAGGATTCAGGAAATGGCCAAGACCAGAGTGGGCATTATCAATGTTACCGGCTACGCCGGCGTCGAACTGGCGCGTATATTATGTCAACACCCGAAAGTACAGCTTACTTCTGTCACCGGACGAAGCGCGGCCGGGCAGGTACTGGACGATTTCTTCCCCCACCTGAAAGGTGCGGGGCTGAATATCGAAGCCAGGCTGGGCGAAGTCGATGTGGCTTTCTCAGCTATGCCACACAAAGAGAGCGCTCGCGAGCTGTTACCGCTTATCGAGGACGGCCTCAAGATAATAGATATCAGCGCCGATTTCCGATTAAAAGACCCGGAGGAATATCCGCAGTGGTACGGCTTCACCCACCCCGCCCCCAACCTGCTGACCAAGGCAGTCTATGGTTTGCCTGAACTGCACCGCGATGTAATTAAGAAGGCGCACCTGGTGGCTAATCCAGGCTGCTACCCCACCGGAGCGATACTGGCCCTAGCACCAGCCGTCAAGGAAGGCCTGATTGACCCTGATATTATTATCGATAGTAAGTCGGGTGTTTCCGGGGCCGGCCGCAGCCTGAGCCTGACGACCCATTACGCCGAAGCTAATGAAGACACCACCGCCTATGCCCTGAGCGGACACCGCCACATGCCCGAAATCGCGCAGGAATTACAGATGCTTTATCCCGGGGCGCCCCTGGCGATTACCTTTATCCCCCACCTGACGCCGATGACCCGCGGGATACTGACGACCGCCTACGCCCCGCTGGTAAAGGGTAAGCTAGCCGATGGAGAAAAGGGGGAGGAAGAATTACTTGAACTCTACCGCGATTTCTACAATGATGAGCCCTTCGTTAACGTAGTAACATCCCCGCCGCATACCAAGCATACCTGGGGAAGCAACTACTGCCACATATACGCTACCATCGACCACCGCACCGGCCGCCTGATTGCCATCAGCGCCATCGATAACCTGGTCAAGGGGGCGGCGGGACAGGCTGTCCAGAATATGAACCTCATGCTCGGCATGCCGGAGACGACGGGACTCGAATCTCTGGCGATTTGTCCCTAGCGACGGAGCGATTATCGTGATCAGATATACCCATCTGGAATTGAATCAAGATATCGAAGCCCCGGCCGGGTACTATACCCCCCAAAAAGAGGTCAGGCTAAAATATAACGGCCGGGAAGTCCTTTGTGTGGTCAGTCAGGCTGTGGTCGATGCTTCCTGCTGCGGTGCGGCCGATTACGCCAGCGCCCTGGTGCCCGGTTACATCGTCAAATGGCAGGTCGGGACGAATCAGGACGGACTGCCCGAATCGGAAGTTGAACCCGTTACCGATAAACGGTCACAGGCCGGGATAAGGAAAATCATCAGGGAAACTGAGCACGTTACCCAGATAGAGTTCTGGTAATAGTTAGTTTGCGGTTTCCTTCTCTACCCTCTCTTTATATGCCGCCATCAGCTGCCGCGTAATATCCCCCGGCTTCCCCGAACCTATTGTCACCGTATTCCCGGTATCGTCTCTGGCAACCGTAACCGGCATTACCTCAATCATCGAGTTGGTCAGAAAAGCCTCGTCGCACTGCCTGACTACCGCCAGACCCACGGTGCCTTCGGTGACGATTATCCCCATCTCATCGGCCAGTTCTATCACCACCTGGCGGGTGATTCCCGGCAGGACGCCGCTCACCAGCGACGGCGTTACCAGTCGTGACGATTTTACGAAAAAGACATTACAGCCACCGCCCTCGGCGAGATAACCGTCTTCGTTCAAGAGGAGTGCTTCGTCGAGTCCATGCGCCGCAGCCTCCTTCCGTGCCACGACGCTGACCAGGTAGTTCACCGACTTTATTCCGGAGACCAGCGACTGCGCACAGCGGCGCACCGACGCGATACTGACCCCGAAGCCTTGCTCGTATTTTCCGGGCGAAAAGGGCGTATAAGGTCGGACGGTTATTACCACGGTGGGCGCGACTGTATTGTTAGACCAGGGAAAATCGTCCGCTTCGCCGCCAGTGACGGTCAGACGCAGGCGAGCGTCCTTCAGCTTATTGGCATCAAGTGTATCCGCGCAGGCCCTGGCAAGGTCGGTGCCGGCCAACCTGTCACCCAGTCCGATGGTGTTCGCCGAGTCGAGCAGACGTTTCATGTGCCGGTCCAGGAGAAAAATTCTCCCGTGATAGGCGCGCATCGTCTCGAAGAGTCCGTAGCCGTAAAGAAACCCGTGGTCAAAGACGGATATGCGCGCTTCCGAACGCGGGACCATTGAGCCGTTCAGGTAAATTATTTCTTCCATAAATTACCTCCCTGCGCGTACCGAAAGCTTCAGGAAATTGGAGAGTACAGCGTGCCCGGTCGGTGTCATAATCGATTCCGGGTGGAACTGGATACCCTCGACGACATCACGCCGATTCCTCACCGCCATAATGACGCCGTCCTCCGTCTTCGCCGAGACTTCCAGAGATTCCGGAAACCTCTCGGTACCGATAACCAGTGAATGATAACGCCCCCCGACCAGTGGCGATTCCAACCCCTTGAAAACGGTCTCGCCGTCGTGGAAAATTACCGAATCCTTGCCGTGCATGGGGAGCATTGCCCGCGTAATCAGGCCGCCGTACACGTACCCGATGCACTGGTGCCCCAGACACACCCCGAGGATGGGAATTTTCCCCCGGAAGTGCCGGATGACATCGTTGGAAATACCTGCTTCCAGCGGGGTACAGGGACCGGGAGAGATAACGATATGGCTGGGCGCCAGCGACTCTATTTGCCCCAGAGTTACAGCATCGTTACGGTATACCACCGGTTCCTGTTCCAGTTCTCCCAGGTACTGCACCAGATTATAAGTAAACGAATCGTAATTATCAATGAGTAGAATCATGGATTATCTCCACATTCCCCTGCGAAAGGTTAAGAGCCTGTATCAAAGCCCTGCCCTTGTCCAGCGTTTCGATATACTCCGCCTCCGGCTGGGAGTCGTAAACAATGGCACCCCCCACCTGGAAATAAGCCCGGCCTCCCTTGACGATAATTGTGCGTATCACGATGTCCAAGTCCATGTCACCGCCGAAGCTCATGTAGCCCAGCGAGCCGGTGTAAACGCTCCGGCGCGTCGGCTCAAGCTCGTCGATAATTTCAATCGCCCGCACCTTGGGAGCGCCTGTAATCGAACCGCCGGGGAAAGTAGCTTTGAGCAGGTCGATGCGGTTTTTCCCCTCGTTCAACTGTCCCACCACGGTAGAGGTCAGGTGAAAAACGGTGGGATACGTCTCCAGAATCGCCATTTCCGTGACCTTTACGGTACCGTAGCGACAGACCCTTCCGATATCGTTCCGCTCCAAGTCTACTATCATCATATTTTCCGCACGGTCTTTAACGCTGACCATTAGTCCTTCAGCAAGTGCCTTGTCTTCTTCGGCAGTCTTGCCGCGGGGCCGGGTGCCCTTGATAGGCCGTGTTTCTACGTAATCGCCTTTTACCTTTAAAAATCTCTCCGGCGAAGCCCCGACGATACTGACGCCATCGAAGTTAAAGTAATTGGCAAACGGCGCCGGATTTATCTTCCGCAGGCGTTTATAAAGCTGATACGGTGGAATGGTCAAATCTACATCGAATCTTTGAGAGAGGTTTACCTCGAATATATCCCCGGCACAGATATACTCGCGGGCGGTCGCCACCGCCTCAAGGTAGCCCTCATGAGAGAAATTTGCCTTGAGTACTATGCCTCTGTTAGAGTGAACTTCTTTGATACCAGATGGGGGCGGACAGAGCCGAACCATACTCCTCAACTCGTTCAGTCTCTCGACTGCCCGGCGCTGTCTCCCGGCCTCCTCAAGCTCCGGGAAACCGGTGGATACCAGATAGGTTTTATTTTCCAGGTGGTCGAAAGTCACGGCGGTATCATAAAAAGCCAGGTAACATTCGGGGAGCTGTAAATCGTCCACGGCGGTGGTCGGCAGGCGCTCGATGAAGTGGCACAAATCATAGCTGAAATACCCCACTGCCCCACCCACAAACGGTATTCCTGACTCACCGCTATCCAGGGTATACACTTTCAGCAGTTCGCCGAGTACATCGAAAGGATTACCTTTTCTTGCTTCTTCCACTCCATTTCTGACGAGGGTAATAGTATCACCCCGACTCCGCAGCACCAGGAAGGGGTCGCTACCCATGAAGGAATAGCGGCCCAACTTTTGCGGGTCCATGCCGCTATCCAGAAAAAAACTGAAGGGACGCCCGGCGAAGGCTTCAAAGCACCAGGCGGCCTCCGGCGCCATGTGTATCTCTTCGATAAGCGGGTAACACACTGACATGCCAATATTGATTATATACGTATGCGTCGACTTTATAAAGTTGCCCCATCCCTGCCCGCTTTGCTATGCTGTGAACAACAGTAACATGCTGAACGAAAACTCCGCATATTTTCGCCGCCGGGATTATGTCAAGATAACTGTCTTTGGCTTTGCCCTGACCGCCCTCTGGCAGAGTCTGCACACCATCATCCTGCCATTGCGGCTGCTGGACTTTATCCCCGAAGCACAGAAAAATACGTACCTCGGCCTGATGACCCTCTGCGGTCTGTTCCTGGCCATGCTTACCCAGCCTGTCGCCGGCGCCATCAGCGACCGGTCCGGCTCAAGGTGGGGACGGCGCCGACCCTACATATTAATCGGCGGGATTATAGCCCTGCTGATTATCCCGGGAATCGGCCTGGCCGGCGGCTTTGCCGCGATGTTTGCCGTTTACTGCCTGTTACAAATGTCCACCAACATAGCACAGGGACCCTTTCAGGCCTTTATCCCCGACCTCGTTCCCCGGGATAAGCGGGGCTTAGCTTCGGGAGTTAAAGCCCTGCTTGAGATAGTCGGCGGGGTCATTCTGGTATACCTTGCCAGCCTCTTCATGGACCGGTATTTCGCCGGAGAAGGCAGCGAGTGGCTATGGCTGGTACTCGGAATACTGGCCGCAGTCCTGCTGGGAACCGTAATTGCCACGGTCGTCATGGTCAAAGAACCGCGTGTCACTATCGAAAATCGCCGGACTTCGCTGCTGACGGCATTGCTCCAGACAGCCCGAGAGGTGCTGGGTAATCGCGACCTGGTGTGGTTTCTGGCCTCCCGGCTGCTCGTTTATATGGCTTTCACCACCATCCAGCAGTTCGCCCTTTATTTCCTCAGGGATGTCATCGGCGTTACCAATCCCGCCGAGGCAACCGCCCGTTTCTCCATATTTGCCGTGGCCGGCATGCTGATTGTAGTCTGGCCAGCCGGCTACCTCTCCGACAGAATAGGCCGCAAGCCGATAACCATCGCATCGGGAGTGCTGGGCGCCCTGGGGATTGCCATCATCGCCTTATCGCAGGAATACGGTACGATACTGTGGGCAGCCGCAATCATCGGCATTGCCATGGGGGCTTTTAACAGTACCAACTGGGCGCTGGCTACCGACCTCGTAACAAAAGGGGAAGAAGCCCGGTACCTCGGCATCGCCAACATGGCCACCGCCGGCGGGGCTGCCCTGGCGAGAGCCATTGGCCCTGCCATCGACTTTTTTAACGGCTGGAGTCATGGACTCGGCTATAACTTTATGCTGATGGTCTGCCTGGCATACTTCATCGTCGGTGCGGCGCTGGTACTAAAAATCAAGATGCATAACTAATTGAACCATGGTATGGCCTTAAATCCTAGGGAAGCCATGTAGGCCATGAATACGTAAGAAATCGTCCTGCCCCCCCAGCAGGCAAGTAAAAAACGCCAGAACGGCATGCGGAGAGCCCCGGCGATAATACCCACAATATCGAAAACGAACGGGAAAATGGACATGATGAACACGGCTATCCATCCCCACCTCTTCACCCATCCCTCAACACGGTTATACACCCTGCTCTTTGTCATCAGGCCGCGGCCACTGCGGCCGGCGATATAGCCGGTTATTTCACCGATAGCTGCCCCGGCGCCACCCGCCAATCCGACGATAAACGGTGAAGGCAACATTGCTCCCAGTGTCATCATGATGGCCATATTGCTGACTGGCAGGATGATAGTAGCGTTCAGAATGATGCTGATAACGAAAGCTCCCAGATAACCGTAAGCCCTTAATTCCCGGAAAATATAAGGGTTTTTCCAGTACAGGTAAACTATGCCCAGCATGATACCGATAGCTACGAGCAGACCTAACAGGGGAAGTATTCTCCTCCTGAACCAGACGAGTTTCCTCAGCCCGCTCAGTGTTTGGGGTTTGATTCTACTCCAGATGAAAGCACCCAAAGAGTTAATTCGATTCTTTAGCCAGAGTTGAAATCGAACCATTAGCTGTCTCTCAACGTGTACTTCGTCCATATGCTGAGGTATTATACCATGCACCGGCAGTATCACGATAACCCACCAACTTGTATTTCTACCACATCAGAAGCTATAATGGTGGTTACGGGAAAGGAGACCGTAAAATGCCTTCTTACGCCTATTTCAATAAGGAATTTATTCCCCTGGAAGAAGCTAAAATAGGGATAATGACCAACGCCCTCCACTATGGCGGCGCCATCTTTGAAGGCATCCGGGGTAACTGGAACGGCCGGCAAAAACAGACGTATATCTTCCGCCTCAAAGAGCATTTCGAGCGATTGGAACAGGGATGCCGGGTGTTGAAGATTGCATTGCCCCATTCCATCGACGAGTTGTGCCGATTAACCGTGGAGCTGGTGGCGAAGTGCGGTTTCCAGGAAGACGTCTATATCAGGCCGATGGCCTACAAGAGTTCACAGGCGCTGGGCGTACGCCTGCACAACCTGGATGACGACTTCTTCATGTTCGTAATACCGTGGGGGCCTTATCTGGATGTAGAAAAGGCGAGATGCGGCGTATCTTCCTGGCACCGCCCGGAGAACAACGTGATTCCTCCCCGTATCAAAGCCGCTGGAATCTATATCAATAATGCCTTGGCCAAAACGGAAGCTGTCAGCAACGGGTATGATGAGGCTATCATGCTCGCCCCGGACGGCCACGTGTCCGAGGGGAGCGGCGAAAATATATTCCTGGTAATAGACGGCAGGCTGGTCACACCAGCCACTTACAACAACATCCTAATGGGTATTACCCGTAATACCGTGATAGAACTGGCTGAAAAAGAATTGGGAATTGAGACGACTCAACGGCCAATAGACCGCTTTGAGCTTTACACCGCCGACGAGTGTTTCCTTACCGGCACCGCCGCCCACGTGACGCCGGTGGCTGAAATAGACGGTCGCAAAATAGGCAACGGGGAAATCGGTGAAATTACCGCCCGTCTACAGGAGCTATATGTCAGGGTAATCAAAGGCGACCATCCTGAATACACGCACTGGTGTACCGCCGTCTATAAGAAATAGATGATATAAACCCGTTCCGTAACTGCTAGGTGTATCTGGAGTTTAACGATACCATTTAAGTGAGATTGACTACGTTCAGGGCACCTGCCTGACGACGGCGATAACTCTGCCCTGAATTTCAACATTATCGTGGTCGGCATAGATAGGCTGCATCTGTTCATTAGCCGGCTGTAGACGGATACGGTCGGACTCCACATAGACCTTCTTCAGGGTAGCTTCTTTTTCCGTCCTGAGCCATACGGCGGCCATTTCACCATTCTCCACAGCATTGACGTTCTGCATTAAGACGATATCACCGTCGTTAATCAGGGCATCCACCATTGACATCCCCTTCACCCTCAATGCGTAGACGCTATCCCGGCTGCGGATAAGCTCCCGCGGCACCTCCATAGTCTCGGAGACTGAGGCAACATCCCAGGTATCCGGAGTCGGCACCGGGATCGGTTCGCCGGCGGCTATCATACCGATAACGGGCACAGGTACCAGCGAGTCAGAATCTGATGTTCGGGTAGGCAGCGTGATACCCCGCGAAACATCGGCATGGCGGCGAATATAACCCCTTTCCTCAAGTATTTTCAGATTATAGTCTACCACCGACGTGGAGCTGATATTGCATCCGGCCTGGATATCCCGGATAGAGGGTGGATAACCTTTATCCACAAGAAAACGCTCGATGAACCTGATGATACGCTTCTGTTTATCAGACGTCTTTTTCACGCTGGCTCCCGAAACCGCCAATGATATACCACGAACACCTGTTCTACAAATACTATATAACAAAGAGTTGTCTCTGTCAATAACCGGAACGGTGATTTTACAATTAACTTAACGAAATCAGGGGAGTTTCAGGCTTACCACTTACTTTGAGCGGTCTGCTACAATAATTACCTGCCCTCAGTACCGTCGTAAACTTCCTGGTGACCGCCGGCCGCCATAGTCTCCAGTTCGAGCTTATCCATTTCGAGCTGTACCGGTATCGGATAATCACCGGTGAAACAAGCCAGGCAGAAATTATCTCTGGGCAGACCAACCGAATTTATCAATCCATCAATACTCAGGTAGCCCAGAGAGTCTGCGCCGATGAACTCGCAGATTTCCGGTATGGTCTTTTGAGCTGCGATAAGCTCCCGGCGAGTAGCCATATCCACGCCGAAAAAGCACGGATATTTGATCGGCGGGGCACAGATACGCATGTGAATTTCCTTGGCACCGGCCTTACGTAATATCTTCACCACGCTGGGCGTCGTCGTGCCGCGCACGATGCTATCGTCGACAACTACCAGACGTTCGCCATCCAGTACCTGTGATAAAGGATTGAACTTCAACTTAACACCGAGGTCCCTGATACGCTGGTCAGGTTCGATGAATGTACGTCCGACGTATCTGTTTTTAATCAGTCCCTCGACCACGGGTATGCCGGACTCCCGGGCAAAACCCGTACCGGCCGCCGTAGCCGAATCAGGCACTCCCATCACGATATCGGCATCAACCGGATACTCCCGGGCCAATCCCGCACCCATAGCCTGTCGTGCCGGATAAAGCAAACGCCCGTTGATTATACTGTCAGGCCGGGCGAAATAGATATACTCAAAAATACACGCCCCTTTTTTACTCGACTCCCCTTTATAGCTCTCCAGACCATTCTTATTAATAACGATTATTTCACCAGGAGTAACTTCCCTGACGAAAGCAGCGCCGATGTGGTCCAGAGCACAGGACTCGGAGGCTACTACCCAGCCACTATCAACAGTACCCAAACATAGAGGGCGCACACCGAGTGGGTCACGGATAACGAATAACTCATCCGGCGTCAATACAACCGTGGAATAAGCTCCCTGAAGCCGGCGTATGGCGTGCTGTATCTTCTCTACCCAGTTATTTCCGGGAGAAGACAGGATAAGGTTACCAATAACCTCAGTATCCGTGGTACTGTTGAACTTATACCCCTGACCGACGAGCTCTTCATAAAGGTATTTGGCGTTAATGATATTACCATTATTAGCGATAGCGAGGGAACTGTCATCGTTTCTGACAATAATAGGTTGAGCATTGGAAGCGCGACTGGAACCTGCTGTGGAATAACGGTTATGCCCGATGGCGATATGGCCGGAAAGGTTACTCAACGCTCCTTCGTCGAACACATAGGACACGCGTCCCATGCCGGTGATAACCCTGATTTTCTTGCCGTCGGCGGTGGCAATACCGGAGCTTTCCTGACCACGGTGCTGGAGCGCAAAGAGTGCAAAAAAAGTAAGACGGGCTACATCCTCATCCGGGGAGTAAATACCAAAAATGCCACAAGACTCGTGCAAGATTAACCTGCCTTTAATTTCGTCTTGTCTAATCCTCTACTGTAATTATAGCTTATCTGAGGCTTTACGGTCAACCGGATATCAGCCGGACTGCGGTGATTTCAACCAGCCAAGCACCATGCTTACTGCTTTATCGTCCCGTCGCAGCCGGTGACCGGCCCCATCGATAACGACCAGTTTCCTGGGATTTCCGGCTTTCTCGTATAGACTATGCGCATGGTCGACAGGCACCGTTTCATCATAGCTGCCATGAATGAGCAGTAACGGTCTTGGCGCAATCCCGGCCACATGGTCGAGAGGAGTTACCTGATTGAGATTATCAAACCAGCCTTCCAGAGACGGCGGGAAATCATCGTCTCTGATGGCACCGATTGCACGATAACGGTCGATGGTGGACTGCGGGGAGCCAGACTCGGTAAAAAGTCCGAAATGGGCCGGACAGGCGCAGGCCGCTATCCCGGAAATCCGCGTATCTTTTGAAGCTACGTAGATAGATACGGCTGCCCCGGCACTGAAACCGACCAGATAGAAGCATGATTTATCAATATTATTTGTATTCCACAGGTAATCTACGACAGCCTGCAGGTCACGTGTCCAGCCGAGGAAGTCTATATTCCCGCCGCTATCTCCTGTACCCCTGAAATTAAAGAAATAAACAGCAAGATTCTCGCGACAGATTATTTCTGCCAATGCCGGATAACCACCATCGTCCGGTTCCGGCGGGCTGCCCGAAGGCGCTCCATGACAGAGACAGACCAGCGGATATTGAACTGTACTATCGGGGAGAAAAAGCTGCCCGAATATTGAAATCCCATCAACCTGGAGAACATTGAGTTCTTTATACAAGCGTAATCCTGTCTAACGTATTGAAAAACGGACGCATACTCAACCTAGATTTGTCTGCCTACGGATTTTGCAACTATGCGCAATTCTTGCATGAGGCGTGAGAAATCCGAGAGCGAAAGCGACTGCAGACCATCGACGAGGGCTTCCTTGGGATTAGGGTGAACTTCGATGAGAAGCCCGTCAGCACCGGCCGCTACAGCCGCCTTGGCGATGGCCGGAACGAGCGAGTAGTGCCCGGCGGCGTGACTGGGGTCGACGATTACCGGCAGATGGCTGTTTTTCTTAAGCACCGGTACGGCGGAAATATCAAGTGAGAAACGGATGCTGTCCTCAAACGTCCTGATACCTCGTTCGCAAAGAACAGCCTGGCTATTTCCCCCTGCCAGGAGGTAGTCAGCGGCGGTAAGCCATTCAGTGATGGTACAGGAGAAGCCGCGCTTGAGCACCACTGGCCGACGGCTTTTACCGGCGTTGGTCAGCAGGGCGAAGTTCTGCATATTACGCGAGCCGATTTGAAGCATATCTGCATAGGAAGATACCAGCTCGACATCATGCGGGTCCACGACCTCGGTAACCACCGGCATCCCGAACTCTTCTCTGGCTTTGGCAAGCAGTTCCAGTCCCTTTTTCTGCATCCCCTGAAAGCTGAACGGAGATGTACGCGGCTTAAAGGCGCCGCCACGCAGAATACTGGCACCGGCTTTTTTTACAGCCGTGGCTGCCTGCGCGAGCTGGGCTTCATTCTCTACGGCACAGGGACCGGCGATTACGACAATACGTTCGCCCCCGATTTTCACCCCGCTGCAATCAACGGTAGTGTCAAGAGGGTGAAACTCTCGGGAGGCAAGCTTAAACGGCTTCATGATACGGGTGACGCTCTCAACGCCGGGCAGCACGGCGAAGATATCCGTCGGTATCTGCCCGGTATTGCTCCCCAGCAGGGCTACGACTGTTTTATCCGTACCCATGTTGAGCTGGACGCCAAGCTCCAGCGATTTCGCCTTCGCTACCACGTCATCGACTTCCTGTTTGGTGGCACCCGTTCTCATTTCAACTATCATTGTCTCTTATGCCAACTCCTTTATGAGTAAACAGCTTTTCGCTTTTTCACCACAGTAATGATAATACTAGAGCCACGATAGGACGTCAAGAGAGTTTGCCGACGACTTCGTGGAATTTTCCTTCTGCAGATACCCGGACCCATTAATTCGCCACTCTCTGGCGTAATGAAAGACGCAGGAGTTTTATGGCAGCTACCTCGACCCAGATAATCATGTTGGCCACGAGAATCCTTTCGAGCAGGCCAAACCATTTAATGCCATCCTGGATAAATCCGGTGACTACCACGAGGATAAAAGCCAGAATTCCGGCGACTATCGTATAGATGAAAACATTGTTCCAGTTAAGGTCGTTTTTGAGACTGGGCGCGATAATCAGGATAGCGACGGGGAAAAGCCAGAAAACGACCGTGGCCGTAAGCCCATGAATGGCACCTTCGATGGTATCCGGCCCGCCGACGGGGTCGGTGCGGAAAGCGCCGATGAGAAGCAGTCCGAACCCGAAGAAAACGAGGAGGCCGATGCTTAAATGGAAGCCCCGCCATCTTTTAATATTGAAGAGTAGCCCGGCGACGAATATCTCCACAAGGAGGCCGATAGCCAGGAAACCAATGGTCTGCAGCCAGCCCAGTCGTGTTAAAGCCAGGCTGCTGATGGAGTCCTGTACCAAACTGTAGTCCGGGTTGGTGAAAGATGCCGTAAAATCGGTGACGGCCAGCACGATAGGCCCGGCCATCCCGGCGAAGGCCAGGACGCTGTGGATATTCAAACGCTTAAAAAAAGATAACATAGCTATGTGAACATTATAGCGGGGAAGAGCTACAGGCGACAAGACCTAAATCGTTCTGAGGGGAAACAATTCATTCGTGGAGGGGCTGGATTAGCGGTGAATTGTTTTTCTAGTTATGTTAAGTGAGTTTGTTGATGTTGTCGGTGGGGATTGGAGGCGAGCGTAAAATGGCGACACCGAAGGGTTGACTCTTTATAGCGTGAATTGTTTTTAGTAAATAATTAATGTAAAGCTGGGGGTTTTGTCGCGGTTATTAAGGGGTGATAACCGGGTGGATATCAAGTCTTTTCCGCGATAACGACGTCGTGCATACCGTTTACCCGACCCGTCTTTTTCCCTTTTTCATCAGTGAAATATACGTCTTCGAACTTAGTCGAGTCGTATTTGTCCACCAGTTTGAAGCCATACCCGGATAAAAAGTCGTCGATACGGCCCTTTTCGATGCCGAACTTGAACGGCTCTCCGTAACCAATCGCGTAATTATAGCACAGCTTTTCGCCGTAATAGATATTTTCGCGCCGGAGCACCGAGGCATAGATACAATCGAAGATAGCCGTGCTTCCCTTCCCGGAGAAAGCCTTCAGAAAGCTGAAGATACGGTCGACGGCCTCCGGGTCCAGATACGAAATCAGGCCTTCAAGGATATAGAGATTAGCGGTATTTTCCCGGAAGCCGGCTGCAGCCAGTTTTTCGTGGAGCGATGCTTCACCGAAATCAACGGGAATGAATTTCAGATTGGAGGGTATCCCGATATTCGCTTTCCGGTATCCTTTTATCTTGGCCTGCTGCGTCGCCGGCGAATCCAGCTCATAAACGGCCGCGTTACCCAGGCTGTCTTTAAAGCGAACGGCGCGGGAATCAAATCCGGCGCCGAATATCAGCACCTGGCGAATATGAGGGGGAAGGCCCCGAAAAATACCGTCGATTAATTTCGTCCGCGCGGCAAGATACTCGTAAACGCCGCTGCCGCCATAACGCTTTCTGTATATATAGCGGGTAATATCGTTCCTGACCACAATTTTATAGCGAGAGGGAATCAGGAGCGGCGCGATATAATCATCGGTCTTGTAGTACGGGTTTTTATCATAATAGGACATGGCGCGGGTAAAACGGGTAACCCTGGCCGTCATGGATACTTTATTTTTAACGCTCTTGCTCATGAGAAACAGCCTGCCCCTGTAAAAATGCTTGCGCCTATTATATAGGGAAAAGCCACAGGGGGCAAGGGTTGGGGGGTAATTACTTACCTCACCCCCTTGGTCCCCCTCCCTTCGGCAGGCTCAGGGCAGGCTCTTTAGCAAAGGAGGGGGAGGAAAATAGGAAGAGGGGCCGGCACCCCTCTTAGACGCCCCGAGGGTAGGCTTGGGTGGGATAGAAAAACACCGAGGGGCGGGGTGATGAGGAATATGTGTTTACCTCACCCCCTTGGTCCCCCTCTCCTTGCGAGGCAGGGGGAAGTGATAATCTGTAGGAGTCTAGACTTAATCTGACATTTCGGGTAAATTAAATACGAATAAGGAAAGGAATGTCAGATGACCACAGAAGAGAAAATCATCAAGAACAAGCTCGGGTTAATCAAGTTAGCCAACATGCTGGGTAATGTCTCACAGGCCTGCAAGGTGATGGGGTATTCCCGCGACAGCTTCTACCGGTTCAAAGAGCTTTACGACCAGGGTGGGGAGCTCGCCCTCCAGGAGATCAGCCGGAAGAAGCCTTGTATCAAGAACCGCGTTGAAGAGCACATCGAGAAAGCCGTCGTCGAGTTCGCCATCGAGAAGCCGGCCTACGGGCAACTCAGGACCTCCAATGAACTGAAGAAGAAAGGTATCTTTGTTTCTCCCGGCGGGGTCAGGTCCATCTGGCTCCGCCATGACCTGGAGACATTTAAGAAACGGCTCAAGGCACTGGAAGCCAAAGCCGCCCAGGAAAACCTTATCCTGACCGAGGAACAGGTGAGAGCCCTGGAAAAAGCCAAGGACGAGAAAGAATCCCACGGAGAGATCGAGAGCCTGCATCCCGGCTATCTGGGAGCCCAGGACACCTACTACGTGGGCACGCTCAAGGGTGGTCGGCAGAATCTACCAGCAGACCTTCATCGATACCTATGCCAAGGTGGCCTTCGCCAAGCTCTACGACCGTAAGAACGCCCTGGTGGCCGCCGATTTCCTCAATGACCGTGTCATCCCCTGGTACGATGAAAACGAGGTCAAATTGCTCCGTATCCTGACGGACCGAGGGACAGAATACTGCGGCAACCGGGAACGTCATGAATACCAGCTCTACCTGGCGATTGGGGATATCGACCACTCGAAAACAAAGGCCAGATCACCGCAAACGAACGGTATCTGTGAGCGCTTCCACAAGACGATACAGGACGAGTTTTACGCCGTTGCTTTCCGGAAGAAGATATACCACAGCCTGGAGGAGATACAGGAAGATGTAGATAAATGGATAGAGGGGTATAATACGGAGCGGACACACTCGGGGAAATACTGCTTTGGCAAAACACCATGGCAGACGTTTCTGGATAGCAAGAGACTGGCGGATGACAAGATGCTGGACAGGTTACAACCGACAGAAAAGCTGTCAGAGAGGTCTCAATTGTCAGATGATGTCTCGGCTACTACATCTTATCACTCCATTACTATTCTTTGTTTTCAACTTAAAAAATTTGTGCGTTTGGTATTATGATGAACGAGAAACTTGGACACCGAGAACTCAATGCGTTTGGGTTTGGGACTAAAATTTAATTCCCCCTTCTTTCTTTTTTTCTTGCTTCTCGCCCCGCCTTTTCCATCTCCCCTGTTCTCTGTTCTTCCCTTTCAGCTTCTCTTCGCTCTTCTCCTCTCGCTTCTCTCCTTTCCTCTGCTGCCAGCTCTTCTCTTTTATCTTGTTTCTCAGCTTCCCTTCTCTCTTCTCTTCCCATCCCTTTTCTTTCTTTTTTTCTTGCTTCTCGCCCCGCCTTTTCCTGCTCCTCTGTTCTCCATTCTTGCCCTTCAGCTTCTTTTCTCTCTCCTATTCTCTCTTCTCTTCTCGCGTTTTCTCCCAGTTCCAACAATCTCTCATTGTAGAACTTGGAAGCTACGTTTATTATATCTTCGGCTCTTTCACTCATAAATTTCTGATTTTCAATTCTTCTCCCAAGGGAAGCAGCCCGGTCGGTGAGTCCTTCCTTCTCTACCTTTTCTTTTTCTTGCTCCGTCGCGTGTATGGTCTTCAACGCGAGGTTTTGGATAACTTTGATGTATCTTTCCCTTTCCCCCGGGTTTTGAGAGCCCTCGAAAATGGCCTTATCCACTGCCGGTCTAAAGTTACCGTTTTTTTCACCCTCCTCGGTGAGGATATCGAGACCCTTTTGGGATATGGCCGCTAACGGGTCTACACACAAATAATAACTGAGAAAATCATATAATTTTGCATCATCTCCGCACAACTCCTCCAACAAACTTTCCTCTTTCTCCTCCTCTTTCTTCTCCTCTTTCTTTTTCCACATAATTCAGTCTCCCTCCTTTGTTGTTCTTACCTGC
>CAZCOB010000027.1:0-24384 GCA_964500415.1 uncultured Dehalococcoidaceae bacterium | reverse complement strand
TTTCCCATAAAGCCATGTGCCATAGTTTTCCTCCTTGCTTTTTCAATGTTGAATTATTTCAGGATATAATATATCCGTGTCTGCTGGTGCGTTCCGTCTAAGAATATACACTGCATCCTGAGTATTGTCAAACAACACACTATAAAAGCATGCCAAAATTGACGTCACTCCTATACAGATGTAAAATCAATCTCAGTTGCACCATATAGCCTTCCGGGGTAATCCATGACCATGAACAAGATTTTCCAAAACTGCGACGTGGCGGTAGCCGATATCTCCGATGGTGCCACAATAATGGTGGGTGGTTTCGGTTCATACGGCGGTCTGCCCATAAATCTCATCGTTGCCCTGTCCCGACAGGTAGCTAAAGACCTCACCCTCATCGCCAACATGGGCGGAGTCGGCTACGAACTCAGCCACCGCATCAAGCCGGGAGGATACCAGGACTCCGGCATCCTCTTTGAGAACGGCCAGGTAAAGAAATTCATCGGGTCGGTGCCCGCGCTCGGCGGTATGCCCCCCACCTCCCCCCTTGAAAAGCTGTTCAACGAAGGTAAGGTTGAGATTGAGACAGTGCCGCAGGGCACCCTGGCGGAGAGGATAAGGTGCGGAGCGGGGGGACTGGGCGGATTCTACACTCCGGCAGGCGTCGGCACCATCGTCGAGGAGGACAAGGAGAAGAAGGTCATCGACGGACGGGAGTATATACTGGAGCGACCGCTGACCGCCGATTTCGCCCTGATAAAGGCGCATAAAGCCGATTCCCTGGGAAACCTGGTATACCGGCAAACGGCGCGGTGCTTCAATCCGGTCATGGCCATGGCTGCCAGGGTCACCATCGTGGAAGTCGACGAGCTGGTGCCGACAGGTCAGCTCAATCCCGAGGTCATCGTTACTCCTCACATTTACGTTAACCGCATCGTGGAGGTGCCTCGATGAAAGAGCGACTTAACGAGCAAACGATTGCGCTGAGGGCGGCCAGAGAGTTTGCCGACGGCATGGTGGTCAACCTGGGCTACGGCATGCCCGGCCTCTGCGCCAACTTTATCCCGGAAGACCGTACTGTCTTTTTCCAGAGCGAGAACGGCATGCTGGGATACGGAAACCTGGCCGCAGATGAAGAAAAAGACTACGAATTGATGAATGCCTCCGACCAGCCGGTAACGCCTTTACCCGGCATGTGCTTTTTCGATAGCGCTGCAGCCTTCGACATGATAAGAGGGGGACATATCGACATCGTGGTGCTCGGCGCTTACCAGGTCTCGGAAAAGGGAGACCTCGCCAACTGGGGGCGGCCGGGCCGACCGGCCACGGGGATGGGGGGAGGCATGGACCTCGCCATCGGCGCGAAAAAAGCAATCGTCACCATGTTGCATACCACTAAAGACGGCCAGCCGCGCATCGTCAGGGAGTGCACCTACCCCCTGACCGCCCGGGGATGCGTCAGCCTTATCATCACCGACCTGTCAGTTATCGAAGTGAGCGGTGACAGACTCCTTCTCAAAGAGATAGCGCCCGGCTGGACGGTACCGGAGGTGCAGGTACTCACCGGGGCCAACCTGAAGCCAGCCCGGGACCTCAAGGAGATGGAGCTCTAACAAAAGGATGGGAGACACGCATGGAAATAATCGTAACGGCTGAACCGGAACCGGTTAAACTGGACATTGAAAGAACGGCCTTAATCGTCGTCGATATGCAGAACTCCTTTTGTAAAAAGGGCGGCCTTTTCGACTACCTGGGGAGGCTCAACGAAGATAAAGCGAAGCAAATCATCGAAGTCGATAAGAAGGTAATCCAGGCGTTCAGAAACAAAGGCATAAAGACAATGTATCTGAGGATGACCTACGGGCCGGACCTTGCCGGCGCCGGGGGACCGGAATCGCCCAACTACTGGAAAGAGGGGGGCCTGGTGGCCATGCGCGAGCACCCGGAACTCAAAGGCAAGTTTCTGACTTTAGGCACCTGGGACTGGGAAATAGTCGATGAACTCAGGCCGGAACCGGATGACATCACCGTGAACAAGACCCGGTACAGCGGTTTCGTCCACACGGAACTCGATGACGTCTTAAAGAAATACAATATCAGGTACCTCGTATTCATCGGGCTGTTCACCAACGTTTGTGTAGAGTCGACCCTGCGTGATGCGTTTTTTCGCGATTACTTCGCACTGCTGGTCGGTGATGCGTGTGGCAACACCGGACCCGATTACGTTCAGGATGCCACCATCTGGAACGTTAGGTCGGTCTTCGGATGGGTGACCACCGCCAGCGATTTGATAAAATCCCTGAATTAAAATAGATTATAACTGTCCATATCTTCAAAGGAGGCAGATATGTCACCCGTATTAGCAGACAAGGTAGCCATTATCACCGGTGCCGGCCGCGGCCTGGGTAAGGCTTTCGCCCTGCGGTTCGCCGGGGAAGGCGCAAAACTGCTCCTGCCCGATATCAGCCTGGAACGCGCCCAGGGTACCGTAAAAGAAATCAAGGCTAAAGGCGGGGAAGCCACCGCCATGCTGACCGATATCTCCGAAGAAAAAGACACCCGAAAAATGGCCGACGAGGCCATGCGGCTATACGGCAGGGTGGATATCCTGCTCAATAACGCCGCCCTGTACTACGGGGTCGAGCGGCGGGAGTGGGACGCCTGGACGGTCAAGGACTGGGACCGCCTGTTCGAGGTGAATGTCCGGGGGACATACCTGTGCTGTAAGGCTATCGGCCCCCTTATGGTCATGGCGGGCAGCGGCAAGATTATCAACATCGCCTCGGACGTCTTTAAAGTGCCCGGAGCCGTCGACCTCCTGGCCTACGCCTGCAGCAAGGCGGCCGTGTACGCGTTGACGCAGGCCCTGGCACGGGCCCTCGGGCCATCCGGCATCAACGTCAACTGCATCGGGCCGGGATTCACGGCTACCGAGGCCAGCCTGGGGCAGGACGGCAACAAATCATCCTTCGACGCTACCATCGAGATGCAGTGCATCAAGCGCCGCGAAGAACCAGACGACCTGGTCGGGACGGCGGTGTTTCTGGCCTCGGCAGACTCGGACTTTATCACCGGGCATTATATCGTCGTCAACGGCGGCAGCGTGCTGCTTTGATGTATTGTTCTAATATAAAACATGTCGGAATAAAGAAATAAGGAGGCAATCCGATGTTTCTGGAAGGAGAAGTGGCCTATGAAGGCTCAAAAAGGTCAGGTTAGGGTGATAACCGGCAATGGTACCGCTGCCTACGCGGCCATGCTTTGCCGACCGGATGTCGTGACTTCTTACCCCATAACTCCCATGAGTGAGGTGGCAGAACAGCTTTCCGCATTCCATGCCAATGGAATACTTGATGCCGAGATGGTTGAGGTTGAGGGAGAAAATTCGGCGATGAACGTTGTCGCCGCTGCCAGCCTCACAGGCGGTCGCGTTTTCACCGCCACTTCCTCCTGGGGTCTGGCCTTCATGTATGATGCCGTACAGCAGGCCTCTGGCTTCAGAGCCCCGGTGGTGATGGCTATCGCCAACCGCGAAACGCCCGGCATCCTGGCTGTCTCCGGCGGCCAGCAGGACATAGTCAGCGCGAGAGATACCGGGTGGATTCAGATAATCGTCGAAGACTGTCAGGAAATCTTTGACACTATTATTATGGCCTTCCGGCTGGCAGAAGACTACGATATCCAGCTTCCGGTGATGGTAAACTACGATGGATTTTATCTCTCCTATCTGGCACAGGCGGTAGAAATCGCTACACAGCAAGATATTGACCGGTTCCTGGCACCTCTAAAGCGGCAGCCGCAGCGCCCCAAACTTGTCCCGGGGGAACCTCTGAGCTGCGGTACTCATGGTATAGAGATTGGTTTTGTTGAGCTACGCTATAAACACTGTATAGCTATGGAGCGAGCAACCACCAAGCTGGACGAGATTGACAAAAAATTCGGGGAATTTTTCGGGCGGAGCTACGGTGGCCAGATAGAGGAATACCGCACCGGGGATGCTGAGATAATAGTAATAGCCTCCGGTGGTGCTGCCGGGACGGCAAAGACGGTGGTTGATACTAAAAGAAATGAAGGAATAAAAGTAGGGCTAATCAAGCTAAGGCTGTTCCGCCCCTTTCCCCGCAAACGTTTGATTGAAGCCCTGAGGGGGAAAAAGGCTATCGGAGTCATTGACCGGAGTGTTTGTTTCGGCTGGAACCGCGGACCAACGTACGTGGAACTGAGGGCGCTTTCGCCGGAATTTGGCGTCGTGCCCATGTTGAGTTATATCGACGGGCTGGCCAATCTTGATATAACCACATCACATATCGAGAGAGTAATCGATGAGACCCATGCCGCTGCACGCGGTAAGCCTTACCAGGAAGTGACCTGGATACCCTTGGAAGAGTGAGGTACAAAATGGCACAGCAGGAAAAGAAAAAATCAAGAATTTTTGATTATTTCACTGAAAAAGAGGAACAGTTCGCCGGAGGAGTTGCCTGGTGCCCTGGATGCATGCTGGAACTTACCGCCAGATTCGTACCGAAAGTCCTGGGAAAGGATATCGTACTGGTCGGCTGCCCCGGCTGTTCGGCACCCGTTTTCTATGGACAGAACCTGGGAAGCTGGCATCGCCTGACTTACTACAGCTGCCTGATGACTGGAGTCGCTTCCAGCGCCACCGGAATTTCCAGGTATTTCCGCAGGATAGGTAAAGATGTCACCATAGTATGCTTCACCGGTGACGGCTGTGCCGCCGATGTCGGCTTCCAGCCGCTTAGCGGTGCCGCGGAAAGAAACGAGCACATAATTTATATATGCTATGACAACGAAGGGTATATGAACACCGGCTACCAGAGAAGCAGCACCACCCCCCTGGGCGCTTCTACCAGTACGACTCCTGCGGGTATTTCCAGTAAAGGTAAGCCGACACCAGCCAAGAACATGCCACTCATCATGGCCGTACACGGAGCCGCCTATGTCGCTACCGCCACCCTGAGTCACCTGGAGGACTTCGCCAAGAAATTACTCAAGGCAAAGGAAAAGAAAAACGAAGGGTTCGTTTATATTCATGTATTTTCCCCCTGTAACATGGGCTGGCGTATCGAAAGTAATTCATCGGTTCAGGTATGCCGGATGGCGGTAAGAACTAACTACTTCCCGCTTTGGGAAGCCGAGAATGGCAAGTTCCGCCTCACCCACGAAACGACAAATCCCCGCCCGATACAGGAGTTCACCAGGCAGATACGTAAATTCGCCCATCTGAAAGAGGACGATATTAATAAGCTGCAACAGGTGGTGAACCAAAAGTATGCATTTATCAAGGCTCTATGCGACATCGGTAACTAAATGAAAACCGGAAAGGAGGCTATCTGATGTATAAAGGTGGTTATGCAGGCAAGATTCTCAGGATAGATTTAAGCAAGCAGTCATTCAACGAGGAAGCCGTCCCGGAGGAACTGGCTAAAAATTACCTGGGAGGCGCCGGTTTTGCCATCAAATGCCTTTACGATGAGGTGAAGCCGGATACCCCACCCCTGGATAAAGCCAACAAGCTTATCTTTGCGGTAGGCCCCCTGACGGCCACGGGCGCCAGTTGCTCCAGTCGTATGGCCGTGGTGGCCAAGTCGCCGCTGACGGGCGCGGTCGGCATGGCCCTGGCCGGGGGGCAGTTCCCCGCCGAGATGAAACGGGCCGGTTACGACATGATTATCATCGAGGGTAAGGCGGAGAAGCCCACCTATGTCGCCGTCAGGGACAGCGAGGTTAAATTCAGGAGCGCCGAAAAACTAACCGGCATGATGACCACGGACACCCAGCTCTTCATCAAGGAAGAACTCGGCGACCATAATTACCGGATTGCCTGTATCGGCCCCGCCGGCGATAAGGTCGTCAACATAGCCTGTATCGTCAACGAGCGCCGCGCGGCGGGTAGAAAGGGGCTGGGGGCGGTGATGGGCTCCAAGAACCTCAAGGCCATCGCCGTACGCGGCCATAAAAAGCCGGATATCGTCGACGCCGAACGCTTCAGGAAAGCCCGGCAGGTCATGAATAAGGCTATGAAAGACAGCCCCGTACTCTACCCCGAATTTTCCAAAGCCGGCACGCCCATGGTCGTCGATGCCATGACGGAAATGGGTATCTTTTCCATTAAGAACTGGTCGGCTACCGGACAGACCAACATGGTGCCGCAACTCGGCCTGAAAGCCCAGGACGAGATGATAGTCACGCGCTCTCACTGCCACGATTGCCCGGTGGGGTGCAGCCAGGTAAAGCTGGTTACCTCGGGGCCTTACGCCGGCTATCTCAGCGAGGGGCCCGAGTTCGAGACGACCTACTCGCTGGGCAGCACGGTAGGGGTGGACTACCTGCCCGCCGTCATCGCCGCCGACCGACTCTGCGATGAGTACGGCATCGATACTATCTCGGCGGGCGTGGCCATCGGCTGGGCTATGGAACTCTTTGAAAAGGGCATACTCACCAGGAAGGATACCGATGGCCTCGACCTGAAATTCGGCAATCACGCCGCCGTGATTGAGATGTTGCGGAAGATAGCCTACCAGGAAGGCCTCGGCGCGCTCCTGGGACAGGGCACGAAAAAGGCCGCCGAGAAAATAGGCAAGGGCACCGGGGACTACGCTATGCAGATAAAGGGCCTAGAGCTGCCCGCCTACGATGTGCGTGGCGCCAAGGCGCACGGCCTGAACTACGCCACCTCCTATACCGGCGCCGACCACAACCGGGGCTATGCCTACCAGGAAATCTTCGATGTACCCATCCCCGAGAAGGTGGATAGAATGGCCACCAAAGGCAAGGGCCGGCTGACCAAGTGGAACCAGGACGTCCGCTCCGTCACCTGCGACTGCGCCACGATGTGCGCCTTCCTCCTCGACATGGCCTTACCCGATATCGCCTGCCAGAACACCGCCGACCTCGTTAACGCCGCCTCCGGCATGAATTTCACCGCCGAAGAAATCCAGCAAATCGGGGAAAGGCTGAATAATGTCGCCCGCCTGTTCAATATCGGCGCGGGATTCGGCCGCAAGGACGATACCTTCCCCAAGCGCCTTATGACCGAGCCTATCAAGGCGGGGGCTTCCAAGGGACAGCTCATCAGCCAGAAAGACCTCGATGAAATGCTCGATGAATACTATGCCGAGCGCGGCTGGGACAAAAACGGCACGCCAACCGCCGCCAAGCTGAAGGAACTGGGTCTATAAACACGCTGAGAAAGGACTTTGTTTAGATGCCAGAATACGGATACGCCGGAGAGATATTACAGGTTAATCTATCGGACGGAAACGTTATTAAGAAACCTACCGCCGACTACGCTGATAATTACATAGGGGGGCACGGCATTGCGGCCAGGCTTTACTGGGAGCTGGTTCCGCCGGAGGCAAAAGCCCTCGCCCCGGAGAACTGCTTCATCTGCGCCAGCGGCCCGGTGGCCGGATTCCCCGGCTTTGCCGGTTCCCGCTGGAAAATCTGCGGTAAAACGCCCCTCGGAGACCCGGAGTCCTTCTCCAACTGCAATCTGGGGGAGGGGTGGGGCGTCTGGCTGAAATACGCCGGCTACGATGCCCTGGCCGTACAGGGCAGGGCGGATAAACCCTCTTATCTCTACATCCACGATGGTAAGGTCGAGGTAAGGGATGCCGCGCATCTCTGGGGCCAGACCACCTTCGCAACGAGCGATAACCTGAAAGCGGAACTGGGTAAAAACGTAAGCGTGCTGGCTATCGGCCCCGCCGCCGAGAACATGATATCCTTCTCCACTGTACTGGCGGAAGGGGGCGCCTCCGGTTCCGGCGGATTCGGCGCGGTAATGGCTTCGAAGAATCTCAAAGCCATCGTCGTTGCTTTCGGTGACAAGAGGCCGGTGGCTGCCAACCCCGACGCAGTACGCAAGCTGGTGAAACGCATCGCAGCTACGAAGCCGCGGGTGCCCATGCCTTCGTTGTGGGCGGTCCCCGGACTCACCCGCGACCACGCCTGTTACGGGTGCGGCATCGGCTGCTCCCGCCAGATATATGACGGCGACGACGGCCGACTTTATAAATCGCTCTGCCAGGCTTCCGATGTTTACGGAGAGATGGTCACCAGATATCTCGGCAAGCCGGACGGGGCTCGCCTGCAGGCCACCAGGCTATGCGATGGCTACGGGCTTGATACCGTCGTGATGCAAAGCGTCATTGAGTGGCTCGATGCCTGTTATCAGGAAGGCATTATTAACGAAAAGGATACCGGGCTCCCGCTATCGAAGGTCGGCAGCCCCGAGTATATAGAAGAACTCACCAGGAAAATCACTTTTAAAGAAGGCTTCGGCGAAATTTTCTCCAGGGGCACGATAGCCGCCGCCGAGTCGCTGGGGCCGAAGGCCAGGGAAATGCTGAGTACGTACATCGCTACCAGTGGGGGCGAGAAAAGGGACTACGACCCGAGACTGTTTACCACGACGAGCCTTATCTACGCCACCGAACCGAGACGGTCGATACAACAGCTCCACGAAGTCTGCAATATGTTGATGATGTGGGTCGGCATGGAGGGAGGCAAGCTGGGCGAAATGTTCACCGTCGAGGACTTCCGCAAGGTCGCTGAGAAGATCTGGGGTAATGCCATCGCGGCGGACTTCTCCACGTACGAAGGCAAGGCGCTGGCGGCCAAAAAACTCCAGGACCGCGTTTATGCCAAGGAAAGCCTTATCCTCTGCGACCTCCGCTGGACGATGACCCTTCCCTTCCGTTACGTAGGGGATGGCCCGGCGCCGGTAACGGAAACCGAGATATTCTCGGCGATTACGGGGAAAGATATCGACGAGGCGGGCCTTTTCAAGATGGGCGAGAGAATCTTCAACCTGCAAAGAGCGGTACTGCTCCGTCAGGGATGGCCGGGGCGCGAAGGCGACCGGCTGCTGGAACATTTCTATACCAAAGGTCTGCAGCAGGGCGAGTTGTTCTTCGATGCCGACTGCCTGGCTCCGGGGAAGGACGGCGAGATAATATCCAAGATAGGGGCGGTAATCGATAGAGAAAAATTCGAGAAGATGAAGAGCGAGTACTACGAATACCGCGGCTGGGACGTCGAGACCGGCCTGCTGACCAGGGCCAAACTCGAAGAGCTCCACCTTAACGATGTCGCCGCCGATTTAGCCGGGCGGGGACTTCTAAAGTAAATGGCAGATTACGGCTCGTCAGGGAAGCGCTGGTATGTAGTCGGCCTGGGAGCCATCATTAATCTGGTCGTCTTCGCCATGGCCACGGCTTGCATGCCAGTACTCTTCAGCGATATTGCGGAAGAGCTCGGCCTGAGCATCGTCCAAGTAGGCACCGTCTGGGGGGTCAGTTCCGTGGCCGGCATCTTCAGCATACTGGCGGCCGGTTCCCTCGCCGACCGTTTCGGGGCCAGGCGCATCCTCGCCATCGGCTGTTTACTGGCAGGCGTCTTCGGTGCCACGAGGGGTCTTTCGGACAGCTTCACCACCCTGGCGATTACCTCCCTCCTTTTCGGCCTCGCCAGCGAGGCAGTGCCGGTAGTCATTATCAAGAACACGAGCCTGTGGTTTCACGAACGGGGACTGGGTACAGCCCAGGGGATAATTACTGCCTGCGTGGGCGGGGGCATGATGCTGGGGGCAATGCTCAGCGCCACAGTACTCTCTCCTCTGCTGGGGGGCTGGAAGAACGTCCTGTTCTTTTACGGGGGAATATCGGTGCTGATGGGTCTTCTCTGGTTCCTGACCGTACCCGAGCCCGCCCGGTCGGTCTCTACCGCCGAAACTCAAGCGCCGCGCCAGTCCCTGAAGCATGTGGTACGCAGTCGCAACATATGGCTCATCGCCATCGGCATGATGGGCTTTGCCGGTTGCAACAAAGGACTGATGGGCTACCTGCCCCTGTACCTGCTGAACATAGGGTGGACGACTGCCGGTGCCGACGGTGCCCTGGCCGCCCTCAATGCCGCGGGTACGGCGGCGGCCATACCCCTCACTTTGCTCTCCGATAAACTCGGCCTGAGAAAAGCCGTCCTGGTTCCCGGACTGATAATCACGGTTATCGGAGTCGGCCTTCTTTCCGTGGTCACCGGCCCCGCGGTGTGGCTCCTGGCGATTATGGCGGGCGTTTTCCGCGACATGATATGGGCGGTAGCCGCCACTTTATCGGTGGAAACCGAGGGAATCGGACCGGTTTATGCCGGCACGGCCGTAGGAATCGTCCACGCTTTTACCCGGGTGGGCTATACCTTCGCCCCGCCGGCCGGCAACAGCCTGGTGGTAATATACGAGGGGTTGCCCTTCGCTTTCTGGGCGGGGCTTTCGGTGATGGCACTGGCGGCTTTCGCCTTCGTCAAGGAGACGGGAAGCGGAAGGCAAACCAACCCCACCCTTAACGTTTGAATATATTCAAATGCCGGCCTTCGTCATCAACGGCGTCCCCTTCCGGCTGCGGCCAGAGGGGCGACCGCCAGCCACAGGGTAATGGTAATCAGCATTGACTTGACGTAGGTGATGGAGGCTATCCCGAATTCGGGGCAAATCGCCCCCCAGAGAAGCATCAGGAAAAAGGAACTCAGGAAAAAGCCGGGAACGGCAGCCAGTATTCTGAAATAACCCATATTATTCCTCCTCTATAGAGCTCACCGAATCAAGTTTAGTACGTTTTGAATTCTTCTGATTGGGAGAGAGCGCAACTACGCCTTCGGCTATTCGGCGTAGTTGCGCCGTCAGCTTATATATGCGGGTATTATTCTACATACACCTTTACTTTCTCGCCCCGTCCGCTCACCACGTCCACCTCCAGCTCGCCCAGGGCTTCGATAAGCTCCTCGATATCCTCTGATTTTACACTGCGGACATCGAAGTTGATTCCCTTATCCTTCAAGGCCCCGTTTACCTTATCCATAGCCTCGGCGGGTATCAGGGAGGTCAGTTTAATGCCGGCGCGTATCAGCGACATGGGCACGCGGACATTGACACGGTCGCCGGAACCTCCCACCGCATCCGGGTCGGGTATTATGTTAACGCGCAGATACTTGGGCCTGGCCTTAGCTCCCGGTTCCACCTTTGGGGTACTTTCCTGCCCGCCTTCGTCGGCATCGATCACGCCGAGCAGGCGATAAGCGTCTTCGACACTTATTTTTTTATCGGCTAACATCTCCAGTATTTTCTTCTTGTTCTCAGTCATGGCAGTATCCTCCTTCTCACCGTCTAAACGACGGAAATAAATACACTTTCTCTCGGACCCTGAATATCGACCTTCAGGCCCCGCAACGAGCAAAACGAGACGACAGCAGCCCATAGCGCCAGCAGAGCCAGTTTGCCCCAGCCGCTGGGCCAGAGAGCGAGTATACCGATGAGTATCAGTGGCGACAGGATGATTAAAACCACCAGCGCCAGGGGTATCAGCAGGAAAAGCGGCAGCCACAGGCCGAAATTGCTGTTCTCACCTCGGATTTTTACATGCATCAACATAGGCGGTCTGTTCATTCGGAAAGCCTCCTCATCGCTTCTTCCGGGGTAATATCACCATGTTCAAGCTCGTCAATTACTTCCTCCTGGGAAGAAATGACGACTATTTCGACGAACTCAAGCTGTTTGGCGATACGGTTAATTCGGTTTTTCACGGTAGGATAGCTGATACCGAACATCTCTTCCATATCCTTGATAGAGCCGTGACAGCGCACGAAGGCCATCACGAAGACCTGGTCCTCGGCGGATAGACCTGCCAGAGGCGGCAGTGTAAAGCTGCCTTCGATGGCGATATCGCTGTCGACCATCCGGACGCGCTCTACGGTTATCGGCTTACCCTGGGTCATTCTTGTCAGTTCGTGCCACTCTTTTGGCATTTCCAGTCACCTTTCTTAAGGTTTTTCACCTTGACCGATTAACTATTTTATCCTTCAACTTAATTTTCTTAATATATTATAATGTCATACATTGATTTTGTCAATACCTTTATTAATTATATTTATATAAAATGATATTTTTATTAATTTTCTTAAGTTTTAACCTCACCCACGCTGTCGCTTATTCCCACCCTAGCTGCCAATCTACATCCACAGCTTATACCTTTTTTATGAATACTAAATCCTAATATCTAAATCCTAAACAAGTAGTGCTTAGTGCTTTCCTCTGGCAGGGGGACACAGGTGGTAAGGTATCAAAAATACCAGATAATCCAGAGTTAACCCTGCGCAATAGAGCATTGACGCAGTTGCGCAATTGCGCTATAATAAATCGGAACATTTAAGCTATGACTGTCATCTGTATTGCCAACCAGAAAGGCGGCGTCGGCAAGACGACCACGGCCGCCGCCCTGGCCCAGGGCCTTAGCGATTATAATAAACGCGTCCTGCTGGTGGACTGGGACCCCCAGGCCAGCCTTACCGTCAGCTTCGGCTTCAACCCGGACAACCTGAAACATACCTGCTACGATGTCCTGAGGAGCACCATGAGGGACAACGGCCAGGTCTCCATCCGCGATGTTACGCTAAAGACGGACAATCCCGGCATTGAACTCGTTCCGGCCAACATCGAGCTTTCACAGGCGCAGCTCGACCTGGTAAACGTCTTCACCCGCGAACTCATGTTGAAGGAGATGCTCCAGCCGGTGCGTAAAGATTACGATTATATCCTGGTGGACTGCCTGCCCAGCCTGGGGCTGCTGACCATCAACGCCCTTTCCGCCGCCGATAACGTCCTCATCCCATTGCAGGCGGATTTCCTGGCGATGAAAGGCCTGGCCCTGCTGCTGTCCACCATCATCCGCGTGCAGGATAGAATCAACCCGGCTCTGGTAATCCTGGGGATACTGTTCACCATGACCAACACCCGCACCCTGCACAGCCGTGAAGTCATCGAAGTTACCAAGAGGGCTTTCGGCGACAGAATAAGAGTATTCGATATGACTATTCCGGTTAGCGTTCGTTTTAAAGAGGCCCCGGCCGCCGGGATGTCGATACTGACCTACGCCCCCAAATCCGATGGGGCTGAAGCCTACAGAACATTCACAGAAGAGGTGCTGCATGAAAAGAGCTAAAATAACCGAGGAGCTTGCCTACGGTAACGCTCTGGACCGTCTCACCGGCATCGACCGTCCCGCCACCGAAAGGGCGTTGGAACCGCGGCAGGCCGTCCCGAAACCCGAGCCTGCCAAATCGGCTATGATTAAGCTTTCCGTTTTTCTCAACCGGGAAGAAGATGCCTACCTGGAAAACCTGGCATCGACCGCCAAGTTCAGCGGCGGTAAGAAACTCAGCAAGACCAAGCTTATCGAGGCCATGGTGCGGGCTTTCCGCCAGACTAACCTGGATGTGCGCGGCGTCAGGGACGACCGTGAGCTTCTCAAAAGAGTAACGGCGCAATTACGCTAATCTTGATTCACGAAAAACACGTACATGGAGAATTGATACAATACGTCTTCGCCTGTACCTGAAAATATCAGGCGGTTTGCGCCGCGAGGTAAGATTGCCCAAATATCTGCGTCAAATGCTTATTTTCCCATTCTGTGCGTTCTGGCAGGGGTTTAATCCGGGGGCCGGATAATATATGGGTATATAGTTCGGGGATGGGGGTGGGGTGAGTGAAACGAAACCTTTTCATCACCTCGTTGTGAGCCGGGTATCCCGGTCCCGGTCTGTTAAGTCCCGTGCGAGTTGCCCCCGCGGCCACTTTCGGCGCTTCTTTTACCGGGGGAACGTAGCAGCGGAAAACCGCCATGCCCACGCTCTCCACATCATAGCCGGGCCTGTCGCCGCTGAATGTCTCGTTCAGTACTTCAATATCTTGCATCTCCGATTCGCGGTAGAGCTTCCACCCCACCGCCTCCCTCAATTCGCTGTACCCTCCAATCTGGTAGCACAGGAGCGACTCGTTATCGGCCTCGCCGGATAGTACCACCCCGAGGCAGAACGGCTCCACCGTGCGGTAGCCGCCGTGATAGTAGAACTCGATGATACGCCGCGACTTTACGGCGGCGCAAATCTTCGCCCTGGTCCTGTCTCTTTTCGTGGTGATATTCAATAAATCCCTGATACCCTGCACCTTTACCACCTCATGGGGTGTCTAAAAATACTCTAAATGAGTAAATTGAAGATTTCAAGCCGCCCCGCAAATTACCTGACGACAATCCTCCCCTTCTTTTCCGCCGCCACCTCCCCGATGATGGCCGCCTCAGCCACGCCTTCCCCGTGTAATTTCTCCAGCAGTATCCAGGCCTTTTCGTGAGGCACGGCTATCAACAGCCCGCCGGAGGTCTGCGGGTCATAGAGGATATCCTGCAAATACCGTGGCACGGTTTCAGCCATATCCACCATGTCTTTACGGAAATCCCGGTTGCGGTGCAGGCCGGCCGGAATCATGCCCATCTCGGCCATTTCTTTTGCCTCGGGGAAGAACGGTACCGCTGCCGCATCTATGACCATGCCGATATCCGTCCCTTCAGTCATCTCGGCGGCGTGTCCCAGGAGGCCGAAGCCGGTAATATCCGTACAGGCATGAACTCCGACCTCCTGCATCAACTCCGATGCCTTCCGGTTCAGGGTGGTCATCGACTTCACAATCTTGGTAATAGCTTCCTCCTCGGCGATACCACCCTTGATTGCCGTGCTGATGAGACCCGTGCCCAGCGGCTTGGTCAGGATGAGACGGTCACCCGCCCTGGCGCCGTTATTGTGGACCACTTCGTCGGGGTGAATGGTGCCCGTGACCGACAGGCCGTACTTAAGCTCCGGGTCTTCGACGCTGTGTCCACCCACCAGTATCACCCCGGCCTCGTTCATCTCGTCCAGCCCGCCCCGCAGGACTTCCTTCAGAACGGAGATATCCATGTCTCCCTGCGGGAAACAGACGACATTCATAGCCGTCAGGGGCTTACCGCCCATGGCGTAAACATCACTCAGGGAGTTGACCACAGCAATCTGGCCGAACTGGTAAGGGTTGTCTACTATCGGCGTGAAGAAATCGACCGTCAGCACGATGGCCAGGTCGTCGGTGAGCTTATAGACACCGGCATCCTCGGCCCTTTCCATCCCCGCGATGAGATTGGGGTCGGTTTGGAAAGACAAGCCAGCCAGTGCTTCGGCGAGGTCACCCGGACCTATCTTACAGGCTCAACCCGACCCGTGAACGGTCTCGGTGAGGCGCAGCTTTTTAGCCTCGTCACCCATTCTGCCAACCTCCCTGTCTCTATTTAGCCGGCGGCGTCAGCGTGAGGCGGTACTCTCCGGAAACCTCCTCCACATTAATCGCGTAATCCTGGCTCTCGGCCAGGCGGGACACGTTTTCCCTGGAGACGGCGGTCTCCACCAGCACCGTTAATACTTCTTTCGGATTTTCTTTCATCGCCTTTCTTGTCTTCACCACCGGAATGGGGCAGGAATAGCCCCGCACATCAACCTCAGTCATTATTCTACTCCTCCCGTAGTGCAAACTCCACTCCACTGGCATAAATACTGTTTGAATACATCGGGGAATCGGTTGATAACCTGGTTTACCCTGTTGGCCGGGGTCACGCCAGCCATCTTACCGGCCATACGGTTAGCCCGGGCGGCTATGATGGCCGCCTCGTGAGGCTCCAGCCCGGCATAGACAAAGGCTGAGATCATACCGGTAATTATGTCGCCCGTCCCGCCGATAGCCTCCATCGCGGGGACATCGGGCTCGTTGACGGTGGCCAGGACCTCGCCATCTTTAACGATATAGTCCACTGCTCCCTTGACCAGCATCAGTTTAGCGGCGTTTTTACGCTGATAAGCGGCTTTTACCAGCTCCGGCACCCGCTCCATGTCGTTAAAAAGCATAAAGCGCACGTAGGCCGGGTGGGTGGCATCGAGGTCGGCCAGGAAGGCCATCTCGGCGGTGTCTGGGCAAAAAACATCAAAAAATGGAGCCAGCCCGGCCGCCTTGGCGGAATACATCGAGGAGGCATCGGCAATCAGCACCGTCCTCCGGTCACACTTCTCGATAGCTTCGCAGAGCCGTCGCGTTTGGGCCATGTCCGGCAGCCAGTAATGGAGCGCCAGAACTTCTGGCGAAAGCCTGGCAATATTTTGTATAAGATATTCGTAAATCTCGCGGCTGCCCCTGCCCTGTCCGATATCACCGGCCAGTAGCACCCGCGACGCTTCCGTTTTGAGATATCCGGTGGTCGCCAAAGCGGCGCTTATCATGGCGCCGGTGCCCTGGGTTTGGGGAATACGCCACCCTTCAACAAGCAGGTAATCGCCTCCGGCACTTGCTTCCCCGAAGGTCAGGGGCATATCCCTGATGGGGACGGTTCCGGCAATAAGCATCATGCCCCTTCACCCCCCTCCCACAACGACCGGCTCTCCTCGAGGGCCCGGTCCAGCATCAGCGCGCAGAGGGTATAGCCGATGTCAGCAGGGTGGGGCGCCTCGTCGACCCGCTTGTCCAGCATCTCGGCGTGCAGGTAAGGGATATCGGGGCAGCCGCCGCCCGATGTATTCACGATTTTCCCGCTCTGCTTCTCAAAGGTAAGCTTCATATTGGCGGCCTTGACCATCAACCAGTCGCCGAAATCGGTCACCCTGACAATCTCCAGTATCCCGGCATCGCTACCCTTCAGCGGCTTTACTTCGACATAGCCGACATCGCTCCGTTTCAGCAGGCGCTCGATACCGGGCTGTTCCACCAGGTTTATCTCCACGGCCAGGTCGCAGCCCCGGCGCAGCTCCGGCGGCGGCGCCACGAGGCGGACCGGATACTCCGCCCTTTTCAGGACCCTCTCCGCCTTCATGGCTTCCTGGACATCGTTGAAGAGCACCAGGCCGCCCCCGGCAAAGGCGCCCTTCCCCTTTTTCAGAATAGACATATCCTTCCTTCTTCCTAGGCTCTGGCGCGCTCCATCATGAACAGGCCGACGACGATACAAAAAACCAGCCCGATGATAACCGCCAGCGGCCCCCAGGTACCGGTTCCCGCCGGGCTGGAGGCCATCAGGAAGTTATGTGCCACGGCCGCACCGGCGATATAGCCGAGCACCGTCATGCCGGCATCGGTATCCCCTTCACCGGTCAGGATGCAGTTACGGAGCGGGCAGCCGCCGATGAGGGTCGCCGCCAGACCGACCAGGGTCATCCCCAGGAGATTCCAGAGGTGACTGGTGTGGGCCACCGGCTGGTCGGCGAAGCCCCAGTGATAGATGCCACCGGCGCCGAAGTTACCGGCGATATAATTGGTTACCAGCGCGGCGATGAAGAAGGCCGCCACGCCGCTGAATAAATAAGTGTCCCTGACCAGAAAGATATCACGCCAGGCACCGACGAAGCACATGCGGGTACGCTGCGCCAGGAAGCCGACCGCCAGCCCGACGACGACAGCCACGGCGATGGACGCAAACTGAGAACCCGGCCCGGACTCGCTCTGTAAGATAAAACCGGGTTTGAATATTACCAGCAGCAACAGACCCACCATAACCACCGGCATAATCCAGCCGACGACCGGGTGCATCCTGGTGGCCCGTCCGAGGTTGAAACCCTGTCTCAGGAAAAATATCCCGATGAGCACGCCGATGACGATGCCTACCAACGCCAGGATAGCGTTAAGGTCGCCGCCGGCCAGCCGCAGCATCATGCGTATCGGGCAGCCCAGAAATACCAGGGCACCTATCATAACGAAGGCCCCCATAAAGAAACGTATTATCGGCGAGGCCCCGCCGCGGGCACGAAATTCGCGGAAGGCGAACGACGTGATAAAGGCCCCCAGTATAAAGCCCATTATCTCCGGCCGTAGATACTGCACCACGCCGGCCCGGTGCAGGCCGAGGGCCCCGGCAATATCACGGAGAAAACAGGCCACGCAGATACCCATGTTAGCGGGATTGCCCCAGTTGACCATCAGCGCCCCGAGCACCCCGAAAATCACCCCGGCGACGATGATAAAGATTCTCTTTTTATTCAAGGCAATCTCTTTCACCTTTTATTCGTACTCGCCAGGCTTAACGAACATCATACCGCTTTCGGCTTGATGAACTGCTGTCAATGCCATAAAATAATACTGAGGGATTATAGCATAAGTATTTTCTTAATGCAAGATAAATATTTCTTATAATTCACCGTAGCACTATGAATATTGACCACCTTAAAACCTTCCAGGAAGTCATTAGACTCGGTAGCTTTTCCGAGGTCGCCAAGAAGCTGGCCATAAGCCAGCCGGCTGTGTCTTTCCAGATTCAGAAGCTGGAGCACGAACTCGGCATACGCCTCATCGACCGTACCCAGAGGGCCATAACGTTGACTGCCGCCGGCAAGCGTCTGCTCAAGTTCGCCGAGTCGATTGAGGCGGAACGCGACCGACTCCAGCACGACCTGGAGCATATGCGCGAGGAGATTTCCGGCGACCTGCTCATCGCCGCCAGCACCATCCCCGGCGAATATTTGCTGCCGCCGCTCCTGGCGAAATTCAAGCAGCGGTACCCGGCCGTGAAAATCCAGTCGGATGTCTCCGATTCGCTCACGGTTATCGACCGCGTGCGTGATAGCACTTACGAAATAGGCTTCTGTGGCGTGGCGCCGGAAGGGCAGGACTTGGCGTCCTTCAGGGTAGCTACCGATGAGATTGTACTCATTGTTTCCCCGGAACACCCCTTCGCCCGTAAAAGCGAGATATCGCCGGACGAGCTGGAAGGCGAACCGTTTATCTTCCGCGAGACGACCTCCGGTACGCAGCGCAGCCTGGAAAGCCGGCTCTCCAGGGCCGGGCTCGACCTCCGGAAGTTCATCCCCAACCTCGTTCTGGGGAGTACCCAGGCGGTAATATCGGCGGTGTCCGCCGGGGCCGGCATCGCCTTCGTATCCAACCTGGCCATCAAAAAAATCCTGCCTTTAGGCCTGGTACAGCAGGTCGGCGTGCGTGGACTCCATCTGAACCGGGAATTTTACTGTATCTTCCGTCAGGAGAGAGTGGTGTCCCGCCTGCTCGAGGGATTTATTAATTTTATAAAGATAGAGGCTGCACACAGTGACAAAGGAGACTAAGGCAGAACGACCGAACATTGAAATCCTTAAGCTGAATGTTAACGGTTACCGGACGCATTACCTCAAAGCGGGGGGCGGCAAGCCGGTCGTGCTGGTACACGGCGGCGCCAGCGACTCCCGCGACTGGTTCGACACGATTGACGGTCTCTCCCCCCGCTATACCCTTTACGCCCCCGACCTCCCGGGGTTCGGGCAGAACGAAAGAAACGAAGATGGCTACTACCTCTCGGACTTCAGCAATTTTTTACTGGAATTTATCGATACGCTGCAACTGGAAAAACCGGCCCTCGTGGGGCATTCCTTCGGGGCCAGAGTATGCCTTGACGTTGCCCGGCTGCACCAGGAACAAGTCCGCAAACTTACCCTGATTGATGCTTCTGGTCTGGGCAAAATTTCAACGCTAGGTAACGCTTTATTTACCATATTCTGGGCGCTACGCAAGCTGTTCCGGCGACCTCAGCCCTTCCCGCGATTTCTGGCGAAAGAGGGTGAGGACTACAGCTGGGCCGGTAGCGAGACTTTACAGAATTTGAGGATGCCAACGCTCCTCGTCTGGAAACGCCGCGACCTCTATCTGCCGATATCTATCGCCCGTCAGGCGGCTAAACTGATACCAGATTCGCGACTGGAAATACTGCCGGGCTTCGGCCATGCCCCCCATCAGCAAAATAGCGCCGCCTTTAACCGCCTGCTTCTGGACTTTCTTGACGGTGAGTAGGAAATTACGCAATTACGCAAGTGCTCCAAAAGTAAAATAGGCGGTGGGGTTGTTATAAATGACTAAACACTCAGCACGAATACCTGTGTGCTGATGGGCAGGTTTGATTTACTGACGGAGAGCTTGGGGCGCGGTTCGACTTGCCCCATGCCCATTTCCCTGAGGAAATCATCCACCGGGTCTAATTCACGGTCGATTGCCTGGGTTTTGTAGTGCATGGGGAGAACCGCTTTCGGCTCCAGCTTGCGGATAACCTCGGCGGCCATGGTAGCGTTAATGGTGGACCCTCCGCCCACCGGCAGCAATAGCACATCGACATTCCCCATCTCCTCCACATGCTCATCGCTGAGCACATGCCCTATGTCCCCCAGATGACATACCGCCACCCCGTCTATTTCCATGAGGTAAATGGTGTTCTTGCCCCTCGACTGCCCATTGACAGCGTCGTGATAAGTGGCAATCCCTATGATGAGGACATTACTTATCTCATATTCGCCGGGGCCGTTTATTATCCTCGGTTCCCCACCGATGCCCTTAAAGTAAGAGTGCGATGGGTGCTGGTGGCTGACCGTAACGATATCGGCGGTCTGTTTCCCCAGGGAATAACCGAGGTCCGGAGGAAAGGGGTCGGTGATGATGACGGCCTGATTGCCTTTAATCCTGAAACAGGAGTGACCTAACCAGGTAATATCCACTCTTTCAGTTTATCACAGGCGGCTCCCACGTTCAAGAATCGCCCCAAAACCACGTAATTACTCTTGACAAAAAACCCCATAAAATGTTAAATTATAATAGTAATTAGCAGTCTCCTGCTTAGACTGCTAACGGAGATAGAGATGATTAATGCCAGAAGCGGTAAAATACTGAATTACATCGTCGGGCAATATGTATCCCGGGCGATACCTATACCCTCGCAGGTCGTTGCCGATGACGCCGGACTGGGCATAAGCCCGGCCACCATCCGCAACGAGATGGCCCTGCTGGAGATGGAAGGCTACCTTATCCGCCCCCACACATCGGCCGGGTGTATTCCCTCGGACAAGGGCTATCGCTACTACGTGGATTCGATTGAAGCTGTCAATCTTGCCCGGGATGATCAACGTCTCATCAGCCACACCTTTCACCAGGTGGAAAAAGAGATTGAGGCATGGGTCAGCCTCACGGCTACACTCCTCGCCAGAATGGTGCGGAACGTCGCCGTGGTCAGTCTGCCGAAATCGGCCGACTGCAGGTTGAAGCACATGGAGCTGATAGCCGTGCAGGATACCAAGGTGCTGATGGTAGTCGTTCTGGACGGGGCTAAAGTCAAAGAGAAACTGGTTACTTTCGACGAGGCCCTGTCTCAAGCATCACTGGCCCTAATCAGCAGCAAACTGAACAGCGCCTGCAACGGCTTAACGGCCCGGGAAATTGGCGATAAAAAAGTGGAACTTTCGCCGACGGAAAAACAGGCGACCGATTTCCTCGCAGAAATCATGCGCTCCGAGGATACGCAGGAATATGAGGAGCCTTACCTCGAAGGATGGCACTTTATCCTCAATCAGCCTGAATTCGCCCACAGCGACCAGATGAGCTCGCTTATGGAACTGGCGGAACGTCGCGGCCTGCTCAAGGTCATCGTCCCCTTCAAGCTGAGTCCGCACGGCGTCCAGGTTATCATCGGTAAAGAGAATAAAGACACCGCCATCCAGAACTGCAGCGTGGTTATCTGCCGGTACGGCCTCCCCAGGGAAGCCAGCGGCACTATAGCCGTCGTCGGTCCTACCCGGATGCCCTATTCCCGCACCATACCCACGGTTTACTACCTGTCATCGGTGCTGGGCCAGCTGGTATCCGGACTTTACGGCAGAGAAATACACGCCGGATAGGACTAAAAAATAATGATGCCAAAAGATTCAGAGGGATTTGTAAATAACGAGGCGGAGCCCGAAGTCGAGGAGGCAAAAGACACGGAAAACCTCGAGCAGGCGCTGGCCGAGGAAAAACAAAAGGCCGAAGAATACCTGGCCAGCTGGCAGCGGGCACAGGCCGACTTTGTCAATTACAAGCGACGCACCGAGCAGGAAAGGCAGGAATTCAATAACTTCGCCAACGCCAACCTTATCCTCGGCCTCCTGCCCGTCGTCGACGACCTGGAACGGGCGCTCGATGCCGTCCCCACCAAATACAAAAAGCACGACTGGGTGGAAGGCGTCAGGCTGGTGGAACGCAAATTCAAGACAGTCCTGGAGGGACAGGGGGTCAAGCCGATAATATCGCTCGGAGAAGCCTTCGACCCCAATTTCCACGAAGCCTTGAGACAGGGCAAGGGCAAAGAAGGCATCGTCATCGAGGAATTTCAAAAGGGTTACATGTTGCATGATAAACTTCTTCGGCCTGCCAGGGTAGTGGTGGGCAAAGGTTCAACAGACGATAGTTATGAGGAGCCTTCGGAAGAATAATAAAATATTTCGAGCCACCACTACAGTGGCAGGACTTAACGGAAAAAGGAGGAAGAGTAAATGGGAAAGGCAGTAGGTATAGATTTAGGCACCACCTTCAGCGAGGTGGCGGTACTTGAAGGGGGCGAGCCCGTAGTAATCACCAGTGCCGAGGGAAGCCGCCTCATACCCTCGGTGGTGGCCATCAATAAGAACGGCGAGCGGTTGGTGGGCCAGATAGCCAAGCGGCAGGCCATCACCAACCCGGAAAACACCATTTACGCCATCAAGCGCTTTATGGGGCGCAAATACGGTGAGCCGACCGGGCGCGAGCTTCCTGTCGAGGAAGACGCCGAGCGCAAGACCTACAAAGTGACTAAAGCCGCGAATAACGACGTACGCGTGGTGATGGGCGATAAAGAATACAGTCCGCCCGAGATATCGGCCATGATTCTTCAAAAGTTGAAGGCAGATGCCGAGGCATACCTCGGGGATAAAGTGACCGAGGCCGTCATTACCGTGCCGGCCTACTTCAACGATGCCCAGCGGCAGGCCACCAAGGATGCCGGCAAGATTGCCGGACTGGAGGTATTGCGCATCATCAACGAGCCCACCGCCGCTTCGTTAGCCTACGGACTGGACAAAAAGAGCGACGAAACCATCGCCGTCTACGACCTCGGCGGCGGCACGTTCGACATTTCCATACTGGAGCTCGGCGAAGGCACCTTCCAGGTGAAGTCCACCAACGGCGATACTCACCTCGGTGGCGAGGACTTCGACCAGAGGATTATAGATTGGCTCTGCGATGAATTTAAGAAGGACCAGGGCATCGACCTCCACCAGGACAAGACGGCCCTGCAACGACTCAAGGAAGCCGCCGAGAAGGCTAAAGTGGAGCTATCCTCGGTACAGCAGACGGAGGTAAACCTCCCCTTTATCACCGCCGATGCCAGCGGCCCCAAGCACCTCAATATCACGCTGACCCGCTCCAAGCTGGAGCAGCTGGTCATGGACCTGGCGGAAAAAACCATCGAGCCATGCCGACAGGCATTGAAGGATGCCGGCAAGACGGGCGCCCAGATAGACGAAGTTATCCTGGTAGGCGGACAGACCCGCATGCCCCTGGTCCAGCAGAAAGTGCAGGAGTTCTTCGGCAAGGAGCCGCACAAGGGCGTCAATCCCGATGAGGTGGTCGCCATTGGCGCCGCTATACAGGCCGGCGTCCTCAAGGGCGAGGTCAAGGACATATTATTGCTCGATGTCACGCCTCTCACGCTGGGTATCGAGACCCTGGGCGGCGTCGCCACGCCGCTGATTCCGCGCAATACCACCATCCCCACCGCCAAGAGCCAGATTTTCTCCACGGCGGCGGACAACCAGCCCGGTGTGGAGATTCACGTCCTCCAAGGTGAAAGGCCCATGGCCGCCGATAACCGAACGCTGGGCAAGTTCATGCTGGACGGCATCCTTCCGGCCCCGCGCGGCGTCCCGCAGGTCGAGGTCACTTTCGACCTCGACGCTAACGGCATTTTAAATGTGCGGGCGCAGGACAAAGGCACCGGCAAGGAGCAGAAGATAACCATCACCGCTTCCAGCGGCCTCTCCAAGGACGAGGTAAACAAGATGCAGAAAGAGGCGGAGATGCACGCCGCCGAGGACGCCAGGCACCGCGAGGAGATTGAAGCCAAGAACATGGCCGACACCATGGCCTACCAGGCGGAAAAGACCCTGCGCGATAATAAAGACAAGATTCCCGAGGACCTTAACAAAGAGGCGGAAGAAAAGATAGCCGCGGTAAAGACGGCTTTGCAGGGCACTGATATAGACGCCATCAAGAATGCCACGCAGGCATTGAATGAAACGATGCAGAAGATAGGCCAAGCGGTTTACGGACAGCAAGGCCAGCAGCCACCGCCGCCCGGAGGTGAAGCGCCACCCCCGCCCGAAGATGAAGGCGGTAAAGGCGATGATGAAGGCGAAGGCACCGTGGAGGGCGAGTTCAGAGAAGTATAATAGCTGCGCACTTGCGCATTTGCGGATAATCCGAGAGGGGGCTTGAAAGCCCCCTCTTCCTTTTCCCCACCCTTTTCGTTTGTTATCTATTCCCACCCGGGCCGCCCTCGCACCATCTACGGCTTATCCCATAGCTCTTTCCCCACCACCCAAGGGGAGTAAATGGGCGGTAAAACACCCCCGCGTTAAGCTGCGGGAGGCACGAGGGTGGGTACGGGTGGGAAAAAATAACACCCGGCGCGGGGCTGGGATTGTAGCAGCCCCCCTACAACCTTAACT
>CAZCOB010000026.1:0-24724 GCA_964500415.1 uncultured Dehalococcoidaceae bacterium | reverse complement strand
TGAGGCTGAGGACTGATGCTGCCAAACGAATGCGGCGGCGGGATAATGCCCTCTATCTGGTGTTCAAGATCGTGGAGCGGCTAAGCCGGAACTGGAGAACCCTCAATGGCGGCGCTAATTTGATGACTCTGGTACTGGAGGGATGCGAGTTCAAAGACGGCATTCTACAGCGAGAAAAAATGCCTGAACTGGCAGGGGTAAGGAGCTAACGAAAAATGATGCTGGAAGGAATTTCCACAACATTTGACAAGAGCTCCTATGATGGCGTCAGAGAAGACTTTGAGATGTATAGCACTCTGGTAAAGAATAACGGTATAATTGCGTTCCATGACATATCCACCCCTTCTACAGTGGGCTTTGGAGTAGCCAGATATTGGAACGAAATAAAATCACGCTGTGAATATACAGAGATTGTTGATGACCAGAATCAAAGTACTGTTGGTATAGGTCTGATTAAGAATGATTAGAACTTAGCATCCCCTCGTAATCGGCTAAAATTAACTAGGCCAACATAAGACTTTTCTACGTTGACTATATAAATTCTCCAATAGTTATCAATAGCTGGGTACTTGACCTTCTGATTCTTCTCAATTCCAGTTATTACTGCAAGACGGGTTTGAATTATGCTAGTTGAGCAGCTTCGATGCCGCGTGTATGCCGTTCCTGAGATGACGTCCTTGGAGGGATTCAAACCCACGCCCCGCTGCTTAGAAGGAGATAAAGTAATTGAGCAGGTTTTTATCCCTTATTTAGCTTCAGGAAAGCTCTAAAAACCGTCCTTTTTAACATTTAGGCACCAGTTCAACTTCTTGGAAACTTTTCAGCTTCGGTCTCTCCGCTTCCCTTGACCAATTATACAATAATTGTCCAGTGGACATCTATAATTTTCCACAATTTATCATTAGATTTTTTTAATTTGTCATAATATTACTATTTTTTTAAACGGAATCTCCGATGTCCTGATTAAAAGCCATCGAAGACATGTGAACAGATGTAGACTTTTATCCGAGTGTGTCCAAAGCCCTCCAGCTTGGCCAGTTGCTCGATGATATGTTACAATTAGTCCATTCTGTATTCTGTAATTTCTTCAGGAGGCACCCGTGGGACTTTTTGAAGCGCTGGTACTGGGGATTGTCCAGGGCGCTTCCGAATTTTTGCCCATCAGCAGTTCCGGTCATCTGGTCCTGGTGCCTGCGGTATTGAATTGGGACCCGCCGCCCCTTGTTTTTGACACGACGGTTCACCTGGGCACACTGCTGGCAGTTGTCGTGATGTTCTGGCGCGATATATGTAGACTGCTCAGCTCCTGGTGGCGTGGACTCTGGCGCGGCCGGCTTCTGGATGATGCTGAATCGCGCCTGGCCTGGTGGGTGCTTCTGGGAACAGTACCGGGCATTCTGGCGGGTCTATTCCTGGGCGATTTCTTCGAGTCTCTCTTCGCCAGTACGCGCGCGGTGAGTGGCTTTCTCCTGCTGACCGCGCTGTTGCTTGTCCTGGCCGAACTGGTCGGCCGGCACTATAAAAATGTTATGGAAATAACCTGGCTGGATAGCCTGCTGATCGGGATTGGGCAGGCTGCGTCCATTGCACCGGGTCTCTCCCGCAGCGGTACCACGATGTCGGTCGGGATGTTCCGTGGCATGACCCGCGAGGCTGCCGTGCGGTTCTCCTTTCTCCTGTCCGTGCCGATTATCGCCGGTGCCGGGCTATCGCAACTGTTCAGCCTTGTTGTTAATGGCAGCCAGAATGTGGAGGCCATGCCACTGCTCGTCGGCTTTGTGGCCGCGGCGGTCTGCGGCTATGCGGCCATTCGTTTCCTGCTGGCTTACCTGCGTAAACGGCCCTTATACCCCTTTGCCGTGTATTGTGTTGTGGTTGGCATTCTCGCACTGGTATTCCTCTAGGCGGCCCATCTACACTGCATTCTTCACACTTTGGTAAAATCACCTCTCCAATACAATCGTTGTATCCACCTCTATTGATTAACCGTTTGTTTACTGACGTATCACTTTTGTTTTACCGCTTCCCGTTATCATTAGTAGTGCTGAACCGATAACATAAAGGAAGGGTAATTGATGTCAAATCTTCGTGAACTCATCAGCTGCACCATGGTACACCAGGCGATTGACTCCAACGACCCGCTGCAATCGATAAGGGAAGGGCGGAAGCTGGACTCTCATCTGTGTGACCTTGGCAAGGTCAGCACCAAGACATCCTGCTGGACATGGTTATATTACAGGATTTCCCGCGAAACTACGATAAATAAAAGAGGGGCAAACTGAAGTACCGATAATAGGAATGCGGAACTACCTTGCCGATTGCCCGGCCAATTAACCCGCTCGAAAGGTAAATGTTAATATATTTCCATTCTTTTGATTATTAATATTTTTGACTTTACAAGATTGAAGGGACTATAATATAATCTGGCAAGGTAGGCTGTAAGGATATGGGTGGCCTTTTAGCAGCCCGCCGGTTCCTTTCTTGAGAGCTTTATGCTACTTGATAAGGAGAACAATGACAGCAGTGTTGAAACACCCACCGGAGTCAGTTGACGAAGCTGGTCAAATACTGAGAGGCGATGAGCTATTAAAACAACAATGGCAATTCCCGGTATTTAGTCAACAATTACCTGTCTCAATCAGAATTCTCCAGTTGATAGAAAGCGACTACTCGCCAACGGAGAATCGGATAGGCAATATCAACCGCACCTCTGGTCGGGGTATAACTTGTACTGAAGAGCAACCCGGTTACCGTTCAAGCGCCAGAACAAGCCCAGCGGATGAGGAAGGGGTAAAAACAGCTACTCAAGAAAAGCAGGCTACATTACCTTTAGTCCGGCTGAGGGCTTACTGTTTTGGCACCTTCGAACTGCACGTGGGCCAGAAGAAAATCGATAAGTGGCGCAGTCTGAAAGCTAAGTCTTTATTGAAGTTTTTGGTGGCCTGCAAGAATAGACCTGTTTACAAGGATGTTCTGATTGAGATGCTGTGGCCGGATTGCGACCCTGAGGAGGGCAAGAATAACCTGAAGACCGTGATCTATTCCCTGCGCAACACTCTCCTTGGGAATAAAGCGGATGTCGGATTATCCCACCTCATCCTGTACTCCGAGGGGCATTATCTCATTAACCCTGAGGCCGAGCTCTGGATTGATGTTAATGAGTTTGAACACCACTGGCGTATCGGACGCAAACTGGAAAAAGAAGGCAAAAAGGAAGAGGCGTTGAGGGAGTTTTGCCTGGCGGAGGAATTATATCGTGGCGACTTTCTTGAGGAAGACCGTTATGCTGAGTGGACGTTGCTGCAAAGAGAAGCCTTAGGAGACACTTATCTCGCCATTCTCAGCAAGCTGGCCACCAGCTCCTTTGAATTGACAGACTATGAGGGCTGTATCCATTACTCTCAAAAAATCCTGCTCAAGGATGTATGCAACGAAGAGGCCTATCGCTGGCTTATGCGATGCTATAGCCGGCTGGATAATCCCCACCGGGCCCGTAACTGGTATAAGGTATGTGAGAAGACCCTGAAGAAAGAGCTTGACATCATACCTGACGGTAAAACAACCAACCTTTATCAGCGCCTGCTCGATCAAGAGTCCATCTAATCTGATATAAAGCCATTTTACCCCATTTACAGAATCTAAGTACCCGTTTGCTCTCCAGTATAAACATGCAATTCTCCGCGGGTACTATTTTTATTTTTACGCCAATTTTACCCCCCTTTTACTATCGGTTTACCAATGAATGTTAGCCTTTTGGTAAGAGTATCACCAATATATACGGGCACTTTTTGTAGTTGTCTATTGAGAGTGTACGACGTTCAACACAAATTATACTCGGAGGAGAGAAAATATGGACACTAATGACGTGGAAAAAATAAAAGAAAGGTTAGCCAGACTCGAAGAGGCAGTATTCGGCATGGATTACGAAACCGCCTTACATATCATAAACAGCTATACGGAAGCATCTAGAGAGAACCCCTGCATTGAGCCGAGTCATCGTTTTATAAAAGCGGAAAAGATGCTGGGGATGTAATGGGTGCTATAAAACAATTACGCGTAACTAATGTGTGAAACAACGCACGCTACAATCCAGGTAAGACTCCGTAACCCACCGGTTCCTGCTAATTAAGTACATTGTTTTTCTATCATGAAAATTTCTAGGCATAGGAAGAAAAAATGGGATATTATAATTCCTTTCTGGTAAAGGTATGGACAGAGGACGGTGAAAAACTGCTCAGAGGGTATATCCAGCATGTAGGCACCGAGGAGGACATGCATTTTCTGACATGGGAAAAGATGGTCGATTTTATACTGACTCATATCAACTGGCAAGTTAATCAACAGATGTATGAAGATGAACTTGATTTCTTTTCTCTGCAAGAGTAATCGTCAGGCTCTTCTACCGGCACTCCGGGTCGTGTTTTGGTAGAACTCAAGAGGATTAAAATGAAGTTGCGACTGTGGGTAATACAATCGAGTTCCGCTCAACCCCCGGTAATGCTTAGCAGTATCACTATAGCCGAAGGCATGGATGCTCACAATAAAGTTATAGTGGCTGGTAAGCTGTCATGAGTTTCTGGGAAAGAGTGGTCATGCTGGTGAACATTAACATCGGCTTGTGGTTCGGTGGTGTCTATGTCTACCTTTTCAACACTTTCCGGTGTGGAAACATAGCAGGTGAACCAAGTAGAATGCTCGCTTATATAGAATTGTTTGTAGCCTGCATTTGTGTCTTTTGGTTTGTTTGCTGTGCTGTGTGGATGTTCAGGAAAAGTAATAAACAATTAAGAGAAAGGTAAAAGAATCGGCGTATGTTAAATCCTTGGTAGATGATACATCATCGCTCTCTTTTTAACGGATTTCTCAGCTATGTTATGACGAAAGTAAGGGAGTATTAGTGACGTATGAGTGATTGTTTAACGGTTCTACCGATATTATAGTTAAAGTATCACCTATAAAAAATGAGGTTTAAAATAACCAGGATTTATAGAAAAGGTGAAAACAGGTGAACATTATGTGGAAGCGGTCAACTCTGATATTCAGTCGGGCTATTATCCTTATGCTGGTGGCTATGGTAGTTTTTTCTGCCGGCCCGTTCGTAAATAAGGCTGAGGCCGATGGCTGGGCAGGTTGGAATGCCATCGATACTATCTATTATGACCCTGCTCAGGATGACGCTGCTAACGGATTCATAGAGCAGGCAGCAACAGAATTAAGAGACCATCTTCAACAAGCAAGTAAAACCCTCACTATTACCACGGCCTCCAGGCCGGGTTCAGGTAGTATATATCTTGATGTCGATCCTGCGAATGTAGAGCTGGCTGATAGAGAAGAAGAAGCTTTCAAGCTTTATTCAGATACCAATGGCATATATATAACCGGCAAAACACCCATAGCTGTCAGACACGGCGCATATACTCTGCTTGAAAAACTCGGCTTCAGATGGTTTTTCAAACATCCAGCATGGACAGTGTGTCCTGATTCTTTAGTTTCTTTAGATGGATTAAGTGAAGTCCAGGAGCCGTTCTATTTCTGGAGATTTATTGAGGTTACATCGTACGTCGGAGCAGATGAAACCGCGGCTTGGGTTAAGAGAAATCGTACCTTCGGTGCTAAATATTATCCCGTTTACCATAGCTACGCGAGGATAATTGATAGGTCTGAATACGATGAACATCCAGAGTGGTTCCTGCCGGAAGGTAGATACCCAAGTTACCCCTGGCAACTGAGACCGGATAACCCTGATGTCGTTGCCAGAGCAATAGACTATGCCCATAACTATTTGAGCACCCCCGCACATTCGCATGACATTTTATCTAAAGGCTCGGTGCCCATATCTCCAAATGATGGGACAGGCTGGGACCCACCTTGGGAACCATGGGAAAACTGGCAAACTATTACCGATAAGGTCTACTATCTCGCTAACGAGGTAGCCAAGTCAATTAAAGACGATTTTCCCGATAGATATGTAGGAGTTTACGCTTATACGTTTTACGGAGGCGTCCCTACCTTTGAGGTGGAACCCAACATCCTTGTTATGATAGCAACTGATTACAACTACACTCCTCTCACCCTGGTTCAGCAGATTGACGGTTTACGGGATAAGGGCGTTACCGTCGGTATCAGGGACTACCTAGATATCTGGACCTGGTTTAAAGATTCTCCGATAATAAATTTTGAGACCATCGAGCGGTTGGCCTGGTACGCCAACAAGGGTGTCAGGGCATATGATGGCGAGGCTGGAGACGGCTGGGCCGGGAAAGGGGGCCTTACATGCTATCTGGTCAGCAAGCTCCTTTGGAACCCCAACGCGGGCGTAGACAATCTGCTTGACGACTTCTACACCAAGGCATTCGGCCCAGCAAAATATGTAATGAAAGACTACTATGAGGTCCGTAATACGGATAATGCCTCATTAGCAACGTCATTCAGAGATTTAGACCAAGCTGAGTCACTGGCGGCAGGCAACGAAGAGGTCCTGGAACGTATCCGACAACTTGAATATTACAACCGCTACGTATGGTTCTGGAAAAATAAGGGGATAGTAAACCTGAGTCTGGATGAACTGAAGGACTTTTATACATTTGTAACCAAGCTAAGGGACCTTTATGTTATATACTATTACGCTGCTGAGGATAGACTTCGCGAAGAGCTACAGGACAGGGGCTTATCTGATTCAGAAATCGATGCTTTACAGGATTTCACACCTCCAACAGAAGAAGAGGCTAGAGTGATGATGGATGAGGCTTTATCAGCCTTCGAGGAATTTACTATTGAACCGAGTCCTTATGTAAATCCGCGAGAGATTGAGCTTAGCGCTCTCGGTGATAACACCAAGCCTGCACTTCAGCCGCTGTACGGTAATTACAGGACTATTCTTGTTCCATCACCGGGCAATGAAGATGTCACCGTAATGGTGAAGGGCTATAAAGGCCTATTGCAGTGGTACCATCCCACAACACTGCTGTTAGATAGCTGGAGTTTCAGCTCTACAGACAATCTTATTGAATGGACACCTGTCACTTTTCGAGCCGATTCCCCTGGTACATATATTCTTCATATCACAAGGGCATTCCCCAATGGTAGTGAGAAGATGTGGGTTGATGTTCCCAACCGACCGGCATCAATTATAGCAGACCCTACGAACGATGTATTTGACCCAGAGGAGCCATTGTCGATAAACGCTCCCACCTATCTGGGATACAACGAACAATATTTTTATGTACCCCAAGATACTGATTCCTTTAGCTTCGGTGCTGATGTATCCATAAACGATCCAGATAGGCACGCTCATGGTGAACTAACTGACCCGGATGGAATCGTATATCCTTTCGATTTTGGTGTAACTTCCGAGATAGCATTCGATTCTCCCACCCCAGGCATTTGGCAAATTAACATAGACATGCCTACTAACACCGGGCGGTTTTGGCTTATTGGTATTCCTCCTTTAGTCTGGCATGACCCTCAATATCTCCTGGTTGCATCAACCGAAGCGAACAACCCGCCTGTTGCTGATGACCAGAGCATAACTACCGATGAAGATTCGTCGGTCTCTATTACTCTGACTGCTTCCGACTCAGATGGCGATACTCTGAGCTATGCCATTGTTAATAACCCTACTCATGGTACGTTGTCAGGGACTGCACCTGAATTGACCTATACGCCTGATTCAGATTATAACGGTACGGATACTTTTACTTTTATCGCCGTCGATGGAAAATCCATATCGAACTCAGCCACTGTTACCATCACTATTAACCCGGTCAATGATGCGCCCATCGCGAACAACCAGAGTGTAATCACAATTAAAGAAACACCTATTTCTATAAATCTCGGGGCTTCGGATCCAGATGATGACCCTCTAACCTATGCCATCGTTGATGACCCTGTTTATGGTGCGTTATCAGGGACTATACCTAATCTAACTTATACCCCCGAACCGGAGTTCAGCGGCACAGATAACTTTACCTTCACTGCCAGCGATGGAACTGTCACTTCGAACACTGCAAGTTGCTTAATCACTGTGAGGCAGGGCAACAATCCGCCCGTCGCAGACAACCAGAATCTGACTATCAATGAAAACTCGTATATTTATATAATTTTAACTGCTTCTGATTTAGATGACGACCCTCTGACCTATAATGTGACGAATAGCCCTACTAATGGTACACTGTCAGGGACTATACCTGAACTGACCTATACGCCTGCTGCGGGCTTTATCGGCACAGATAACTTCACCTTTACTGCCAGCGACGGTTTTATCACCTCAAACTCAGCCAGTGTTAATATCACTGTTAACCATGTCAATACCACACCCGTTGCTAATAACCAAAGAGTAACTACCATAAAGGGAACGTCAACTCCAATACATCTTATTGCTCACGATGCGGATGGCGATACTCTAACCTATGCCATCGTTACCGAGCCGTTATACGGTGAGTTATCGGGAACACTGCCTCAAGTAACCTATATGCCTCTGCCGGAGTTCAGCGGCACAGATAACTTTACTTTCACTGTCAGTGATGGCGTCGATACTTCAGACTTAGCCACGGTTACCATCACCATCATTCCAATCAACTCTATAAACAACGATCCAGCACTACCACCGTCAACATCCGGTGGCTGGGGTGGAGATGACGATAACGACAACGATGGTGCCAGGTCTACCAGTGTGATTCTGTCCAGAACGAAAAACGGAACATTCTTGGAAGACATAATCGCTCAATCTATGGATAATAAAATAGAAATCGGCATACAGAAACATACCATCGGCCTGAACAAAAATGGGCAGCCATTAGTAAGTATATCCATAAAGGTGAGGAGACCATTCCCGGAGCCACCTCCTAATTGTGAGTTTGTGGGGAAGGTTTATGAAATCGAGCCCAGCGGTACTAGCTTTGAACCCTCAGTTGACCTCATCTTCAGATACACCGACACTGAGGTTCCCCAGGGTGTTTCGGAAGAGAAACTCATGTTGGCCACGTATGACTGGGGCAGCGAGCAATGGCAGGAATTAGGCAGTACCGTTGACCCGGAGGGCAATTCTGTCCGAACCAGGATCAGCCACCTCTCTACCTACGCTGTTTTAGCTCACGTCCGTCCCGCAAGTTTTCAGGCTATTCCCAACCTGGCTATGGCTTCGGGCGAGGTGGAATTCGGAAGTGAGCTTGAAATAAGTGTGCAGGTCACTAATACAGGAGACCTCAAGGGGAGCCACGAGATAGTATTGCAGATGGATAGTGAAGTATTGCAGACAAAAGGGGTTACTCTGGAGGGTGGCGGTAGTGAAATAGTGGGTTTCACGGTTACTCCCGAGACCGCCGGGGAACACCAGGTTTGTATTGAGGGCTCGGTGGCGGTATTTACGGTGAAGGAATCTCCAAATCCTATTCCCTTCACCACCAGTGAGCTTATTATCACACCAACTGAAATCAATATAGGAGATAGCGTTAATGTTGGTGTTCTCGTTACAAGTACCAGCGACGTCCCGGGGACTTATGAGGTAATCCTGCAAGTAGATGATATTCCGGTGCAGACAAAAGAGGTTACTCTGGAGGTTGGTGGTAGTGAAACGGTGAGTTTCACGGTTATTCATGATACCGCGGGGCAGCATACAGTGAATATCAATGGTTCGCAGGGCATGTACGAAGTAACGGACCCTTCAGCTGCCACGATTACAGATTTGTCGCAATCTAATCTGGAAATCAACAGTTTCAGCGTTGTTCCCGAATACGATATATCAACGGGTAAACTTGTCTCAGCCAAGATAGTCTACCTGATGAACGAACCCTGTACAGACTTTCCGGATGCTGAATTGACGCTAAATGTATTCTTCAACAGTGAACACTTGGAAACGCTCCCTCTGCTCAACCTGAGCCAACTGGCATCGGACGGTAAGGCAGGCAGTCTAGCCTACATACCGTCATCAGGATGGATGGAGGGCCAATATGCTTTCCAAATAGAGCTTGACGAAGGGCAGGGTCAGGTTCAGAGCACAGAGACAGAACAGTTCGCCGTCACATCTGAAGTGATAACAAAAACAGTTAGCTTATGGATTCTGGGCACTATTATCTGTGCCGCCGTATTTGGAATCTCTGCTATAGTGCTCATTATCTTATGCTTCAGGCGGGAGATACTTAAAGGTTACATAAACTGATTACCGAAGTTGCCACCTAATCTCTGACTTATGGAAACCAGAATTGGAAGAGAAAGCGAGATAGTCGATATGGAAAATAGACTAGCTATGCGCCGGCGGTTAGTATTTTCAGCACTTATCCTTGTAAGTCAAATGTTACTGATAGCCTTGGGTATATCATGGGTTATTCACATGTCAATTATCGCGTTAAACGGTTCAGCTTACTTTATTGAGAATAATCTCTTCATCCTGTGGGCGGAAATCGCCGCCACGTTTCTTATAACGGTATTTGCCTCCTTTATGCTGGCTACCCAGCTACAGCGACTGGGCGAAAGACGAAGAAGCGACCGGGATCAGGACAGGCGTAGCCAGTAATGCCCGGCGGCAATCCCGGTAATCGGGTATAAATGCCAAAGGTGATAGTAAATCTCGCAACGCGTAATTACACTCTGAAAAATGACTCTTCCAGGAGAACTGGCAGTATACGTTGGTATGGACGATAGAGAAGTATGTAAGTATCAGATATATATACTTAAGTTTTTCCCTTTACCATATTCTTTAATTTCTTCCTTACAAGTATCGGAAGCTTCCTATAAATAAATACTCCTAAGCGTTTTTGATAAGTTGCGGTTCTGGACGGTCCTGGGCCTAATCCCTGCATAGGAAATATATTTTCAGATACAACATCTTCGATTAAGTTATTTCTCGGTATATCCCTTATCTTTACATTTACAGGATAACCAACCGCGACATAGGCTATGGGTGAATAGTGCCAAGGTATTTTGAATAATCTCCTCAGAATAGCTTTTGGAGGAAGTATAGATATCCAGCATGCACCCAAGTCATAAGCCTGTGCCGCCAGAAGCAGATTCTGGATACAGGCGGCAGCCGTTTGATAATTATCATGATAATCCGGAGTTAGTGCGTAATCCTCATAGAGCACCAAAATCCCAGACGGAGATTTTCCGATTGTCTCCGAACCTCCTGCGTCCACGACTTTCTTTATCAACTGAGAGTCATTAACAATGATGAACCTCCATGCCTGTCTATTTCCAGCAGAAGGAGCCAGCCGTGCATACTCAATCAATTCCAACAGAATATCCTGTGGCACAGGCCTATCGGTAAAGGCCCTTACAGTCCTCCTTTCTCTAAGTATAGCCAAACGTCGACTTGTATCAGCAATATTATTCATCGTATTCTCGCGTATCTGTATACTGGAATTTGTAATATATAGTCTCAGCATTATATCCTTATATTTTCAAATTTGCAATAACAGCCAAGACCGGCACAGATTGTTCTTAAATATAGTCAGGCTAAAGTAACAGAATTTATATCTTCATGCTATAAATCACAATGAAATTTGGACCAAATTTGGACCGAATTTTGACCTTTCTTTCACCAATTAAAGACCATACTATGGACTTTTGCGACTTGGAGTTGGATTTTGATGTGCTAGACTGACCACAGGTAACTAAAGGCCACGTATTATCCGGGCAATAATAACGATTGATTTTAAAACGTGTCGGAGAGAAAGCTGGACACGATTAAACATAGCCGTGTCTTTAGTGATACGCATTTGAAATGAAAATGTCGTCAAAATGTAGCTGTGTAGTTTATGATGCGTACATTTCCGTGTATTTATGTACTGATTTAACTATGTTGGAACTTCGTAAATTATACACGTTATCTAAGGGAATTTTTTCTGAATTCTACACGGTGAAATTCTAAAATTTTTTACCGGTCTAACTATAAAAACAATTTAAAGGTACCGGGGTGAATGCTAAAAAAGTTTTAACCTTAGTAGTAATTTCGTTTTTTCTACTGGCCTTTTATCTACAAACCTTCATCAAGGTTACTCCGGCATTGGCACAGGACGGACGAGAAGGTCTCTGCCCGGAGCTTGCCGAACAATTATCTGGAATTATCCGTGAAAAGCATGAGCTAACCCCAGCGCAAAAGAAGATAGACCACAACATCCGAGGGGCGATAAAGCGGACAAGGGACCGGCTATCGAAGAAGCAGATGGAGGGGCAGGCCAAGCTCGAGGCAATACCCTCATTATTTTCAGACATAGGCGATTCGGATATTATAAAAGTCACCTTAAAGGTGCAAAGCCAGAACCCGGACGTTCTCGCTGAACTGGAAAATCTGGGTATGCAGATTGATATTAATCTGCCCAGGTACGGGATAATCGAAGGTAGCTTGCATCTTGATCAGGTGGAAGCGGTAGCCAACCTCGATTATGTCTTAAACATGGGATTACCGTGTTCTGCCATTTACAATACAGGCGATGTTACTTCGGCAGGCGATACCGTGTTGCTGGCCGCCGATGCTAGGACGGCCTTTAGCGTTAACGGCAGCGGGGTAAAAGTGGGGGTGATGTCAAACGGGGTTAAACACTGGGAGGCTTCGGTGGCTTCCGGCGACCTCCCTTCTTCGGTAGATGTGATAAAAAATGGCAATTATGACGAAGGTACGGCGATGCTGGAGATTATCCATGATTTAGCCCCGGGTGCCTCGCTCGCGTTTTACTGTCCCTCTAGCAGTGCCGACATGGTAACTGGCATAGGAGAGCTAGCGGATGCTGGTTGTAACGTCATCGTTGATGACATTACCTATTTTGATGAGCCGAAGTTCGAGGACGGCCTTATCGCTCAGGAAGCGCTTGACTTTTTCAATAATGGAGGCATCTATGTCACCTCTGCCGGCAACAGCGCCCAGCGGCATTATTCAAGTACATACAATCGCAGCACCGATAATATTACCATAGATGAGCAGGAGTATCACGCTCATGATTATGATGGCATGGGGGATATCGGTAACACCTTCAGCGTAAACGCCGGATATGCAATTATCACTATCCTACAATGGAATGACGAGTGGGGTAGCTCCAATAATGATTTCGACCTGTACCTGCTCCATCAATCAGATAATGCCGTTCTGTCCAGCAGCACCAATACCCAAAGCGGCAGCGGCAATCCATGGGAGGGATTGGCCTGGGTTAACACCACTGGTGACGCTGTTTCAGTCTATCTGGCGGTTATTGAAAATAACCTGGTGAGCCCACCGTCATCGATGGTACTGGATTACATTGCCTATTATAGCTCCGGGCTTGAGTATGTTGTGCCTGAAGGTAGCGTGATAGGCCACGAGGCAGTGACCGAGGTATTATCGACTGCTGCCGCGCCGGCAGCCAATCCGGACACCATCGAGCCCTTCAGCTCCCGGGGCCCGGGCACGATATATTTCCAAGATGGTCTCCCGAGCTATGAAGCACGCCACCTGCCCAATATCACGGGGGTTGACGGAGTTCAGACCAAGACCGGGCAGCTGGGTTATTTCAGCAATCCTTTTCTCGGCACCTCGGCAGCAGCGCCTCATATTGCGGCCATAGCTGCCCTGATCTGGAGTGCCAATCCCTCGCTGAGCCAATCTGAAGTGTTCAGTGCTATTACCGCGACGGCGGTGGACCGTCCTCCCTCCGGCTGGGACGGCACCTGGGGCTTCGGTCGCGCTGATGCTTACGCCGCGGTGAATGCAGTAATACCTCCCACGGTAACCGGGATTTCGCCCGATAGCGGTGACCCGGGAGATACACTGACCGGGGTGCAGATCACCGGCACTGACTTTCAGGACGGTGCCATAGTAAGCTTTAGCGGCACGGGCGTAATCGCTTCGAATGTCAACGTGGTCAGCAGTACGAACATAACCGCCGATGTTACCATTCTTGAAGGCGCAAGTGCCGGGGCAAGAGATGTTATCGTAAACCAGGGGTTGGTATCGGGTGAAGGAGTGGGGCTATTTACGGTAAACGCCTTGATTACCGTAACAGCACCCTCAACAATCGACCTGGGCTTGATGGCGGCAGGTGTTTTAAACAGCGGTTACAGCGCCACTCCGGGCACGGTTTCAACCAACGCCGAAAGCTGGAAGGTAACCGCTAAGGATGAAAATATCAACGACCCTGGCTATATGGTGAAGGATGGGGTGACTCCCATGGTTGAAAAATTCCAGATAAGTACGGATAATACCACATATGAACAGGCGGATACCGGCATTATCTATGAAAGTGTTACAAATCTCCCCTTCTATGTCAGGCAAGAGGTTTCTCAAAGTGACCCCGGAGGCACTTATGCAATTATCATCACCTTCACTAGCTCCATTCCATAGTATATAATCTAATGGAGACGGTAACAGCGAAATGAAGAAGACGCTTTTTATTATTCTAAGTGTAATAATGCTGGGACTGGCCGGCTGTTCTACAGCGATATCGTCCGATGTATTGCAGTCGGAGGAGTCGAGGGTAACCTCTCCCGCTGTCGCCCAGGACGAAATGACCGACCTGGTAGATGGAAATAGTGCCTTTGCTATAAATCTATACCAGGCATTAAAAGATACTGGCGGCAATCTATTTTATTCGCCCTTAAGCATATCTGAGGCCATGGCAATGACCTACGGCGGTGCCCGAAGCGATACGGAAAAACAAATGGCTGATGTTCTCTGTTTTGCCCTTTCGCAAGACCGCCTGCATCCAGCGTTTAACAGCCTGGAGCAGGAACTGGCCAGACGTGGACAGGGCGCCGAAGGCCAGGATGAGGAGGGCTTCCGGCTGAATGTCGTTAACGCTATCTGGGGTCAGGATGGCTTCAGCTTCAGCCAGCAATACCTCGACCTCCTGGCGCAGAATTACGGGTCCGGTATCAGAATATTAGATTTCAAAAAAGCCACCGAGCCATCCCGCAACACCATTAACCAGTGGGTCAGCGACCAGACCGAGGGTAAAATCAAAGACCTCATTCCCCAGGGTGCTATAAGTACACTGACCCGCATGGTTCTAACCAATGCTGTCTATTTCAATTCAGCCTGGCAGTATCCTTTCCAGGAGGAAGCTACCTCTGATGGTACATTCCATTTGTTAGATGGAAATGTGGTGGCTGTTCCCATGATGAAACAGATTGCGTCTTATGGTTATGCCCAGAAGGATAATTATCAGGCGGTGGAACTGCCCTATGATGGCAGAGAGCTTTCCATGATAATACTGCTGCCCGAGTTGGAACACTTTGGAGCATTCGAGACTTCGCTGGACAGTCGGCAACTGAACAATATTATTCAAAATATCAAGTACCAGCAGGTTGCTCTATCCATGCCCCGGTTTACGTTTGAGTCCAGTTTCGGCTTGAAGAAGGCCCTCAGGGACCTGGGTATGCCGCTGGCTTTTTCTGATAAAGCGGATTTCTCAGGTATGGATGGCGATAAAGATTTATTCCTGAGTGATGTTCTTCATAAGGCTTTTATCTCCGTGGATGAAGCGGGTACCGAAGCGGCGGCGGCCACGGCGGTGATAGCAGGAATTACCGCCGTACAGGAAAATCCTGTTGCGGTTACTGTGGACCATCCCTTTATCTTCCTTATCCGCGATATTGAGACCGGTACAATATTATTTATCGGGCGGATGGTGAACCCCGAGATATAACCAGGTGAGATATCCTGCTGCATGTTCTCACCCGTCAGGCAGACACGGTGGGTCGCAATTTCCGGTTCTTCAGAGTTATGGTCGGGGTTACCTCATTTCTATTCAAATATGGCACTTCATGACTTATATTTATCTCTACCCTGATTCTTATACAGACTTATCATGGTGTCAGTTAAGGTAGCAGCGGGCCGAATTTTGCAAAATGTTTATAGAAACTGTCTGAAATTTTATGAGTTATTTGCGTAGAATACTTAATATATTAAGTGTAACATGTATCTCCGAAAGCCTGTAGGGGTGTGGAAAATGGGGCGATTAGAGAAGAATATAGCGGATTCGGGCGAGAAAATATCTCCGAACGGGGGAGAGGATAAGTTGCGGAGAGAAACAAGGGAGGCAGAGAGTTTCGCCTGTCAATATCCCGAGATGAAATGTATAGAATATCAAAAGGAGCTCCGCTCTCTGGCTTCGCAACTGGCGGTGGCCGAGGAACGCGAGCGGATGCGTATTGCCACGCAACTGCATGAGCGTGTTTCTCAGAGCTTGGCTCTCTGCCGTATCAAACTTGGGGAGCTGGGGAGATCGGCACCTTCCGCTGCTTTTGCACGGGAAATAGGTGAAGTACAGAATGTTATTAAAATGTTAATCGCAGATGCGCGCTCATTTATCTTTGAACTGAGTCCACCAAACTTCGGTGAAAATGGTTTGGAAGCAGCCCTGGAGGAACTGACTCACGAGATTCAGGAGCAATATGGTCTCCGAATCAGCTTTCGCAATGGTAAACAAACCAAGCCGGTAGAGGAAGACGTCCGGTTTCTCCTTTTACAGATAGTGCGAGAGTTGCTGGTCAATGTGGTAAAGCATGCTAGGGCCAGCCGGGCTACCGTCTGTATTAAAAGAAATGGTGACGACCTGAAAATAACCGTCAAAGATGATGGGGTAGGCTTCAATGGGGAGGAGGCTGGCCTGTGCAGGAAACGAAATAATGGTTTTGGCCTGTTCAGCATCCGTGAACGACTCCACTACATCGGCGGGCAACTCGAAATCGAGTCTGAACCAGGCCGTGGTACCCGGGTTACTATCATAGCGCCATTGAAACAGGAGTAAAACTGGAGCATGAGCAACATGAGGACACGAATTCTTCTCGTCGATGACCATACCCTTATACGCCAGGGACTCCGGAGCCTCCTTGAAAAAGAGCCAGACATGGAAGTGGTGGGGGAGACCGGAGACGGGCAGGCCAGTCTGAAGCTGGTGCAGGAACATACTCCTGATGTGGTGCTTATGGATGTAGCCATGCCCGGGATAAGCGGTGTTGAAGCAACCACTCAAATTATTGCCCATGCCCCTTCTACCCGCGTCATCGGACTGTCGATGTATACGGATAAGCGGTTCGTCACCGGGATGTTGCAGGCTGGAGCTTCGGGTTACATGCCCAAGGATTGCGTCTTCGAAGAACTGGTGCAAGGGATACGCGCCGTCATTGCCAATAAGACGTACCTCAGCCCGAACGTTACCCGTGCTGTGGTTAAGGATTATCTACATCAGCTAGACAGCGGCACAGGACTTTCTCCCCTTACGCGTAAGGAGCGGGAAGTACTGCGCCTCCTGGCTCAGGGAAAGTCCACACGCGAGGTAGCGTACCGTCTGGGTGTGAGTGGAAAAACTATTGAGACTCACCGTCGTCACATAACCGAGAAGCTAAACCTCCGTAGCCTGGCTGACCTTGTTAAATACGCCATTCGCGAAGGTCTTACCTCTCTGAACGAATAATCCCCGGACTTATCAGGATTCCCCCTCTCTGAAAATCTGGTTTTTCGAAGTAAAAATCAGGCTTTTCCCGATTACTTTTTACCCATGACTATTTCATAATTTAAAGCGATTAGTCATGCGGGTTTTTTCATCAGGCGATAAGCTAATAGACGTGTTTTCAGAGAAACGTACTTCTCGAGTTGATGTCCGCTTATTGGCTAAAGACATCGGCGGAAGGAGGAGCTTTGAAAGTCATCGTCATTAGCGATAATCGCATGGTGACAAGGGATATCCATTTCTGTCTCAAGGTCCGTTGGTCAAATGTGGTCGTGCACTCGGTCGCAGAGGGTCAAAAAGGGATTGAGATGGTTGAAACCGAGATACCCGACCTGGTCATAGTGAGCTCGGATGTGACTGATATGGATATGGCCGAACTCATTACCAGGATTCGAGAGTTCTCGCATGTTCCCTTGATCGTCCTTTCCGAAGGGCATAGCGACATGGACAGGGTACGGTGCCTGGAGGCGGGAGCCGACGATTGTGTCAATATGCCATTCAGTCCCATAGAGCTTTTAACCAAGGTCATTGTATTGTTACGCCGTACCTGGGGCCTTGGCTTCAATTTCAAGGAAGAACAACCAATATCCGTAGGTGATAGGCTGACCATCAATGCCAGTACACGGGAAGTTCTCTTGTTGGACAAACCGGTCAGGCTGACTCCCATCGAGTACCGTATCCTTTTAGAGTTGGTAAGAAATCAGGGCAGGATTGTTTCCCATGAGGTACTGCTGGGAAGAGTATGGGGTTCTGAATACAGCACTGAAGTGGGTTTCGTCAAGAGGTACGTTTACCGGCTGCGCCAGAAGCTGGAACCTAACGGTGGTAAACCTCTGATCATTTCAGAACGAGGCGTGGGTTACCGGATGGTCAGATCCGAATAGCCGGGACAATTCCTGTGTCTGTTGACACGCGGCAATCTCTATTTTTCAGGAGGAACGAATATGTCTTATTTCCCTGGTTGCCTGCTGTCCGCCGGAAACTGTGCCCAGATTGCGACCAGGATAGGACCGAATTTGGACCTTAACTTGACTTTGTCTAGACCATTTTCATACCACAGCTTGGACTTTTTAGACCTGAAATTGGATTCTTGAATGCTAAACTAATTGCGTGTGTTCGTTATAGTGGTTAAGCCTAGCGGGAGATTTGATGGAACGAGAAAGAATTTTAGTAATTGTCAAAGATGATAACCTTGCTTCTCAGTTGGTAACGGCACTTCGTACGGTGGGATATTACGTTTGGCGAGCCAGAGATGGGGTTGAAGGATTGAAAAAGCTGCGTAGAGCATCCCCTGACCTGGTTGTGATAGAGCGAGAATTATCCCCGGTGAACAAGCAAGACCCCCTCTCGCGTATAAGGCAAGCATCCTACGTGCCTATTATTGCGGTGGGCAAAGACAACGACCCGACGGATGTGCTGGAGTTCGGCGCAGATGTTTATATGTTAAATCCCCCAAGCCTGATGGAGCTTACAGCACGTGTGCGTGCCCTGCTCCGGCGTAAGAACCTGGGGAGGGTTACACCCGGGCAGGACGAACTCGGGGAAAGAACAGATGCTTTGATGATTGAACCGAGGGTCAGCATCGGAAAGCGCCGGGAACGGAAGGAGTGAACGTAAATTCAGACCAGTGTCTACATAATTGATTGTTATGCTACCTTAACCCCGATAGTGGGGGATGTGTAGCTATTTAGATTTACCGGAAGTCATTTTAAAGGTCATTTTACCGAAAAGATTATATTAATAGTTCGGACACTGGAAAACTGACAGAACAATCAAGACTATGAACGAAAGGACAGAAAAATGTGCGGCATAGTTGGATTTTTAGGTAATGGACAATTAAACGGACGGGTAGCTCCCATAATATATAGCTGCCTGGAAACTCTGGAGTACCGCGGATACGATTCTGCTGGTCTGGCCACAGTCGAAAACGGCGCCATATGGTGTAAAAAAGGCGTGGGCAGGGTGGCGGCGGTAAATAAGGAATGCGGTCTGGATGAACTGCCGGGAAGCGTGGGCATCGGACATGTACGCTGGGCCACTCACGGCAAGGTCACCTTTGAGAATGCCCACCCCCACCTTGACTGTAAATCCGAGGTAGCCCTGGTTCACAACGGGATAATAGATAACTATCAGAGCCTGCGCCGGCGGCTGGAGAGCCGGCACCATTTTTCCTCGGATACTGATACCGAGGTAATTGCTCACCTTTTAGAAGACAATCTGGCCGACGGTGCCTCGCTACGGGAAGCCATGCTGAGCACCATAGCCGAGTTGGAGGGCTCATATGCCATAGTAGCCATCTCGAGCCGGGAGCCGGACAAGATAGTAGCCGCCAAGAAGGAAAGCCCGCTGGTGATCGGGATAGGTGCTCAGGGATACTTCATAGCCAGCGATATTATCTCCATCCTCGGTCGGGCCGATCGTGTTATTCCTCTGGAAGAATACGAGGTAGCCGTGGTCAGCCGGGATGGCATTACGATTATCAATCGGGAAGGGGAAGAGATTCAGAAAGAGCCGCAGCCGGTTACCTGGGAATGGCTCGCACCATCAAAGAACGGGCATAAACACTACATGATAAAGGAGATACTTGAGGAGCCGGATGCTATAGAAACCGCCATGCGCCAGGACGACGGGTTGCTGATAGAACTCGCTCTTGAGGCGCTGAGAGCCAAGCAGGTGATTATTACCGCCTGTGGCACTTCAAGACATGCTGCCCTTGTCGGCAGATACCTTTTCTCGAACATGGCCGGTCTGTTTTGTGAGGTGGTGATGGGCTCTGAATTCGAATATTTCGCCAACTCAATAGATAAAAAAACCATGGTGATAGCCATCTCTCAAAGCGGTGAAACCGCCGACGTCATTTCCGGAGTAAAGATAGCCAAGGCCAGCGGGGCCAGGGTTATCTCTATGGTCAATGTCCCCGGCTCGACACTAACCAGGATGAGCGATAAGGTAATCTATTTGAACTGTGGACCGGAACTGTGTGTTGCCGCCACCAAGACGTTCGTAGCGCAGCTGGTAATATTCTACCTGCTGACTTTTGCCATGCTCAACCAGCTGGAACAGGGGAGGCAATCACTCAGGGAGATTAGCGGTCTTATCAGAAAGAACCTGAAAAGCAACGGGCACAAGGTAAGGAAGCTGGGGAATGAAATAAGAGATAGAGCCGATTTCTATTTTCTTGCCCGTGGCATAAATTATGCCATCGCTCTCGAAGGTGCCCTCAAGCTAAAGGAAATATCTTATATTCATGCCGAGGGAATGCCGGCCGGTGAACTGAAACATGGCACCCTTGCCTTGATGGAAAAGGGGACACCGGTGCTGACCATCTGTCCCAACGATTACACCTACAATGACACCCTTTCCAACGCGATGGAGACGAAGGCGAGAGGCGCTTTCATCATCGGTCTCTCCGATAGGAATAACGATATTTTCGACGAGTGGATAAAGCTCCCTAAAGTCGATGAGATATTCTACCCCCTGGTTAGCGTGGTGCCGCTGCAACTGCTGGCTTATTATGCCGCCGTTGCCCGCGGCAAGGACCCTGACCGACCGCGTAACCTGGCAAAATCGGTCACCGTTAAGTAGGGGATATGAAGCGAAACTTCGAGTCGGGAGAAGAAAGCGAGAAAATATGAAGGCATGGTACGTAGCCAAGACCAAACCCGCTAAAGAGCGATGGGTGGAGACATATCTCACCGATACCATGGATATCAGTGTCTTTCTCCCTATCATTCGTCGCCCCGCCGGCGGCAAGGCAAAGCTGGAACCCTTATTCCCCACGTATCTCTTCTGCAATATTGACCTTCAGTCTCCTGACTGGCCGACTGTCCGCTGGACGCCTGGCTTGTGTTACTTTCTTGCCACCGGCGAGGAAATTACCCCGGTGTCAGATGAAGTGATAACTCACCTCAAACACCGGGTGTCCTGGTGGAATGGTGGTGGGTATGCACCTCGCTTTTCGCCCGGTGACCGCGTAGTGGTCACCGTAGGACCTCTTTCAGGTCTGGAAGGTATTTTTCAAAGATATATTCCCGCTAGACAGCGTTGCCAGGTGCTCCTTGAGGCCTTGGGTCAGTTAAGCAAAGTGGAGCTCCCGGAAGAAGACCTTAAGGCCGGCTCTCCTTACCGAGGGCTTGACTTGGCAGTTCGTTATGCCAGCGGATCTGCGTAGTAGTTTCTCTTTCTAAGAAGACGCGGAGTGATAGGCAGTAAAATAGAAATTTTTTAACTCTCGGCTAAGGCTGAGAGGGCGGAGCATGCCTCGAGTCTATTATGGTGATGACATTAATTACTTTGGAGTTAAGTTGAATGATTGGAGGTTATGTTCTCCCAGCACGTAATTTGAGTGTTGAGGAAGTATTTAGAAATAACAGTACCGTTAAGTTACGAGAGTTCGTGATTGAATCCGAAAATTATGTTGGGTGGTTCTTTCATACTATTGATAAGCATTATTCATATAGTGACGATATGCATCTGCTGTTAGTAGATGGTATTCCGGTAGCTGGAAACCCTGAGGATGGATACCATCTTTTTAAACCTTCAAAGGATATCGTTGAATCTTGCGACAATGTTTTTTATCAATTCCTGGATAAGATTGTATCGAATGTTAATATAATTTCAGTAAACCGTCACCAGGAAGAGCTGGTAGTAAGATTAGCATCTCCGAGAGCCTCAGGTGGTCGAATATTTTATATACAGATACCTAATAAAGGGCTTATCATATGTGATGATTACCGTTTACTTTTGAATTTCAGTAAATTTGAGATTGAACCGAAAGCTATTTATGCCATTTTAAAATTCGGTGGACCACCTGACCCAATCACCATAATCAAAAACATACATAGTGTCCCTCCTTCACAATATGCGACATGCTCAACTCCCAGCTTTAAGATTGAAATACAACCATATTTTAAGTTTGATTTTTCCGAAGTTAACGGCTGTAACCTTAAACCAACAAAAGACATATTACAAAAGTCCGCGCAGTTCCTGAATTCAATAGATGCTTCAATACTCTTCAGTGGTGGTGTTGATTCACCGCTTTTTGCCCACTATCTCCATTCAGAAAATAATGTAGATGGATTCTTTCTCTCATTTGGGGAAAATGACCCTGAATTAACTTTTGCACAAGCAGCGGCAAGCAGTGCACATATTAACCTGTACACTTTCTATATGGAACCGGATGATGTAGTTCCAGCAATCAAGGGGGCTGCATCCTCATACATGCACCCTTTTTCTGATTTTTCAACGATTCCGACATACTATCTGATGAATAAGATAAAAAGCAGGCACCAAGAAGGAGGTATACTAATTGACGGGAACGGTGCTGACATTTGCTTTGGTTTTGGCACATTAGCTCGTCATCTCCTGTGGAGATTACTTTACGCTCAACCGAGGTTTATTAAGCAGGTAGGCCGAGTCTTATACGACAACGCTGGTATGCACAGGCGGCAATCAAAGCTCGTGTCACTTTTCGCCATGCTAGCAAAGACATGTGAAAGAGATATCCTGCTCAGTCCCATAGTTTTATCTCCAATCGAGTCATTTTTCACCGACCAAACAAGGGATTGTGCCCAAGATGTTAGCTCAGCATTTCTGAAGATGTTTAGTTTATGGACAAATACAGAGGCATATAATGCTTCATTTGGTCCCAAAGCGTCAGTTGGACTTTTACTGCGGAACACTCGAACGACATGTTTGAAAACCTTTAATGTTGGGAAAGAACATTTTACGGATGTAGTTTATCCATATCTATGGAAGGATATATTGGTGGAGCAGGGAAAATTATCCTGGAATTGTAAAAATAGGAACGGAGTGTTAAAGTGGCCTCTTAAAAAATTATTGGAGAATTATTTGCCGTATGAATTCATATATCGGGAGAAAAGGGGATTCACTCCTCCCCTTCTAACCTGGCTGCTTCGAGATGAGGTGCATGATTTTTTGTGTGAAATTCTTTTAAATCCAGGTACATTTTTATCAGATTTCATATTAACTCGAAAAATTGAGGGGTTGATTAATTCATTATTTTTACATAGAACTGTTTCTCCTCAGATGCTTCATTTTTTTTGGGGAATGTTGTTCACAGAATTATGGCTAAAAGAGAACCACTCCAAGTTTATCATTAACAAAGTGGAGCTGGAATGAAAATGGCAAGGTCGATAGAGTAGTATATTTTTAACGTATAAGGTAGTGGATTATACAAGTACTGCCCGGCATATGAAACTCGATAGTCACAGTTCTCTCTAGGTACGCTTTGCGGTAACCAAAGGAGTATCACTTATGAAAAATAACGATGTTACGAATTTGTTATGGACGGGCGGATGGGATTCAACATTCAGGCTGCTTTACTTACTCCTGGTAGAGCACAGGCCGGTACAGCCATATTACGTAATTGACCCGGATCGTAGATCGACCCGACTCGAATGTCGCGCCATGCAAAATATAAAGCAACGTATATTTGCCAAGCATCCCAAGACAAAAGACCTTTTACGGCCTACTCAATACATAGAAAGGCTTAACATACAGCCAAACAAAGACATAACACAGAGCTATGAAAGGATAGCTGGAACTTACTTTACTCGCTTAGGCTCCCAATATGATTGGTTTGCCAGATTTGCTCACAACACGGGGGTCAAAGATATAGAGTTGTCCGTTCATTATCGAGATGGTAAAGCGTACAAAGTCTTAGAAGCATTCGTCGTTAATTTAGGTGACGAAAATGATTCGTTGTTCAAGATTGACCCCAAGGCTAATGGATCAGATGAACATACACTTTTTAAGTATTTCACATTTCCTATATTCAATTTGACGAAAGATGATATGGAGATGATATCCAGGAAGGAATGCTTCTACGACTTAATGCAACTTATTTGGTTTTGTCAAACTCCCCGGGCGAATGGGGCTCCTTGTGGAGTATGCGGCCCGTGCGTTTATAAAATAGAGGAAGGTTTGGGTAATCGGGTACCTTTTACCAGTAGGCTTAGATATCATCTCAGGTATCTCAGATTAAGTAGAATGCGCCAAGAATTGATGAAATATCCCCGCTTATACAGTTACGCAAGGAACATTAAGCATAAAATCCGTTCGAATTGAGACCGGCGCATTCTATAAGTGGGATATCTGATGTGTGTAGGTAGTATTTTTGGCATTTACATGAATATAAAGGCATGACACCAACTTGATTGACTTAAGAACGGTGGTACCCCATCAACTTCTATTCCGAATATTATACAGAATTTGTACATATGTTGTATAAGGACCTGAGGTAGGATGGGTTTAATGGACACCAAAGTCAGGTAGAATAGAAAGACGGA
>CAZCOB010000025.1:0-25943 GCA_964500415.1 uncultured Dehalococcoidaceae bacterium | reverse complement strand
AGAAGGTTAGCGGCGGCTCGTCGATAGCCTGCTGTATCCATGTCTTGGGGATAAGTTGCTTGCCCCAGGCCCGGATGGTGGTGGCGACAGGTTTGGTGATACGCTCGCTGAGTTCCGGGTTGAAGAAACGGGTACTCCGCAGGCCTTCGGCGCGGGGCATGCCGGTATAGGTTATCTGACTCTGGTGGACGCCGGGTCCGCCGAGTCCCTGCATGCCGAGCAGGATGCATTCCAGCCGGCCGGGCTCATGGGAGAAGGGGCCGCGGATATACGAGCCGCCGAAGTAGTGAGCGATGGATGTAATCTTTTTTGCCCATTCCCTGGCGAAAGCTTTAATCGTCCATTCCGGCACGCCGCACTTCCTGGAGGCCCAGGCGGGTGTCTTGGGCACGCCGTCTTCCTTGCCCAGGACGTAGTCTTCAACTTTATCCATGCCGACGGCATGGGTTTTTATATAGTCTTTCTTATAAGTACCTTCGGTTACCCACACGTAGATGATGGCTAACTGTAAGGCGGCGTCGGTATTGGGGAGGACGGGAATCCATTTATCGGCATGGACGGCGGCGCCGTAGTTAAGGTCGGGGCAGACATAAACCTGCTTGATGCCGACCTCCGTCCAGAAGTAGCAGAGGCGCGTGGCGCACTGGCCGGTGAATCCCCAGGGGGTCGTCTCCGGGTCGCCGCCCCAGAAGAGGACCATGCCGCAGTTCTCGGTCATGTCCTTGATGATGTTGTTGGCGGGGTCCATCATACCCTGGATGCCCTGCCCCCAGACGTGCTTGGAGCCCCAGTACCAGCCTTCCCAGCTATCCGGGTTACGCACCTGCTGGGTAAAGCCGCCCATCATGTCGAAGAGTCTTCCCGAATGCCCGTGGGGGGTGTTGATGGTCTTGCATTCGCCGTGTCCATCACCCTGTACCAGTATCGCCAGGGGGCCGTACTCTTTATGTATTCTCTTGACCTCGCCAGCCAGCAGGTCGGAGGCTTCTTCCCAGGAGATTCTCTGGTACTTGCTCTTGCCGCGGTTCTGCGGGTTTCTCTCGCCGTTGGGGTCCCAGTCGACTCTCTTCAGGGGGTATTTGATACGGTTGGGCGAAAAAGTCCTTTTCTTGTAAGCCAGAGAGAACGGCGAGGGGACGGACTTAAAAAGCGGTTTATAGTCTTTGCCGTTACGTGTGATTTTCCAGGGGCGGAACGACTCGCGGTCGTATTTCCAGTCGTAGTGGAACGGACGTATCCTGACCAATTTACCGTCTTTAACGTCAACGGCGCATTCGCCCCCGCCCCCGAGCAAGCCACCGAGAGCCAGGGCTTTTATTACCGTTTTGTCTGGCTTGACGTCAACCACTTTGCCTTTTCCGTCAGACATTTAGTCATTCTCCTTCCAAGAATTTACGTAAAATTATGATATGTAACTGTAGTTCATTATAGAAGCGGCAGGCTAATTTAACGGATGGGAAAAACACTAAAAAAATGCGATATTTTACGCATTACTATTAAAATCTACACTACCAGACTTTGCCTTGTCAAGTCAGAGTGGGTTTATCTATCCCCCTGAAAATTACGCAAAATCACATTATGCCGGGGTGTTTTTTATTTAGGTGCGGTGTGTATGCCTGTATTTACTATCGTTAGTTATGGGTCTTGTACTATGAAGGGCGCACCCCGGTAAGGAGAAAATTATTAATTACGAATATCTTTTCTTGTGACGATTTTGATAAGATTCAGGGTCAATTTGTGATTTTGTATTGACATGGCCTCTTTAGACTTGGATTGGTAAAAAAGGGGGATTGAATATGACCGGACAATTACTCGATTTGCAGGTATTTCATAAAAAAGGAAATCCCATACGGAATATTAATTTCCCGATGGTAAAATCCGAATACGATAGAGTATGGTGCAAGTACTGCGGCTTTCTCGACCTTGACCTGCCGCAATTCATGTCCATTCAGGATTCGCTCTTACTGCAACAGCTGGAGAAAGTTGCTCAATGTCCTCTGGGGAAAAGGCTGCTAGGTAATAAAACTCCCCTGAGTGTTGAGGAATATCGTAACATTGTGCCTTTGACCACTTATGAAGACTACGTCCTTGAACTGGACCCCGGCGACGCGCCGTCTCTCCCCGAGAAGCCCCATGTCTGGGCGAGTACATCAGGGGCGGCGGGTGGCTGTCGGCACGTTCCCTACACGATTGAGGCCTACCACCGTTCGCTGGAGAACCTGATGTCGGTGTTTATTCTTGCCTGCTCGCAGCAGAGAGGGCAGAGTTCTCTCGTAGAGGGCGACCGCGTCCTGTACAACGTGGCTCCTGCACCTTATCTCTCCGGCATCCTGGCTTCCGGCGCCAGCCAGTTATTCAGTCTCCGGCCGGTCATATCGCCGGATATGCATGACAGCATGGATTTCCGGGAGAAAATAACCAGGGGTTTTGAGATGTCCTTGAGGACCGGCGTGGATATCATGGTAGCCATGACCAGCGTCCTGGTGAAGACCGGCAATGAATTTAACCAGATGTCCCGGAAGAGCAAGTTGTCCAAACATCTGGCGCACCCCGCTGAATTAGCGAGGGTCCTGCGGGGGTTCGTGCGGAGTCGGCTTGAGAACAGGAGCGTATTACCCAAAGACCTGTGGCCGGTAAAGGCTCTCATTGGCTGGGGAATAGATACCAGCATCTACCGCGACCTGGTATATAAATACTGGGGCGCCTACCCTTATGAATTTCACGCCTCCACTGAGGCCGGTATCATTGCTTTACAGAGCTGGACGCGCCGCGGCCTGACGTTTATCCCGCACTCCAACTTTTACGAATTTATTCCGGAAGCCGAATGGTTGAAGAGTCGTGAGAATGTTTTTTACGAACCGCGTACCATGCTCCTCTCCGATGTTAAACCGGGCGAGCGCTACGAACTCGTCATTACCAGCTTCTACGGGATGCCTTTTATCCGGTACCGGCTGGGTCACCTCGTCCGCATTACAGCTCTGGAAGATGAGGAGGCGCGGATTCACCTGCCCCAGATGGTCTTCGAGGCCAGGGCGGACGACCTGATTGATATCGCCGGCTTCACCAGGGTGAGTGAAAAAACGGTTATGCAGGCGGTCGCCGGTTGTGGCATTAATTACGAAGACTGGATAATCCGCAAGGAAATCAGGGATGGCAAACCAACTCTCCACCTATATATTGAGCTTGATGGCGGTAATCGTAAGATAGACCTGGCTTCGGTCCTTCACGGCGAACTGATAAAAGCAGACCCCGGTTATCGTGACCTGGCTGCCATGATGGGACTGCGGCCGCTGGAAGTAACGGTGCTGTGCCGGGGCACCTTTAAAGACTATTACCTGGTGAAGCAGGAGAACGGCGCGGAACTGGCACAAAGAAAGCCGCCGAGGATGAATCCCCCGGATAATGTTATTGAAGAACTCCTCAATCTGGCAGGAAAGCGGGAGGTACCCGTTGCCTGATAATACCATGTTTTACTGGAGAATATATATGGATGCGGAGACCCGGTATTGAACATGTATTTGGTGATTCCATTAATTGAGGTGATATTTTGCCTGGGGCTGCTGATAGTTCTGACGGTCAGCGGCAAACGCCATATCGCCAGGAGGCCTTTCTCAATATTCCTCTTCTTCATGACGTTGTGGGGTTTTTCCATCTTCATGATGCGTGCCAGCCCCGACCTGGCGGATGCTTTACTCTGGGAAAAGCTGGTGTTCCTGGCGATACTGAGCGCCTCGCTGTTTTTCTATAGATTTACCACGTCACTTATCGGCATCCGTCCGAATAAATTTTTTATGTACCCGCTGTATACTGCATATTTCGTGGTATTGGGTCTTATTCCAACGGGTCTGGTAGTCAGCGGTATGCAGATGATGTGGTATGGCAAGGCCCCGGTCATCGGGCTCCTTTTCCCCCTTTACGTGCTGTGCGCCTATACGCCCATCGTGCGTGGCGCCATACTGCTGTTGAAACACCAGCGGCGTACCCGGATTGTCGATGAAAAAATACGCGCCCAGTATATCATCGTCGGTGTCGCTGCCATGTTCATCGGCGCCACCACCGACTATCTTCCGGTTCTGGGGATAAACATGTATCCCCTGGGTATCATCGGTAATATCCTGTTCTGCCTGATAGCGACTATAACCATGCTACGGCATAATCTGCTGGAGATGAAGGTGGTTGTCCGGAAAGGTGTCACCTATTCGCTGACGAGTTTGCTGATTTTCTGTGTGATTGCCAGCTTCATTTTTCTGCTTAGCCGGTTTTTCCCCAACTTTATGAGCCCGGTCACCCTGACGATAACCGTTATTACCGTGTTTATTGCCGCTTCTTTATTCCAGCCGGTGCTTTCACAGTTACAGCATACGGTGGACAGGTGGTTTTTCCGGAAGCGGTTTGACCACATCCAGACCCTGAAACGGTTCAATCAGGAGACCAGAGGAGACCTCGACCTCGAACAGCTATCTTCATCGCTGGTTGAAGTGGTGGCTAACAGTATGCAGAGCAGGGGTGTCTACCTGCTCCTGCCTTCGCAGTCCGGGGACTACGCTGACTATATGTATTCCGGCAAGAAGAGCCAGGGACGACTGTATTTTTCTGCCAGCAGTCCCCTCGTAGCCACCATGAAGCAGCTCAACAGTATCGTCGATAGCACCGATCTGGATATAATTCCATCGCTCATCAGTCTCAATGCTTCCGACCGGCAGACTCTGGAGGAGAATAACATCGAGCTTATGGTGCCCTTGAAAAGCAACGGGCTTCTGGCCGGGATATTGCTTCTCAGCTGCAAAGAGTCGGACGGGCCCTATTCCAAAGAAGAGAGACGGCTGCTGGAGACGGTTTCGGCCGGCGTGGCTATCAGTATTGATAACGCCAGCCTTTATGAAAACATGAAGCAGAAGCACAGCGAGCTGCAAAAGGCGATGGACGGGGTTATTCACGCCGTGTCTCTGGTGGTTGAAACCAGAGACCCGTACACCGCCGGCCACCAGCGGCGGGTCGCGGAACTGGCGCGGGCTATCGCCAAGGAAATGGGCCTCTCCGAGTGGCAGGCAATGGGGATTCACGTTGCCGGCCTTCTCCACGATGTCGGCAAGGTAGCCGTGCCGTCCGAGATTCTCAGCAAGCCCGGGAAAATAACCGAGACCGAGTTCAGTATCATTAAAAATCACTGCCAGGTCGGCTACGATATTCTGCAGAAGATAGATTTTCCATGGCCGGTTACCCAGGCGGTTCTCCAGCACCATGAAAGACTGGATGGGTCCGGGTATCCCGGGGGCCTGTCCGGGGAAGACATCGTTATTGAGGCCAGGATTCTGGGCGTGGCTGATGTTGTCGAAGCCATGTCGTCCCACCGGCCTTACCGACCGGCCCTCGGTCTGGATAGAGCATTGGAAGAGATATCGCAGGCCAGCGGCGTTCTCTATGATACCGAAGTGGTAGAGGCCTGCCTGGCTCTCTTGAAGAAGAACAAGCCCGAGTTCGAGCGGATAATGGCGGTTGCGGCCGCCAATACCGATTTCGTGCTGGAGACGGTAGCGAACTGAAGAATTTACAGGAAGAAGCTTTAATAACGGCAGGGATGCCGTATTAAAGGAATAAAAAAAGGAGGAATTGAACGTGATGAAAAAGAGAATACTATTTCTCACCCTGGCGTTGATACTGGTTCTAACAGTCCTGGTGCCCGGTACAACTCTTGCCAAGAACGACAGGAACTGGCCGGGAAAGTCCGTGACGGATTTTTCCGGTTCCGGGTTGATTTACGTGACCTATATGCCTGACCCTGTTATCAAGAACAAAATCTGGCGCTATAAGGGCGAAATCGTCGAAGGATTTTTAGCCGAGTGCGACTGGGACCTGCTGGCGGGAACTGCCTTCTGGTCGGAGCATGATTCCATCGTTAGAGTTGATGAGGAGGGTAATGCCCACGGTGTTATGAAAGGCAGTTTTTCACTCATCCGTCCCGATGGCAGCGGCTCTCTGGATGGCACTTTTACCGGAAGAATCAGGGGTAATCTATATACCGGGGAAATTTCCGATAGCGGTACCTGGGCAGCTACCGGCGGCACGGGTGTCTTCGAAGGTGCCAAAGCCTTCGGAAAGTGGTCGGCTCAGCTCAGCATTGGTCCCATTCCCGGGACGGATATCTATACTCTGATCGGACCGGTCACCTGGGAGGGGAAGTACATGCTTCACGTTGAGCGTCCGGTAGTCAACAAGTTCTGGAAATCGGACAAGCCGCATAAGCCGCTCAAGCCCTGGAAGGTATTCAGACCGAAGTAACGTAAACGCGAAGCATATATAATGTTAAACAGGGTGTTATTGCCCGTTGCTCCGCATTCAATGAGGATGGTTATGCCTCCGGGGCAACGGGCAGTAGCAGCGTAATGCCGGGCTGGCGTTGCAGGTAGGAACGGGTGTACGTGGATGGGAAGGAATAAATTACCTGCACTTTGCGATGCTCCTTGCAGAAGAGGAACGCGCCTACGACCTGTGGTTTCGTCCCGAACGGCCCGATGACCATGTTGAACGAGTCCCTGGTCTCATCGTAAATGGAATCCAGCACTATCTTGACTGCATAAGGGTTATCCGCCGGCACGTCTCTGACCTCTACCGAGGACTTTGAAAGTAACTCAGCGTTATTCTGGCGGGCGTATTTAAGATAATCGGGATTGCCGGTACGCGGGGGATTGGTAATCAATGCAATCGTCCTGGCTGGATTATATTGCTTCCATATCGCCAGAGCCCGCTCCGGCTCGAATCCGAGGAATAATACCAGCGTCGTTGCCTTGTCCATGGAAGGGCTGCCGAAATAGTTGGGTATGGTGGTAATCTGCTCGATACCGCGGGTCAGCTTGGTGGGCAGGTATCGCTGGGTGGTATGCAGCAGGCGGGGCATGCCGAGTCCTCTCTCAATCACCAGGAAATGCAGTAGCTCCAGGAGGTATATCTTGGTGAAACCGCTGATATCGATGGTAATAAATGGTCCATCATCGGTATTCAGCTTGCATTCTTTCAATATCTTCGCCATCTGTTGAATCCCGTCTACGGGGTTTTCACGCTGGCAGGAAATGACGAAGATGCCCTCCGTGGTCTTTTTCCGCAACTCAGTTTGAAGTCGGAACATGTTTTTTTCGACCTGTTTCTTATAGGCCGGCTCCTCGACGTAAAAGATGACGGCGTATTTCGTCAGGAAGTCAACACCCATCAGGGTGGGACTGGAAAGGCACCTTTCTTCGAAACTGGCCGAACAGATAAAAAGGTCATCGGCGCCGTGCTTGTTCAGTTTGGGCAGGGATTTGATTGCCGTTGGTTCTGTAACCGCGTTCATTACCGCCTCCATTGAGGTTGCCGGTTATTGCAGCACGACCTGTTTACCGACACTATATATAGGTTGTGACAGGTTGTCAATGTTAATTCGCGAGCAGTTATAGCGGTAGTTTCTCTCCCACTTTACAGGTCATTTATTATTATATAGTACCTTAGTCAGCTATTCTTTAATAATTTTTATGGTATAATTATAATAATAAAGGAAGGGTTACATTGTTCGAGGCGAAATATGAAATCAAGCTGGAAGCGTAATAGTTTAATATACATTGTTATCGTATTGGCGGCTATCCTCCTCTTTTCTTTCCTGATGCCGGGGTCCAGTGAGCCGGATGAAGTCCCCTTGAGTCAGGTTATTACCATGTCACAGAACAAGGAGATAAGCAGTATCGAGGTTGACGAGACTGAATTGCTCATTACCACTATCGAAGGTAAAGAGCTCAAGACGGCAATAGGTAACCTTACCGTAGTTGAGCTCCAGGAGCTCGGACTTCAGCTTCCCGAAGGCGGCTTTGAAATCAAGTCATCGAGCGGGATTAACTGGGGAGGGCTGCTGATAAACTTCTTACCCCTTATGATTTTTGGTTTTCTACTATTCTTCCTGTTCCGGCAGGCACGCGGTGCCAATAACCAGGCCATGAGCTTCGGGCGCAGCCGGGCGCGGCTTTTCCCGGCCAACCGGGCCACGGTCACTTTTGCCGATGTCGCCGGCGTGGAAGAAGCCAAGCAGGATATGCAGGAAGTTGTGGAATTCTTGAAGGCGCGGGAGAAGTTCCAGACTCTGGGAGCGCGTATCCCCAAAGGCGTGTTGCTCATAGGGCCCCCCGGCACCGGCAAGACGTTAATGGCAAGGGCGGCAGCCGGTGAAGCCGATGTTCCCTTCTTCTCCATCAGCGGCAGTGAGTTCGTTGAGATGTTCGTCGGCGTCGGCGCCTCCAGGGTGCGCGACCTTTTCGACCAGGCCAAGCGCAATACGCCGTGCCTTATCTTTATCGACGAGATTGATGCCGTCGGACGCCAGCGCGGTACCGGACTGGGCGGCAGCCACGACGAGCGTGAGCAGACACTTAACCAGATTCTGGTGGAGATGGACGGCTTTGATACCAATACCAGCGTTATCGTTATCGCGGCCACCAACCGACCGGACATCCTGGACCCCGCTTTACTCCGTCCCGGCCGCTTCGACCGGCGGGTAATGTTGGACCTGCCGGATATCATCGGGCGGCTGGCGATTCTCAAGGTGCATTCCAACGGTAAACCGCTCGCTAAGAGCGTCGATTTGGAGGTTCTGGCAAAGGGAACCGTGGGCTTCAGCGGCGCTGACCTGGCCAACCTGGTTAATGAAGCAGCCATTCTGGCAGCCAGGCGAGATAAGAAGAAAATAGGCATGGAGGAGCTTGAGGAGTCCGTGGACAGGGTGATTGCCGGTCCCGAGCGGAAGAGCCGCAAGATAAACCCCGAGGAAAAGAAAGTCATTGCCTATCACGAATCCGGACATGCCCTCGTAGCCAGAATGTTGCCCAATGCCGACCCGGTGCATAAAATCTCCATAGTGGCGCGCGGTATGGCCCTGGGCTACACCAAGCAGCTGCCGGCGGAGGACAGGTATCTGACCACGCGTTCTCAGCTTAAAGACAGGCTGGCTACCTTTCTCGGTGGTCATGCTGCGGAAGAACTGATTTTTCACGAGAGGTCAACAGGGCCGCATAACGATATCCAACAGGTGACGGCTTATGCCCGCCGCATGGTTACGGATTTCGGCATGAGCGATAAACTGGGCACGAGGACCTTCGGCAACAAGCAGGAGATGGTATTCCTCGGTCGTGAAATCTCCGAGCAGAGGGACTACAGCGAGAGGTTCGCCTTGGAAATCGACCGCGAGATTAACAAACTCATCGACGATGCCTACGGTACGGCCATGAAAGTGCTGACCGATAATAAAGCGAAACTGGTGTCTCTCGCCGAGAAGTTGATTAAGTTCGAGACCCTCGAGGGCGCGGAACTGGAAGAAGTCTTTAGAAAGCTCGCCGTTCCGGGGATAAAGAGGAAAGTCAGGAAAACGACCATACCGGCACCGGTGAAGCCGGTAGCCGAAGGCGAGAAAGTAACCAAACCCAAGAAAGCTCCCGCCGTGCCAAGGCTTGTACCGAAACAGACACCCGCCCCGTCCGATTAAATTTTCTCCGGGTAAAGCTGTGTCATTATTTTCCGGTAAGAGTTTCCTGATGCAATGAGGTCTGTATGATTCAAATTACCGATAAGCCGATATCCCCGGAACTGGTAATTAATAAAGTTAGGACGTTCGGCAGCGGTTGCGTGGTGTCCTATGTCGGCCTGATTCGCGATAATTCCCGCGGGAAGTCCGTTGTTTCGGTGGAGTATCAGGACGCCGATGGTAGGGCGGAGGCCGGACTGCGTGAAATAGCCGGGGAGATTAAGCGGAAGTGGCCGGTGAATAACGTGGCTATTTACCATCGGGTGGGCAGGTTAAAGGTGGGGGATATCAATCTCGTGGTGGCGATAGCGGCCGCTCACCGGGGAGAAGGACTGGCGGCTGTCGAGTTCGCTGTTGACCGTTTTAAGGAAAAACTGCCAACGGCCAAGTGGGAGACCTATCAGGACGGCAGCGTGTGGACGGGGGAATAGGGGCGGAATTACCTTCAGATTATCTACGTTCCCTGTTTGACGACGTAATCGGCCAGTTCGTATAATGCGTTTCGGCTGACTGTCTGCGGAAGTTGATTCAGGTTCTCGCATGCCCTTTTACTATATTCAGAAGCGGTTTTATAACAGTCGTCAATAATCGTGGAATCAAGTACCATTTCAATAGCTTTAGCTATGTTGCTTTTATCTCCGGTCTCGAACATTCTCTGGACCGGGTTATTGGCGGGGTGGCGTTCCATGAGCATCATAGCCGGGAGGGTGAGCGTTCCCTGGATTAAATCCGAGCCCACCGGCTTGCCCATGGCATCCTCGGTACTGGTAAAGTCCAGGATATCATCGACGATTTGAAAAGCGATGCCCAGATTATCGCCGTATTCTTTCATTATCTCCACTGTTTCCTCCGGGGCTTGGCTCAGAATAGCACCCGACTGCGTAGCCAGAGAGAACAAAGAGGCGGTTTTACTATAAATGCGGCGGAGGTAGTTATCGTGGCTATGGTTTAGTTTGAATGCACTGCGGAACTGGATTATCTCGCCGCTGGAAATAATACCGAGTGTCTGGGAGAATAGCTTGATAACCCGCGGTGTCTGTGTATCTGATACGAACTCTCCGGCTTTGGCGAACAGGTAGTCGCCCATGAGTATGGCTATTTCGTCACCCCATAAGCTGTTAATCGTGGCCTTACCGCGGCGTGTTAGAGCTTTATCAATGGTGTCATCGTGGATAAGGGTGGCGGTATGCATCAACTCGACGGAAACGGCCATAGGCAGCAGGTACGTAAGGTTATATTTATAAGACATGCCTGTAAGCAGGGTGAGAGCCGGTCGGATTCCCTTGCCGGTTTCCTTCACCACATAGCTTAGTTGGTTCGACAGCCAGTTGAAATCAACATGGCTGATGGACTTCAGTATGTCCCTGACCTTATTTAAATCTTCCTGGACAGGCGCGTAAATCTTCTCAAGTTCCAATACGTTTTGTCTCCTCGTCGATAATACTCTCATCAAGCTTGGAAAAGAGGGGCTGCGATTCGCGTAGTTTCTGCCCCGGCGGCAGCCGCTGCGGTTGCCAACCGTACTCTTCCACCCTACTTTCATAGCCAAGATACTCATACACCTTCTGGGAACTGAAGGGGAGGAATGGATAGAACATTGTTTTTATGGTATTGATTGCATTAAGTGCGACATATAAAGACGTGGCGGCAGCTTGCTTATTCTCTTTGATTACCTTCCATGGCTCCTTTTCATCGAGGTATCGGTTGACCTCACGGGCGGCGGACATCGCTGTCATGATGGCCTGCTTGAAGTTACACCTGGAGAGAAACTCACCGGTCTGTTCCAGGCAGGATTCCGTATTTTCGATGAGGGCTTTGTCGGCGTCGCTCAATTCATCGGGCTCCGGCACGCAGCCTTCAAAGTTGCGGTAGACGAAGGTCAACACCCGGTTTACCAGGTTGCCGTAGGCTGCTACCAGTTCGTCGTTGTTACGGCGGACGAACTCGCGCCAGGAAAAATCGGTATCGCTGGTCTCCGGCATGCTGATAGAGAGGATATAGCGCAGAGGGTCGGGGTCGTATCGCGATAGGTAGTCCGGCAGCCAGACCGCCCAGTTCTTGCTGGTGGAAATTTTTTTTCCTTCAATCGTCATGAACTCGTTGGATGGGACGTCGTAGGGCAGGACCAGTCCTCCGTAACCGAGTAGCATCGCCGGCCAGATAATGGTGTGGAAGATGATATTGTCCTTGCCGATGAAGTAGTAGCTCTTGACGCCATCGGTCCAGAAAGGCCGCCACCCATCGTCATCGCCGCTTAGGGCAGCCCATTCTTTAGATGCCGAGAGGTAGCCGATAACAGCCTCGAACCACACATAGATGCGCTTGTTATCAAAGCCTTCGACCGGTACCGGCACGCCCCAGTCGATATCACGGGTTATCGCCCTGTCTATCAGGCCTTTTTCCAGGAATCTCCTGGTGAAATTCAGGACATTCGACCGCCAGTGTTTCTTGTCTTTCACCCAGTCGAGGAGCCTGTCCCGGAAGGCCGGTAACCTTAGAAAAAACTGCTCGGAGTCCTTGTAGACGGGGGGTGTCCCGCAGATACGGCAATGTGCATCCATTAGTTCGGGGGCATCCAGTAATTTACCGCATGCTTCGCACTGGTCGCCCCGGGCGTTCGGCGAGTTGCAATGTGGACAGGTGCCCTCGATATAGCGGTCCGGCAGGTAGCGCTGGCACTTCGAGCAATATGCCTGCGACACCGTGTCCCTGTATAGATAGTCTTTCTCAAGGAGTGTCAGAAAGATGTCCTGCGCCACTTCGGCATGGTTTTTCGTGCCGGTGGTCGTGTACAGGTTGAAGGAGATGCCCAGCTGCTGCCAGCAATCCAGAAATTCCTGCTGGTAAAAGTCGGCAATCTCCTGCGGCGTTTTCCCTTCCTGTTCGGCTTTAATAGTAGTCGGCGTGCCGTGCTGGTCCGAGCCGGATACCATCAATACTTCGTTCCCTATGGTGCGGTGATAACGGGCGAATATATCCGCCGGCAGGTAGCACCCGGCAATCTGCCCCAGGTGCAGCGAACCGTTGGCATACGGCCAGGCCACGCCGATGAAAATTCTCTCGCTCATACTGGTTAGGATAAAAACGGGATGACCGACCTAGAAGAAGGTCAATACCCGTTCGCCTTTCTCTTCTTTATGATGGGCGTAGCCCTTCTTCAGGCAGCACTCGACGCAGTACCGCCGGGTCTCGCCCTCCTCATCCTCGATACCGTCCTTTTCATTGATGGCCAGGTAGCGGTCGGGGTAGGGGATGGGTTTTTTACACTCATCACATTTTATTTCGCCTAAAGATATACAACCGCGACGCATTTGCTTGCTCCTTTATACGTTTTAACAGGAATCCTTTTCTCTTTCCCAGACCTTATCCAGCTTGAGCCAGGTTTGATACAGTTCCTTCCTCGACAGTCCTGTTTCCCCGGCTACTGTGGCAACAGCCTCTTTAACCGTGGCGCCAGCGAGGTACATCTGGTGAAGCTGCTTTGCCACGGACTCCGTTAGCTGTGGTTTGTTTTTGGTTCCCCTGCCTTCGATGACCAGGGTGAACTCGCCCCTTGGCTCTGCGAAGTGTTGCATCGCCTCGCTCACCGTTCCCCGGAAAATCTCCTCATGGAGCTTGGTAAGCTCGCGGCAAACGGCTATCCGCCGGTTGCCGAGGGCGGTCAGGATGTCCTCCAGTGCCGCCATAATTCGGTGCGGCGCCTCCAGGGTAATGATTGTTCCCGGTTCATCGACTATCGATTTAAGGGCGCGGCGCCGGGCGCTCGCTTTGTTCGGTAGGAAGCCGATGCAGGTAAACCTGTCCGTGGGTAGCCCGGAGACGGCCAGCGCCGTGGTAATGGCCGAAGCTCCGGGGATGGGGACAACCGGGATATTATCCCTCCCCGCCGCCGCGATAAGCTCGTAACCGGGGTCGGAAATGCCCGGCATGCCTGCTTCGGAAACCAGGGCTACATCTCCATTTTTGAGGCAGTCCAGGATATATTCCAGCTTGGTGAGCTTGTTATGCTCGAAGTAGCTGGTCATAGGTGTCTTGATTTCGTAGGCGTTGAGGAGTCGCCTCGTCTTGCGGGTGTCTTCCGCGGCGATAAGCTTCACCTCGCGGAGTATACGGATAGCCCGCAGCGAGATATCCTCCAGATTTCCGATAGGGGTGGCTACAACGTAAAGAGTCGGCATTTTTATAAAGTCCTTAACCTGAATATTATAGAACGGCGCGCCTCTGCCTGTCTAGCTTTGAGCTTGCGGGGACACTTAACCCGGTATGTTCAGGGGTGTGGTGATGATGTGGCTGTGGAGGTGTGTCTAGTCGAATTCAGAGTTGAACAGGGCAAGGAAGATAATTAACGCTACGCCGACAATGGTGAAAACGCCGAAGGTGATATTACCGTAAATCCACAGATTCGTACCCGCGCCCAGGTTGACGTTGACATGAAATAAGCCGATACCCCCGGCAATGAGGAAGATGAGCGCCATTATCAAAAAAAAGATAAACACAGTGATACTCTATAGTTTTTAGTTTTGGTGAACGAATTATATAGAGTACGGGGTAAATTGTCAAATATTTCTTATAAAAATTTTCAGAGCATCGGGCGAGCAGATAGCCTCAATCAGATGTAAAATATTTGTTTGCAAAATATTTTTATTTTTTGTTATAATATAGAGCACAGATGTGCAGCGAGAAGGCTACTTCTAAGTTTAAACAGTTAAGGCGTTCCTACGGTTTTGACGAAGTGGCCATTGTGCCCGGGGATGTTACCCTCAATCCCGACCAGACCAACACCGATTTCACCATCGGCGATTTTGCTTTCTCCATTCCATTTATGACCTCTGCCATGGACTCCGTGGTCGATGTTAACTTCGCTATTCAGCTGGGTAAACTCGGCGGACTAGGCGTTCTCAATCTGGACGGAATACAGGCCCGCTATGAAAATCCCGACGAAGTTCTGGAAGAAATCGCCAAAGCTGCGGACGATGAAGTCACCGCCCTGCTCCAGAAAGTTTACCGGGAGCCGATAAAAGAGAAACTCGTCGGCGAGAGGGTGGAGGCGATAAAGAAAGCCGGAGTAACCTGCGCTATTTCCCTGATACCGGCCAATACCAAGCGCCTGTCCCCCATCGTGATCGAGGCCGGCGGTGATATTCTGGTGGTGCAATCCACGGTCACCAGCGCCCGGCATGTCTCCAAGAGCTATCGCGGCCTGATATTTTCCGAGCTTAGCCAGCAAATGAAAATGCCGATTGTCGTCGGCAACTGCGTCAGCTATAGCGCCTGCCTGGAACTGATGGGGACGGGTATAGCCGGCGTGCTGGTCGGTGTCGGTCCCGGTGCCGCCTGTACCAGCCGGGAAGTCCTCGGACTAGGCGTTCCCCAGATAACAGCCACTATCGATTGCGCGGCGGCCAGAGAGGAATATTACCGGGAGTCCGGCAAGTACGTACCGATAATCACCGACGGCGGTTTCCACAAGGGTGGCGATGTCTGCAAGGCTTGTGCCGCTGGTGCGGATGCGGTAATGCTGGGTTCCAATTTTGCCAGAGCGAAAGAAGCCCCGGGACGCGGCTATCACTGGGGTATGTCTCATCCCCACCCGGCCCTGCCCCGCGGTACGCGGATAAAGGTGGGGACGACGACCACGCTGGAGAAACTGCTCTTCGGGCCTGCGTCGGTGACCCACGGCACCGAGAACCTCGTCGGGGCGCTGCGTACGGCAATGGGCTTCTGCGGCGCGGCCACTATCCGGGAATTTCATAGCGCCGAGATGGTCATTGCCCCGTCCATCGTTACCGAGGGCAAGTCCTACCAGATGATTCAGGGCGTCTAGAAATTTTTCAGGGATTACGTATAGAAATAACCGCAGGTTGATCGTTTTTCCCGATGTATTCAGACGGGTCCGGGGCGAGGAAAAGGATGTCGCGGAAGGGCCAGCTTACCCCACCCGTCATCATTGAAACCCCGTACCGCTCTTCGGGAGATAGAATCCGGCAGGCAATTTTTAGTACCGTGCCTCCGGCATACTGTGTTACTATTGACTCGCCGGGGTGATACCGAGCGGTAAAAGCTACCTTTTCGGGGGCGTTACTCCACGTATTAAGCCTATATTTGCTCATTCGTTTGACGATTTCCTTGCCGTCCGCCGCGGCGGCTGCCTCATCGTCATAAAACAGCGCGATGTCGAAGAAGCGTTCATCGCCTTCGGCATGGCAGCCCAGAGCGGCCATCTTGTACCCGTGTAAAACACCCCAGTTATCGGGCAGGGTGAAATCGAACCTTGGCAGCCCCTCCTGGGCAGAGAGGTCGGAGAAGAGGATGCGTTCCGGGATGGTCAGGGTGGCACCCAGGATATCGCCAAGGCTATCCGCCAGCACCCGGCAGACGGCGTTATCGATGGCGGCAGGCGTATCCCCGTCCATCGCGTCGAAGATGCCGGTGATATCAGCCGCGACCGGTGAAGTTATGATGGTGTTATTGAGGACGGCCACCCGGTTCATGCTGGCCAGGGCAATTCTGCCCAGCGGGTGTCTTATATCTATTTCAAAATCGCCGCGTATCCCGTAATAGGAGTACTGGCCGTAGTCCGTCTTCGTATAGCCCTGCCCGGTTAGTTTCTGGCCGATGAGCTCCTCATCGAAGTCCCCTTCCAGGATAAAATAGCCGCGCGGAGGCACCGCTCCGCCGCAGAGGAGGCGGTTTGCCGCCATTACGTCAAACCCGATAAGGGTAACTACCTCCGGCCGATTCCAGGTGGGGAGTGTTATCAACGCCGCGCCCAGGTCAGAGATGAACTGCCTTTCCCGTTCCTCCGGTATCTGCTTGAGCACTTCCCTGATTCCTTCATAACTGGCCGAGTCGTCTATCCCGTACATTTCTTTGGTTTTACCCGGGTTTCCGAACCAGATATCATGCTCCTCAATAAAAGAGTAAGGTATGTACCCCAGCATCCGCCCGAACTCCGTGCTAACGGGTATCTCGCTTTCAGCGGGCTTTTCAGCAGGTTCATCGATAATTTCACCGGTGATAACATCGCACCCCGGCAATAATACCGTAACCATGACGATGAGCAGGCATATCAATATCTGTTTTAACATACTTTCTCCTTTCACAGGCGGACATGGATTCTACTTGCTGGTTTATTCCGCATCGTATTAATGCCGGAAATCACCCTTTTTTATTTCTCAGGAGGTCTTTAGATTGTTGTCTATCTCTCTAACGTTCCGCAGGTATTTCACGACGCGACGCTCTAAATCCTGCGGATAAGTATAACCCAGGTTACTGCCGACTTCCCTGGCGACTTTGCAGAACAGTTCGATGGTCTTGAATAAGGCTTCCCAGTTTTCTTCTCTGCCGGCTCCGACATATGTTTTTTCCAGTTCCGCCCACAGTTCCGGTATTGTTTTCTTCTTCAAGCCCTTACCGTAGGCGCCGGCTTTTACCGACCAGTCGTTATCGATTTCCAGCCGCCACTCCAGCATTTTGCGCAAATTGTTCAGCTTCATCGTCTCGTCCAGGCAGTATTTCAGCGGCATCAGGTCGTCGCGGCAGATATGTTTGGCTACGTAGGAGCTGTTGGAGAAGAAATTTTCAATGACCGTCAGATATTCATCCTCGGTCGGGATATCGGGGATGTAGGCTTTATAGGTCGGTGATTTCAACCCGGCTGTCAGGGTGTCCCTGTCCATGATAATCTGATAACCGTCGTTAAGGTAGTCCGATAGCTCCGGCTCTTCGGCAACCCGTTTCAGTAATTCTACCGGCCACACCGAGTAGTCGATTTTGGTGCCGTCTTCATATTGGGTTACCCGGATAAATTTCTCGAAACCCTGTTCGAGACAGACAGGGTCTCTATATACCGTAAGAACCCTGCCGAAGTCTTCCAGCCAGCTTTCGTCTCTTAAAAACGGCTGGATATCCGTCACTACCAGGATAATATCGTAATCTGAAAAATTGTCCGTGGGTGTATGCGGATTGGCGCGGGAACTGGTCAGGAGCATGGCTCGAATCGAAGCCTTTTTCTCTGCCCAGTTCAGCAGTTTGTTGATAACGGTCTGTTCGTTTTCGGCGTTTATCACTCTGTAATAACTCCTTCCCCCAACGCTTGCATTATATTATTGAGAACGGGGGACTGTAAACAGAGCGGAGGGCTTTTTGACACTTTCATTAGCGCAAAGCTATGATAACGGTATGTCGACCGATTACGGAAAATACCTGGTAAGCAAGCCTATATACGAGGCAGGTCCCGGCTACAAGGGACGGCAGAGTCCCACGATGACCTACATGAGTGGCCAGCAGGTACCGGAAGCCAACTACTATATAGAGCTAGGGTGGATATGGGACATGCCGGAGCCCAACCCCCATATCCACGAGCACGTGCACGACTATGACGAGATAGTGCTGCACTGGGGCGGCGACTGGAAGAGGCCGCAGGTGCTGGGTGGGGAGATAACGTTTTACGTCGGCGGGCAGCCGATAACGTTCAACACGACGACGGGAGTTTACATACCGGCGGGGGTGCGTCACGGGCCGATGATATGGAACAGGTTTGAGTTTCCGCACATAGAGATGGCGATGATGCTGGGAACGGGTGACCCGTTCAAGGGGTGGGGTAAGAGCGGCATCAGTGAGCCGAAGCAGGGTTTGCCGGTGAAGCAGGACGACATCGACTACGAGCAATACGTGATACGGAGTCCCCTGCGGGAGGCGGGGGCGGAGTTCGTGCGCGGACGTACCGCCCCCACGATGACGTACATGAGCGGCGTCCAGATACCGGGCGTTAAATATTACATCGAAATGGGCTGGACGTTCGATATGCCTTTATCGAAAAATCCTGACGCCGCCATGCCGGAGATGGTGCACAATAATTTCGAAGAGATAGTGCTGCACATCGGCGGCGACCCGGAAAATCCGGAGGACCTGGGCGCCGATATGGAGTTTTACGTCGGCGGGCAATGCCTGGCTTTCGATACTGGCAGCGCCCTTTTTGTTCCCCGGGGACTGCACCACGGCCCCATATTCTGCAAGGAGTACCGCAAGCCTCATATCGTCATAGCTATTATGTGCGGCGCAGGCACCATGCAGGAGGGCTGGAGCGACAGCTTTATCACCCGGCCGGGGGATGAAGTGAAGAAATAGTTACTCGTATTCCTCTTCTTCCTCTTCGTCGGGGGGAGCGGTTGCGCCCCTCTCCCCACCCGTCCTCGGCAGCAGGGCTTCAATCTTATCCCGTTTCATAAAGGAGCGGGGCGGCAGTTTATCTATAGCCTGGCGCAGCCCTTTCAGTCCCCCGGTTTTCGTGGTATCGACTTCCACCAGCATGCCGTCCGCGCCGGCCTCCCAGAGGGCTTTCAGCTCTTCTTCATTGATGTCCGCCGGGACGGGTACTATCAGGGGCTTGGTAATCAGACGCGCCAGGTGCTGGAATATCATCAGCTGGTGCCATAGCAGTGAGCCGCCGCCTTCCGAGGTATCGGCGACAAGTACGGCGTCCACTTTCAGGTCGTTAACGGCCCTCAACAGGCCGTCATCCATTGACGATTCCACCTGTAAAATCCTGCCGACCTTCTCTTCCTGCGGGGTGGTGGAAATTCGCACCGATGCCGGAAATACCACAAAATCGTACTCCGCCCCGCCTGTCGCGGCTGATTTTTCCTCGCCGTTATCTTCCAGATACACTCCCCAGGGTATGTCCGGCAGGGATTTTACCGTTTCCTGGACTGCTTTTGCCGTCGGGCTTGATTTGCCCGGTCGGAGCAAAACAGCGCTGGCGCCTTCGGTATAATCGGCCGTATTCCCGGTCGCTCCGATTTCCAGTCCGGCAATGAGTATGATTCGCGGCGCCGGTGCCGTCGGTCGGGCTGCCCGGAAACCCATCGGCTGGTTGGTGCTCTGGCTCGCTCTGTGGAATTCACTTATGAGTCGGCTCATAGTCTCCTTTGCTGGCAAACATAAATATTATAGGCAGAATTATACGGCAAATACAATATAGTACTTTCCAGTACTATTTTTAATATATTTTTAATGCCAATTTTATGGCCAATTAACATTCGTGGACTACGATAGAATCAGTGGGGAAATCATGGCAGAGGAGGTTTGACGTGATTAAGACGGTTATCAGGATAGAGAATGATATGGTGATGGTTTTTGATGAAGCCGGTGAGCAAATGCCCGAATACCAGGGTTATTATTGCGACGTTAAAGAAAAAATACTGACTGATGCCCCCGGAGATTCGGTATTCAATTGCTGGTTCGGGTACTCTCTCGAGCCTGAGGTAGTAACGTACGAGGCCTGGTAAAACAGGCAGTAGCCTGAACGGCGTAGAAAGAGAGGCCCGTAAGAACCATGCTGACCACAGGCGATGTTGCCCTTATTTTAGATGTGCACCCCAGCACCATTAGACGATGGTGTCAGCAGGGGAAGCTAAAGTCTTATCGTACCGGCCCGCGGAGCCAGCGAAGGTTCCGGCGGGAGGATGTGGCCGTTGCTTACCTGGACAGGTCCATTCGCCAGTATTTAAGACGCAAAACCGCCTAGTCCAAAGGAAACTCAGTGGACTTGGCGGTACATTTTGCTGTCACCGCTTCTTAAAAACATGAGTAAATAGTACTAAAGTATATTGTCTAATGGCCTGTAATATGCTATTATAGTACATATGGCACATGTTGACAATAAAAGGGTCGGGGTTGATGTGGGGAAGGGCATGAAATTAGGATTCGACTTCACGGCGAAAATCGGCCACGAGTTCCGCACGCCGTTGAATATTATCATCGGTTTTACCGAGTTAATGCTTGATGAAGTGCCGGGGAAAATCAACGAGGAGCAGCGGCGTAGCTTGAATGATATCATGAACAGCGCTAAACGCCTGCTGGACCTGGTAAATAGTATACCCGAGCGCTCGTGAGATGCTGTTAAAAAAGGGTCTTGCGGGGAACGAACGTGACCAAAAAGATATTAGTCGTCGATGATGAGCCTGCCCAGTTGAGATTGATTGACCAGGTGTTGACCAGCAATGGGTATGAAGTGATAAAGGCTGGCAGCGGGCATGAGGCCGTTCGCATTGTGTTCGAGAAGAAGCCCGACCTCATTCTGCTGGATGTCATGATGCCGGAAATAGACGGCTGGCAGACCTGCCGCTTAATCCGTGAGATGAGCGATGTGCCCGTAATCATGCTTACCGGCAAGCGTAACTCCGAGGACGACATCGTGCGCGGCCTCGAGTGCGGCGCCGATGAATACCTGACCAAGCCCCTGGGGAACCGCGAGCTGATGGCCAGGGTCCGGGCGGCGCTGAGGCGTGCCGAGAAACCTTCCTATGCTAACCAGAATAAGAAGCTTAATTTTACCAACGATTACCTCACCGTGGACGTGGCGGAGCGGAAGGTCTCCGTCAAAGGCGAGCGGTTAAAGCTGACGCCGCGCGAGTTCCGTCTGCTGGCCCTGCTCGTGGAAAATACCGACCGCGTCATGTCTCACCAGCAGGTGCTGGAAAACGTCTGGGGCTGGGAATACATCGACGACGTGGACTACGTGAGGATTTACATATCGCACCTGCGCCAGAAAATAGAGCCGGACCCCTCCCAGCCCAGATACATTCTGACTGAGCCGGGGGTCGGCTATTACTTTAACAGCGCCAGTTAATACGAAAGTACGTTCTGAAGCTGTAATGCCACCGTTTCCGCCCGGCGACCTGATACTGCACCGGCCTCCCATTTTGCCTCATGCCTCCGGAATTGGTATAATCCTACCAGTAATTTCAGGCTTGCGTACGGGGAGCGTCTGCGAATATACATGGCTGTTAAAGTAGAATTTTTAAGGTCGATTCCGTACTTCGCGGGGCTGAGCGATTCCGAAATAGAGTCGCTGGGCAGGTACGTTTTCGAGAAGAAGGCCGAGCGCGGCGAGATACTCAGTTTCGAGGGCGAGCCGGCAGATGCGTTGTACTTCGTGATTGCCGGCGCGGTTAAGGTATTCAAGACATCCGCCGACGGTAAAGAGCAGATTTTCCATATCATACGCCCCGGCGATTCCTTCAACGATGTGTCTGTTCTCAGCGTGAACGCGAACCTGGTCAGTGCCGAAGCCATGGGCACGGTTGTTCTCAACGCCATTAAGAAGAATGACCTTGAAGTTATCCTCCGGGAGCACCCGAAGGTGGCTCTGAATGCAATTCAGGTGCTGTCAAGGAGGGTTCAGGAACTCGTATCGCTGGTGGAAAATTTTTCCTTCCGGCACGTCACCAGCCGGGTCGCCAAGATGCTCCTTGAGTACGCCGGGGATGGGGTCGGTGAGAGACCGCGCCTGACTCAGCAGGAAATGGCGGCGATGATAGGCACCGCCCGCGAAATGGTGGGAAGGTCACTCAAAAACCTGGAGGCCGAAGGTGCTATCAGGTTGGAGCGTAATCGCGTGATTATTACCGACCAGCAAGCACTCAGAAAATTGGCGGGTATCGCCTGATGAGAGAAATGTCGCAGACAATAAGTGGATTTCAGGTTTAGAATATATCTGTATAATGGAGATGGGGACGTGAAAGTAATGCCGATAATAGACCGGGAGAAATGTCAGGTTTGCGGCCTTTGTGTCAGTGTGTGCGTCTGCGGCGCCCTCATAATAGTGGATAATACCGTTAAGGTTATCGAGGTGGATGAATGCCGCTGGTGTACCCTCTGCGAGCTCGTGTGCCCCAACGGGGCTATTACCTGTCCCTTTGATATTATAATTGAGAACGAGTAGAATCAATCACCAGGTATCCTTACTAAAGGATTCTCCCTTGATTACTATGTAATTACTCCCCACCCCCGACTCTTGCAAACTTTCATTTTTAACACTCCATCCGCTTGTTTTATTTGGGACAAAAGTCGCATACAACACCCGTCTCCTGGACTAGAATATTCATGAGTGCTGGAGAGGGGACGTGTGATGAAACAGAGAGTGAAAGAAAAAGTTGATACAAAGCCAGTTGAAGAAAATTGTCATCATTACTGGGTGATAGAAGTCGCCAACGGCCCCAAAAGCCGTGGGAAATGTAGATATTGTGGTGACACCAGGGAATTTTTCAACGCGTTTCCGGAGTTCAACCCGCTAAGGAAGAGCGACAACCCTCTGAAACTGCCCAAATTACCAGGGGTTGAGATTGACGAGGAAAGCAATTCCTGAGCGCGGGAGGGGATGACGATGGATGTGAAAATATACACGACGCCGACCTGTGGCTACTGTCATCAGGCCAAGAGTTTTCTCGACGGTCTCGGCGTGAAATTTACGGAATATGATGTCTCCCGCAACAGGGAGGCGGCTGAAGAGATGGTCAGATTGACCGGCCAGATGGGCGTGCCGGTAATCGTTGTTGACGGTGAGGCGATAATCGGTTTCGACCGGGCGCGACTGCAAACGCTGCTCGGCAACGGTAATCGACGCCGGCCGGTACGTTTCGGTCTGAAAGTCGCTGACGCTGGCGTTTTAGCAAAGAAAAGGGGAGTGCCCCCGGTATCAGGTGCTCTCGTCGGCGCGGTTTCCTCCGGTTTTCTCGGGGATAAGGCCGGTCTCAGGGCGGGGGACATTATCAGCGAAATCAACACGAGGCGTATCGACAGCGCCGCCGACATGGAAAGGGCGCTGGCGGAACTGAAGCCCGGTAATGTAGTAACTATCAGATTCCTGCGGGGCAGCGATTCCCGAAAGTCGGAGATTGTGGCATAAATCCCGCTCAACAGTTGGCTTAAGTAGGTTACACTACCCTTATCTCTATTTCGTCGGGAGTAACCATCTCGATATAGAGCTTGACCCCATCTATGGTTATATCCCGCCGTCTTTTGGAATAAAATAAGTTCCAGGCGTATCCCTGGTAACCGGTGCTCTTTCTCTGCGCGATGGAATAGACTTCTTCCGACGGCATACCCGCGTAAATGATGCGGTCCTTGCCGAGCTTGAGGTGATACTCTCCCCCGATTGGTATAACCACTCCCTTACTTATACCTGTTGATTGGTCCATATTTCCTCCTGCATTCCGCTCGGTCTATATTATACAACATTGTCTCTTCCTAATAGCTTCAAATGCCTATTTGTTGTAAGATATAGATATTATGGGAAAATCGGTCAGGCGGCTGGCGGTGCTGGGGTCGACCGGCTCTATCGGGCGGCAGACGCTTGATGTTGTCCGCACTCTGCCGGAACGCTTTAAAGTGGTCGCGCTGGCCGCCGGGAAAAACATGGCTGTGCTGGCGGAACAGGTTAAAGAGTTCCGACCTGAATTCATCGGCTACGCAGCATCACCTGAAGATAACGAGATAGGAAATCGTCTGATTGCGGCAGGATGCAAAATTTTGTCCCTTGAGGAAATGGCCTGTCTACCTGAAGCAGATATCGTGGTTATGGCTACATCGGGGACAGCCGGCCTGGGGGCGACCCTGGCGGCAGTAAAGGCCGGTAAGACTATCGCTCTCAGCAACAAGGAGTCCCTGGTAGCCGCGGGCGAGATAATCACCGCCGGGGTTAAAAAAAGCGGCGCCCGCATTCTACCTGTTGATAGCGAGCACAGCGCCATCTGGCAGTGCATTAATGGTGAAAAACAGCCGGCGCGCCGCATTATCCTCACCGCGTCAGGCGGGCCTTTCCGGGGCTACTCAAAAGAGCGGATGGCCGGGGTAACCGCCGAGCAGGCGCTGAAACACCCTTCCTGGCAAATGGGCAGAAAGGTAACCATCGATTCCGCTACCCTCATGAATAAAGGCCTTGAAGTAATCGAAGCACGCTGGCTTTTCAATGTGCCTGTCGATGATATAAAGATTTTGATACATCCTCAGAGTATCGTTCACTCCATGGTGGAATTTGCGGACGGCTCGGTCAAGGCGCAGTTGAGCTGCCCCGATATGCGCCTGCCCATACAGTACGCGCTCACTTACCCCGACCGTCTGGCTAATGCTTCGCTGCCCTCTCTCGACTGGGGTAATTTTTCCGACCTGACCTTCGAGGCGCCGGACATGGATAAATTCCCCTGTCTGCGCCTGGCCATCGAGGCGGGCAGGGAGGGGGGAACAACGCCGGCGGCTCTCTGCGCCGCCGATGAAGCGGCCGTCGACCTGTTTCTGTCGAAGCGTATCAAGTTCGATGATATTGCCCGGATTATCGGGCGGGTGCTTGAGCGGCATCGCAGGATAGCTCATCCTTCGCTCGAAGAGATTATAGCGGCAGATGATTGGGCGCGTGAGATGGTTCTTAAAATTGCCGGGGAGAACGGTAAATGATACTGACGATTGTCGTGGGTATCGTCGTCCTTTCCGTGCTCGTCATCGTCCATGAACTGGGGCATTATATCACGGCCAAGGCTACCGGCGCCTGGGTGGAGGAATTCGGCATCGGCTTCCCGCCGCGGTTGTACGGTAAAAAATGGGGAGAGACGATATATTCCATAAACTGGATACCCTTCGGCGGATTTAACAGGATATCCGGCGAAGTAGATCCCACCGCCCCGAGGGCCCTGGCCGCCAGGAGCTGCGGCGTCAGGCTGCTGGTTATGAGCGGCGGCATATTAATGAACCTGATATTGCCCTTCGTGCTTCTGGGCGTGGCGTACATGGTCCCTCACAATATATTCGTCGGCGAAGTCGTCGTGGAAGAGGTCGCCCCGAATTCACCCGCCGAGATGGCCGGTATAGTAGCGGGGGATACCGTCATAAGCGTGGATGACAGGTCGGTGCAGAGTGTCGGCGACCTTGCCCGTTTTGTTCAACTCCATCTGGGTACCGAAATTACGATAACCGTAGTGCATGCCGATGCCGCCGCCGAAACGGTCAGTCTCATCCCGCGCTGGCGGCCGCCGGAGGGTCAGGGAGCTATCGGCACGCTGTCCTCGACCGAGAATGGCAGAACCGTCAAGGAGAGTTATCCTTTCTGGGAGGCAATACCCGTCGGTGCACGGTCCTGTATCGAGACGCTAGTTCTGTATAAGAACGGAATAGTCGGCATGATTCTCGGCACCATCCCGTTTGTTCCGGCCGGGCCGGTGGGTATCGTTCAGGTTACCGGAGAGGTGGCTCATTCCGGCATAAGCCCGGTGCTGGAACTGGCGGCGTTTATCAGCATCGCCATCGGCATCACCCAGATAATACCGTTCCCGGCTCTGGACGGGGGAAGAATTGTGTTTATCGTACTGGAGTGGCTGCGGCGCGGCAAGCGCGTTTCCCATCGCATCGAGGGTATCGTGCACTCCGTGGGATTTATGATATTGCTGGCGTTGATGGTGCTGATTACCTACCAGGACATTATCCGCTGGGTAAGCGGGGGGAGCCTGATACCTTAAGTAATAAAGGTGAGTTTAAGAGAGGTGAAACCTCTCTTTTTATAAAATTCCCCCTCCCTTATCAAGGGAGGGGGACTGGATACAATTGATATAAGTGCTGCGACCGTTTTGTTTCG
>CAZCOB010000024.1:0-26929 GCA_964500415.1 uncultured Dehalococcoidaceae bacterium | reverse complement strand
CAGTCCCAGTGTGGCTGGTCGTCCTCTCAAACCAGCTAACGATCGTTGCCTTGGTGGGCCGTTACCTCACCAACTAGCTAATCGTGCGCAAGCCCCTCCTCAAGCGCCCGAAGGCTTTAGTTCTTCACCTCGCAGTGAAGTACCACACGCGGTATTAGCTCCGATTTCTCAGAGTTATTCCCCACTTAAGGATAGGTTACTTACGTGTTACTCACCCGTCCGCCACTATCCTTCCGAAAAAGGACCGTTCGACTTGCATGCATAAAGCACACCGCCAGCGTTTATCCTGAGCCGGGATCAAACTCTCCAAAAAAATTTGATTGACTCTGTTTTGAACCTTCCTTCCGCTATCCAGTTGTTAAGGTACAATATGCCCCTTTAAGGGACGATATAAATATAGCACAAGCCATTATAAATGTCAATAATCTTTCAAAGAGGTCGTTTAGCAACCGCTCATGGTGAGCCCGTCGAACCATGCCCTTCGACAGGCTCAGGGCAAGCGGGAGGTTAAAAGTTTTTATTTATTGCCAAACGACCCCCTTCGAACTATTCCGCCCTCTTCTTACCCGCCGACTGTGCTTGAGAAAGCGCCTCCCCCAATCCCAGCACGTTAACCAGCTTCGACTGGTCGGACATGATGAGCTTGGTGTTATCTTCCAGAGAAGCCTGCGTTACCTGGAACTGTTTTAGCATTTGGGCGTTACCGATGAAATATTTATCCGCCGCCGTGGATACCGTCTCGATGGCTTTGGCCTCGCCCTCCGCCCGCAGGATAGCCGCCTGCCGGTCGCCCTCGGCTACGAGGATGGTATTCTGCTTATCGCCTTCCGCCTCCAGAATCTGTTTCTGACGGTAGGCCTCCGCCTCCAAAATGATAGCCCGCTTTTCCCGCTCCGCCTTCATCTGCTTGCTCATGGCGTCGGTGATGTCATGCGGCGGCTCGATTTCTTTCACCTCCACCCTGGTAACCTTGACCCCCCATTTATCGGTGGCTTCGTCCAGCGTTGTCCTCAGGGCGGAATTGATACGTTCTCTCGAGGCCAGGGTTTCATCAAGGGTCATGTCACCGACCAGGTTTCTAAGGTTCGTCTGTGCCAGCTTGCTGACGGCTACGTAAAAATTGGCGACCTCGTACCTGACGGCCTTGGCATCCGTTACGTAATAATACACCACGGCATCTACGGTTACGCCGACATTGTCCTTGGTGATGACCGCTTGCGGCTCGACATCCAGCACCGTCTCTCTCATATCCACCCTGGCCACCAGCGAGTCTATAAACGGGATGATAAACCGGAGGCCCGGCTCCAGTGTCTCCTTGTAGCGGCCAAACCTTTCGATTATGCCTTTCTGCGCCTGGTGGATGACGGTAATCGACTTCGCCAGTGTGATGATAAAGAGTATGACAAGTATAACGATTACAACGATAAGCCCTGCGTTCATTCTATTTTACTCCCTTCCGTTTTTTTTACCGTTAAAGTAACGCCACTGATGCCAGTGACGGTTATCCCCTCGCCTTCTTTGATTATCTCCTCGGAGCGTGCCCGCCATTCCTCCATGCCTATTTTCACAAGCCCATCGCCGCCTTTATTTATTTCCTTCTGGACGATACCGGTTTTCCCAAAGATAGTGTCGATGTTGGTTCTCGCCGCTTTTACTGCCATCCTCCGGTGTATGTATCTGCGACCGATAACTACATAAAGTACGCAGATGATGCCGGTAACGATGGCGGTCCAGACCCAGGAATGTATGACCAGTGTTATCAGGCCGCCGAGGACAAAAGCTGTCCCGATAAATACAAGGTCAAGTCCGGTATCAATCCCTAACAGAAGTTCCAGAATAATCAGTGCCAGGCCGACGGCGATAAAGATTAGCCAGGCCCAGGAGTCAAAGAACAGGACTTCAACCATCCCGTTTTCCATCGCTTCATCCTTCCTTTACCGCGATATTTTTTTGTGATGCACGTAATTGTATTAGAAACAACCCTCGTTGTCAATTTTTTTCATTTCAATAACTTCTGAAGTCGTTTATAAAAATGTTTACGAAATGTTTATTCTTCTAATTTCGCTGTTTATTCTCCTTTCACATTATCCGGTCTATACTGGAATGCCTGGGAGATGAACCTGAAGGCAATTATACCGAAAATCCCTATATATAACGGGAGTTCTATAGAGTTATGCTGGGTATGACAACGACAAACGACCCCGGTACCACCGGTGTCAGGGATATCGCCGAAGCCCTGGGTGGGGGTATCCGTGAAGGCTCTCTGGTGCTCGTAGAAGGTGAGGCCAGGACCGGTAAGAGCGTATTAAGCCAGCATATAGCTTACGGTGTGTTGCACTCCAAGGGAAGTGCGGTCGCCTATTATTCCACGGACTATAATTCCGAGACCCTCGCCGACCAGATGAACTCCATGTTCCTCGATACCAGACACGACCTGGTGACCGACCGCTTTCGTATCTATAAAATGGGCGCGAAAAACGTCTTGAGGGACGCTCAAAAGTCCCTTCAGCTTATTCTCGACCATATCGTTGAGCTACCCGAGCGGTTCAAGTTGATTATCGTCGACTCACCATCACCGTTTTTAACCCTTGTCGACCAGGTAATTAAGGTGGACTTTTTACAGGCATGCAAAGAGCTAGGTGACCGTGACCTGTCGATAGTCCTGGCGCTGGATACTCATGTATTCGAAAGCAAGACGCTCCTTCGCGCCTACGCGATGAGCGATTATTACCTCAGGCTCAGGTCGCACGATATGATGCTGGATACCGGCCAGGTAGACACCCGGGTAATTAAGTCATTGGAAGTAACCAAGATGGCTGGTGCGGAGCGCTGGGGACAAGAAAGAATCAAGTTCGAAATTAAACCCAGAGTGGGTATTCAGATACTTCCCTTCGTTCAGATTAAGGTCTAGCCGCTATCATCCCGCCGTGAAATCTGAAAAGCCGTTCTTTTTCCTCGTCCGTTGTGGTATTATCTAGCTGTAATTGGTTTGGTTAGCGTGCGGTTAGGTAATGGCACTTGAGGAATTATCATCATCTTCAATTACTGCAGGACTGGCTACCAGCTTAATAGGGCGAAAAGTCGTCTATTTTCCGCGTCTGCCATCAACCATGGATGCAGCCCGGCTTGAGGTTCGACGTGGGACTGCCGAAGGTACCGTTATCATCGCCGGAGAGCAGACTGAAGGCAGGGGCAGGCTGCGGCGTACCTGGCTTTCGCCATCGGGGAATATAGCTTTATCTATCGTTCTCTACCCGGATATTGCCTGCCTGCCTTACCTGGTTATGATTGCTTCCCTGGCGGTAGCGTACAGTATTGAAACGGTAACCGACCTGAAGACGCGGATTAAATGGCCAAACGACGTTCTTATCGGCGGGAAAAAGGTATGTGGGATTCTGATAGAGAATAAGGTCAGGGCGAACCGGGTAGACTATGCCGTCGTGGGTATAGGTATCAATGTTGATTTAAAGATTGCCGATGTTGCCGGGATTGCGGCCACGGCTACCAGTCTTAAAGACGAACTGGACAGGAATGTGTTGAAAAAGAACGTTATCAGGAACCTCCTGACCGAGTTCGAACGACTTTATCAGCTACTGCCGACGGGGGAATCCATTTACAGAGCCTGGCGGGCCCGACTGGAAACACTGGGGGAGAAGGTTGCGGTTACATCGGGCGGTAGTGTCCTTGAAGGTATTGCCGAATCTGTCGATGAAACTGGCGCTCTCGTACTCCGGCAGGCCGATGGCACTCTCAACAGGATTGTTGCCGGTGATGTCACCCTGCACCACAATGACTAAGGGTGAGATATTAGTCCCCCGCCCCTTTACCACCTTTAAATGGCCGCCGGTCTACTTTTTTATAATTGGCATCCATACCTGGCAGCGGTACTCCGGGCTATCCGGGTCTCCCGGCAGATAGACCTCAAGCTCCGGTTTCGGGGCGTGTTCGTAGCCGGTGGACGGGAACCATTCCTGGAAGATTTTTACCGTTACCTCCTGTATGGCTTTGGGCATGGGGCCGACGGATTCGAAGACCGCCCAGGTCGCCTCCGGTATGTGTACTATATCGAGTCCTGTCGGCACGAGTTTATTGGGTTTCTCCACGCCGATAGCGTAAATAAATTCTTCCATATTCTTGCTATCCTCGGGCATGTAGCATATTCCCAGTTCAACTGCGCCGGTAACCGGACCCGGTTTCTCCCGGGTCAGTTCCATAAGTACCTTGCCCCCGTTTTCATTGTTTACGAATTCATCCCAGAACTGGGGGATTTTTACAAAGTTTTCTCCGTTCACCGTGGTAAATTTTCTGGCTTTACCGACCACGTCGAAGGCCGGCTTCTCTATTATTTTGTAGTCCATGTCATTACCTCCTTTCAGTTCGATATAAAAGGAGATACGTGGATATACCGTCAGTGTCACTCCCGGCTGGCGCGCTGCCTGCGGTGTCACCCCGTGCACGTTCCGGAATGCCCGTGTGAGCGCGTCCGGCGAATCGTAGCCGTACTTCATAGCGATGTCGATGACCTTTGTTATTTCCGGAAATCAATTCGGTTGCCGCCAGAGTCAGCCTTCGCCGCCGGGTATATTCCGCCGGTGTCAGCCCGTTTATGGCAAAGAAAATCCGCTGGAAATGAAAAGTTGAACAGCATGCCCTTTTCGACGCTTCATCGAAGTCTATCTCGCCTGCCAGGTTCTCCTCAATGTACGCTATCGCCGCGTTCATTCTCTCGGAAATTTCCATCTATCCCGCTTCTCCTTCAAAGCCAATATAGCAGTAATGCCCGCCCGTGTCCCGACTTTTCCTGCTCACTTCCGCAGGATGGGTACCGTAGAGGCATTACCGCTCAGGAGATAACCTGTATTAATGTTGGTCTGTGATAAAGGTAGGAGGGGGCATCGCCCCCTCCCTTTTACCTGACTGGCTCTATTTACTTCTTGTCATCGGATTTACCACCGAAAGCCTTGAAAAGTTCTATCGGTATGGGGAAAAGGATAGTGCTGTTCTTCTCGCTGGCAATCTCTGTGAGTGTTGAGAGGTAGCGTAATTGTATAGTTGCCGGCTCCCGGCCGATGATGTGGGCCGCCTGGGCCAGCTTCTCCGAGGCCTGTAACTCACCCTCGGCGTGGATGATTTTCGCCCTTCGTTCTCGCTCGGCTTCGGCCTGGGCCGCCATGGAGCGCTTCATCTCCTCGGCAAGCTCGACTTCCTTGATTTCCACGGTGCTGACCTTGACACCCCAGGGGTCGGTATGCTCGTCGATTATTTTCTGAAGCATCTGGTTGAGCTTTTCCCGCTTGGTCAGCAACTCGTCAAGCTCGGATTGCCCCAGCACGTTTCTTAATGTTGTCTGGGATATCTGCGACGTCGCCCGGATATGGTCCAGCACTTTCACCACCGAAGATTCGGGGTCTACTACGCGGAAATAGACCACGGCGTTGACGCGTACGGTGACATTATCCCTGGTGATTACTTCCTGCGAGGGAACATCCATCGTCACGACACGCAGGTCGACCTTCACCATTCGGTCGATGAACGGGATGATGAGGAACAGACCGGGGCCTCTTGCGCCGACCAGTCGCCCCAGGCGGAAGATAACGCCGCGCTCGTATTCCGTGACGATTTTCACGGTCATGGGGACGAGGATCAGTACGATAACAACGATAACGATAATCCAAATGAAGCTCATTTATATACCTCCTTTTTTATTTTTTAGTTACTACCAGCTTCAAACCGTCGACCTTGGTAATAATCACCTCCTCTTCCGGCTCAACTCGGCCTTTGTCGGATATGGCTGTCCAGCGCTCGCCCTCGACGAGTACCACCCCTTTCGGCTCCAGGGCTAATTCGACAACTGCCGTTCTGCCCACGAGTTCTTCCCTGCCGGCGGATACCTTTCTCTGATGGGCCCGGACCGACCATATTACCACGAATACCAGGAAAGTGACGATAATTATTGCTAATATGACTATCAACCATACAGACATCTACACAAATAGACCTCCTTTTGTTATTGGTATTACCCTACTTGGCCGGTGGCTTTTTATTGACATACAGGATAAGGCCATCGACTTTGTTGATAATTACTTCTTCACCGGGTGATATCTCACCGTTCTCGCATATGGCGTTCCAGCGCTCTCCCTTAAAAAATACGGTGCCCTCTGGGTTCAGGGCGATTTTTACCACGGCTGTCTTTCCGGTCAGTTCCTCGCGTCCGGTCTTGGCCTGCCTGCGGTGGGCGCTTATGGCACGGTGGATAATGAAGCTGAGAGCCCCGGTGATAATAATGGTAACGATGGCGATTAACCACGGGTCTATCCTGAACACGGGAGACGCGCCCTGGAAAAGGATTAGCGAGCCGATAACCAGCGCCACGACGCCGCCGACGGTAAATATCCCGAAGGTAGTCGTCAATACCTCCCCGACGAAGAGGCCAATGGCCAGGACGATGAGTAATATCCCGGCGTAGTTTACCGGCAGCATTCCCAGCGAGTAAAATGCCAGCAGCAGGCTTATCCCTCCGACCACTCCGGGGAAGATGAGGCCGGGATTAAATATTTCCACCATAATGCCCAGCGTGGCTACGCTGAGCAGTAAATAGGCTATATTGGGGTCGGCGATAGCGTAAAGGAAGCTCTCGATGGTCTTCATCGGTACATCGTTGATAACGGCGTTGCCGGTTTGCAGCGTGACTACCTGGTTATTGAGTAGAGTTACCTGCCGGCCGTCCAGCTGGGCGACGAGGGTTTCTAGGTCGGGCGCAATCATATCGATGACATTAAGGTCCAGGGCTTCGCGCTCGGTGGCGGAGACGCTTTCCCGCACGGCGTTTTCCGCCCATTCGAGGTTCCGCCCGTGAGCCTCGGCGAGACTCCTGATATAGGCAGCGGCGTCGTTGACTACCTTCTCCTCCATCGTCTCGGACATGCCGGCCTCTCCCTCTTCGCTAAGGGCCACCGGGTGGGCGGCGCCGATGGCGGTATTGGGTGCCATCACGGCCACGTGGGCGGCTATGGTGATGAATGCCCCCGCCGAAGCCGCTCTCGCCCCCGATGGAGCCACGTAGATAACGACCGGCACATGAGAATTGACCATAAGCTGGATGATATCGCGCATGGCAGTGTCCAGTCCGCCGGGTGTATCCAGCTGGATGATAAGAGCCTGGGCACCGCCGTCCTCGGCCTGTTCGATGCCTCTTTCCACGTAGTCGATCAGGACGGGGTTAATCGCCCCCTTGATGGTAAGAACGTCCACATGCGGTGTTTGCGCATAAACGCCGGCACCTATTGATAGGCCAAGCAGCAGAAAGGCAAACGCCAGTATTATTCGCCTGATTTTTATCATAGACTGTAACCTGCTAAATTCATCTCATTATAATTGTATAACAGTTTTATTGCAATTAAAAACCATATCACCTTGCGGGGTGTCTAAGAGGGGCGCCAGCCCCTCTTTTCATTTTCCTCCCCCTCTCCTGTGAAACCTTGTCAGGAGAGGGGGACACAGGGGGTGAGGTAGAAATTAATACCACTCACCCCATCTCGCTTTTATCTTTTCCCACCCGCACCGCCCTCGTATCGTTCTCTGCTTATCCCGTAGTTATTCCCTACCACTACAGAAAGGGAAGTGCGCAGCGAGAGGGGGCGTGAGCCCCCTCTCAAATCTATTCCCCCTCTTCAACCAAATAATTTTATGGTTTTATTAGATGTATCAGGTTGGAGAGGGGGTCAGGGGGTGAGGTTAGCATAGTTCTTGTTATGCTTGAAGAATAAATCCTTTCTGTCATGCAATTGAATAGCAGCCTGAATTAGTGTAAATTAGTATAGTATTTATGTTCTCAAGGTGTTAGGGATAAAACATGAAAATCCAGAGGTGTAAAGGAATGCGGGACCTCTCCCCCGCTGAAATGAAGGTATTCCGCCTGGTGGAGGGGATGTGCCGCGATACCTGTGCCGGGTGGGGCTACCAGGAGGTCAGGACGCCGACCATCGAGTACCTGCATCTATTTACATCGGCGGGTACACTGACTCCCGGTAAGCTGGGTAAGGTCTATTCCTTTCTGGACTGGGATGGCTGGAGCGGGGAGAGGGTGGTCTTACGCCCCGACGGAACTATTCCGGTCGCCCGGATGTATGCCGAAAGCCTGCAGGGGCAAGGAATGGCCAGGCTTTTTTATGCCGCGAACCTGTTTATATTTGAAGGTGGCGGGGAGGAAACGCGGGAGCGATGGCAGTGTGGAGCTGAGCTTATCGGTGCCGGGTCGGCCGTGGCCGACGCCGAACTGATAGACCTCTCGCTTGAAGTCCTGGAGAAACTGGGACTGAAGGGGGTGGAACTGCGGCTGTCGCATGCCGGCCTGATTAAGGCGTTGCTGGTGAAACTCGGTCTCAGCCCGGAGGAGCAGAACCGTATGTTCGACCGTATCCTGGATGGGGATGCGGAGGCGATGGCTGAAGTCAGCCGGGAGTCGCCGGAGGTTGGTAATACCCTCAAGCCTTTCCTGAGTCGTAGAGGGCAATCATCCGGCTTTCTGAGAGACCAGAAGGAGCTTCTGGTTAAAAGTATGCCGGAAATTTGTCAGCCCCTGGATGATTTTTTACAGACCGTAGCCCTGCTGGCTGACCTGGGGGTGAAGTACCGGATTAATATTGCTTCCGGGGCTGGCTTCGAATACTATACCGGCATAATCTTCCAGCTTTTCATCGGTAAGGATAAGGTATGTGGCGGTGGGCGGTACGATGCCCTGATACCGTCCATGGGGGGTGGCGACGTGCCTGCCTCCGGCTTTGCCATCTATCTCGACAGCCTGATGAAACTCATCAGGTCGGAAAGCATCGTCGGGCCGGTGCCCGCGAAAATTCTGGTAAGAGTAAAATCAGGCGCTGCCGTGAAGGAGGCTTTTAAAACGGCGGCTGTCCTGCGCCGGGCCGGTTATATTACCGAGCTTGACCTGGGTGGCAAAAAAACCGATTCGGAGTGGATAATCGAGGTGCGGGACAAATTTAAGGTAATTAACACTAAAACGAAAAAGAAATTTGAAGCTGCGACTGTTAGCGAGGTTCTAGCTGTAATGAATAAAAATGACTCTTGAAGGGTGGGGGTGAGTTATGGCGATACCGAGAGTATTTGTAAGTTCAACCTGCTACGACCTGAAATATATACGTGAGAACCTAAAGTATTTTATTAAAACTCTAGGTTATGAGCCCGTACTAAGCGAAGAAGGGTCAGTTTATTATGACCCTACACTTGACACACAGGATTCTTGTTTAAGAGAAATACCAAGTTGCCAGATGTTTGTTCTTATAATTGGGGGTAGGTTCGGGGAAGCATACAAAGAAACAGAGAAGTCAATTACAAATAGTGAATATAGAGAAGCGGTAAAGTCAAAAATTCCCGTATTTTCGCTTGTCGACAACTCGGTTCTTTCTGAATATTCACTTTACCAGAAAAACAAAAGTAATCCAAAAATTGATGAAAAAACGATAGATTACCCGTCTGTTGATAGCACAAAGATATTTGATTTTATCGAGGAAGTCCGTACAAATAGTGTGAATAATGCTCTTAATCCTTTTAGCGACTTCTCAGATATAGAGACTTATTTAAGACAGCAATGGGCAGGAATGATGTATTCTTTTCTCACAAGGCAGAATGAAGAAAAAAGAGTTGCTGATCCCCTATCCACATTAAAACAAATAAGTGAAAAAATAGAGTTTCTATCGACTCAGATATTAATCAATTCAATTGGGACAGATGAAGCCAAGCTGATGGGTGAACTCTATGACGTTATGATGGCTTCCGAGTGTTTTAGTGAACTTACATGGTTAAAACTGAAACCAACGCCTAAGGACATATTGAAGTATAATACTTTTAAGGAGTGCGTAGAATCTTCTGGTTTGAAACTAGAAATACGGTCTGTGAGTGGAATGTCTGTTGATTTTATTCAAGGTCATATAGAAATGGGGCGTTCTGAGTTTGGAAGTAACAGTCAATCATATTTCAAACTTCGTAAAGAAATGCTTAATATACTAGATAATTACAATGTAACGCTAGAAGAGTTTGTTAACAGTTAATTTGTTTGGAGGGGAAAGGTGGCGATTAAGCTCGCCCTGCCCAAGGGGCGTTTATTGAGAAAGACGGCGGCCGTGCTCCAGAAAGCCGGCTGGGCCCTGGACGAATATCACTCCAACATGGGTTTTTATCGGCCGAAGTCGCAGAAATTCCCGGACGTCCTTTTGAGAGTCTTTCACGAGAAGGATATCCCTATCCAGATAGCCATGGGCAACTACGACCTGGGGATTTGTTGCCTGGACTGGATTGAAGAGTTGCTGGTTAAATATCCAAGCAGCAACCTGGTCAAGGTAAGCGACCTGTTATACGGGGAGGGCGCGCTGTATGTGGCGACGGCTTCTCCGGCGGTTGATTTTCGGCAAAACGGGGCCCCGGTGCGCATCGCCAGCGAGTACCCTAACCTGGCGGAGGCTTTCGCTTTGAGGATGCGCATGAGTCGATTCAGCATCTTTCCGGTGTGGGGAGCCGCCGAGGTTTACCCCCCGGAAAACGCGGACATGGCGCTGCTTTCGGCCAGGGCCGGAGCGGAATTCACTGGATACGGCATGGTACCGGTCAGCAAGGTGCTGGACTTCAGCGCCTTTCTGATAGCTAACCGGAACAGCCGGGAAACCAGAGACCTCGACGCATTGATAAAGTCTCTTTGTGCCATGCTTCCCGAGGCCGAAAAAAAGTTGGTTGCCGATGAGGAAATCGGTCAGGCTGGAGTGTCCACGTATGTGCGCGATATCGAAACGGACCGCGATACCGTCAGGCTAGCTCTCCCCGACGGACACCAGCAGCAGCCGACGGTATCGCTTTTGAACCGGGCCGGTATCGAGCTTGACGATTATCCTTCGGAGACGGATAACCGCCGCCCGAAGATTAACGTTAAAGGCGTCACCGTCAAGGTCATTCGGCCCCAGGACATGCCGTTGCAGGTGGCTAACGGCAATTTCGACCTTGCTATCACCGGTCGCGACTGGCTGACCGACCACCTGGCCCAGTTCCCGTCGAGTCCTGTCAGGGAACTGTTAGACCTTAAATCGAGTAAAGTACGGATTGTGGCGGTAGCCAGTCAGGAGCTTGCGGTCGATGACAGCGGCGGCCTGCGGCAGCTCATTACTGAAAGGGAAGAGCCCTTTCGTATCGCCTCGGAGTATGTCAATATAGCGGATAAATACGCCCGGGATAATCACCTCGGGCACTATAAGGTGATTCCCACCTGGGGAGCCACCGAGGCTTTCCTCCCGGAAGATGCCGACCTTCTTATCGAGAATACGGAAACGGGCAGGACTATCGCCCGGCATAATCTCAAGATAATCGATACCCTCTTCGAATCGACGGGCTGCCTTGTCGGGAATACGGGCGTTGTGTCCGATGTCAATCGTAAGAGGGTTGAGGCTATCGTGAAACGACTGCGCGTTGTGGTTGAGGATAAATAAATGAAAATCATCGAAGATTTCGCATCGGCAAAGTCAATACTATCGCGGCGGATTTCGCCGGGGTCGGGCGTTGATGAGCATGAACAGGCTGTCAGGCAAATCGTCAACGATGTGCGTGACCGGGGCGATGCCGCCCTCATTGAGTACACCGAAAAGTTCGACGGCGTTAAGCTGACCTCGCTGGAGGTGGCTGAAGAGCAGATAAACCGGGCGTACCGGGAGGTGGATGCCGGGCTTATCTCCGCCCTGAAACTTGCGGCGGAGTGCATTGCAGAATTTCACGAGGAACAGAAAAACAGTCTTTTACGCGAGAGTACCGGTAAGAATTTAGGCTGGCTGATACGTCCGCTGAGCAGAGTCGGGGTGCATGTACCCGGCTTCACGGCGCCGCTGCCGTCGTCGCTGCTGATGATGGCCATTCCCGCAAGGGTGGCTGGTGTTAAGGAAATAATCCTGGTGACCCCGCCGGGAAAGCCGGGGAGTGTTTCGCCGGTGACGCTGGCAGCCGCGAAAATCGCCGGGGTCGACCGCGCTTTTTCTATCGGCGGCGCTCAGGCTATCGCCGCCTTGGCCTTCGGCACGGAATCGGTTCCCCGCGTGGACAAGGTCTGCGGGCCGGGCAATATCTTTGTTTCGCTGGCCAAGAAGATGGTCTACGGAGTGGTCGGTATCGACGGGCTTTTCGGGCCGAGCGAGGTGGTTATTATCGCCGATGATACGGCTAATCCGGAGTACTGCGCCGCCGACCTTCTGGCGCAGGCCGAGCATCCTTCGGCTTCGGCTGTCCTGCTCACTACCTCGCGTCGACTCGCCGAAGAAGTGAATAAAGAAATCGAACGGCAGCTGGCCGGGCTTTCACACCGTGATATCGTCGTGAAATCACTGGAGGATAACGGTCTGATTGCCGTCCTGGGAACTGTCGATGAAGCGCTGGAACTTGCCAATCTCTTTGCGCCGGAGCACCTTTGTCTCGTCGTGGAAAATGCGGCCGACTACGTCGGAAAGGTGGAAAACGCCGGGTGTCTCTTCGTGGGAGAAAAGTCTGTCGAGGTCCTCGTCGATTACGTGGCCGGGCCGAGCCATGTCCTGCCCACCGAGGGAACGGCGCGTTTCGGTTCACCGCTTAATATTCTGGATTTTGTAAAGTTAATAAGCCTGGTCAATACCAGTGAGCGGGATATTGAACAGCTTGGCAAAGCGGCGTCTGTAATCGCCCGCGCCGAGGGACTTGACGCCCATGCCCGGGCGATTGAAAGGCGACTCGAAAATATCGTTAAGGAAGGCAGTTGAATGGCTGATTCCGGTGGTATAGAAAAGTTCATTCGCTCCAATCTGGCGAGGTTTACCGGCTACAGCGCCAGCACGTCCCCGGACACGCTGGCGGGCAAGGTGGACGTACCGCTTGACGCTATTATCAAGATGAACGCCAACGAGAACCCCTACGGCTGCTCCCCGAGGGTGCTTAAAGCCCTGACCGATAATCCGCACTTTCACATCTACCCCGACGACGGACAGGAGACGCTGCGCAAGCAGCTATCGGGGTATGCCGGCATCGGCGTGGAGCATATCGTGGCGAGTCACGGCAGCAACACCCTTATTGACCTTATCGTGCGGCTTTTCGTCGGGCCGGGCGACGAGGTGATAAACTGCGTGCCTACCTTCGATATCTACCGTTTCAGCACGGAGATATGCAATGGTACTGTGGTTAACATCAGGAGGGATAAAAATTTTACTGTAGATGTTAATAAAGTTAAGGCAGCTATCAACGATAAAACGAAACTGATATTTCTGGCTACCCCCAATAATCCCACCGGAAATATCGTGCCGCAGCGGGATATCGTTGAAATAATCGAAACGGGCGTGCCGGTGGTCGTTGACGAAGCCTACTATGAGTTCAGCGGCGAAACGGTAATCCCTCTTACGGCACGATACGATAACCTTATGGTGCTGCGGTCATTCAGTAAGTGGGCGGGACTGGCCGGACTGAGGGTCGGCTACGGTGTTTTCCCGCCCCGTATCGCCGATTACCTGATGGCGATTAAAATCCCTCACAACGTTAGCGTGGCGGCGGAAATCGCCGTGCGGGAGTCGCTGGCTGACCTTGATTACCTTCAGGGCAGGGTGAAAGACATCGTCGCCGAGCGGGAACGGCTGTACGTTGAGCTTAAAAAACTTTCCCGGCTGAAACTGTTCCCGTCACGGGCCAATTTCATTTTCTGTGAGGTGCTGAAAGGTAGCGCCAGCGAGCTTTATAAGGAGTTGCAGCGGAAAGGCATCCTCGTCCGCTACTTTGATAGTCCGCTTCTCAAAGACAGCATCCGCATCAGCGTGGGTAAACCGGAGCATACCGATACTCTCATCAAAGCGCTCCACGAACTTGAGAGTTAGATAACGTCAGCGTAAGCAAAACAGCGACCCCGCCCCCTCGCTGAAATCTATTCCCACCCATGCCGCCCTCGCACCATTTGCTGCTTATCCCACAAATCTCCCCCACAGCCCCAAAAGGGGAGTGCACAGCGAACGGGGGGCTAAACCTGCACAACAAGAGGAGTCTAAGAGGGGCGAAGCCCCTCTTCCTTTATCTCCCCCTCTCCTTCATCTTGCCTCGTAAGGAGAGGGGGATTAAGGGGGTAAGGTGTACAAGCACCACGTCTTTTATGAAGTGTTAAATATAGTAACAATTATACCTGGCTAACTATTGACAAATAGCAAATAGATGCTATAATAGTTAACAGTAAGTATTGGGGGATAACAATGGAATCAACCGATGAATTTTTAAATAAAGTGGTGCAGCTGCAAAACAGCGGCGGCTACTCCGACCAGCAGATGGCGGAAAAAATAGGGTGCAGCCGGCCGCTTTACCAGAGAACACGCACCGGAAAAATCCCGGTGGGTGGCACATTTCTAAAGGGAGCCATGAAGCTTCTCGCGTCAGACACCGGCAAAGGCAGGAAAGCCCTGGTTCGGCGGGAAACAAAAGAGACGAATATCAGCCTGGAGCTGAACATCGACGGCAGCGGTCAATGGGATATCAATACGGATATACATATTTTCGACCACCTGTTATCGGCCATGATGAAGCACGGGTTATTTGACATAAAACTAGCAGCGAGCGGCGACGACCCGCATCACACCGTGGAAGACGTGGCTATTTGCCTGGGTAAAGCTTTCGGGGAAGCCCTGGGAGAAAAGCGGGGTATCGTCAGAATGGCGGAGGCTACCGTGCCGATGGATGAGGTATTAGCTACGGTTATAGTGGACATAAGCGGCAGAGGCTATGCGGTACTGGACCTGTCGTTGAACGGTAACGATATGTTCGGGTTTCCCACCGACCTTATCCGCCACTTCATGGAATCCTTTGCTATTGAGTCGCGGATAAACCTGCATGCCAGAATTATTTACGGCAGCAACGACCATCACAAGGCTGAGGCGCTCTTTAAAGCGCTGGGGCGGGCGCTGGATGCGGCCACCCGAATCGACCCGCGTATCAGCGGGGAACTGCCCAGCACCAAAGATTATCTTGAGCGGTAAAGCTCACTCCAGCATGGCCAGCTTTCGACCCGTCAATCTTTCGTAGGCCTGCACGTATCTCTTCGATGTAGCTTCGACTACGTCCGGCGGTAGTTCGGGAGCGGGTGGTTCCTTGTTCCAGCCGGTAGCGGCCAGCCAGTCCCGGACGGGCTGCTTATCGTAGCTATCCTGGGGTTGTCCTGCCCGGTACTTTTCGGCATCCCAGAACCGCGATGAATCAGGTGTAAGTATCTCGTCAATCAGTGTCAGCCGGCCGTTATCGATGCCGAACTCGAACTTGGTATCGGCAATGATAATTCCCTTGCTCATCGCATCGTGACGGGCGTAGTTGTAGACAGCCAGGCTCTTTTCCTCAATCTCCTGGGCGGTACGCAGGCCGATTAGCTTGATGATTTCCCCGCTGGTGATAGGTTCGTCATGGCCGGTCTCTGCTTTGGTGGTGGGGGTGAATATCGGTTTTTCCAGTTCCTGACTTTCCTTGAGTCCGGCGGGCATGGGATTTCCTGAAACGGTGCCGTGTTCTTTATATTCCGCCCAGGCCGACCCCGAGATGTAGCCGCGAACCACGCATTCTACCGGGATGCGTTTAACTTTTTTGACTACCATGGAGCGTCCCCTCAAGTATGAGGGGTAGGTGAAGCGGCTCTCGGCAGGCAGGTAAGAGTCCAGGCTATGCACGTCGTCGATAGCCTCGGTCATGTGGTTGGGAATTATCTCCGCGGTACGGCGGAACCAGAAAGAAGAGAGGCGGTTCAGCACATGCCCCTTGAAACGAACACCATTAGGGAGCACCACGTCGAAAGCGGAGATACGGTCGGTAGCTATCAGCAGCAGGTGGCTGCCCAGGTCGTAAGTATCGCGTACCTTGCCGCGGATGAACATCGGTAGAGGAAGGTCTGTCTTCATCAGTAAGGCTGATTCGGTAGTATTCATAATAATAACCCTCTCTAACTGTCTCCGTTTTATTCTCTGGATATTAAAATTATATCGACCTCGGCCCCAGTTCGATAGTGTCGGGCATGATTCCCTGCCACTGGCTCTTGGTCAGACCCAGCCTCTGGAATATTTCATCGACATGCTGAAGATAGTGCTGGTAATCGAACAATCTCTCAAGCTCTACCGTCGGTATGGCGGCGGCGACTTCGCCATCGGCCTTGAGAAGGGTCAGGAAGTTGCGGTTCCCCTTCCATGCTTTCATCGCGTTCCGCTGCACTATCTTATAGGCATCTTGCCGGCTCAGCCCTTTATTGATGAGAGCCAGCATGACCCTCTGTGAGAAAACCAGCCCGCGGGTAAGGTCGAGGTTCTTTTTCATGCGGTGCGGATAGACCTGCAGCCTCTTCGTTACCGAGGTAAACAGGGCCAGGATATAGTCCAGTACCAGGCAGGAATCGGGGAGGATGATACGCTCGTTGGAGGAATGGCTGATATCGCGTTCGTGCCAGAGGGTGATATTCTCCAGCGAGGTCAGGGCGTGACCCCGCACCAGCCTCGCTAGGCCGGAGACCCTCTCGCAGAGTTCTGGATTGCGCTTATGCGGCATGGCCGACGAGCCGGTCTGGCCGGTGCTGAACGGCTCTTCGACCTCCCGGACCTCGGTCTTTTGGAGTGCTCTTATTTCGGTGGCGAACTTCTCCAGCGAACCGGCCATAATAGCGAGGGTGGTCACGAACTGGGAATGGCGGTCGCGCTGGAGTACCTGATTCGATACCGGGGCGGCTTCGAGTCCCAGTTTACGGCAGGCTTTTTGTTCGACATCCGGGGTCACGGTGGCGTACGTGCCGACAGCCCCGGAGATTTTACCTACGGATATCATTTTCTTCGCTTCGGTAAAACGTTGCAGGTTACGCCGCATTTCTTCCACCCACAGCGCCATCTTTAGACCGAACGAGGTCGGCTCGGCGTGAATGCCGTGAGTGCGTCCTATCATCACCGTGTACTTGTGCTCTATTGCCCTCTGTGCCAGGACGGCTGTGAGTTCTTTGACGTCCTTAATCAGGATATTGGCGGCTTCCACGAGCTGGAGACTGGTGGCCGTATCGATGACATCAGAGGAGGTCAGGCCGAGATGAATAAATCGTGACTCTTCCCCGAGGCTTTCGGCCACCGAGCCGAGAAAGGCGGTCATGTCATGGTGAGTCTCCTTGAGGATTTCCTCCATGCGTTTCAGATTGCACTTGGCCAGCTTTATCTTGGGAATAGCCTTTCGGGGGATTACACCGAGCTCGGCCCAGGCATCGCAGACAGCTATTTCCACTTCCAGCCACTTATCATACTTGTTCTCGTCCGACCATACCTTTTTCATTTCGGGTCGTGAATATCGCTCAATCATTTGTTCTCTCCTTGAAGTTCACTCCGGTATTTGTCGTAGGCCTGCCTGATTTTCTCATATTTCAGCCCCAGAATCTCCGCCGCCAGGTGAGCGGCGTTCTTGGCCCCGGCGCTGCCGATGGCCATACAGGCGACCGGTATGCCGGCGGGCATCTGTACTATCGAGTAGAGGGCATCGATGCCTTTAAGCTCGCCGTGGGATATGGGTATTCCGATTACCGGCAGGGTCGTCCGGCTGGCCAGGGTGCCGGGCAGGTGCGCCGCCATCCCCGCCGCGGCAATGATTACCTCGATGCCCCGCTCCCGGGCGGATAAAGCATACTCCCTGGCTTTCTCCGGGTTGCGGTGGGCGGATATTACGTTGACTTCGTGGTCGATGCCGAGTTGCTTCAATATGTCCAGCATGTGCTGGAGTGTCTCGGCATCCGATTTTGAACCCATAACCACGCCGACTAACGGCATTTACTTTACCTCCCCCCTCGTTTCTAGTCTTTTCCCACCCAGGCCGCCCCGTGTCATCCTCGGCTTAGCCCTTTGACATCCCCACTTCCCGTTCCCCCGTCTTTCGTGTCATTGCGAGCGAAGCGAAGCAATCTCTTTCTTATACCCCTCGCTCACTGTGTTATTCTTCATTCAAAGTTTCAAAAGGAAACTTTATTACCAAGGTCTTATAATGCAACCTCTTAGAATATTAGGTATGGATAGTAGCAATATAAAAAAGATAGACGCAATGATAAAATATCCCCAAATTTTTACTGACTCTGGAATTGCTCTTATCCAATTTCCTTCTTTTACTCCATAACTAATATAGATTACTAATAGAACAAATCCTAGCACAAACAAGGTATAAGTAATAATATCAGCAAGTTTGATTCCCATGATAAATTTCTACCAAGCAATTACTGCCTCTGTTTTAGAGATATATCCTTCGGCAACACTTAGGAGATTTCGCGCCAAAGGAACTGCAATATTGAAGTCTAGATACATCCGAGCCCTTCTCACAAAACCTGTGCCCTCGAAAAGAATCTCCATTCTGTTAGTAGGTTTTTCCTGCGTTCCTGTATTCCTTACGCTAAACTTGCTTACTTGTAATCCGCCGCCAAATTCATGGCCAGATTCATCATATTTGGTATAGACAATGATATTATTTCCCATTGTTCGCCCCCCTTTTAGCTCTCCCTTAAATCGGCGATATCCTTCCGGTAATGACACCCCTCGAATTTAATTCGCGGTATGTTTTTATACACCTTTTCTCTGGCCTCCGCCAGGTTCCTGCCGGTAGCTGCCACGGTGAAGATGCGGCCGCCGCTGGTCATTAGCTGGCCTTCCGGGCTTATTCTGGTTCCGGCATGGAATACCAGTATATCTTTATCGATGTCATCCAGGCCGGTGATGGGGAAGCCGGTCTGATATCTGCCCGGATAGCCCCCCGACGCCATGACGACGCCGACGCAGGCATTTTCATTCCACTCTATGTTAATCATATCGAGTTTATTATTAATTACGGCCAGCATGATGTCTACCAGGTCGGTCTTGAGCCGGGGCAGGACAACCTGCGCCTCCGGGTCGCCGAAGCGGGCATTGAATTCTATAACTTTCGGCACGTTGTTGGTAATCATCAGGCCGCCGTAGAGGATACCTTTATATAGTCGGCCTTCATCCGCCAGGGCCAGGACGGCCGGCTCCATGATGGTCTTGATGATGATGTGGCCAAGCACGTCGCTGTAAAACGGCGGGGGACTGTAGCTGCCCATGCCGCCGGTGTTCGGCCCCTGGTTGCCGTCGTATACCCGCTTGTAGTCGCAGGCGGCGATTGTCGGGACGACCGTGCGGCCGTCGGTGAAGCAGAAAAAGCTCATCTCCCTGCCGAAGAGGTGTTCTTCGATGACCACCCTTTTACCCGCCGCGCCGAAAGACTTGGCCTGCATCATGCCGGAGAGGGCCTCTTGAGCATCGGAAACGGATTCGGCGACGATGACGCCTTTGCCGGCGGCCAGCCCGTCTGCCTTGATAACGATGGGCGGATTCTGTTCATCGATATAGGCCTTCGCTTTTTCATAGTCGGAGAAGCTGACACTTTTAGCGCAGGGGACGCCGTGTTTCTGCATCAGTTCCTTGGCGAAGACTTTACTCGATTCTATTTCGGTGGCCTTCTGGCTGGCCCCGAAGATGGCCATGCCGCTGGAGATAAAACGGTCGGCGATGCCGGCCGCCAGGGGCCCCTCCGGGCCAATGACGGTAAGGTCGATTTTGAGGTCTTTGGCTGTTTTCAGCAGTGTCTCTATATTGTCGGCTTTTATATCCAGGTTCCGGGCTATCCTGGCTGTGCCCGCATTGCCGGGGGCGGCGTATATTTCGTTAACCTTCGGGCTCTGGGCCAGTTTCCAGACAAGAGTATGCTCCCTGGCTCCACTGCCAACTACTAATATCTTCAGTGTTGCGCCTCCGTATGATGGTTTTTCTTATGCGCTCTATTTTAGCACATCACTACCAGTGAATGTACACGTCTTCAATAATATATGATGAAAATTCGGATTCGTACCAGTGCGTGACCAGCTCCTTTTCCAGCCGGTTAAGCGTTTGTTCCTGTTGCATTATCTCTGCTGCCCAGGTCGAAACTCTCTGTTCTTCGGGAGAGCCGATGGTATATACCTTGCCGCTTATTTCTTTATTGTAACTCTCGACGCCCTTATTATAGGCTTCCAGCAGATTTTTGTAATCCTGCCAGGCCTCCTCGCAGTCTGTATAGAAATCATACTGAAATGTATAAAAGTCATACGGTGACGATGCCACCCGGTCGATGTGCAGTATACCATACTTCCTGCCGATTTCAATGTAGGCCACGGTATCCCAGCTTTGGATTTCATCGTCTTCACCACTCGGGTTACGGCCGTTGGTACAGTCGATGTAAATCAGTCCTTTGTCAATCGTTTCAAAAGCGTTGATAGCGTGTCCCTTCTCGGCGCCGGTGAATCGTACCCCCACCCAGCCGGCCCGGATGCCAGCGACCTCGGCGTTATTATGGACTGCTTCAGCAAAATCAGCGCATACGTAAGCATTTTTAATATATTCTCTGGTATCCGTGGGGTCTGTTTTAATGAAGGCGACCAGTTCATCGAAGGTGGGGTCAATGGCGGCGGGGTTATTGTTGAGGATAATGGCTTCGCCGTCGCCGCCGCACTCGATTTTACCGTCTCTGGTGTAGATAAAGTCCGCCGATTTACAGCCGACAAGGGTGAGAAGGACTATCAGGAGGATGATGCTTGCTTTAATCGCGGAGTACGGTATTTTAATCTAACTTACTCCCTGTATCTGTATGGATTGTCATTCCAGCGAAAGCTGGAATCCAGACCCCTCCCCCTCGTTGTTATCTTTTCCCACCCAAGCCGCCCTCGTATCATCCACGGCTTATCCCGCAGATTTCCCCCACCCCTTTTCGGGTATTGACGTCCCTCCTTCGTAAGGAGGGACAAGAGGGAGAATTAAGTTCTCTCACCCTTTGAAAAAGGGGGACTAAGGGGGATTTTGTTTACTTCGCCCCTCTTGGACTCACCGTGTATATGTTTGAAAGGCAAGCCTCTTTAAGCTACATCTGAGTAGTATTACCCCGTTAAACTTTCCCAAGCATAAAAGCAGTCTTGTAGGAGTTTATATCTTGGTTCTTTATCTCCACGCCTAGTCTCATAAATCGGCAACCTACAACCAGATACCATATATTTTTTAAAATCAGTAGCTGGAAGAACCCAGATATTGGGCTTTCCTTTCTCTATAAGGTTATCCTCGTTCATGTCTACGCAGATGATGAAGAACTTTTCTTCACGGTGTTCATTTATATCGTAAACATTGAAGTAACCTGCTTGCTCATGCGCTTTTGTTGATTTCACCTGAATTTGCAGATAGGTGCCATCCTTTTTCTTTATTATGGCGTCAATTCCTATATCTACGATTGGAATATAAAGGTCAACTCCTTTTCTAATTAACTCCCCGAATACCATAAGTTCGGCACCTTTCCCCTTTTGGTCAGTTGTAATTTGCATTGTTCTACCTCCTTTAAATATTACTCCCACTCAATCGTGGATGGGGGCTTGGAGGTGATGTCGTAGACGACGCGGTTGATGCCATCTACCTCGTTGACGATGCGACTGGAGATGCGCGCCAGCAGGTCGTAAGGAAGGCGGGCCCAGTCTGCCGTCATGGCGTCGTCGCTGGTGACGGCGCGGACGGCTGCCAGGTACCCGTAGGTGCGGTAATCCCCCATCACCCCCACCGAGCGGACATCGGTGAGGACGCAGAAACTCTGCCAGAGCTGGCGGTACAGCTTGGCTTTCTTAATCTCGTTCATCAGGATAAAGTCGGCGCTACGCAGGATTTCCAGCTTCTCTCTCGTAACCTCGCCGATGCACCGGATGGCGAGTCCCGGTCCGGGGAAGGGCTGCCGCCAGACCATCTCCTCCGGCAGGCCGAGTTCGGTGCCTGCCAGCCGCACCTCGTCTTTAAAGAGAAAGCGCAGCGGCTCCAGTAATTTCAGGGTCATTTTCGCAGGCAGACCGCCGACGTTGTGGTGCGATTTTATCTTGGCCGAGGCCGTGCTGACCGATGATACGCTTTCGATAACATCCGGGTAGAGCGTGCCCTGGGCGAGGAAGTCCACCTTGCCGATTTTGTTGGCTTCCTCTTCGAACACCCTGATGAACTCCTCCCCGATAATCTTGCGTTTCTCCTCGGGGTCGACGACGCCATTCAGGCGGTTCAGAAACCTGTCGGTAGCATCGACGTAGCTGATATTCATACCCAGGTTGTTTTTGAAGACCTGGAGCGTTCTGTCCGCCTCCTCCCTCCTGAGCAGGCCGTTATTCACGAAGATGCAGGTAAGCTGGTCGCCGATAGCCCGGTGGATAAGCGTGGCGACCACCGAGGAATCGACGCCTCCCGAGAGAGCGTTGATAACCTTGCCGTCGCCCACCTGTTCTTTAATCAGATTCATGCTTTCGGTGACGAAGTGCCCCATCGTCCAGTTACCCTTGCAGCCGCATATTTTATAGACGAAATTGTGCAGGATGGTCTTGCCTTCGGGGGTATGGGCTACCTCGGGGTGGAACTGGAGGCCGTAGATGCCTCTTTCGTTGCCGATGACGGCATACGGTGAATTTTCCGTTTGGGCGAGGGCGGTAAAGTCCGGCGGCATTTCCTCGATTCTATCGCCGTGGCTCATCCATACCGGCGTCGACTCCGGAATCTTGGTGAACAACGGCGAATCAACCTGGCTGATGTGCATCACGGCGTGGCCGTATTCGCGCTTGGTGCCCGGCTTTACCTGCCCGCCGAGCTGCTTGGTGATAACCTGCATCCCATAGCAGATTCCCAGCACCGGCAGGCCGCTCTCGTAAACGTAGGAAGGGGCCAGGGGGGCGTCTTTGGCGTAGACGCTGGCCGGGCCGCCGGAGAGGATAAACCCCTTGGGGTTAAGCGGGGCGATTTTCTCCCAGGGCGTATCATGGGGCAAAAGCTCGCAGTAAACACGGCACTCGCGCACCCGCCGGGCAATCAGCATATTGTACTGCGAGCCGAAGTCCAGCACGATGATAGCCTCGCGTTCGGCGCCGGAGATAGCCTCCTCGGTCACCGCCGGCTGTTCGCCGCTGATTTCTTTGGCGATTTCAAGATACGTGGAGACCTCGATATCGTCGGTGGTGGCTATCCGGTGGCTGTCATCCAGGGGTGGATTTTGATTTTCGTTAACCATGTTTATAGAACACAATTTACCATTATGTTATACTATCGTCAAGTGGGGAGTGTACGAGGTCGGCAAGCAATGAGCAATAATAATTATTATCTCACCGCTCGTCCTGAGCTTGTCGAAGGGCGAGGTAAAAATACCGCTATGGTTCGACAGGCTCACCATGAGCGGCTCGCAAGATGTCTTGAGTATATTTCTTCAGATTCGCCGGCTCATTCAGGGAAATAAATTAAGGTCTAAAAATCCGTAAAACAATCGTCCTTTATGGCAAGTTACGAATTTTTCAGCAGAAGTCCCGCATCCACCTCGGCCCTCGGGAGGCGAATGGGTAAGCGTCTCGAAGCGGGCAGCGTCATTGCCCTTATCGGGGAATTGGGGTGTGGGAAGACGTTGCTGACGCGGGGTATCTGCGCCGGACTGGGCGTTTCTCTGCGGCAGGTCAACAGCCCCACCTTTGTCCTGGTGAACGAATACCGCGGGCGTATGCCGGTCTTTCACCTGGACATGTACCAGCTCGGTACGGAAGCCGACGGTGTTGAACTCGGTATCACCGACTACCTGTCGCGGACGGCGTCCGGGGTAATGATTATCGAGTGGGCGGAGAAGATTATGCCCCTTCTGCCGGATGACCTTCTGAAAATGAGTTTCGAGATTCTTTCGGCACGGGAGCGGCGTATCGAGTTGACTGCTTCCGGCGGAAGGTTCGCCGGTCTGCTGGAGGAGTTGCGGCGGCCATGATTGTGCTGGGTATCGATACGTCTGCTTATGCCAATGTCGTGGGAGTGGCCGATGGCGCCAGCGTCCTGGCGGACTCTGCTTATGAGGCGAAGACCGACTCTCTGGAGCAGATTGTCGATAATATAGATTCTACTCTAAAAAGCGTTGGACTGGGTCTCAGGGATATCGGGGGAATCGGGGTGGGACTGGGGCCGGGCTCCTGGACTGGCATCCGGGTGGGAGTAACGGTGGGGAAAATGCTCGCTTTCGGTACCGGAAAGCCTGTCTGTGGTGTGCCCACCCTGGAAGCACTGGCTTATAAAGTCGCCGGCGGGTCACGCCAGGTCTGCGCCGTTATTAACGTCGGCGCCGGGGGTGCCGTTTATGCCGCCTGCTACCGCCCTGACAACGACGCGTTTAATAGAATCGGGGAGTACTATGTCGGCGATGTTAAAGGATTAGCAGGATTAATGACTGACTCTGCCATGCTGGTTGGTAAAGGGTCCCGGGAGTACGCGCGGATAGTTGAGCGGGAATCCGGTATAAGGCCGAAGGCTGTGGAAGCTGTTCCGGGCGGGGCGGCGGTGGCCTGCCTGGCGGCGCGGCGGTTGGAACGGGGAGAATATGACGATGTGCTTTCACTGACGCCGCTGTACCTGAAAGAGTCCACGGCGAAAGCGTTCGTTGATAAATACAGGCTCCGCCGTACGTAAAGGATTTGGTATCTATTCATGTTGGTTCTGGGTATAGAGACTTCATGTGACGAGACGGCCGCGGCGCTGGTGGCTGACGGCAGGACGATACTCTCCAGTATCGTTGCCACGCAGTTCGATTTGTTAAAGAAATATGGCGGAGTCGTGCCGGAGATTGCCGCCCGGCGTCATACCGAGCTTATCGGCTATGTTATTAAGGAAGCCCTCGATACGGCCGGTAAGACCCTCGACGATGTCGGGGCCGTCGCCGTCACCTCGAAGCAGGGCCTTATCGGTTGTCTGATGGTCGGCGTGGCGGCGGCCAAGTCTATCAGCTATGCCGGGGGGATGCCGCTCATCGGTGTGCACCATGTCGAGGGGCATATCTTCGCCAACCGACTCAGCCACCCGGATTTACCCTTGCCCCATGTCTGCCTGACCGTCTCCGGCGGCCATACGATGCTGCTTTATGTTGAGGGCGACTGCCGGTACGAGCTGCTGGGCACGACGCTGGACGATGCCGCCGGTGAGGCCTTCGATAAAGTCGCCAAGTTCCTCGGTCTTCTCTACGCCGACAGGAATACCGGCGGCGGGCGGGTGATAGACGAGCTTTCCCGGCAGGGAAACCGCCGGGCCTTCGCTTTTCCGCGTCCCATGTTGAGAAGCCGGACGCTAGATTTCAGCTTCAGCGGACTGAAGACCTCGGTTATCAATATGTTCAAAGACAGGGTCGCCCGTAACGAAGCCCTGCCCCTGGCCGATATCGCCGCCAGCTTTCAGGAAGCGGTCGTCGACGTGCTGGTTTCCAGGACGATGCGTGCCGCCGGGGAGCGCGGCGTAACGGCGGTTAGCGTTACCGGCGGTGTCTCCGCCAACAGCCGACTCCGCGAGGTCTTCCGGGAGACCTGTAATAAGGAGAAGGTTGAAATATTTTTCCCGGACCTTTCCCTGTGCACCGATAATGCCGCTATGATTGCCGCCGCCGGATACGCTAGAATGATGATGGGTGAGGTCTCAGATTTACGCCTGAACGTCTTCCCCAATGTCCCCCTGGAGGGATAGTATGAAGGCGAAAATTGAAAAGATAGCTGCCGTCAATCCCGACAAAGAGGTGCTGGAGCGCGCCGCCCGACTGATTAATAAAAGTGAGGTGGTGGTATGTCCGACCGATACCGGCTATGCTCTGTCGGGTAATGCCCTGGACACCCGCGCCATAGCCAGGATTTTTCAGTTGAAGGGACGCGCTTACTCCAACCCGATACACATTGCCGTGAGCTCTATCGGGGAGGCGGAAAAGTACGCGTATGTTGACGAACCCGCCCGTTATCTTGCCGGGCGCTATCTCCCCGGGGCGCTGACTATGGTATTACGCAGGAAGGAAATAATACCTGCGATGCTGGTGGCCGGACTGGATACCGTCGGCATGCGCATCCCCGATAACGCCGTGATACTGCGTCTGGTGGAGATGACCGGCCATCCTTTAACCACGACCAGCGCCAATATCAGCGGCCGGCCGGGCGCTTACTCCGTCGAGGAGGTAGCCGCGCAGCTTGGCGAAAATATCCATAATGTGGCCCTGGTACTGGACCAGGGACCCGTTGCGGTGCGTGAACTGTCTACCATAATTGATTTAGCCGAAAGCCCGCCCCGGCTTATCCGGCAGGGACGCGTCAGCTGGCTGGAGCTCCGTGAAGTGTTAAAGAGATTTCAGGAGCCCGAATCTACGGAAGACAATTAATACAGGAGGTTAAGTTCGTGCGTATTGCTATCGGTGGCGACCACAGGGGTTGTAAGCTCAAGGAACTTGTTATCAGGCTCCTTGATGAACACGGGTACGACTATCATGACTTCGGCTGCTATACGGAAGACTCGGTAGATTACCCCGATATTGCCGTACAGGTGGCGGATGCCGTCGTTCGGGGGGAGTATGAGCGGGGCATATTGATATGCGGCACGGGCATCGGCATGTGCATTTCCGCCAATAAGGTGAGAGGGATAAGGGCGGCCCAGTGCTATGATGCCTTCACCGCCAAACGGGCGCGCCTCCACAACGATGCGCAGATATGCTGCATTGCGGCGGAGCAGGGCAGAGCCCGCGTGGCGTCTATCCTTGAGGTTTTTCTTACCACCGATTTCGAGGGCGGCCGGCACGTAGCCCGGATAGAAAAAATAAAGAAAATCGAAGATGAGCAGTGTAAATAAGATAATATACCCGGACATTGATAAATAATGAGTTACGAAGACGAATATAAACGTAAGCTGATTTCCGCCGAAGAAGCCGCCGGGCTGGTGAAGTCCGGCATGTGGATTGACTACGGGGCTATCTGCGGCTTTCCCTCGTTAATAGACCAGAAGCTCATCGAGCGGGCGCACGAGTTGAAGGGAGTAAAAATCAGGGCGGAACACTCCCACACCCGGATACCCGGGTTCGACCC
>CAZCOB010000023.1:0-27014 GCA_964500415.1 uncultured Dehalococcoidaceae bacterium | reverse complement strand
CTTTTATCAAATGCTTACCGTATTTCGTTCCTGCCATTTTCCGATATCCTCCTCCCTTATTAATCTGGCAAAATCATATATCGCTGTTCCACCATTGTCAATTGATGGAGGGTAAGTCTCTTTGATCACGTAGACAAGGCAGTATGGAAGGGAAATACTGACCATAGCGGTTTTTAAGAGTAGTGGGCTATAGCGTAACACAGGCTGTGCAGGATAAGAGGTAGAACTTTTTCCAAGATATTCAGCTTCGTCTAATCTTTATTTAAGCCCATGTATTCATCCCGAGGTTTGTCCAATGGTGAGTAAATACGGCGAACTGTCCGGTGATTACCCAGCAGCGCCCCGATTACACTGCTATTGAGCCAGCTTTATCCCCGGCTTCTGTATGGCGAGATGAGTAAACGAGGAGTCGGCGGTGGCGCCGTGCCAGTGCACCTCGCCCGGCGGTATAAAGACAACCGCACCCGGCGTGACGACCTTCTCCTCCTCCCGGGTGGCCACGATTCCCTTGCCCCCGGTGACGTAGAGAATCTGCTCAAAGGTATGGGTATGGAAGTTCAGCCTGGCCCCAGGCCCGAAGGTTACCAGGAGTATTCCGTAGCCGCCGGTGTCGGCGGCATCAATCAATGCCTTCCGGCTGACCGGCCCTTTTTTAACGATTTCATCCTGAGTCGGGACGGACTCCACGCTATCGCTGTTAACGACTATCATTTTCCCTCCTTGAAATCCAAGATACGTTTATTCTACTATTCGGGCAAACGCACCGCCACCCCGGTTGCCTCTTCCAGAGGCAGTATTACCGCATCAACCCCTTTGTCCGCGAAGCCCGCCGCCATGGTATCGTCAAGGTCCTTCTGCACCGCGATTCCCACGGGAAGCGGCACGTCGTATTCTTTACCCAGGTCGAGGGCCAGGCCGATATCCTTATGAGCGAGGTCGACCCTGAATCCGGGTTCGAAGTTGCCCCTGAAAGTGGTGCCGGGATACTGCTGCAGGCACCAGTTATTCCCGGTGCTCACCGTGATTACATCCCAGAGCACCTGCGGGATAATACCGGCCTTAACGCCCAGAACAAAGCCTTCGGCGGAGATTGAGTTGCAGGCCAGCGAAATCATGTTATTGACCAGTTTGGCGACATTACCGCAGCCGACCTCCCCCACCGGGAATATCTTCCGGCCCATGATTTCCAGGACCGCCCGAACCTTTTCCAGAGAAGCCGGGTCCCCCCCGACCATGATAGCCAGAGTGCCCGCCTCGGCCCCTTTCGTACCGCCGCTCACCGGGGCGTCCAGCACGCTTACCCCCATAGTCCCGGCATCTCCGGCTATTCTCCTGATAAGAGAAGGAGAGTTAGTGCTCGTGTCCACGTAAATATCCCCCTCCTTCCAGCCTTCCCTGAGGCCGTTTGCCCCGTAGACCACCTCTTCAACGCTTCCGGGGGTCGGCAGGCTGGTAAAAACCACCCGGCTTGCCGCCGCCACGGCCGCGGGTGTATCGCCCCATTTAGCTCCCTTTTCCAGCAGCGGAGCGGCCGCCTCTTTCCGCAAATCGTGGACGGTGAGACTATATCCCGCTTCCAGGATGTGACCGGCCATATACCTGCCCATTTGCCCGATGCCGATAAAACCTGTCTCCATAGCTACCTCCATCATATATCAAGTCGATGGTACTTTAATTCTAGCTTCAGGGTTGAACTGCCGATATCCCCTAAGCTCCCCTGATTTTCCGCAGCAGCCCCCGGAGAGCCCGCCACAATACATTAGCGTTATCCACCCGCTCTTCCGGAACGCTGGTTTCACCGTAACGCACGTTAATATAAAGGTCGGTGACCTGTTCCAGCGACTCGGAGCCGTCGGGCACAGACTTCTCCAGACGGCCGGAGTACTCGCCGGGTGTTTCATGGCGGCGGCGGGCCAGCCCGGAGCGGGCCGCTTCCCGGAGCAAGTGACGGTATATCTCCCTGATGTTCAGTCGGCGTGACGTATCGTCATCCAGGGGCTTTTGCGGCACCACCGGCGTGCGTTTCCTTTTGAACCTGTTCCCCATCATACTGAACAGCAGCGCCAGGTCGTCCCTGAAGCCACGCCAGCTCCATAGCGACTCGTGGATTTCCTCTATATCCTCCCGGGAACGCCGTGCGGTAATGCGGGATATCGCTTTCACCAGGATGAAAATCACCACCGCGACAATTACGGCTATCACTACCCACTTAATCGCCAGTACCGCCGCCTCCGGCAGGTCACCCCGAGTAACCGTAGTCGCTGCCGGGAAAGACATGTTGCCGGAACCTTCCGGCTGGAACGGCTGGTCGCTCCTTATCAGCTCCAATAAAAACCGCAACACCCAGAATATAGCGTCGAACACGTAATTAAAGGGAATCAGGATATAGTTAAATATCTTCCCCAGAAAGCCGAAGAAAACCCCGGCCCCGTGTCCTATGGCTGTAAAAAACTCTTCTGAGAAAACGCTGGCGACAATGAAACTGACGACGGCCATGCTGCCGACGAGGCCCAGCATTATCGGCAGCCAGCGTTTGACCGAGGTCAGCGCCGCTTCTTCTTTCGGCATCGTGCTACGCATCGTATAGAGGTGACAGACAGCGATGGCAATCAGGCCGAAAAAGAAGAAGGCGATAACGTTCAGTCCGACGTCAGCCCCCAGCGCCACGAAATCGTCCGACCCCGCGCTGATTTGCCAGATGATAATCAATACGATAAGAGCCACCATGCCCAGTAAAAAGGAGCGGTAGATGTCTTTGAAATAGGTCGTCGTTTGTCCCAGGTTAATACCCCGCCACCAGAGGTACAGCAGCACCGGCAGGGCTGCCACAATGGTATGCGTGTTTTCAAAGATGTGCCACAATATCCGCCCTGCGTGAGCGAACCACCCGCCGCTGAGGAATCCGTAACCTTCAGAATATTCGACGCCCAGCGCCAGTAAAATGGCAACCAAACCGCCGCCGACAATAACACTCTGGGCGGTCCACATCGGCCATTTCTGCCGCAGGACTACCCTGGTAACCAGCAGGGAAACCGCCAGGACGATGATAACGCTGGCAAGGCTCAACACCGGCCGCTGCTCGGAGTAAATAGGCCAGCCTCCCAGCCAGACCAGCCACGGATATATCCAGAAGGCTTCCATCAGAATTACCGCCAGCGGGTAAAATATAACGGCCAGCCAGTCGAACTTACCTGTTCTACTCATTCCAATCGTTCAACGTCCCTGTCTATTTCAGTTCGATTTCCTTTACCAGGTCCCAGGCAACATCGTCATTGATGTGGTAGATGGGCAGACTACCTTCGCTCACTTCCGGCGCCTCGCCGCCCACCTTGACCAGGGCCACGCTGCGTCCCACCCTTTTCAAATCCAGCAGCGTGGCCAGCAATTCATCCTGCGGCTGCGCCGCTATCACCACCAGAGTGCTGCCCCAGGGGAGACCGCGGGCTTCCTGCCGGATGAAACGGTCTACCGGCAACGCCTCGACCTGATGCAACTGTGCCAGGGCCTCCAGTATGCGCGGCAACTGGTCGGGGTGCTGGCTGTGGGGCACCCTGATTAAACCCTGCGAAAAGCGCGTTATCTGGTTGACGTAAAGGCCGACGCGGAAACCCCCCTTCAGGGCATGCTGGGAAAGCGATGCCGTGGTGATAATCCCCAGTTCCTGGAGCTGGGAAACGCTTCCCCACAAGGGCGCCCGGAGGGTACGCACGTCGAGAAAGATACTGATGTCCACGGTGGTCGTCGGCTCATATATCTTGGTCTGCAGCTTGCCGAGTCGGGCGGTGCTTTTCCAGTGTATCCGCTTCAGGCTATCGCCGGTGTGATAGTCACGGACCCCGGCCGTAAGCACCGGGTCCTGGAAAAGGTGCCTCTTGAGCCGGATATCGCCGAAGAACTGCCGGGAAGGTATACCCAGTTTTTCCAGCGGGACGAGCCGGGGATACACCAGGAGATAGTCCAGCTTATCAATATTCATATAACGGCGGAAGAAACCGAACAGGTCGCCGGAGCTTATATACGTCGGCCCGAAGATAAAACTGCCCCTTTGCCGGCACCGCATCGGGAAGCGCCGTGTCACCCGGTGGTACATATTGACGGGGAACATGTTACTGAGCATGACGCGGTCATCATGGATGGCGGTGGCTTTACCCTTCAGTAACGCTACATTTTCCGGCAGTTCGTCCTCCACCTTCAGCCACGGCAGCGGCAGGGGCTTCCGGTTGGTGATTTCAATTTCATAGACTATTTCGTCACCGAAAAAGACCTGGGTATGGCTCAGGCGACGCCGGTATTCGACGCGATGAAGGCAAAAGCGATTCCACAGTCGCGACACGCCGCCGGCCAGCAGAAACAGCAGGGAAATTAAAACGAGCGGTACCTGGTGCGTTGCCAGGCTGATGATGAGAACCAAGGCAGCAAGAACAAGCCAGTAATCGCCGCGCATCGCCTATCCTTCTCCGGCGGCAGGTTCCTCTTCCACCGGGACGGATACGGAATCCATTATTTCTTTCAGGGTTTGCCCGGCTTTCTGGCCGCGGAGTCGACTCTCCGCCTTAGGAATGATACGATGAATCATTACGGGAGTCGCCAGGTACTTTACATCGTCCGGGATGACAAAAGCCCTGCCCCTGAGCGCGGCCAGGGCCTGCGAAACGTTGTAAAGCGCCAGCATTGCCCTCGGGCTGGCCCCCAGCTCCACCGAGGCATGTTCGCGGGTGGCGTGGACCAGGCGGATGATATAGTCCTCCACGTCGGCGGCGACGTGCACCTCGCGGCAGGCTTTTTGCATTTTCAGAAGGTCGTCGGACGATAATACCGGCTCCAACTCTTCCAGCGGGTCGGACTGCCGGAAACGCGATAAAATGAGACGGTCGTCCTCGGCCGACGGGTAACCCATCTGGATTTTCATGAGGAAGCGGTCGAGTTGCGCCTCGGGGAGGGGGAAAGTGCCCTCAAGCTCGATGGGATTCTGTGTCGCCATGACCAGAAAGGGGCGGGGCAGCGGCTTGGTCTCACCCTCGGCGGTGACCTGGCGTTCCTGCATCGCCTCCAGCAGGGCCGACTGCGTCCTCGGGGTGGCCCGGTTTATCTCGTCCGCCAGCACTACCTGAGATATTACCGGCCCGGGACGGAACTCGAAGTCGGACGTTTTCTGGTTAAAAATGTAGGTGCCGGTGATGTCCGAGGGTAAAAGGTCCGGCGTGCACTGAATACGCCGGAAGCTGCATCCCAGAGATTTTGCCAGCGACTTCGCCAGGACGGTCTTGCCCAGCCCCGGCACGTCCTCGATGAGAATATGCCCCTCGCAGAGCAGGGCGATAATCGCCAGTTCCACCACCTCGCTCTTGCCCACGATAACCCGCTCGACGTTTTCCTTTACCTTAAGGGCAGCATCTTTTATCTGCCCGATGTTGACTTCTTCCATAACCCGCACCGCTTTCTTTTTCGTTCATTATAACAGCTTGAGTGCGGTGTGGCTATTTTGCAGACGCTTACAGAATAATAAATCACCCCCATCCTTGACAAATCACCCTCACTCTTTAATAATAACTTGGTATCCCCACAAATAATTACAGCTAATTACCGGGAGTGTGTCCTATGAAAGCGCTACGCTGGTACGGCCAGAAAGACCTGCGTTATGAAGAAGTCCCGGAACCTTCTCCCAAGGAGGGACAACTAAAAATCAAGGTGGCTCTGGCCGGCATCTGCGGCACGGACCTTAAAGAATACGCCACCGGCCCCCACATGATACCCCCGGATAGAGCCCCCCTGACTCTGGGGCATGAGTTTTCCGGGAGGGTGGCGGCGGCGGGAAAAGGGGGCGAAGATTTCAAGGTCGGGGACAGGGTGAGTGGCGTCGGCTATTACTACTGCGGGGAATGCTATTGCTGCAAAAAGGGACTGTATAACCTTTGTATCAACCAGGGATTCACCGGACTCTCCACCGACGGCTGCATGGCGGATTATTTCGTCGCCCCGGTTTATGCCTGCTATAAACTCCCCGACGAAGTGTCCGACGATTATGGCGCGCTGGTAGAGCCGCTGGCCGTGGCCCTTCACGCCGTCCGGCAGGGGAAGGTAAGCCCCGGGGACACCGTGGCCATCGTCGGGGACGGGGCTATCGGCCTCTGCGCCCTGCTTTCCGCACGCGCCGCCGGCGCTGCTGCGGTTTATCTCGTCGCCAAGCATAAAGGCCGGGGGGAACTGGCCGAAAAGCTGGGCGCTACCGCCGTTATTTACCTCAATGAAGGTAGTCCCATCCAGAGATTTATGAAGCTCACCGGCGGACCCGGAGCGGATGCCGCTATCGAATGCGTCGGCTACCCGGATACTCCCCAGCTTACCGTGGAGCTCACCCGCCGGGGAGGCATCGCCGTCATCACCGGGGTTTTTGAAAAACCCGGCAACTTCGACTTCAGCACCATCACCTTCACCGAGAAAATGCTCGTGGGCAGCTCCATCTACGTCCACGAAGGCAGGACGGCCATCGATTTGCTGGCGGATAAAAGAATCGACCCCAGCGGCCTGATTACCTCCGTAGTTCCCCTTAAAGATGCTGCCGAACAGGGATTCGAGCAACTGGTTCAAAACAAGGACGCCAATATCAAGGTGTTGCTGCGGGTTTCTTGATGATTCTCGCGATTATGGACTACAATATTGGAGAGAAAAGAAAAGGAGGAAAACCGTGATTAATAAGGAGATTTTTGAGTTTCCCATCGTTTACACCAACCCCATCCCCAGGATAGCCCTGGGCTGGGGAGCCTATCAAACCATCGGCAACGAATGTAAAGGCGCCGGCATGAAAAAGGCCCTCATCGTGACCTCCGGGCTCAAGGGAACCGGTATCGTTGAAGAAATAAAGGGAGTAATCAACCATGCCGGCGTGGCCACGGAAATCTACGATAAAATTACTTCCAATCCCAAAGACCACGAGATAATGGCAGCCTACAAAACGTTCAAAGAGGGCCAGTGCGACGGAGTGGTAGCCGTAGGGGGCGGTAGCTCCATCGATACCGGCAAGTGCGTCCGCGTCATCGACGCTAACGGCGGCAAGGACGTCACCAACTTTACCGTTTTTCTCGACCCTCCCTTCGAGGAAACGATTAAAAACATGAAGCCCTGCACAATCCCCCAGATTTCGGTGGCGACCACCTCCGGCACGGGCGCCGAGGTTTCCTCCTGGGCAGCTATCTCCAATACCAAGGCTAAAGCCAAGGTGCTGGTCAGCGGCCCCAACATCCATTCCACCGTGGCTGTCGTCGACCCCCTGCTCAGCCGACTGCAACCCCGCGACATCGCCGCCTGGACGGGCTTTGACGCTCTGGCACACGCCATCGAGGCCTTCGTCACCAAGGTTCAGGGGCCTTACTCCTACGGCATGCTCCTGCGGGCCAACGATCTTATCTACAATAACCTCCGGGAGTTCACCTATAACCGCATGGATAACAATGCCTGCGAGCGCATGGCCTGGGCTTCCACCATGGGGGGTATCGCTATCGGCTTCGGCGCGGGCGCCGGCATCGTGCACGGCCTAGGACACCAGATAAGCGCCCTCACGGACTGCCACCACGGCCGGATTAACGCCGTTATGATGCTGGCCGGCGAAAGATATAACCAGCCCGCCTGCATCGATAAATTTGCCGCTTTAACCCGCGCGATGGGCGTCGATACCACCGGCATGACCGAGTGGGAAGCCGCCGACCGCTGGTTCTACGAGATAGAACAACTTCTTAAAGACCTGGAAATCACTCCCGGTCAGCTTAACAGGCAGTTCGGCCTTGAAGAGAAGGACTTCGACCACATCGTTAAAGTATATTCCAACGACTTCTGCAGCCAGGGTAACCCCAAAGAGTTCAACTACGATGAATGCATCGGCATTTTGAAGAGCGCCCTGTAGGCACCGATTGTATAAGCTGCGGGCAATAGGCAGCGCCGGAAAAGTCAACAGGAAAAAACTAGATGGGTGGCGAGAAACCCCTGATAATTGTAAAATATATACGGGGTTCGTCACCCGTCTTTTAGGAAGAACAGAAAGAAGGTTAAGATTCAAATGGAAAATGAGACCGCGGCAACCACGAAAAACGAGAGCCAGACCGTCGAAGAACCCGAGGTTATCGAGGAGATCGTCATCGAAGAACTCAGCATCGACGGCATCTGCGGAGTATACTAAACATGACCTGCCGCCTGGCCGACAACGTTCAGGTAAGAAAGGAAAGCTGGGGGCTGCTTTTCTACATGCAGACGCGCCACAAGGTCTGCTTCGTACGCAGCGGCGACTGGCTTTATCCCGAGCATTTCGACGGCACCTGGACGTTCGACGGCATAATAAACGACATCGCCGGGCGTACCGACACCCCCGCCGAGATTATCGAGCGCGCGCTACCCAGGCTGACGGAGCGCCTTACAAAAAAAAGGATGATTATTGATGAAGTACGCTGACTGGCCGTTATCCGCACCGGTAAATATAACCTGGGAAATCACCCACCGGTGCAACCTTAAATGCGTCCATTGCCTCTCCAACAGCAGCCAGGAATCCCCCGGCGAGCTCGATTTTGAGGAGTGCCGGGGAATTGTCGACCAGCTGGCGGCCCTTAAAGTATTCGAAATCAATTTCGGCGGCGGCGAGCCGCTGCTTAAAGACTATTTCCTCCCGCTGCTGCGGTACATACATACAAAGGGTATCGTTACCTGCGTCAGCACCAACGGCACCGTACTCACGGACGAGGCCATAGAGTGTTTCACGGGCAATCCGCTGGTAAACGTGCAGGTCAGCCTGGATGGAGCCACGCCCGAGGTCAACGACCGCATCCGCGGCGAGGGCACGTTCCACCGCATTATTAAAGGCATCGAGCGCCTGGCCGGTAGGGATATCCCCCTTTCCATCAATACCGTGGTGACCTCGCTGAATTTCATGCAGCTGCGCCGGCTCAAGGAGATGGCGGTTTCTTACGGCGCCAGTTTGCGGGTATCGCGTTTCCGTCCCTCGGGGCGGGCGCGCCAGAGTTGGGAAATGCTGAGATTGAACACGGAACAGCTGCGGGAGCTGTCCGACTGGCTCGGGGACGACCTCACCATCCTCACCGGCGACTCCTTTTTCTCCATCTCCCAGGACGGCAGACGGCACCTCGGGCTGGACATGTGCGGGGCCTGCAAGATGACCTGCTGCATCGACCCCTGCGGCTCGGTTTTTCCCTGCGCCTTCATGCAGGAAAGGGAGTTCTGTGGAGGTAGCCTGAGGGAGACCACCTTCAAGGATATCTGGGATAACTCGGCGGCGTTTAAATATTTCCGTCAGCTGGAACCCGAGGCCTGCCGGAAATGCCCGCGCTTCGATAGCTGCCGCGGCGGTTGTCCCGCCGTAGCCTATTTCGTCAGCCGCGACCTCAACAGCGCCGACCCCGAATGCCTGGCGAACTGGAGCCGGGACGCATCACCCGCACCACCGCTCGAAGGCAGGTAATACTATCACCGGAAGGGGATAGATAATATGTACGGGCAATTTAAATATCTATTTTCACCGCTGCAAATCGGCAGGATAACCGTGCCAAATCGCATTTCCTTTTCCTCCCACCTGACCAATTTCGCCGAGAATAACCTGCCGAGCGAACGTCATGTATATTACCTGGCGGAGCGGGCTAAAGGCGGCGCCGGACTGATAATATCGGAGGAGCAGTCCGTACACCCTACCGACCACGCTTATGAAAAGCTAATCGATGCCTTCAAGCCGGAGGTCGTTCCCGGCTACCGCCGCATCTGTGGCGCCGTCCACGAGTACGAAACGAAGATATTCGCCCAGTTGAACCACAACGGCGGTCAGGGCGACGGCTCTTATTCCCGCCTGCCGGTCTGGGGGCCCTCCCCGGTGGCGGACTTCATGTTCCGGGAAGTGCCCAAGGAAATGGAGATAGAAGATATCCGGGAGGTCATCGAATATTTCTGCCGGGCGACCGGCCACGTCCGCGAAGGGGGCTACGACGGCATCGAACTCCAGATGGGACACAGCTCCCTGCTGAGGCAGTTTTTATCTCCCCTGAACAACCTGCGCACCGATGATTACGGGGGCAGCCTGGAAAACCGCATGCGTTTTCCCCTGGAGGTTATCGCGGCGGTCAGGAAAACGGTCGGGGCGGACTTTACGCTGGGGATACGCCTCTGCGCCGACGAGATGGTGCAGGGCGGCCTGACCCTCGAAGACACGAAGGAAATGGCGCGTCGCTTCGAGGCCAGTAATAAGATAGATTTCATCGATTTAAGCCTGGCGACTTTTTATAACCTCTACCTGGTGGGTGCCTCCATGCACTCCCCGCTGGGCTACACCATTCCCCTCGCCGCCGGTATTAAAGAGGTGGTCGAGCTGCCCATTTTCTGTACCGGGCGGATTAACGACCCCGTCATGGCGGAAAGGGTGCTGGCCGACGGCCAGGCCGATATGATTGGTATGGTGCGGGCGCAGATTTGCGACCCCGAAATAGCTAACAAGGCTAAGGAGGGACGGCTCGACGAGATACGCCTCTGCGTGGCCGATAATCAGGGCTGCTACGGGCGTGTCGGCCTTAATCAGACTATCGGCTGTATTCAGAATCCGAACATCGGCTTTGAAAAAGAACGCGGCACCGGCTCCATCAAGCCCGCGCCGATTAAGAAAAAGGTGCTCATCGCGGGCGGGGGGCCGGCAGGACTGCGCGCCGCGGTGATTGCCGCACAACGCGGCCATACGGTAACACTCTACGAGAAGGCGGATAAACCGGGAGGCCAGGTAAATATCGCCGCCCTGGGGGCTGGACGGGAAGAAATCGGGGCCGTTATCCGCAACGAAGAGAACCAGCTCAAATTACTGCCCGTGGAAATCGTCCTGAATAAAGAAGTCACCGCCGAATTCATCCTGGAGCAGAAACCGGACGTGGTAATTATCGCCACGGGTTCGGTGCCCAGGGAGTGCCCGCTGCCGGGCGCGGACGGCCCGAATATCTTTAACGTCTGGCAGGCGCTTCTCAACGAGAAGGACGTGGGCGAGAGAGTCCTCTTCATCGATAATGACGGCCACCACCAGGGAACGGCTACCGCCGAACTCCTCGCCGAGCGCGGCCGGAAAGTACACATCGTAACATCTTCGCCGACCATCGGCTCCGAGCTGGGGCCATCGCAGGACTCGTACCTGTCTCACCAGCGCCTGGCGCAGAAAGGCGTTACCTTCACACCCGACTTCGCCGTCGTGGAGATAAAGGGGCTGGAGGTCAACGGCCTGAACTATTACAACAACGAGTGGCAGACCTTCAGCGACTACGATTCGGTCGTCTACGCTCTGGGCAATCGCGTGGAGGACGGACTCTATAAAGCACTCAAGGGCAAAGTCAAAGAGCTGCATCGTATCGGCGACTGCGTGGCGCCGCGAAAGATAGACATGGCGATACTGGAAGGCGAAAATATCGGCCGGATAATTTAACCGCCGGGAGAAAATTATAAAAAGTGGCCAGGATAAGAAATATCTGGGTACTGCCGGAGATAAACGGCGATAGCGAAGAGACAGACAGATTGAGCCTCGGGCTTCTAACCGAAGCCAGGTATGTTGCGGAAAAGGCCGGGGGCACCGTCACGGCGCTGGTTCTCGGGGACCAGCCCCGGGACTGTTCGGAAGTTCTCGGCAGGTACGGAATCGCCAGGTCTTACGTATTCCAGGACCCCCTGCTCAAGCACTTCTCCGCAGGGGCGTACGCGGCCGCCCTGCTGCCGAAAATACAGTCGGAAAACCCCTGGCTCTTTCTCATGGGGGACACGGCGGCCGGCAGAGAGCTGGCCCCCCGGCTGGCGGTGCTCCTGGAGACAGGGGTGGTTTCCAACTGCGCCAGAATAGAGCTTTCCCGGCCGGAAAACCCGCAGTTTTATCGCTCGGTCTACGGAGACCAGCTTTACCAGGAAATCGTCTTTCAGACGGATAAAACGATGCTGGTAACCATGAACACGGGGGTCTTAAGCGCAGCTCCTCCTGACAGACCACGTATAACCAGGGCTTTAACTATCGAGCCGAGGCTGACCGCGGAGTCGATGGAAACAAGGCACCTAGAGTACCTCCCCGCCGATTTCCAGACCGTGGACATCGTCGAGGCAACAACCATCGTCTCCGCCGGCATGGGGGCGGTCACCGATGAACTATTACCCCTGGTGGAAGAACTGGCCGGCCTCATCGAAGGGGCTATCGGCACCACCCGTCCGGTGGTGGATGAGGGGAAAATAGAGCGGGAGCGCATGATAGGCCAGACCGGCAGAGTGGTCAGTCCGGAATTTTACCTGGCGCTGGGCATTTCCGGGGCGACCCATCACGTCGGCGGCATCCAGGAATCGGGAAAGATAGTCGCTGTCAACCGCGACCCCCAAGCGCCCATCTTCCAGAGTTCGGACGTCGGCATTACCGCCGACCTTAAAGACGTTTTACCGGTACTGATAGCAAGAATCAAGCGCGCGAAAGACAATGGCGAAATACTTTGACGTTATCATCGTAGGGGCGGGACCGGCCGGCAGCCTGGCGGCCCTGAAACTGGCCCGCGCCGGACTGAATGTCTGCCTGGTGGAGCGGGGCAAACACCCCGGCGCCAAGAGCATGTTCGGCGGGCTGCTGCACAACACCCCCGTCCTGAACGAAATGCTACCAGACTTTCACGAACGGGTGCCCCTGGAAAGGCACGTCTATAAAAAAGTGCTGGCCTTCATGACGCCGGATTCGGCCGTTTCCCTGACCTTCGAAAACGAGGGGTTCGAACGGCCGCCGTACAACGGCTACACCGTCTTCCGCCCGGCCTTCGATAGATGGCTCGCCGATGAGGCCGTCAGGGAAGGGGCTTTACTGCTTACCGACTGCACGGCGGAAGACCTGATACGGAAAGACGGTAGAATCGCCGGCGTTACCATCAAGGGACGGGAGGGCAAGCTCAGGAGTAATATCGTCATTGCCGCCGACGGCGTCCTGTCCTTCATAGCCAAAAAGGCCGGCCTGCGCAAAGAATTTAAAGCCAGAGACATGGGCGTGGGCATCAAACTTCTCCTGGGGCTGCCCGAAGAAACCATCAACGAGCGATTCCACCTCGCCCGGGACGAAGGGGCGGATATCAGCTTCGTGGGGGCGACCGGCGGTATATGGGGCGGCAGTTTCCTCTATACCAACCGCGAGAGCATATCCGTCGGCATGGTGGTGCACCTCGGCTCTCTGAAGACCTCGGGCAAGGCCCCATACGACGTTCTGGACGAGTTGCTGCAGCACCCGCAGGTCAGGAAGCTCATCAAGGGCGCCGTGCCGCTGGAATACTCGGCGCACCTTATCCCGGAAGGCGGGATTAAGGCGATGCCGCGGGTCTATACGGACGGCATGATGGTCGCCGGGGATGCCGCCGGGCTGTGCTATACCAACGGCATCAACCTGGAGGGCATCAACCTGGCCATGACCTCCGGCGTGCTGGCGGCCGAGACGGCTATCAGAGCCCTGGAAATCGGCGACTTCTCCGCCCGGACACTGTCGCTTTATAAAAAGAAGCTGGACGAAAGCTTTATTATTAAAGACATGAAGACCTTCAAAAACGCGGTCGGCATGATGCATTCGGAGCGCCTGTTCCAGACATATCCGCAGGTCCTCGCCGACATCATGGATAAGATTTACCGGGTCGATGGCGTGCCCCGGTCGAAGCTCCTGCGCCTCGCCCGGAAGGAAGTTCAAAAACAGGTAGGACTTAAAAACGCTATAACCGACGGTATCAAAATAGGCAGGGCGCTGTTATGAATATCGAGAATTTACAGCAACTGACGCAGTTCCAGATTGACGAACAGCCCCATATCATCGTCGACAAAGAAATCTGTAAGACCTGCGACCACCGCGCCTGCGTCCTGTCCTGCCCGGCCAACTGCTATACGTGGGATGAAGCAACGAAGCTATTGAGCGTGGTATACGAGACCTGCCTGGAGTGCGGCACCTGCTACGTCGTCTGCGATAAAGGAGCGCTGGACTGGAGCTACCCGCGCGGCGGCTACGGCGTCTGCTATCGGCTTACTTAGAAGAACGGACATGAAAATTATCGTTTGTTTAAAAGAGGTTATCGACCCGGCGCTGAGCCTGGATTCCGGCCTGAGAAACAGGGTCGTCTTCCGGGAGGGGCTGCCCCTCCGGCTGAACCCCAATGATGCCGCCGCCCTGAATATGACGCTGGGACTCAAGACCCCGGGCGGAGGAACGCTGGTGGAAATCACCCTCATCTCCATCGGCCCGGAGAGGATAGAAAGCTACTTAAGAAACGGCCTTTCCCTGGGGGCGGATAAGGCTATCCGCATCTGGAGTGAAGACCTCACGGCATTATCCGCCTACCAGAAATCCAGGCTATTGACCGGCGCGGTATCACTCCTTGACGCCGACCTTGTTTTCATGGGAGCGCGGAGCCTGGATACCGCCAACGGGCAGGTCGGTCCCCTGATGGCCGGCTGGCTCGGCCTGCCCTGTGTCGGCGACGTTGTTAGCCTCGAACTTGACGAAGAACCGCACGGACTCCGTCTCACCCGGGATATCGGCCGGGGGGAACGGGAACGGGTGCAGTGCCCTCTGCCCGCCGTTATCACGGTCAGGGGGGAGGGAAAGCTGCCCTATGCCTCCCTGGACAGGCTCGTCGAGAGTCAGGGGGCGGAAATAACGCGACTCTCTCCCGCCGACCTAGGTATTTCCAGCGAAGAACTGAAAAAAGACCCCACCACGGTTACCAACCTTGCTTTCCCGCGGCCCCGCCCGAGGAATGCGCCGCCGCTGGACAGTTCTCTACCGGCCTTTTACCGGATATTGCAGCTGCTGGAGGGCGGCATCGCCAAACGCAAGGGACGGATACTTCAAGGCAGCAGCGAGGAACTGGCCGAACATCTCTTCGAACTCCTGAAAGAAGAAGGAGTTATCCGACCGGTCGCAGGCCAATGAGAGAATTCGGCTTTTCACTGGCGGCAAATACCTTCCTGAAAGAAAATCCCCATACCTATTTTCTGATTTCGCAGTTGCCCATCCGGATTCTCCGCGTGAACGAGCCCCTTTTCCGGCTCATCGAGTACATCCGGGACGGCGACGCAATTTCCGAATTCCTTGCCCGGAACCCCGGATTCGACAGAGCGAAAATACTAAAAGCCCTGCTGTCTCTCGTGGCGAAGGGATACCTGAAGCTGGAGAGAATTGCCGAAATAGAAGACCTCCCTACGGTCTCCGTCGTCATACCGGTCAGAGACCAGCCCGGTGACCTCGGGGAGTGCCTGTTGTCGCTGGAAAATCTAGACTACCCCAGGGACCGATTCGAAGTCATCGTGGTGGACGACGGCTCTAAAAAAGAAGTTTCCAGCATTATTACATCGTCCGACATCAGAGTTATCCGCCATGAAGAGTCGCAGGGGCCGGCCTCCTGCCGAAACATCGGGGCGGAAAGCGCCAGTGGTGACGTCCTGGCCTTTCTCGATGCCGACTGCATGTCCGGGGAAAACTGGCTGAAGGAAATTATTCCCTTTTTCCAGGTGGCCGGTGTCGGGGCGGTGGGCGGCTACGTGGCCGGCCACTACAAAGACAGCCTCCTCGATAAGTACGAAGAGGTATCATCATCTCTGAATATGGGTAACCGGCTCCTCATCGAAGGCAAAACTGAAGCGGGCTTCTACGTTCCCACCGCCAATATGCTGGTGACCCGCGAGGCGTTCACGGCTGCCGGGGGTTTTAAGGCGGGAATGTACGTGGGCGAGGACGTCGATTTTTGCTGGCGCCTGAGAAATCTCGGCTATTCGCTCCTTTACGTACCCTCCGGCAGTGTGGCCCACAAGCACCGCAATAAGCTCGGCAGGATGCTGCAACGACGCAGCGATTACGGTACATCGGAGGCCGTCCTCTACCGGACACACCGGGATAAAAGGAAGTCCTTTTCGATTTCTATTTTCTCCGGCCTGTCGTTCCTGGCGCTGGCCATTGCCATCCTGCTGGTAAACGCCTGGCCGATTGTCCCGATACTCGTCCTGTTCGGGGTCGACGTCTTTCGCAGGTATACCACCCTGTTTAAATTCGACATCGAGCTCCCTTTTGCAAAGGTCATTTACGCTATCCTCAGGAGCTACGTTTCCTCGTTCCATTTTGCCTTCTTTCACCTGACGAGGTATTACCTGATTCTGATATTCGCCCTGGGCTTTTTATGGTATCCTTTCTGGATATTCGGCGGCCTGGCGGTGATATACACGTCCATCGTCGACTACTGCGTGAAAAAGCCGGGGCTGCTCTATCCGGTCTTTCTCTTTTTCTATTTACTGGAACACCTGGCCTATCAGATTGGCGTCTTCCGGGGTTGCGTCAAGCAGAAATATTTCGGGTCGTATATACTATCTTTCAGACGTGCCTGAAGAGAGAATAAAGATGAGCGATATCGTAGACCTATATTTAACCGGCGCGAGACTGCTCGGTAAAGCCCTGAAGTTCCGCTATGCCAGGCTAAGGTCAGCCCCTCTAAAGCCGGAAGTGGTGAGTCTGGCCGTGACCAACCGGTGCAACTCGCACTGCATCATGTGCAACATGTGGAAGAGGGCCAAAGAGCAGCCGAATATCAGGCTCCTGGAGCTTTCACGTGGGGAGATAATCGACCTGCTTTCACAGCCGTTATTTTCGCGCCTTGTAGAAGTCGATTTAACCGGCGGCGAGCCTCACCTGAGAGACGACCTCGTAAGTATCGCGCTGGGCATAGCGGGTCTCAAGGAAAAATTCCTGCCGCGCCTGAGAAGCATCGTCATTACGTCCAACGGCCTGCTGCCCGAAAAAATTATCTCCAACTATCAAAAGATCCTGGAGGGACTCGCGGGCACGAATATCGACCTTGTCACCGTCGCTTCCCTCGATGGCATCGGAACCACCCACGATAAAATCAGGGGGACGAAGGGCGCTTTTCAGCTGGCCGCGGGGACTATAGGCGGGCTGCTCGAGCTCAGGGAGAAATACCCGAATTATTTCATCGGCGTTAAAACGACGGTCCTGCCAGAGAACATCGACAGCCTCGATAACATTCTTGAATTCGCGATAAAAGAGAACCTCTTTCACATTGTCTCGCCGGCCTTTTTCACGGAAACCAGGTTCAGAAACGCCGACAGAAGAGAATCGTTAAAGCTGGGGCCCGCCGACCGTGAAAAACTCCTGAAATTCTACAACCGCCGCGAGATGGATACAAACTATTTTTATTCGAGGATACGGGGATTCCTGTCCAGCGGACGGAAATGCTGGTCATGCACGGCCGTTTACAACTACATGTTCATCGAGTTCGACGGGACGGTCTATCCCTGCGAACTGCTCCCGGAACCGATCGGCAACGTGAGAGAACAGGACGCGGTAACTACCTGGGACGGCGTCCAGGCGCATTACTGGCGTACGCGCATCGAAAAAACGCAGCCGTGCCATGAGTGCATCGAGCCGGGTGCCGTCAGGTACAGCGCCTGCGCCCAGGGATTAAGCTATTTTGGATTTCTCAGGAAGCTCGGCAGGAATAAATACCGCGAATCTCTGTACGGTGAGGGTTTTATTAAATACCTCGGGAAATGACCGCCAGATTTCCGTGGAGCCTGTAAAAAATACATCTACGGCTAGTCGTATTTAATGACCCACCGCCCGATGACTTTCCGGGCGAGTATCGCCTCCCTCACTTCATCCAAATCGTCCAGCGTAATCAGCCTGGTGATAAGTTTATCTGTTTTGAGGATGCCGGTGTTCATAACTTCCATAAGGCTGGGCAGGTCCTCGGTGGGGTGAGTCTCGCCGTACAAAGTGCCTTTTATCGACTTGGCGTGCAGGGGGGCGTAAAACATGGGAATGCCGGTAGTAGAATCGATGGAGGGTATGCCGATGGCGACCACCGTACCTCCCGCACGTAAAGCGTACCACGCCTGCACCTGCGCCCCGGGGTCGCCGGTGGCCTCGATGGCGAACTCAAGCCCCGCCCCGCCGGTCAGTTCCTTGATGACGGGAACAGGGTCTTCCTGACTGGAATCGATAAAGTGAGTGGCGCCGAACTCCAGAGCGATGTCTCGCTTCGATGCCTCAAGGTCGATGGCGACGACCGGGTTACAGTTACGCAGCGCCGCGAAACGGATGGCATTAAGTCCGATGCCGCCGCAGCCCCAGATAGCTATAGAGTCGCCCTCGCGCGCCTGGGCGACATTAACGACACTTCCCCACCCCGTAGCCACCGAGCAGCCGAGCTGGCAAAGCTGCTCCGGGGGCAGCTTGATGTGGTCGGGCACCTTAATCGCCCCGATTTCCGGCATAATGCTGTGAGTGGCAAAACCGGCGATAAAGCTCCCCAGTCCGACCCTCCTGCCGTCCTTATCCGTCAATCGCGAGGTGCCGTCCAGGAGATTGCCTTCCTGGAAGAATTTCATACTCGTCTCACACAGGTTAGGGCGTCCCCGCCGGCACTGGAAACAGTGCCCGCAGGGCACCATCCAGCACCCGATGACACGGTCGCCCGGCTTTAGTTTGGTCACGCCCGGACCCACCTTCTCCACCACGGCGCAGGCCTCATGGCCGGGAACCATCGGGACATCCTGCGGTATATAGCCCAGCCAGACGGACGCATCGGAGTGGCAGAACCCGCAGGTCAGCATCTTTACCTGCACCTCCTTCTCGCGGGGCTCGGCAAGCTCCAGCTCCTCTATCTCCATGGGCACCCCGTATTCGCGTAAAACAGCCGCTTTAATCTTCATTCATGTCCTCCCGTAATTTTATTTGCAGTACTGGATATCGGCATTCGGGTATACGGCTACCTTCGCGCCGAACTCATATTTTTCTTCAAGCAGCTTCAGGACGTCCTGCCAATCATGCACCATTATCACCCTGTCCGTATCTTCCAGGTATCTTTTACCGGAAAGCTCGGGATATTCGGTGAAGATAATCAACCGGTTTACCTGCGGCGGCACCTTCATTTGCAGACCCAAATACCCGCCGATACTGTTCCCGAAAGGCCCCATGAGGTAGTGAGTAATCTGCCCCTCAGGAGCGTTGGCGATAAGCACGACGTCGCCGCCACGCGGGCTTACCGAGGGAAAGGCGACCAACAAGCCGGAAATGGCCTCGTTGGCCTTGGCGAAGGTGTTGGCAATAACGATATCTTTATCCCTGGCCGCCGGGGTAAGGTAGTGCGCCACCGCTTCTTCGAGGGCGGCGGTATAGGCCGGGGCGGGAGCGCCGGCGAAGATAGCCGCCGTTTCTCCCCACATGTTGACCACAGCATCGATTTTCATATCCAGTCCGACGATATCCGCCGCTTCGTTAATGTCCCGCCGGCGCGGGTTATCTTCATAAGCACCCATGCCCGTAATAGTGTCCTGAACTCTATCCGACCCCGAAGATTTACGGGAAGTATGCATGGCGACTATCGTTCCGTAGGCCGCCACCCCCGGCAGCACTATCTTGTTGCCGCCGCCGAACCCGGCCATGATATGCGGCACGATGGAGCCGATGCCTATTTTAAGGTCGCACTTCATTACCTCGGCATTTATACGCACTTTAATACCGCTGGTGGTTGTACCTGCGTACACGCATTTCCCGTACGGGGCATGATTATAGACCGGGAAACGTTTCAGTACGTCCTCGCCCAGCTTTTTAGCAAAGTCGGCCCGGTTCATCGCTGCGTGGCAGCCGCAGGCGGCGATAAAGCGTATCTGACTATCTTTGATACCGGCGGCGGTCAGCTCCTCCAGGACGTGGGGTATAATTTCAGCTACCCGCGTTACCCGCGCCATGTCGTCGAAGATGATAACCACCTCTTTTTTACCGCGGGCATACTCCCGCAGTGGTGGCATTCCAATGGGATTCGTGATTATTTTCTTAATCTCGTCAGGTTCCAGGCGCGGGCGATTATACCCCGCCATGTTGCAGACCTCCACCTGCCAGCTTTCCGGGAGGGGAATTTCAAGCTCTTTAACGCCATGCCAGGCGAGTTGCGGTAATTTTATATTATCTGCCAAGTCAGCCCTCCTTATAGCTGCTAGACGTTCAGTCCCAGCGAATGTATGGCAAATTCACGGTGCCCCAGTATCTCGGCTTTCGTCAATCTGCCGGAGACAACCTCTATAATTTCTCTGAAAATACGCTCGCCCACACTTTGTATCTTCTCTTTCCCGTCCAGTATCTCGCCGGCGTTGATATCAATATTTTCTTTCATGCGCTCATAAATACCGCTATTGGAAGAGACCTTTATAACCGGGGCTATCGGTGCTCCCAGCGGCGTTCCCCGTCCCGTGGTAAAAACGATTACCTGGGCGCCCCCGGCAATCATGCCCGTGTTGCAGACGGCGTCATGGGCCGGGCTGTCCATGATTACCAGCCCTTTTTCCTCCGGCCTTTCCGCGTAAGCCACCACCTGCCTGACGGTCGAGGTGCCCCCCTTGAGAACCGCCCCCAACGACTTCTCTTCGAGGGTGGTCAGCCCCCCCTCGATATTCCCCGGCGAAGGCTCCGAAGTGCGTATATCCACCCCCGCTTTCTTCGCTAAAGCCTCGGTGGCTGCCGTTATCTCCCGGATGCGCCCGGCAACACCATCGTCGGCCGCTCTCCGGCATAACACGTTCTCCGCACCAATCAGCTCCGGCGTTTCCGAAAGGAAAACAGTGCCGCCTCCGGCTATCAGCATATCGGCGGCGACCCCCACGGCAGGGTTGGCGGTCAGGCCGGAAAGCGTATCCGAGCCGCCGCAGTTGGTGCCGATAATAAGCTCGGAGATATCCGCCGGCTCACTTTTTGCCATAGCTGCTTCTTCCATCAGCCCGGCTGCTAGCGCCCTGCCCTTGGCAACTGCGGCGGTAGTGCCGCCTTCGGCCTGGATACTCAATACCTCAATTTTCTGGCCTGCCCCGGCTATCTCTCCGGCTATCAGTTCCGGGGTGATTAGCTCGCACCCCAGGCCGACCAGCAACACCCCGGCCACATTGGGATGGCGGCAAAAACCGGCCATCGCCCTTATTATGTGTGCTTTCTCCTCGCCGAGGTGCCCGCAACCGTGAGGATGGGTAACGCTGACCGTACCGGGAACGGCCCGGCTTATCATTTCGGCAACTGAAGAGGCACAGATTACCGTAGGAAAGACCAGCACGTGATTCCGCGTCCCGACACTTCCGTTCTTGCGGCGGTACCCCATGAAGTTCACGGTCTGTCTCCCCTCCCCCTCAAGCCTTCCACGTTATGTACGTGCACGTGCTCTCCTTGCTTAATCCCTGCCGTAGCCTGTCCGATTGTTTCCCCGTATTTGATTATCCTCTCACCCGCCTTTATATCCCGGAGGGCAAACTTGTGCCCGAAAGGAATAGGCTGCCGCAGTGGTATTTTTATTACGTTCCCCGCCGCTTCAACGCCGACGCCATCGCCGCTATTCAGCGGTCGCAGCGCCGTGGCTACGTTGTCGTTCTCATGCAGCACGAGTGCCATCAGCAAAATGAATTCTTCCTTCGCCGGTTTTCCCTTCAGGATATTTCTACACAATTATGGCAGGGTGGCAGCAGTAATTTCAAATTATCTCCGGTAATCCTGCTATTTCACGCCGCAAAATTTACCCCGTACCAATTTTTATGAATCGTTTACACTACGCACTGCAATATTAATCAATTATTTACCGTGCCCGTGTTAAATTTTCGCTACATGTTAAAGCTACTGACAACCGAAGCACGTCCGCTTCCCCTGATTTATCAATCACAGGGAAGAGGATGCTGGCATGAAAAATACACACACAAGTGAAGGTAGAAAACAATGAAAGTAAGAACTAAATTGTTTATCGGTTTCGCCGTACTTGTAGCCCTCCTGTGGGCAGTTGGCTTCTTATCGTGGGGTATTTTCGGAAATCTTAGCAGGCAGTTCACCACCGTAGAAGAAGAGATTATTCCAGATACCATCGCCATGACCGAAGTAGAAACGTTATCCAGCGAGATATACCGCGACATAACGGAATATCTATACCGTGATTATCTTAATTATGATATAGAAAAAGCCAAGAGCGACGGCCTGCTTAAACTGAGCCGCCTTGAAGAAATCGGGATGGAATATCTCCCGACAGCGGCAATGCCCGGAATGATAGAACACGGTAAAGACTGTATACTGGCGGGCAAAATATATGATTTCTATTTCTCTACACTCTGGATAATCGACCTGAAAGAACGCGGGGCCGATTACAGTAAATTAGTGGCACGCGACCGTACTATGTGTATGCCGTCATTACTTGCCATGGAAGACCGAGCACACGAGATAAGAGCAGGCAGTGTAGCAGATCTGGCATTGGCCAAGGCATCCTTCGATAAAGCGTATACCAGCGGTTTACACTCAATTTACGTCGGCGCAGCTATAATTTCACTTCTGGCTATAGCGGCTGGCATTTTCGTGACAAGGTCGATTGTAAGACCGCTAAATGCCCTGCGTAAAGGAACCGAGAGAATTGGCAAGGGTAATCTCAACTATAAAGTCGGGACCAATGCCAAGGATGAGATAGGAGAGCTTTCGAGAGACTTCGACAAGATGACAAAGAGTCTCAGTAAAAGCATGACCTCAATAGATAACCTCAATCAGGAAATCGCCGAACGCACGCAGGCTGAAGAGAAACTGCGGGAGAGCCAGAAATTCGTCTCCAGCCTGCTGGAGCATGCGCCACATGCCATCGTCGTTATTAATAAGGACACCTCAATCAGGTATGTCAATCCGGCCTGGGAAAAGGTAAACGGCTGGACTCTGTCTGAAATCATCGGCAAGAAAGCCCCGTACCCGTGGTGGCCGGATGAATATTTAGACGTTTTTATTGAAGGCTTTAAGGAAGCCATGAAACAGGGCAGTGGTAAAGGCGAGGTAATGGCTCAGAAGAAGAACGGGGAGCTTTACTGGATTGACATGAACTGGACATCAGTAACGCATAACGGAGAGATGCAATATCTGATAATAAATTCAGTAGACATTACCGAACATAAAAAGGCAGATGAAGCTCTAAAAGAATCAGAGGAACGGTTCTCCACAGCTTTTCATGCCAGCCCCGAATTAATGGCTATCACCACTAAAAAGGATGGCAAGTATATAGAAGTTAATGAGGGTTATACCCGGGTCACCGGCTACACAAGGGAAGAGATAATTGGCCAGAGTTCATCCTCAACCGATATCTGGGCCAACCCGCAGGACCGCGGTAGAATAATGAAAAAAATGAAGGAAAAGGGCAGAATTTACAATGAAGAATGCCAGTTCCGTATAAAATCGGGCGAAGTCCGCACCATGCTCTTCTCAGCCGAAGATATCAATATCGGTGGCGAACCATGTATGCTCGGCGTTTGTGTTGATATCACCGGACGTAAGCGTGCGGAGCAACTGCAAAAGGATGAAAACCGCATACTGACTCTGCTGGGACAGGGGGCGGAACTAAACGAACTGCTGGATGCCACCGTGCGCATGGGAGATTACTATAACCCAGCCATCAAAGGCTCGGTGATGCTCTTTGATTCCTTAAAAAATTTACTAATTCAGTCAGCCGCCCCGGGTTTACCCGATAGCTACAAAAAATTGATGGCAAACGGGCTGCCTATCGGACCCAACACGGGGTCCTGCGGGACCGCAGCTTATCTGAAGGAACGGGTAATCGTTCCGGACATAAAAAGCAGTCCTCTTTTCCCGGATAAAAACGCTGTCAAAGATATACTAGACAATGGCTTCCACGCCTGCTGGTCACAACCCATCATCTCATCCAGCGGAGAGCTTCTCGGCGCCATTGCCAACTACAGCACCGATGTGGGTAAGCCGAGTGCCGATAATCTCCGGGTGCTGGAATGGTCAGCACGGATTGCCGCCATCGCTATCGAGCGCAAGCGAGCGGAGCAAGCACTGGCTAATGAAGCAATCTGGCGGCGTATCCTCATTGAGCAGTCCGGAGACGGGATAGTAGTCCTCGATGAGAACTCCAAGGTGTATGAGGCAAATCAGCGATTTGCTGAGATGCTCGGATACTCTCCCGAAGAAGTCCGCGAGCTCCACACGTGGGACTGGGATACTCAATGGACACGCGAGGAACTCCTCGAGATGGGACGTAATGTTGACGCAGATGGTTTACACCTTGAGACGTATCATCGCCGCAAGGACGGCACGTTCATTGACGTTGATATCAGCGTCAACGGGGCCATGTGCGCGGGGAAAAAGCTCATTTTCTGCGTATCCCGGGATGTTACAGCGCGTAAGCAGGCCGAAAAAGCACTGCGGGAATCGGAGGACAAATTCTCCACTGCGTTTCATGCCAGTCCGGACATGATGGCCATCGTGAATCTCAAAACCGGAAAATATACCGAAGCAAACGATAGTTTCATTAATTTTTCCGGCTATACCCGCGAGGAATTAATCGGCCACACCAACAAGGATTTAGTTTTATGGGTCAAGCCGGAAGAAGAAAAACTGATGGGGCAACTACTGGAGAAAACCGGCAAGATGAGACACGAAGAATTCCACTTCCGCACAAAGTCGGGTAAAATTCTTACCTGGCTGTACTCGGCGGACGTCATCAATATTGGCGGCGACCCGTGTATGCTTGCCGTAGCCACCGATATCACCGAGCGTAAGAAGGCGCAGGAGGCCTTGCGCGAATCTGAGGAGCGTTTTTCTAAAGCGTTCCATGCCAGCCCCGGCTCGATGTCCATCAGCCGGCTCAAAGACGGCACATTTATTGAAGTTAACGAAAGTTTCCTCAAGGATAAAGGCTTTACCCGTGAAGAGGTAATCGGCCACAGCTCGGCGGAACTGGGCATCTGGAAGGACGAAATACACCGTAATAAAGTATTGCAGATGCTGAAGGAGCAGGGGAGCGTCCGCAACGAACCGACTCAATTCCATACAAAAAAGGGTGAAATCCGCATAGGATACATGTCCGCGGAATTAATCAGCCTGGGCAATGAACCGTGTATGATTGTCTTAACTACAGATGTAACCCAGCTAAAGCAGGCGGAGGAACGGCTAAGGCTTCTCGGTTCGGTCACCCAGCAGGTATCCGATTCCACAATCGTTATCGATACCGATTTCAAAATTTCGTACATGAACCAGGCGGCGCAGGACCTCCTCGGCTACACCCTCGAAGAGGCACGAGGCGAATTTCTGGGAATCTTTGATGCCAGACTTATGAAGGAGAAAGGAAAAGCGAGGATTAAAAGAGCCATCACCAGCGGTAAAGCCTGGAGTTCGATAGCCACCAAACGGCATAAAGACGGCCATACCATCATCTGCGATTGCCGTCTTACCCCTCTATACGACGAAAACGGACAAATCTGCTCATATATTGACGTCCAGCGCGATATCACCGAAAAGAGAGAGGTAGAAGCCAAGTTAGAGGCTCATAAAAAACTCATCGAGCGTATTCTGGCCACCATGCCGGGAGGGGTGCTCGTTATCGGCCGTAATGACCAGATACTGCTCGCTAACGAAGCATTTCACCAGATCTTCCATGCCGGCAAGAATGCAATCGTAAATAAGACTCTTAATGAAATAATACCCGTCAACCAGTTATTCACGATGTACAAGGCTGTGAAACGGGGGAATAAAGCTAATAATACCCTGGAATTCAGGTGTCAGGTGAAGAATGTGGAAAAGAGAATCGCCAGTGTAATTACCAAAATGGATGGCGAAAGAACCTTGCTCACCTTTTCCGACATTTCCCAGGAAAGAGAGGAGGAGGAAAAACTATACCTCACGGACAGGCTGGCTTCAATAGGAGAGATGGCCGCCGGCCTCGCTCACGAACTCAATAACCCCCTAACCGGCATTCTGGCCCTGTCCCAGCTACCCTCGAACAATGACATTCCGGAAGAACACCGGGAGGATTTAGAGTGCATTCACAGCGAAGCCAAACGCGCTGCCAGTATCGTGAAAAATGTCCTCCTTTTTACCCGTAACAATAGTTATGAAAAAGGCGAGTCATCCGTAAACGAAGTCATCAAAGACGTACTGAGACTGCGTGAGTATGAAGAAAATGTAAGCAATATCGCTACATCTTTGAACCTTCAGGAGAACCTGCCTGATATCTCGATAGACAAGTTTCAACTGCAGCAGGTATTCCTCAACATGATTTTAAACGCCGAAGCCGCCATTAAAGAAGCCAACCGGCCCGGCATACTCAAGGTTACATCAGAAAGGGTCAACAACCACATCAACGTGCATTTCCAAGACAACGGGTGCGGGATTAAAAAGTATATTCTGCCCCGGATATTTGACCCGTTCTTTACCACCAAAGAAATCGGTAAGGGCACCGGTCTCGGGCTGAGCATCTGCTACGGGATAGTGACAAAATACGGCGGTAAAATAAGCGTTAAGACCCGACCAAACAAAGGCGCCACATTCACCATAATGATGCCTGCGGCACCTCAAGCAGCATAGGAAAAAGGGAGAAAGAAGATGGAAGCAGTAATAAGCCGACAAATCGGGGAAATAAAATAAAAAGGGAAAAGAAAAATGGTAGTAGCGCCTTCTAAAGAGACTATTCTTATTGTAGATGACGAGAAAACAGTACGCAGAAGCCTGAACAGGTGTTTGAGCCTTAGCGGTTTCGACTGTAAAGAGGCCAGTAATGCCGAAGAGGCTATGGACTTACTTCACAGTAATCCCGTCGAACTGGTGATTCTTGACATTATGATGCCAGGCACTTCAGGCAACGAACTGCTACCCCGGCTTAAAGACTCTTTTCCCGATACGGCGGTTGTCATGGCTACTGCCGTCGTGGATCCGGACACCATCATTAATTGTATGAAAAACGGTGCCCAGGACTACATTACCAAGCCGTTTGATGCCAATCAGCTTATTTCCGATATCCAGATGGTGCTGGAAAAGAGAAAGCTGGAGCTTAACCTCAAAGTGAAGAGGCAGGTGCTCGAGGGCAAAGTGGAAACACAGGCCAAGGAATTACAGGAACTCTTTATCGACGCCATCGAATCACTGGTAAGCGCTCTGGAAGCCAAGGACAAGTACACGGCAGGCCATTCACGGAGAGTGACCAAAATAG
>CAZCOB010000022.1:0-27600 GCA_964500415.1 uncultured Dehalococcoidaceae bacterium | reverse complement strand
ACCACGCTACGTGATGGGGAGCAGGCGGCGGGGGGCACTCTAAACGTTCAGGAAAAGCTGGAAATAGCGCGTCAGCTGGAAAAGCTGGGTGTCGATGTCATCGAGGCCGGCTTTCCCGCCAGTAGCCCCGGTGACTTTGAAGCGGTCAGCCTCATTTCCCGGGAAATCAAGAACTCCGCAATCTGTGCGCTGACGCACGCCAACTTCAATGCCATCGACCGCGCCTGGGAGGCGGTAAAAAGCGCCGCGCATCCGCGTATACATATTTTCCTCTCGGCTTCGGATATTCACCTCATTCATCAACTGAAAAAGACCCGCGACGAAATTATGAAGATGGCCTGCGACACGGTAGCCAGGGCTAAAGGCTACACCGGCGATATTGAGTTTTCCCCGATGGATGCCAGCCGCACGGAGCCGCAGTACCTCTACCAGATTCTGGAGGCCGTCATCGAGGCCGGCGCCACCACCGTCAATATTCCCGATACTGTCGGCTACGCCGTGCCCGAGGAGTTCGGCGGACTGATTGCGGGCATCATCAAGAACGTCAAAAACATTGATAAAGCCGTAATCAGCGTGCACTGCCATAACGACCTCGGCCTGGCGGTGGCTAACAGCCTGGAGGCGATAAGGCGCGGAGCGCGCCAGGTGGAATGCACCGTTAACGGCATCGGCGAGAGGGCCGGCAACGCCTCGCTGGAAGAAATCGTCATGACCATCCGGACCCGCAAAGACCTCTACGACCTGACGACGGGCATCGATACCACGCAGATATACCGGGCCAGTCGGCTGGTTAGCGACCTGACCGGTTTTCTCGTACAGCCCAACAAGGCCATTGTCGGGGCCAACGCCTTCAGTCATGAATCGGGGATTCACCAGGACGGCGTTATCAAGATGCCGATAACCTATGAGATAATCGACCCCCGAACGGTCGGCGTGCCGTCCAGCAGCCTGGTGCTGGGCAAGCTCAGCGGCCGGCATGCCTTTAAGCAGAGGCTCGCCGAACTGGGTTACACCCTGAACGATGAAGACCTGAACCGGGCTTTTACCGCGTTCAAGGAGCTGGCAGACAAGAAGAAGGATATTACCGACCGCGATATTGAGTCCCTGGTGGCCGAAGAGCAGCGTACGTTATCCGAGGAGTACCACCTTGACCGCCTTCAAGTTACCTGCGGGGACAAGGGTGTTCCCACGGCGGCTGTCAGGCTCATCGGTCCCGACGGCAAAGCGAAAGAGGACGCCGCCCTGGGTACCGGGCCGGTGGACGCGGTCTATAAAGCGATTAACCGTATCGTCAGGGTCCCCAATTCGCTCACCGAGTTTTCGGTAAAATCGGTGACGGAGGGCATCGACGCCATTGGCGAGGTATTGATAAGGATAGAGAGTGACGGCGTCACCTATACGGGACGCGGCGCCGATACCGATATTATCGTTTCCAGCGCCAAGGCCTACATCAATGCCCTTAACCGGTTGATAGCTGCCGGAAAGAAAGACAGCTAAGTCGTCAGGGGTGTTTGAGGCTACAGGCAGCTATACCTACGCATGCGGAAACTATCGGCTTGTGTGCTTTTTCACAAATGGTTATAATCTGGTATAGTCTTTTACGCGGTGGTCGATGGTAAGTTGCCCTTATGTGCAAATAAATCTGTCGGGAAGGTGATATAAATTGAACTTAGCCGAGCAAATTCTCGCGGCTCATACCGATAAAAAAGAGGTAACTCCCGGCGAATTCATCAACGTCCGGGTGGATATGATTGTGTCCAACGATATTACGGCGCCCATCGCTATCAGGGAGTTCCGTCGCCTCGGGGTGGATAAGGTCTTCGAACCGTCGAAGATTGTCATGGTGCCCGACCATTTCGTGCCCAATAAGGATATCGCCTCCGCCGAGCAGGCTAAACTGATGCGCGAGTTCTGCTATGAGCAGGGGATACTGTACTTCGAGGTAGGGCAGATGGGCATTGAGCATGTCCTCCTGCCGGAGCAGGGACTGGTGCTGCCGGGGGAAGTGGTCATCGGGGCTGATTCTCATACCTGTACCTACGGCGCTATCGGGGCTTTTGCAACCGGCATGGGCTCGACCGATATTGCCGCCGCTATGGCCACCGGCGATATCTGGATGAAGGTCCCGCCGACTATCAAGCTAGTGTATCACGGCGAGCTTGGTAAGTGGGTGGGGGGTAAAGACCTGATTCTTTACACCATCGGCGATATCGGCGTGGATGGCGCCCTGTATTCGGCCATGGAGTTTACCGGGGAGGCTATCGAATCACTGTCTATGGACGGGCGCTTCACCATGGCCAATATGGCCATCGAGGCGGGCGGCAAGGCCGGACTCTTTCACGTTGACAATAAAACGCAACTTTACATAAAGTCCAGAGCCAAACGCTCATACCTCGTCTATGAGCCTGACAGCGATGCTCGATACGCCCGGGTAATCGAATACGATGTATCCGGCATCGAACCTCAGGTCTCCTTGCCACATTCGCCGGCTAACGCCCGACCCGTCAGCGCGGTAGGGAATATCGAAATAGACCAGGCGGTTATCGGCAGCTGCACCAACGGACGTATCGACGACCTGCGGCTGGCCGCACAGATACTTAAAAGGCATAAGGTCAACCCGCGCGTACGCTGCATCATCATACCCGGGACGCAGCAGGTCTACCTTGACGCTTTAATGGAAGGTTTGATAGAGACGTTTATCAAGGCCGGGGCGGCGGTCAGCACCCCGACCTGCGGACCGTGTCTCGGAGGACACATGGGTGTCCTGGCCGCCGGCGAGCGCTGCGTTTCCACCACCAACCGAAACTTCGTCGGCAGGATGGGCAGCACCAAGTCGGAGGTTTTTCTGGCCAATCCGGCGGTAGCCGCCGCCAGCGCCGTGGCTGGCAGGGTTGCCGGCCCGGACGAGGTCATGGGAAGAGCAGCAAAAGATGAAAATTATGGTTCGTAAAGGACTGGGAGGGGAAATTGGTGGGAGTGTGATAAATGGTAAGTTATAGATTCAGTAAACGCATATTTGAGATGGCGTATAGTCATTTGTTGTCTTTTGATGGTGTCGAAAAGCATATGATTGACGAACATCTCAATCATTGGAAGCAAGGTAAGCGGGATTCCATAAATAACCTACTACGTGGTATGTTGAATTCTGTTCAAAATAAGCGTGGGATGTGGAGAGCGATCGGGAATTTAGAGAATTTGAAACCATATCTTGAAAATTTTGAACCAGCACGAATAGTCGAAAAATATGGTGGTAATTGGAGAGAAGACTGGGAAAAGTTATTTGAGATGGTTCAAAACAGCTACACGCCACCAGGTCGAATGGCTATAGATATTCCCCAAAATTCCTGGACGATTTTTTGTAAAGCTATAATTTCAGCATCCAATTTTCTTTCAAGATTTTCTAATATAGAAGAGTTTGATGAATTCGTATCAAGATTTTATTTAAATGAATACACTCGTCTAGCACTACCATTGTTACTTGACAAAGAGATATTTGGGCTTGGTTTTGCCTTAGCTTGCGATTTTCTCAAAGAGAATGGATATCCCAAATTCGTTAAGCCCGATTCTAATATTATGGCAATATTTAAGGGAATAGGCATAAGTCATCCGAAAGCTGACGACTATCAAGTTTTTAAAGATGTGGTTAAATTTTCTGAAAGCATTGACGAAGTTCCATACGTGGTAGATAAGTTATTCTGGCTTGTAGGGAGTGGTAATTTCTATTTAAGTAAAGAAAGTAAAGAAATAGATGCGGAAAAATATAAAAAAATAAAGAGGAAAATATCGGCTAGAAGAGACTATTTTATAGGAAATGTTAGAAAGGAACCAAAACTTCAGGAGACATAGATTTCTCTAATGCACAAGGGCGTACTCTATAAATACAGCAGGGGGGATTAAAAGGGGCGAAGCCCCTTTAAAGAAAATTCTTCCCCCTCTCCTTCACCCTGCCTCAGAAGGAGAGGGGGATACAGGGGGAGAGGTTAATAAATCAAAATGAAACTTAAAGGTAAAGTCTATAAATACGGCGCCGATGTCAACACGGACGTTATTATCCCCGCCCGCTTCCTGCGTGTCCGACCTGTAGCACGGAATATCAGGGCATTTGCCCTCTACGTGAGGCTTGGTTTCAATCATGTGGGGTCTATCGAGCTTTTTCAGGAGTTATCGCCAACATCGGACAGAAAGTGGAAGCCGGGGATAGTAATCCACGGTAGAGAATTGAGCTATTGATACCATACATGTAATCAGGGGGTAGTGACAAAATGAAGATGGCAATATTTGAGAAATGGTTTATTAATAGTGATAGGCATGGTGAGCAGGTCATAAATCGCGCTGACAGATTATTGATGTTTGTAGATGTAAAGGAAAATCAGAAATATCTGGAAGTAGGTTGTGGAACAGGGAGCGTGGCCAGACACGTTGCGGGAAAATACCTGTGGGATGTTACTGCGGTCGATGTAGACCCGGAGCAGATTAAGCAGGCGCAGGAAAATAGCCGCGATTTAAAGAATATCCGTTTCCTCGCCGCCGACGCCATGAAATTGCCGTTTCCGGATAAAGACTTTGATATCGTGCTGTCTTTCGGTACCACGCACCACATATCAAACTGGCTGGCTGCTCTGGGCGAGATAAGGAGGGTGTTAAAGCCGGATGGCTATTTTGTTTACTATGACCTCGTTTACTCGGGCTTTTTCGCAAAAATGGGCAGGTCGTTCAAACATAGTTACGGCATAGTTACCATGCCTGAATTGGATACATTTATGGAAACGAACAATTTATCGGAAGTCCACGCTACAAAGAGGAATTCTGTCATATGGTACGACTATGAGGTGGTATGTAAAAGCGTGTGATTACAGCGATACCGATTATTAAGTTTGTCATTCCTTTCGGGGAGAGCCGTGGATATTTGGACATACATAATCTGCGCTGGCATCTGGATAGCCATTATCTTTGGGTGGCTAATTCCAGTAGCTAGAAAACGCATAACCCACGAGATTTACATGTCTTGCGGAATAGGTATTTATTTTTCTTTGATTGTGATGGGTTGGATATGGAAGAACGTAGATATTTACCCATTGTTATACATTGGTTATACTGTTATTGTCCTTGGTGTTGCCTTGGTAATTCCTGCGTTCATTAGCCTGAAACACAAAGGAAAGCCAGAGTCTGGCTGGGAACACGCTACTGAACTGATAAAGAGCGGGGTGTATGGAATTGTGCGTCACCCCCTTTGTTTGGGTTGTGCTATTGCCATGATTGGGATTATGTTGGTAATTCAATCGGTTCCTTCCACGATATTGGGGCTGGTAGCTATCTTCTGCTTCTGGATGGCATCCTGGAAAGAGGATGCGTTTAACATTGAGAAGTTTGGAGACGAATACAGGGAATATATGGAAAGAGTTCCTATGTGGAACGCTTTCAGAAGGAGAGCTACTTAGGAGGTCGGTATGGCTAAGCTGAAGAAAACATGGCGGGAAAAGCTACATGATAGCAGGGATATGCCCAGGGTAGTCGAAGTTACTCCTCAGATGAGCCAGCGCTGGGGCACCGGCACGGTGGTTATTCCGGCGCCGCTGGAGGTGGACGGCATCATGAAATCGGTGCCGGAGGGCAGGCTTATCACCATCAACATCATACGCGAAAGACTGGCGAGGAAGCATCATGCCAGCTTCGGCTGACCCATTACCACCGGCATCTTTGCCGGGATTGCGGCCCGTGTAGCCGAAGAGGATGCCGCCGAAGGCAAGCAAGACATTACCCCGTACTGGCGGACTTTAAAAGGAAAGGGAGAACTAAACGCTAAATACCCCGGCGGCGTTACCGCCCAGGCCCAACACCTTAAAGCCGAGGGACACACGATTGAACCGGACAAAAAAGGAAATCCCAAACGCGTTAAGGACTGGGAGAGTAAGCTGGTAGTATAATAATTAGAATTATAGGGAGAAGATGTTTGGATGCCTGATTTAAATTTAAAGTTAGATGGAGAGCATTTTAGAAGGCGTTATCTTTTATATATTATCCATTTATCTCATAACATAAAGGATTATTTTTATGTCGGACAGACAGGAGATACAAAAGTTGTAACAGCAAGACCCGTTTTCCGAAGGCTATCGGCACATTTTGAGGATAGAAAAAGCACGCAGAACCAAGTATACCAATATATTGCCCACGACATTTTAAAATTACCTGAAGATGAGGGTAAGAAAACGGCTTTTACCGAAGAGACTAGACAAAAAGTGGAAGAATATCTGGTTGAAAGTAAAATAACTATGTATGCTTATCATCTTGAACCATTTATACCTCAAATCTCACATAAAGAGCATAGTAATACAAGAAGAAAAACTCTAAGGATTGAAAAGTTGGTTATTAGACTGTTACGTAAAAATGGTAGAAATGTAATGAACAAAAAATCAACTTCTGAAGCCTTATACATAGATTGCCCTTACCCAGAAATATTGAAACAAGTGGCAAAGGATTTTAAACTAACACTGAATTGAGAGGATCTAAAAGAATAGTTAAATAAGAAGGTTCTATCCCAAAAGGGGAGTGCGCAGCGAGAGGGGGCGCAGCCCCCTCTTAAATAATCTCCCCTCTCCAGCCAGAAAAAGAGATGTTTAAACCAGTGTAACAGGCTGGAGAGGGGCAAGGGGTGAGGTAAGCATAAAATTACTATCTGAAGATAGTAGGTTTGTCGCCAACCTCATCAAAAAGGAGTTCACCATGATACTCAAAGGTAAAGTCTTTAAATACGGCGCTGATGTCAATACGGACGTTATTATACCCGCCCGCTACCTCATGCTGGATGACCCTGACGAGCTGGCCAAACACTGCATGGAAGACATTGACGCCGACTTTCTCAACACCATGCAGCCCGGCGATATCATTATGGCCACCACCAACTTCGGGTGCGGCTCCTCGCGGGAGCATGCCACGCTGGCCATAAAGGCGGCCGGTATCTCCTGCGTCATCGCCAAAAGCTTCGCCCGCATCTTCTTCCGCAACGCCATCAACATCGGCCTGCCGCTTCTGGAGTGCCCGGAGGCCGTAGCTAATGCCAACTCCGGCGATGTGCTGGAAGTAGACCTTGCCCGCGGCGAGATTAAAAATATTACTAAAAACAAAAACTTTACCTCCAAACCCTATCCCGGGTTCATGGCGCAGTTGATTGCCGCCGGCGGTCTTATCGAATATACCAAGCAGAGACTGGCAAATATGAGGGCTTAGAACCCATACTTAGAGGGAGTATGTGTAGAGGGGGCGAAGCCCCCTCTATCGAAACTCCTCCCCCTCTCCTTCACCCTGCCCCGGTGAAATCGGGGAGAGGGGGATACAGGGGATGAGGTTCAGAAATATTAGGAGGACTAAAGTGAACTTGAACCTGACAGTTTTACCCGGCGACGGCGTTGGCCCGGAGGTTACCGCCGAAGCCGTGAAAGTTTTACAGGCGGTCGGTAAAAAATACGGTCATAATTTCAACCTGAACAACCGGCTGGTCGGTGGGGCAGCTATCGACGCCGAAGGTGTGGCCGTGTCTGAAGATACGTTAAAGCTGTGTAAAAAAAGTGAAGCCGTTCTGCTGGGCGCCGTGGGCGGCCCCAGGTGGGACGACCCCCTGAATAAAGTGCGCCCCGAGGATGGCCTGCTGGAAATGCGCAAGTACCTGGGGCTTTTCGCCAACCTGCGCCCGGTCAGGGTCTTTCCGGTGCTGGTAGATTCCACCAACCTCAAGCCGGAGGTAATCGAAGGGGTTGAGTTTATCTTTGTCCGCGAGCTCACCGGCGGACTCTATTTCGGCAAACCGAAAAGGCGGTGGACGACTTCTCGTGGACGGCGTGCCGTCGACTCCATGGCGTATTCGGAGCAGGAAATCGAGCGTATTGTTCGCGTCGGCTTCGAGCTGGCGCGGCGCCGCCAGAAGAAGCTCATCTCCGTGGATAAGGCCAATGTGCTGGAGTCGTCCCGACTCTGGCGGCAGGTGGCTGTGGAGGTCTCAAAAAATTACCCGGACGTCTCGCTGGAGCACATGCTGGTGGATGCCTGCTCCATGCGCATCATCCAGAACCCCAGGTATCTGGATGTGCTGGTCACGGAAAATACCTTCGGCGATATCCTGACCGACGAGGCTTCCATGCTGGCCGGGTCGATGGGTATGCTGCCCTCGGCGAGCCTGGCGGGAGTGCCGGAAGCGGGCGTGAAAATCTTCGGCCTTTACGAGCCTATTCACGGCAGCGCGCCGCGCCGCGCCGGACTTAACATGGCCAATCCCATCGCTACTATTATGAGTGTCGCCATGATGTTGCGCTATTCCTTCGCGCTGGAAAAAGAAGCGCAGGCGGTCGAGTCTGCTGTTGAGGCCGTTCTGAATGAGGGCTATCGCACCTATGATATAATGAGTGAAGGCAAGACAAAGGTGGGGACTAAAGAGATGGGGGATTTAATCGCCGGGAAGGCGGGAGGCTAAAAAAATTGACATCGGTTGAACTTTACGATACCACGCTGCGTGACGGTGCTCAGAGCGAGGGCATATCCTTCTCTGTGGTGGATAAACTGCATATTGCGCAGAAACTCGATGAACTGGGTATCCATTACATAGAGGGCGGCTGGCCGGGCTCGAACCCCAAGGATGCCGAGTTCTATCAGAAGGCCGCAGACCTTTCGTTGAAGAAGGCGCGAATAGTCGGTTTCGGCAGTACCCGGCGACGTGATACAAAAGCGGAGGAAGATAATAACCTTATCATGCTGGTGGAAGCTGGAGTTAAGATAGCTACCATTGTCGCCAAAAGCTCGGACCTTCAGGTTACCCGTGTCCTGAAGACCACGCTGGAAGAGAACCTCAGCATGATTGCCGATTCAGTACGTTATCTTAAGTCGAAGGGAATTGAAGTATTTTTCGATGCCGAGCACTACTTCGACGGGTATAAGTCCGATGCGCGTTATGCACTAAAAACATTGGAGGTAGCCGCCGAAGCCGGGGCCGACTGCCTGGTACTCTGCGATACTAATGGCGGGGCTCTGCCCGACGAAATTATAGAAGCTGTCCGGTCGGCGGCCAGGGTGACGTCGGTACCGCTGGGTATTCATTGCCACAACGACGGCGGCCTTGCCCTCGCCAACACCCTGGCGGCGGTGCAGTCGGGCGCCACCCATGTTCAGGGCACTATCAACGGCTACGGGGAACGCACCGGCAATGCCAACCTGTGTACCATCATCCCCGCTTTGAAGCTGAAAATGGGTATCGACTGTGTAACCGATGAGCAGCTGGCTAAGGTGGCGGAAGTATCCCATTATGTCAGCGATGTGGCTAACAAAGCCCCCGACCCGTACGCGCCGTATGTTGGTGCCAGTGCTTTCAGTCATAAAGCCGGTTATCACATGGACGGTATGACCAAGTGGCCGGAAGCCTACCAGCATATCGACCCGGAGAAAGTAGGCAACCGCCAGCGCACCGTGGTCTCCGACCAGTCCGGCAAGCGTAATATCATCACCAAGGCTAAAGAACTGGGCATCGATTTGGCCTCGGATGCCAAAGAGACGAAGGATATCCTCCAGCATATAAAGCTGCTGGAGAGCCGGGGCTTCCAGTATGACAATGCCGAGGCGTCTTTTGAACTGCTGCTGCACCGGGCCGGGCCGGATTATCAACCGCCCTTCGAGCTGGTCGACTTTATGGTGGTGGTGGAATCGAAGCGGCGCCCCTCCACCCGCAAAGCAGCCGAGCAAATGCTGTCCGAGGCCATGGTGAAAGTCAAGGTGGGCGGTGAGATTATGCACACGGCGGCGGAGGGTGACGGCCCCGTGAATGCCCTGGATAGGGCTTTACGCAAGGCCCTGCTACAGTTCTATCCCAGCCTGTCTCAGGTCAAGCTTACCGATTATAAAGTGCGTATCCTGGAAGAAAGCGTCGGGACGGAGTCGCAGGTGCGCGTTCTCATCGAGTCCTCCGACGGTAATGAAGAGTGGCGGACGGTCGGCGGCTCCACCAATATCATCGAGGCCAGCTGGCTGGCTTTAGCCGACGGCCTGGAGTACTGGCTCCTCAAGCATCAGGGTTAGGTTTTGCCTCCCCCCGCCCCATCGTTCATATCTATTCCCACCCTGCCACCCCGTATCATTTTCGGCTTAACCCGCAAGTTTACCCCACCCCTTTTCGGGTATTGACGTCCCTCCTTCGTAAGGAGGGACAAGAGGGAGAATTAAGTTCCCTGCCCCTTAACCCCCAAAAGGCTTGACGCCACCGGCCTGTACTACTATAATGCACGTTACTATGACCCGCAGATAGGGAGGTTTATCAGCCTGGATACCATAGTGCCCCACCCCGCCAACCCGCAGAGCTTTAACCGGTACAGCTACTGCCTGAATAATCCGCTGAAGTATGTTGACCCCAGCGGACACCAGAGTGAATACCTAATACTGTATAATTACGTCATGGAGCACGGGACGGAAGGGCCATTGCCAGCGAATATAGTTGATATAATTATCCAGGGAACTTCTGGTGGGATGCCGGGATCATCAGACGCAATTATAATAACACCAAATTATGATGTATTTGATCAGGTAACTTTCACAGAATCTGTATTCATAGGCGATGATACAGTATTAATAGGTGAAACTAAAGGAGGGAATGTTTACTTAAATGTTGGAGAAACCACCATAGATGTTCATCCTAAAACCTACGAATATATGTTAATGTATGGATGGACACTTGATGATATCGTTCAAGTCGAAAAGCATTTCAGAACCCAACCAAACAATAGGGGAATGCTAGTTATTACTGGATTGGGTACAGTACCACCTTTAGGTGAGGATTCTGCGCTAACAGTTCATAATATGAATGGTGGTAAAGTGTTAGTAAACCCACAAGGACGTAGCGCGTTTTATTTCTTAGAGTATCGCACAACTAAAGGTAAAACTGCTACCTACTGTTATTTGTATATTTCACAAACGATTATAAATACTTTATATTCATTTAATATCAAATATAATATACTCCCTTAAGAAGAAATATGAATACTTGATTTTATCCATGGCATTATAACATAAATAAAAAAATGAAAAACATTGGGAAATGGATTTATTACGCAGTAATTCTTGTTGGCCTGATTCTGTTCGTGCCCGTTGCTGGTGGTTGTACCGAAAAATCAGACCAGGAAAATACGTTTATAGAATTACTCAAACTATTACCGGCGTCAGCTAAAGAATCAGGGGGCTTTGCCCTCATTAATTATAAATTATTGCGACAGGCTAATGGAATTTCTCTATACACTTTGGATAATCATAGGATAAGCAGGGGAGATTTCTTAGAGGCAATTCTATCTATGGACAGGGAAGGACGCTTGGTTGATATTACAGCATTATCTTTCAGTTCTTATTATACTGGTTGGGATAGGTATATGTTTGTTTCATCTATACAAGATGAATATATAGGTTATAACATAACCGATATAGATGCTGAAATTAACAATATAAACATTCGGCCTTTTGATATACCAACGGATAATGAAACTGCTGATGAGCCGGATTTATTAATAGCTGCAATCGGAAACTTTAACCCACAAGCTACCGAGGATGCTTTTAAAAACCGTGATGAATGGCCGTCTTGGGCAGTAGATAACTATACGAGTGAGAATTATAACGATATAACCATATACAGCTGGGGTGATGGGAGCGTAACACATCTCATGTCTAAATTTTCTCCTCCCCACCTAGATAATGCGGGTCGGGCTAGGCCACTCGCGGTTTCTAATAAACACCTTTTTGTTAGTGATTCAATTGCACAAATAAGAGCTATGATTGATGCCACTCAGAACGAAACCCACAGCTTGGCTGATATACCGGAGTATACGATGGCGGTGAAGGGGATGTATGACTTAGGCGTTTATGTAGCGATAATAGCGGATGAGGCTATGGCTGAAGCGTATTCGGAATATGCTGAATCGTACACGGGACCCCGACTAAAAAAGTTTTTAACATTCAGCACAGGACCAGGGATAGATGAAAATGGTACATATATTGCATTGGTTCTTGTCCATGATACTCCTGATCGAGCAAATGAAAATGTCTTATTGCTGGAACAGTTAATTGAAGCTTCTCTTGAGGAGTGGGATGGACATACCTGGAGCTGGAGTGATTTTATATACGATATACAAATCCACACTGAGGGTGAAGTTCTACTATCAAAATTATATACCGAAGACGAAAAACTTTGGTATTCCTGGTTTTTTGATCGATTGCCTTTAGTACCTCACGAACACTAGCCTAGGATCAAGCGAATGTGGCGTAATTTCCTATTAACTCTTTTGTTCCCCGTCGCTGTCCCCACAGATAAGCTCTTCATCGTCCAACGCCTAGATGATACGGAGCTATACTACTATAATGCGCGTTACTATGACCCAACGATTGGGAGGTTTATCAGCCCGGATACCATGGTACTCAATTCCCGAAACAGAGAGTCTAAGAGAGGCGAAGCCTCTCTTTTCTTTACCTCCCCCTCTCCAATCACATAATCTGCCAGTCTAAACTGGTGCTACTGATTGGAGAGGGGGTCAGGGGGTGAGGTAAAAATAAATTTCCTTTCTGATGCCTTCCCGTTGGTGTATAATATATATTAAAGCTGAATATTCATATCAGGCCTTTGGAGGAGCAAAATGGGCGAGATAAAAAGCGCCGCCGAGATAGCCCGGGAAAAGCTGGCCCAAATAGGTGAGCCTACCGAAGAGGAGCGCCTCAAGTGGAAGTACGGCCCGGAAGGCGAAAAGCTCGCGGCGAAGTATTTAAAGCAGGACTGCAATCTGGTCAGCGAGGTCGGCAAGTACGAAGATAAAGCCAGGAAAGTCCTTGTAACCAGTATCAACGATATCCTCATGAGAAATATCAGTCTGCCAAGGAACGAAGCTGCTCGCAGAATCACCAGAAAAGCTATGGACGGCTTGAAGACTCTGAAGAACGATAAAGTGGCCGCCGAGAACGTCTTCAGTAAAATAAGGCATGTCCTCGACCATTACGTACAGGAAGGCGCCGAGCAAAAGAAGCAGGCCTACGAGCAGCTCAAGGCTGAATTTGAGAATAAGATACAGCAGGCTATCCGGCAGCAGACCGGCGTCGACAGCGCCCGGGTGAATATAGACGTCGAGAAGCAGCCGCAGTTTCTCGAGGAATGGCAGAGGGTGCAGGCCCAGATGGAAGCGCAGTATGTGAAAGTGCTGGACGAATACAAGCTGGAGCTGGCGGCTATCGATTAGGAACCATCATGGATGATTATAGCGAAAGAATAGAACATGCCGCCATCCATACCGAGATATTAAGGCATCCCCGGCAGCATCTGGATACCTTTGGCATCACCAACATCTATTACTACCTGGTGACCGAACCCGTCTACTCGGAGCTGGTCAAAGATGTTCACGAAACGGTAATCAGGGAGGGTAGGGTCATCGCCGAGAGGCCGAAGATTGTCACCCCTTACTACCTGACCCAGTTGGAGGGTTTCAGCTACGATGCACGCCGCTATTTCGATATGCTGCTCAGTATGCATGGCGCGAATACCCCCGGACTGTTTTATACCTATAAAAATGAGCCGAAGGGTCTAAATATCGTCTCGGACAACTGGCCGCTCGTGGTGGGTAAACTGAATGATGAGATTGATAAAAAGGACGACCCTCTGGTTTCCATCATTAAAGGGCAGGATGACCTCTGGGATGTGTCTCTGCTCAAGTTCATCTACGAGATTACCAGTCGTTCCATGCCGCAAAATATCGCCCAGCTCGGTTCCCGGGGGCTTCTCGGCATGAGTCACGGTGGCGTTCCCATCGGTGCCCGGTATAAAATCGAAGAGATGTTCCGGCAGGTCGCTGCGGGTGAAATAACCGCCTACGAACTCGAACGGGAACTGAATCAATGGGGCGTCTTCGAAGAATATCAGGACAGGTTTTTCGCGCTGGTCAAAGGTAAAAAATAATATCTGGGGATGGAAAGTGTTATTTCATGAACATTACGGTAATTGAGGCCAGAGACCTTTCCGAAGCGTGGTTTCTTTGCCTTGATAAGGTGTTAAATGACGGACATGAATATAAAATCGACCGTGGAAGCTATGCTGGCCAGAGGCGTAAAGAGCTGGATTTGGCCGTCGTTCAAATCAATTATCCCGGCACAAGACCGCTGGTGCCGGACGTGCCGCCGGGAGTGCCGCCGCCCAGCACCATGGATTACGTGGAAAATTACCTGCCGTACCTCATGACGGGGCATCGTAAAGAGGGAGAGCAATATACCTACGGGCAATACCTGGAAAAACAGATTGCCGAGGTTATCAGGATGTACCGGGAAGACGGTCATAACACCAATCAGGCTTTCATGGCGGTAGGCGATGCCCAGTCCATCTATCTACCTGACCCCCCGTGTCTCAGGATGATAGACACCAGAATCCATGAAAACAGGCTCAATTTCGTGGTCTATTTCCGCTCCTGGGATTTATGGGCGGGTTTCCCGTCTAACCTGGCGGCGATACAACTGCTTAAAGAATACATGTCCAGTGAGATAGGCGTTGAAGACGGCGACCTGGCGGCCATGAGCAAAGGATTGCACCTCTATGAATATTCCTGGGACCTGGCCAGGGCCGTGACAAGAGTAAGTTAGCTGGATTTGAGTATTGGCAAACCCCGCATTTTTTGGAGGTTAATAATGGAACACATCGAAGCCGTTGCCGATATGGTTGTGGAATCGAAGAAAATCGTTGTCTTCACTGGGGCCGGTTTCAGCACCGAGTCCGACATCCCCGACTTTCGTGGGCCGCAGGGAGTCTGGAGCAAGTTCGACCCCAGCGAGCTGAATTTACCTAATTTTCTGCGTAGCGAAGAAATCAGGGAGAAATACTGGCAGGTACATAAACTTTTCTGGGAAACGGTAAGAGAAGCGGAGCCCAACATCGGTCACTACGCCGTCAATGAGCTTCATAATATGAGTAAGCTGGACTGTGTTATCACGCAGAATACCGATGGCCTCCACCAGAAAGCCGGTTTACCGGATGAAAAAGTGCTGGAGTTGCACGGTACGATGCATTGGGTCGATTGTCTCGAATGTAAGCGCCGGTATCCCCGGGAGGAAGTTCATCAAAAAATGCTTGCCGGCGAGGCAGTTCCCCGCTGTGATAGCTGTAATGGTATTCTCAAGCCGGCGACAGTCGCTTACGGACAGGCAATGCCGGAAAGGGAGACTCGTGAATCTGAGGTAAGGTCTGCCGCATGCGACCTGTTTTTAGCGGCCGGTTCGTCGCTGGTGGTCTACCCTGCGGCGCAGATGCCGGTTATTGCCAAGCGCAGTGGCGCTAAACTGGTCATTCTCAATATAGGAGAGACGCCTCATGACCACCATGCCGATGCCGTCATTGCTGCCAAGACGGGCGAGACCCTTTCCAGGATTGTTGCCCGTGCTAAGGAAAAGATGTCAGCATAGCTTTGTGAATGCGCACCTTTTAACCTGTGCTTCGTGATACTCCCATGAGCATTTCAGGGAATTAAATTGATTGAGTCCCGATGTAAAAGAATATTACTGGCGGCAATTGTATTACCGATTTTTTCGCTGCTAGCCGGCTGTGCTCCAGCCCGTGACTTTAATAGTCAGCTTCGTGAAATTACTGAATCTTATCGCTTTGACCTGGTGGAGTGGGAATTTAATGCCTTGATCCGGGAGGCGGGGAAGTTATTCAGCCACGGGCCTGAAATTACGGATAATGCTACTACCGCTTATTTCACGAATGTAGAGCGTATAAAACGACTGGAATCGTATATTGAGGCTATCAAAGCCGGGAAACGGCAGGGCGACCTGGCGTCGCTTGAAAATGAACTCGGCGAACGTCAGCGGCGAAATTCGGCGCTGGCCGGCACTATCGAAAGAGTGCTGGAAACACGGATAAGAGAGGGCTTTTCACGGCAGGGCATCTTCAATCCGCTGGACAAATACATAAATATCGAAATCGGGTTCCCCCCGGTCAACGTTCACCTGGCGGGACCTCCACACCTGCTGGTCGTGTCCCCCAGGGACAGGATAGATAGCATCAGGGAGGTTACCCTCCTGCCCGATATGAGTGTGGCAGACATGGAGGGTATAGAAGCTGAAATCGACAGCCTCGGCGTCTCCTCGCTGGTGGTTAACCTGGGCGGTATCTCGACCTATCCGAGCTACGTTATGGACAGGGCGGATATCCGCTTTATGCTCAATACCGCCGGAGAAGAGTGGTTGCACCAGTACCTAGCCTTTACGCCGCTGGGGTTTCGCTACGTGCTGGACCTGGCCGGAATACGCCGGGACTATGATATCGCAACCATGAACGAGACCGTAGCCGGCATGGTCAGTAAGGAAATCGGCGGGATTATCTATGAAGAATACTTCGCAGAAAGCAAAACGGACTTAACGGAGCAGAACTCAGAATCAGGTTTTGATTTTAATAAAGAGATGAGAGAAATCAGGAAGGCCGTAGATGAATACCTTGCCCGGGGTGAAGTCGAGGAGGCGGAGGAATTCATGGAGCAAAAACGGCAGTACCTGGTTGAAAACGGCTACAATATCAGAAAGCTGAACCAGGCCTATTTTGCCTTTCACGGGGCTTATGCCGATAGCCCTACCTCTATCAGCCCCATCGGCGTTGAGTTGAAGGAACTGAGAAGCCGGAGCGCTTCCCTTAAGGAGTTCCTTGACACCGTTACCGGTATGACCGGTCGACAGGATTTGGCCGAAAGTATCCAGTAACAATTCCATTTTCTTCTATTATGGTATTCCTACCGGTAAACAGGAGAAATGTTTACATAAAATTTAGTTTTTAATGGATAAATTTTATTTTTATTTTATCGGCACACTGCGAGAATATTAAAAATAATTACACGCTTGCATTTAATAGAGAATGGAGGGGGGATGGAGAATACTCCTGGTAGAGTAGCGTCGGTTGATACATCAAAGATTGACCTTCTGGAAAAGCTCTGGGCTAGGGTCAGGCCGGAGAATAAAGGAGAAGATCAGCTAATTGCCTGCGTAATGCAGACGGCGCATAATGCCCTCGGTGCTTCGGCTTCGTCATTGCTCCTGCTCGATGAGAAGAATCAGGAATTATATTTCAAGTTTGCCGATGGCCCGGTGTCACAGGAACTTAAACGATTGCACATCAGCCGGCAATCGGGTATTGCCGGGTGGATAGTGCGGAACGGCAAACCGCTGATTGTCAACGATGCTGAGAAGAACCGTAATTTTTACAAGATGATAGATGATGCCACCGGTTTTAAGACGAGGTCTATCATCGGTGTGCCGATTATTATCGATGATAAGGTCATCGGGGTAATCGAGGTGCTTAATAAGGTGGGCGCGTCTGATTTCACCAGGCAGGACCTGAAAATAATGCTGGGCGTGGCTGCAACTACTGCCATGGCTATTGAAAATATCAGGATGAACGAAAGCCTGTTAAATTCCTACGGGAGTACTGTCAGGGCCCTGGTATCCCTGGCCGATGGCAAGGAGACCAGCGGAGGTGGACATTCGCGCCGGGTATCGGAATATGCGCTTACGGGAGCGAAGGAGTTATCGCTTTCAAAGGAAGAAAAACAGGATATTGAATACGCCGCTATCCTTCATGACATAGGCAAGCTCAGCATCCCTGATAGTATACTGAACAAATCCGGCACCCTCATGGATGAAGAATGGGTGATGATACGAAGCCACTCGACAACAGGTTATAACCTGCTGAAAGACATCCCTTTTCTCCAGGCAGCCAGCAAGCTCATTCTCTACCACCATGAAAGATATGACGGCGAGGGATATCCTCAGGGGCTCAAAGCCGAAGCTATCCCGCTGGGAGCCAGGTTAATAGCCGTGGCTGATGCCTTCGACAATATGACCAGTGAGCACGTCTATCGTCAGGCGATGAGCCGTCAACAGGCCTTTGCTGAGATATATAAATGCGCACGCAGGCAGTTTTGTCCGGTAGCCGTGAAGGCATTCAATTCTGGATTCGTCAGGTCGCGTTTGTCTAAGAAAAAATAGTATTCAACCACCCGGTTTTTCATTACCCGAAGCACTCCATCCATTATTCCTTACGTCTCGTGTTCGCTAAAGTCACTCACGTGTGGTATCATTTTTCAGGAGAGATATTGTTAGAACAGAGATGATACCCGGGCTCGTAAGTTTTATTATCAGGCGTGAGGGGCGTAAATTCCGTCGTCTCAGTCCCGCCTTCGACGAAACGGCGATAAACGGTGAGAAACTGGGGGGTAGAGCTGGTATATCGCTCTACGTACACATCCCGTTCTGCCGTTCGCTTTGTCCTTTCTGCTGTTTTAACCGCTATCTCTTTGACGAAGACCTGGCGCGCCGCTATTTTATCGACCTGAAGAAAGAGCTTGATTTATATATACGGCGTGATTTCCATTTTTCCAGCATATACTTCGGCGGGGGAACGCCCACGGTGCTCATGGACGAGCTTGCTTCCTTCATCGGCTACCTGCGGGCGCAATTCGATGTAAGCGAAATTTCCCTGGAAACTACTCCCCGAGAGCTTACCAAAAAAAACATCAGTCTCTTGAAGGAGATGGGGATAAATCGACTCTCCATCGGTGTGCAGAGCTTCGAGGAGCCGGTGCTCAAAATAATGGGACGGAGTAACGGCCCCGCCGACGAGGTCAAAAGCCGCCTGCTCATGGCTCAAGGGCAGTTCGATACGTTGAACGTGGACTTCGTCTTTAATTTCCCCGGCCAGACAATCGAGCAGTTTTCCACCGATGTGGCCGCCTTCAAGGAAATGGGCATCGACCAGGCAACGTTTTATCCGCTGATGGCTTCTCCCCATAAGAAGGACGCGCTGGAACGCAGGTTTAATCGGGTGGACTATTCCCGCGAGAGGCAGTTTTACGAAGTCATTCTGCGGGAGCTCTATCATGGTGACTATAAAGCCTCGACGGCCTGGTGCTTTTCCCGCGGCGAGCGGATGATTGACGAGTATATTATCGAGTTTGATGATTATATCGGCATCGGTGCCGGTTCGGTGAGCATCGTACGCGGTAATTTCTTCGTGAATTCCTTTTCACTCGACCGCTATCACGAGCTTATCAGCGCAGGAAAGTTGCCGATAGTAGGCTGGCGTCGGCTATCCGAGAAGGAAAACCTGCGTTACTACCTCTTAACCAAGCTTTTCGGTATGAAGCTGGATACGGATGCCCTGCGCCGTCGCTTCGGTCGGGATGCGCCGAGTAAACTCTGGACGGAACTCACCTTCTTCAAGACCTTCGGGCTGGTTTCGGAGAACGGCGTGCTGAATGTTACCGAGAAGGGGATGTACCCGGTCAGCGTCATGATGCGGGACTTCTTCGCGGCCCTTAACACGTTGCGTGAATACTGCATCGAGAACCAGATTTAGCCTTATACGGTAGCCACGTGTATTCCGGCGGCTCCGAAGAAAAGCGGACGGTAGCTTACCCTCCTGAATCCCGCCCCGAGCAGCATTTCCCTGATTTCCTCCGGCGAATAGAACCTCGTTATCGATTCTGTCAGATACTGGTAGGCGCCTTTATTTCCGGAGAGCAATGTGCCCACCGGCCCGACGACGACTCGCAGGTAGAGATAGAAGAGTGCTCTGATGGCTGGATTCTCCGGCTGGCTCGATTCCACGATGACGTACCTGCCTCCCGGTTTTAGCACCCTCTTCACCTCGGCGAGGTGGGGCCGGCACAGCGGGTTTTTATAGGTCAGGTTACGGAAAGCAAAGGATATACCCACGCAGTCGAAATGGCCGTCGGGGAAGGGTATTTGCGTGGCCTGTCCGTGAACGAACCTGGCCTTATCACCCACCCCGGCCCGGGCGGCCTTGTGACGTGCGTGTTCCAGCATCGGCAGGCTGTAGTCCAGTCCGGTTATTTCCACGTGTTCCCCGGCCATCCTGGCTATATTTACGGCCAGGTCGCCGGTGCCGCATCCGAGGTCCAGGACTCGCTGTGGCTTTTCTTCAAGGCAGGTCTGCGCCGCCAAACGCCGCCATCGTTCGTCCATACCCAGGGTGATAATTCGATTTATCAGGTCGTAGTGCGGCGAGACCACCGTGAACATGCCGTACAATGGCTCGGGTTGCCGGGGCGGATTGGGACTCTCCATGACCATTTTAAAAGACGCGACCCAGAATGAAGCCGATACCTATCAGCAGTTGCGTCGCCAGTACCACCATGATGTTAGCCGCCAGGCCCGGCATGAGTTTTGCCGGTTCATCGTAGTGGATAGCGCCATTGATGGCTCTGATGGTAAGCGGTAGTGTCAGCAGCCCCAGCAGCGTCCAGACGGGCATTGCCTGTGCTGCCACCCAGGCTATTATCCAGATGTAAACGGCAATGGCTACTATCGAATAGAATATAGCGGCCCTTTTCTTACCGATGGTGATGGGTACGGTCTTGCGATTTGCCACCTGGTCGGCTTCTACATCGGGGAACTCGTTGAGCAGCAGCAGGTTATGCACCAGCAAGGCCGACGGGATGCAGGCGATAGCGGCGGTGCAGGTGTAAGCGCCCGTCTGCGCGAAATACATACCCAGTATGGGCAGAGCCCCCAGGCCGGCCCCGGCCACCCACTCCGGCCAGGGACGTTTGAGAATAAAGGGACTGTAAAGCAGTATAAAGAAGGCAGCCACGAGAAGTAACGGCAGGAGTTGCCAGCCCCGTTCTATGATGAAGTAAATGCCGATGGGTATCGCCAGTATGAATGCTCCCATTCCCAGCCAGAAGACCTGCCGGGGCGTAAGCAAGCTGGCGGGGAGGATACCGCTACCTCCGCTAAAGGGAGTGCGTCGCGTGGCCAGGTCGATGCCGCTGCGGAAATCGAAATAGTCGTTAAGTATATTTACGCTGGCGTGAGTAAGCAGCAGACCGATACCGGCAATCAGGGCATACCAAAAATCATAATAATCATCATACCAGGCGATAGTTGTGCCCAGAAAAGCCAGCACAACGGATAAAGTCAGGAATTGCGGACGTGTCTCCAGAAACCAGAATTTCAGTCCCTTCAAATTATTCCTTTGATATCTCTGTTATTTCCCGCCTCATTAAATATTATACCATTGGCAGCAGGTTCAGTCATACACCCGATTACATATCCAGCACAACGGGTCCCTTGGCCCCCGGTGCGGTGGGCCCGTCGTAAGAAAATTCTTTACCCCCCATGGTCTTGGTGAACTTTGGCGCCAGGATAATAGCATGAAACAGGACGGGCTTGATAATTTTCCTGAAATTGAGCGGACAGTGTACCATCCCCTTGGGAATAAAGATAATTGTGGGTTTATTAATGAGGTGTTCTTCCTGTTCTTCGCCGATACAGAAGTCAATTTCCGCCTCAAAAGATTCGAACAGGTCCGGGAGTTTACCCCCCAGGAATATCAGGTATTCATCACAGTCGTGGGTATGCGGTTCTTTTTCAAGATGTATCGGCTCTACGAAGAGTTGCCACCCCATGTTCATATTGGCGCCGGGAATCTGGCGGGCGCCCCGGAAGTATGCCTGCGGCCCGGCAACCGCTGAAAGATTGGAAGGTTCTTTGAAATCTGTGAGGAAAAACTGGTCGTATTTCGATTTGTCCATTTGAATTCGGTCCTCCTTAATTAGTATCCGCGTGATTTCACCATTATTCTGGAGAAGATGTTTCATTCTCTCCGGGGGGTTTGCGGCGGGACCGGCCTGATGGAAAACCCGGGTGAAAGAGTGATGTCGATGAATACGAAGGGTCTGGTAACTTCTTTTATATTCAGCGGACAGTGCATCAGCCCCGCCGGCATGTATATGCAGGAAGTGTAATTAATAGCGTGTTTCTCCTGGTTGTCTCCCAGGTGCATCTCTACTTCCGCCCCGAATTCCCCCACCTTACTGGAGTCGCTACCGAGTAGCAAAATAATCTGGTCGAAGTCATGCTTATGCGCCTCGTCCACCATGAGGAAGGGTTCGGTGATATAAGACCAGCCCATGGAAAAATCAGCGCCATCCAGGTCCATGGCGCCGCCTACAGCGACTTGGTCTGCAGTGATTTGTTTGAAAACAGACTTGAGTGTGGTTAATTCTGTAATGTATTCGCCGTGTTTGATATTTCCCGCCATAAAATCATTCCTTCTTTTATTATTGACTTATATGCCTGTTTTCAATCGGGGACAAATAAAAATGCGTGAGGGTATCCGCTACGGTAAACGGTCGGTGAAATTATGGGAAGTGTGGCAGGATGCGTAAGTAGGCAGGTGTTTTCGTACTTTATCGGTCGTCATATATACTCACTTGATTGTCTCTAATTATATTCTCTGGGAGTTCAGGTTACAAGCGGTATTTAATTACTCCTGCTGGATATTTTTTACAAACGTTACAGAATTGTAATTGGTAATTATGGAATCTCTACGTTGAACCTTTGTTTTTTACTCTGCCCGGATTTCGCCGCCGAAACTGCCGATAGTTATGGGGCATCAGCAGGTTGGGATAGTCTAAAATCTGGGGTCGGGAGTAACCAGATTCGGGCTCGGGGACTGGGTAGGAGCCGCCTGGATATATTCCAGTTGTGGCAAGTGCCGGTTCTGCCGGAAGGGAGAAGAAAATCTATGTGAGCAGTTCCAGGCGACCGGGTGCCATGCTGATGGGTATTATGCCGAGTATATGGTGATTTCTGAAGACTTTGCCTGTAAAATTCCAGAAAAATTTACCGATTTAATCAGGGCCGCTCCATTGATGTGCTCCGGGGTAATCGGCTATCGCTCTTTACGGCTTGCCGGAATGGAAGATGGAAAAACCCTGGGGCTTTATGGCTTTGGGTCTGCCCATCATTTAGTAATCCAGATGGCGAATTTTCAATTTCCGAATTCCAGGAAGTTCGTCATTACCCGGAATCCTGTGGAAAGAGACCTGGCTATAGGTTTAGGGGCCGACTGGGTGGGGGATATTGAGGACAAATCCCCGGAGAAAATGGATTGTGCTATTGATAGCACCCCGGCGTGGAAACCGATGATTTACGCGCTGGAGAAGCTAGAAAAAGGCGGAAGACTGGGAGTCAACCTTATCAGGAAAGAAGAAACAGACAAAGATTTTCTCCTGAAGCTGGATTACCCGAAGCATCTCTGGTTAGAAAAGGAAATAAAAACGGTTGCCAATGTCGCGAAGCGAGATGCCGAAGAGTTCCTGGCGTTAGCAGAACAGATGCATATTGAACCCGAGGTTCAGGTATTCAAACTGGAAGAAGCAAACAAAGCTTTGGTTGGACTAAAAAGCGGCAAAATCCGTGGTTCCAAAGTTTTGGTAATAGCAACCCGCAAAACTTTACATAACTTTAATTGAACCTACGGTAATTATAGATGGTTCGGTAGTCCCCTCCATTCTCTTGGCGGATTTCCCCGCTGTCATTTTCATCAACTCGTTAAGAGTCCCGAAATTAAGAGCTTCAGAAGGGCAGGATAACGCACAGGCAGGCTCTCTGCCGGTTTCTACACAGAAATCACACTTCTGCATCGTGCCGTCGGCACCGAACTGGGGCACGCCGTACGGACACGCTGCGAAGCAGTCCTGGCAGCCGTTGCACTTATCCCTGTCAACCACGACGATGCCGTCCTCAACTCGTTTGATAATAGCACCGGTGAGACACACCGCAGCACAGGCCGGCTTTCCACAGTGCATACAGGCAAGAGAGAAAAACGTTCTGGTAACATTGGGGTACTCACCACCCCAGGTCTCGATGACCCGCCTCCATTTTACTCCCTGTTCCAGACCGCGAGTGCTCTTACAGGCCACTTCGCAGGTATGGCATTGAATACACCTGCTGGCATCGTAGTAAAAACCGTATTGCTCTGACATTATCTATATACCTTTCCTGGATTATGCTCATGCTTGGCTGGGTATTAACCATTGTTCCCGGCTTTTCGTACTTCGACAAGCGTCTGTTTGGGCATTGCTGTTACCACCGGGTCAAAGGCTTTATCGGGGTCGGAACTGTACAGAATATTTACGTTGGCGCCTCCATCCAGCAGAGGGTAGCCCGGTAGACCGAGCTCGTTGCAGCCCTGCCACCACCCGTGGAGGCTCATGATTGTGTCCGGTCGAATCCCGGGGAAGTAAAGAGCTTTCACCTTTATCCAGCCATGTGGTGACTCGACAATTACCCAGTCGCCGTCATTTATCCCGCGCTGCCGGGCTGTATCCGGATGAATGTGTATCCATGGTTCGGGTTGAATCTCACGCATGTAAGGCACGTTACGCAACCAGCCATGGTTATACGCTTCTGAAGTATGTGTATCGAAAAAGACTAGGGGATACTTTTCCAGGAGTTCGGGCGTGTTCGTCGGGCTCTCGGGCGGTTCCACCCATTCCGGTAGCGGATTAAACCCGTTCTCCTCGAAGGTAGTGTTATAGATAGCCACTTTCCCCTGAGGAAGATACGGCGCTTTCGAAAGGCGAGTGCTGGGAGTCGCGAAAATTTCGGCATATTTTTCATAAACGATGGGTTTTGGTTCATAAACAATACCGGTAGGATGTGACCGCAGTTCATCAATCGTGATACCGAAATTCTCCAGTTGATAGTTCATGCATTCCTCGATGTTCCCGTGCCAGAAATCTTCACCGTATCCCATCTTCACACCGAGGGCAAGCCAGAATTCATAGTCCGACTTATAGTCTCCCAGTGGCTCGATTATCTTGTTTCGCGCCATGAGCCAGTTGCCTGTTCCCATCATCGACGTTTCGAACGGGTGGTCGGTTTCGTACATGGTAGCTACCGGGATTACAACGTCGGCCCATGGCATCGAGGAATTCTGCGTAACATCGATAACCACAAAAAACTCCAGTTTTTCCAGCGCTTCAATTACCCTTTTGGAGTCTCGGGTTATCACCGTGGGCTGGGTCCCGGGAGCCATTATCGTCTTGACGGGGTATGGCTCCCCGGTAAGAACGCTATTAAGACACTTGTAGTAAGCCGAAGATGCACCTTCGATAAAAGGCTGGAAGCAACGGGGCATCTCCGGACCTACCAGCTTATCTATCATGTCTTGTGTATACCTCTCAAACAGAGTCACGGGTTTTGGCATCGGCATGGTACTTTCCGTCGGCACGATATTACCACCGGGTCTGTCGAGGTTACCGGTTATTGCTATCAGGATACCCACGGCCCGTACCGCATTATTGGAATCCACGGTCTGGTCGAATGCGTTCCCGGCGAGTATACATGCTGATTTTGCCTTCCCGTATAACCGGGCGAACTCTATTATCCGGTCAGCTGGCAATCCTGTTATGGGCTCGGCCCATTCCGGTGTGTATTTCTGTATGTGAGGCACGAGCTTATCGAAGCCGTAACACCACTGAGAGACAAATTCTGCATCATATATATGCTCATTGATTATCACGTTGAGAATAGCCAGCACCAGGGCTCCGTCGGTACCGGGCTTGATGGGGAGCCACATATCAGCCTTAGCCGCATCTGGCTGCATCTGGGGTTTGATTGCTACAAGCTTGGCACCCCTGGCTTTGGCGTCCAGAATCCTCTTCAGGTTGCCTGTCGGGGCGCCGGCGTAGACAGGATTTGCTCCCCAAATCACGATGAGCTCGGCGCGCTCATAATCGGCACCGGCCATACCGAGCATAGGAACTCCTACGGTATAAGCAAAGCCGAAGGCTCTTTGTATGGCGCAGATACCGCTATGGCAATAGTTAGGACTGCCATGTGCCGTCAGGAAGCGAATGAAATAGGGTTTGTAAGTCCGGGCTTGTGGTGAGAGTATAGCCAGGGACTCCGGCCCGTATTTCTCCTTTTGTTCATTGAGCTTATCGGCGATTATATCAAGAGCCTCATCCCATGTCACTCTCTCGAATTTACCTTCGCCCTTCTTCCCCACCCGTTTTAAAGGGTATTTCAGGCGTTGTGGCGAATAAAGCCATTGCATGGATGCAAACGCCTTAAGGCAGAGTTTGCCATTATTTACGGGAGACTCCTTCATGCCTTCAACTCTTACTAATCTACCATCTTTTACATAACAATTGATTCCACACCCCATGCTCGGACCGCACAGTGAACAGAAGGTAGGAATCATTCGCTCCTCAGATTTGCCACTTTGCACTGATTTTTCTCCTTCTTCTACATCATCGCTCTTTATACTCATTTTTATCTCCCCGCTATCACGGGTTTTAAAGCAATAGTCCAAAAGTTTTGAATTTCACGAATGGTACCGTTGAGTATGTGTTCTTGCGATATGGTGAGAAAGATAATATGTTATATACATTATAGCCATATCAATCGGCGAAGTCATCTCGGATATAAAACCAAAGCCGATTTTGCTCAGGACCTGCCCATTGGGAGTGTGAAGGGATAGTAGGGCACTGATAGAACAGGGAGGCGGCTATAACCTGACTGCGCTTTGAAAAAGAGTACAACCTGGCTTATGGCCTTCGCTTCAACGTCTGGAGCGAAGAGGGCGCGTAATCTGTGGAAGGTTGGCACCGCGGAGCGATACGATTAACTCTTTTTTTCTCATAAATTGTGTCCTGACAACACGATTCTTGCCAAAACTCTGCGGCAAAAGATGTCTTCAAGCTCTGATATGTTATGTGAGTCTCGCACTTGGGACCATCTTGATTAAAAGCTGGGGAAGTATTTCCCCTAAATTTTCATTATTTCTGAATGACCCTACTCTATTTCACATCCTTTTGGCAACAACTAGGATTGTAACGCATCGCGGTTCAGAAATAAATATAATAAGCAACAACAAGCCAGAAAATGTGTCAAGATTACGACCAAATTTTGACTAAATTTTGACCAAACTTTGACCTTATTTCTACCGATGGTAGACCTTGGCGTAGACTTTTAAGACTCCAATTTGGATTCTTATACGCTAGACTGGCCCTAGACTGGAAAATATATATATAAAATATTGGCATGCCTGTATTAAAGACAAGCTATATTAATTCTTGGATTCTTCCACCGAATAGACTCTATCAAAAGGTATAAACGTAAAATTAAGGTTGGTGCCTTTTTACATGCATTTATTGAAAAGAGCAATGGTAATTCTTCGGGAAAAAGGTACATTGGCGCTTGCCAGGGTGGCGCTAATCTACTTAACCCGAGCGATATTAGAAATTATCTATTTTCTAAGCTACCGTTCAAAAATCCGTAACTTTAGCTCCTATAGTGACTTAAACGAGTTAATTGATTTTACATATAACCAGTGTCATGGGCTGATTAAACCTCTGCAGCTTCGGTATGAAATTCTAGGGCTCCTTACTATTTTAGAAAAAACCAGGCCAAAGTCTATCCTGGAGATAGGGACGGCAAGTGGTGGCACTTTATTCTTATTTACCCGTATTGCTTCTGAAGATGCTCGTATAACAAGTATTGATTTACCCGGGGGAATGTTCGGTGGTGTTTATCCTTGGTGGAAGGTACCCTTTTACAAATCCTTTGCCTTGTTAGATCAGACAATCCATTTAATCAGGGCTGATTCTCATAATAAGGCAACTTTTGAAAAGACTAAAGCAGTCTTCGGTGATGGCGGGATCGATTTCTTGTTGATAGATGGAGACCGTACCTATGATGGGAGCTAATATAAGAAGTTGTGGAAATTAATGACGCAGGGATAAAGAAAGGCGT
>CAZCOB010000021.1:0-28053 GCA_964500415.1 uncultured Dehalococcoidaceae bacterium | reverse complement strand
CACCGGGTTAATGGCGGACATGCCCACCGGTATTTCTAATCCGGGCTTGGTCACCTTACCCACTCCCCTGCCGCCGGTGATGGTTATACCGGGCTCATCCTGCCAGGCAACCGTGGCCCGGATTTCAGTCCCGTGGGTAACATCAGGGTCGTCGCCGGCATCTTTTATCACGGAACAGGACGCCCGGTTGCTATCGAAGGCACACCGCTCGATAGCAAAGCTGACCCTGCCATCGCCGGGCAGGTCTATCTCGGCCTGTGTTACCGCTTCCTGTTTCATCAACGATATCGCGGCTCCCCGGGCTGCCGCTGCCGCGCAGGCCCCGGTGGTGTACCCGTGGCGTAGATTTCTACCTTCCGTCCGTTTCACCTTTACCCTGTTGTCATCGAGTTTTATTTCGGCAGTATGCGGCTATCGCTGTTGACTCTCGACCGCCAGCTTGAGAAGCGCGTTTACCGTCGCGACTGCCATGGCACTCCCGCCTCGGTTTCCGGTGATAGTAATATAAGGTACATCCCGTTTCATTAACATGTCCTTGGACTCCCTGGCCTGTACGAAACCGACCGGCATACCTACGATAAAGGCCGGCTTAATTCCGCCATTATCATGCAATTCCAGCAGGGCCAGAAGAGCCGTGGGCGCATTACCGATGACGACAATGGCTCCGTTCAGTCTTTTGCCTAAACCTTGCATTGCTGCGGCGGCCCGGGTGTTATTTTCCTTCTTTACTAGCCCCCGCCCTTCTATCTCATCCATGGCGCAGGAAACCGGGCACCCGCAGGCTTCAGACAGATATTTATTGATACCGATAGCTACCATCTGAACATCGGTAAAGATAGGGCTACCCTTGGTTACGGCGTTGATACCGGAGGAAATTGCTGACGGGCTGAACTTTATCGACGGGACTATTTGATGGTCGCTGCTGGCATGAACGATGCGTTTTACGACAGCTCTCTCCCCGCCGGATAATTCTAATTCCGGGGATAACAGCCTTTCTATAATTTCCATGCTCTGCCGCTCGATAGCTTCGGGGGATTTTTGTGGGGAGGGTATCTCCGGCGATAATTCCGGGACGACCTCCATAATGCGGTCGACTATTTGCGGAATGAACCGTTCCTCGTCGCCGAGGGCCTTGGTCATAGTGAATTTCACGTCTGGATAGCGTTCGGTCAGTGCCTCGATAATCTCAGGTATATCCTCAGTAATATGCCGTCCGGAGAAAAGGAAATAGGGCATGATAACTATCGATTTTACGCCTCCGGCTACCAGGGATGCGGCGGCCTCTTCCAGAGTGGGGTGGTTGAACTGGAGAGCCGCCCAGGTGACCTGTGCTTCCTTAGGTATAAAAGAGCGAACACTCCCGACTATGCTCTGCATCGTCATCGGCAGGTCGGCAACGGCCTGCTTTCCACGGCTACCATGGCAGAGTACAATAACCCCTGTTAGTGTCATAAAAACAATCCTGACTGATAATAAACAAATATACTTGATATTATACAGGCGTGATTGACCGATTGTCAACGATTCCTGAATAAAATGGCACCGTGGTAAGGAAAAGAGCAGCCCGGTTATTTCTTGCTGCTCTTGCGTCGGAGGTCGATTAAGGAGTAATCAACCCCCTTTTCCTGCAGTCTTCTCATCAACTCGGGAATAGCGTCATCCGTGCAAGCGACCATAAAAGATAAGCCGCACTGGGCTGCCTCAATAGCTGCGTCGGTTACCCCGTAAAGGTAGCGAGGTTCGACGTTTATTCTTCGTAATGATATTAAAGCTTCGATGCCGATAGTTCCCAGCTGTTTATTATCAATCACGCGTCCTTTTAGTTTTCCCAGGTCAACCTGCTTCGAGCCGCCCTTCTGGATAGCAGGTACCTGAAGAATCGTTACCTTGCCCTTTGTTAGCTCCACAAGCCCTTCAATACTGGCGATATCAACGTCTTCACCCTGTTTTGCATTTGATACCGCCACACCTATGGCACCTCCGTCGGTCTGGTTGGCGGCAATTAACAGGCCCCCTTTCATCTTCAGCCCCACCTCCTGCCCCTCTTTGATATCGCACTCCGCTATCGCCGCACAAACGGTAATATTGGTGACCGCCTTTTCCACCGATGTAATGTAGCTGCGTAGTTCCCTGAGTACCGAGAGCATCCAGTTCACCCCCTTGGCGCTTACCTTGTAGTTTGAGCGACCCGTTGACACGATCAGTTCTTCCTCAACCAGTTGCTGAATGTAGTCTGATATTGCCTGCGGTGTAACGCCCAATTTAGCCGCGATACTCTTCTGCGGGATGCTGGGGCCCGAAGCCGCTATTTCCACCATTATCTGGAATCTGGTGGCGGCGTTCTTATTTTGCAGTATCTCAACGAGCATTTCTCAGCTATCCACCTGAAAGGATGACTCTATGTGCTTTATATTATATCAATTTCGGTAAAAAAGCCACAGGTATTGTAGTGTTGATTTACCCCAGAGGCGTACAAGCCTGTTTATTATCATACCGGTTACTGGCCGACAGCTTCGGCAATGCTCATCCCGAAACTGGAATCGAAGTATGCCAGCAGGCTTTGAGCGTGTTCTTTCGTCTCGGTTGCCGCCGAATCCCACCGCCCCATATTTTTCAGTGGTTCGGATACGTCTTTATCTTCAGCGTCGGTAACCTTTGTCAACTCCATAGTTGAGTAATCGAAATAGTAGTTGTACTTCATCCCCATCGCGGCTACGTAGCGATATCGGTGCATCGTGGTATCGGCAGGAATGAACTTGTAGTAGTCAACGGTTTCGTTGCCGGCGTCATCGGTAACGGTGAATTTGACGTAGCCTGATGCTCCGGTCATGAGTTCAATCTTTACTCCACCCTGTGGCAGGGGACTCGTTTTCGTGTCGAGATAAGTATAGACACCATCGGAGGCCTCTTCGAAACCGGCGTCAACCAGCGGTGAGCCGGAACAACCGGGCAAGCCCGTCACCCCGAATATCATTACCAATACCATTACCAATACTTTTTTCATACTCTCCTCCCTATTACTATCCGGTTTGCTTATGCTACCAGTTGCTTGACGTTTGATGTAATTCTGTTGGCCCTAATATCATCCATTTTTACGCAATTAGCATTCAAAGCTTCTGCGATATTTCTAACAAGTCCAAGCCGAATATACCCTTCTTCTGTATCAAGTACCATGCAATTTATCCCCTCGCACCTTATCTTCTCGGCAACCCCGATGGCATCTTTTACGGCGTCGCCCCCGTTCAGTGCGACATTGGTTTTGCCGTCCGAGACCAGCACCAGATAAGGCAACATATCCGGCTCCTTGACCTTGGCTATCTTAAGAAGCTCGTAAGCCTTGGCCAGACCGGCGGCCAGCGGCGTCCTGCCACCGGTTGGCAGCTCTTTCAGGCATTTATGAGCCAGTTCTATACTCCTGGTTATCCCCAGCAGCGTCGTGGCGCTATCCTTTCGAAAAGCGATGAGACCTACCCTGTCCCGCTTCCGGTATATATCACCCAGCAAGGAAAGTATGGCGCCTTTTACAGCGCCCATACGCCGCCTGGCTCCCATCGAGCCGCTGGCATCGACGACGAAGAGGACAACACAGCCGGTGTGTTTCTCTTTTACCTTCTCGCGGATGTCCGGCGGCCTGATAACCAGAGCCAGGCCCGGCTCACTGCGAACTTTCTGGAACGGGGCGGCAGCCCGCAGGGTGGCATCGAAAGCCAGGTCAGTCACCTTTCCTTTGGGGAACCTGTACTTAATATACCGGCCCTGCTGAGAGCTCGCTTTTACCCTGGCCCGTTTCCCGGAGCCGCGGGGGCGGCGGACATCGTTAAACCGTAGGTCGGCAATCTGTGCATCGAAAATCCCCGACGGCTCTTCCAGACTCTCACGCTCAAGCTGCCCACTATCCGGGTAATCAGCGTCATGAGACCCGGTTATTTCACTAATATCGCGGTCATGAATATTTTGAGGCGCACTCCCGGAGCTGTCCGCGCCCGGGTTCGTTCCTTTCTCCCTCGTATCGGCAGGTTTTTCCGGTTCCTCTTCGACATTATTCCCACACGCCTGGACCGGTTCCCGCATCCGGTGGGGCAGCGCGTAGCCGGCAGCCTCCCGGATATCGTCTTCGGTAATTTCCAGCCTGACGTCAAAAGCAGCAATAGCCCTGGCCGTTTCGATGATGATTATCTCGGCGCGGTGACCGGCACAACCGGCCTGTCGCGCCACAGCTACCGCCAGTGAAAGGACAGCCTCACTAACCTGTACCTTCGGCAGAAGGTCTCTTGCCCGCCCTATCCGTTCGGCCAGCGCCCGGCTTGCTTCCTGCCACTGTTGCCGGTAAGCGCCGGGGCTGCGCTCGTATTCCAGCCTGCACCGGATAATCTCAGTGCGGTTCCGGCAGTCCTGTTCGCCGTGGACTTCGGTAAACAGACCGAAACGGTCGACGAGTTGCGGCCGCATCAAGCCTTCCTCCGGGTTCATCGTGCCTACCAGTATGAAGCTCGTCGTGTGCCGGTGGGAGATTCCTTCCCGCTCGACGATATTCACCCCCGAGGCCACCGTCTCCAGGAGACAGTTAGCGATGTGCTCGCTCAGCAGGTTTACCTCGTCGATGTAGAGGATATTGCCGTCGGCCTTTTGCAGCAGGCCCGGCTCGAAGTATTTCCTGCCCTCGGCGATGGCAGTCTCAATGTCGATGCTGCCGATGAGCCTATCCTCGGTGATATTTAAGGGAAGGTCAACGACTTCCATGCCGTCGAGAACGTCAGCTAGTCCCCTTACCAGAGTGGACTTGGCGGTGCCCTTCTCGCCGCTTATCAGCACCCCGCCGATGCGAGGATTAACCGCGTTCAGGATAAGAGCCTTCTTCACTCGCTCCTGGCCGATTACCGCTACGAAAGGAAAGCTGTAATGTCCCATTAGAGATTCCCGCCACCGATAATTTCAGCCACGTCCTCCAGGTCCACACTGCCCTCCTCGAACGGTCTGCGACGCATCCGGTGCGGTAACGTCAGCCTGGCGGCAGCGAGCATATCTTCTTTAATAACCTGGCGCCGTCCTTCCAGGGCGGCCTGTGTCAGCGCCGTCTTGACCATGGTAATATCGGCCCTATGCCCATCTACACCAAGCCGGATAGCAATATCGGCAGCCACTACCAGGATATCGTCAGAATAGGTTACATCTTTAAGAATCGCCTTCGCCCGTCCGATTTTATCCGCCAGCGCCTGTTGTTCGGTAGTAAAGCCGGCGGCAAAGGCTTCGGGGTTATCCTCGAAGGCCAGGCGGCGTCGGATGACTTCCACTCTTTTTACGGGGTCGTCCTCTCCGGTCACGTCCACCACCAGCCCGAATCTGTCGATAAGCTGGGGACGCAAATCTCCCTCCTCCGGATTCATCGTACCCACCATTACGAACCGGGCGGGATGAGCAAAGGATATTCCCTCACGCTCGATGGTATTGACGCCCATAGCCGCCGCATCCAGCAGCACGTCCACCACGTGGTCGTCGAGCAGGTTTACCTCGTCAACATACAGGATATTGCGGTTGGCCTGGGCGAGTATGCCCGGCTCGAACCGCTTTTCACCCTTTTTAATGGCATATTCGATATCCAACGTACCCACCACCCTGTCCTCGGTGGCACTCACCGGGAGATTAACTACCTGCATTTTGGTCGGTACCCTGTTGATAGTACCGTCGGCGGCAAGCTGCGTACAGCTTTCGCAGTAGGCACTCTCGTCATCGGGGTCGCAGCTGAAGATACAGCCCGCGACAGCGTCCCGTAAAGGCAGCAGGTCGGCCAGCGCCCGTACCGCCGTCGATTTAGCCGTGCCTTTCTCACCCCTTATCAGCACCCCACCGAGCAGCGGGTTGATAACATTCAATATCAGCGCCCGCTTCATCGCCTCCTGACCTACTATGGCGGTAAACGGGTAGATGTAATAATTATGCGTTATCGTCATCGTTAACCTCGCCTATAGTTTCTCCTCAATGTCGCCCTCGAGCTCCAGGAAAACCTCTTTGAGCTTTTCTATTTGCTCTTCGGTAGCGTCCCAGTAGCCGCGCCGTTGGTACTCCATCATCTGCTCGATAATACTCAGGTAAGCGTGCGGGTTGTTCTCCTTGAGCCGCCGCTGCATCGTCTCGTCTTCGACATACTTCTGGTGCAGGTCGTCGTAGACCCAGGATTCGACGGCGTTGGTGGTGGCGGCCAGACCCATAACGTTCTCGAAGCGTTCGGCGATTTTCTGGACGCCGTGGTATTTATGCGCCAGCATGCCGTCAATCCACTTCGGGTTCAGGACGCGCGTCCGGATGCCCCGGCCGATGGCTTTCTCCACCCCCTCGGTGGCGATGCTTTCGCCGGTGGTGTCGGTGATATACATCCGTGCCTTTTTACCCCTGGCCATCTCGACTGACTTGGCCAGACCTCCGAAAAATTCGTAGTAGTGGTCTAAATCGGTTATCTCGTACTCGTGGTTGCTCCGTATCTGGGATACGATATCCACGCTCTTGAGGTTGCTATCCAGCAGCCCCTCGACGTCTCTACCCCGGTAGTTCTTGCTGTAGACGTAGCGCAGCTTCTTGATATATTCCTCGCCGATTTGCTCTTCTTGCTGCCAGTTTTTGGTCTCGATAATGCCGGTGATGCCGGTGCCGTACTGCCCCTCGCCCGGCCCGAAGATGCGTGAGCGTGCCAGTTCGCGGGCCTCGTCCTCAGCGTAGCCCCGGTCAATCAGGGTCTGATATATCTTTTTCGTATTGGCCTTAAAGCAGTTCATGTCGTCGGGCTCGTCGAGTCCGGCAAGCTCTTCGAATACCTTGTTCATACCTTCGATGATATTAGGGAACATGTCCCGGAAGAAGCCGCAGATATTGACCACCACATCCACCCTCTGCCGGCCCAGCTCTTCGAGCGGGATAATCTCGTAGCGCGGCTCCCAGACGCTGCCGCCCCTGACTACCCGCACACCCAGGTAGGCAAGTATCTGAGCCACCGTCTCGCCCTGAGTCCGCGATGTTTCCAGTCCCCAGAGGATAACGGCAGTGGACGAGGGCAGTTCCCCGTGGTTGTCTTTCCGGTACTGCTCCAGCGTAGCTTCGGCTATTCTCCATCCCCTTTCACAGGCTGTCGGGCTGGGTACGAAGCGGGGGTCGAACTGGTAGAGGTTATAGCCGGTAGGCAAGACCTCAGGGTTGCGAAAGATATCGCCGGCCAGCCGGGCCGGGTTATATTCGCCGTTCAGAGTCCGCAAAAGACCGGTCATCTCCGCATTTTGGCGGCAGTTAACCATGACCTTCCTGCCGTATTCCAGCGTAACTGCCAGGTCCTTACGGTGGGCGGTGCCGATGCCTTTGAGCGAATCGCCTTTGATATGCGTATCAAACAATAATTCCGCCCGCTGGTCTATTTCTGCCAGTTCTCCGGTATCCATGGTTTCCAGCAGCATGTCGTAATTGAGTCCGTCCATTTCAGCGGCGATTCTCCGCAGCGACTTCGCTTCACCCCGGTCGTAACGCAGCAGGCCTCTGATGTAGCTGCGGGCTTCTTCCTCATCATAGCCCCGCCCGAAGACGTGCAGGCCGCTGGGGATGAGTGAGCGTTTCATCCGGTACAGCTCTCTTTCCAGTTCGTCCAAATTTTCCGGCAGGTTGTTTGCCGCCGCATTTTTACGGATATTTTTCAGGATATCCTCGCTCCTGGCCGGGGAGACCCGCGAAGCCTCGCGGTACTCGTCTATCATGGCCGACAGGTCAACATATTCTCCGTACAGGTCCCCCTGGACGTACTGCGGGGGCTGGTAGCCGACGAGGTTGGCGTGCGCGCGACGCTTGGCAATCATCGCCTCCGAGGGGTTGCCCGTATAATACAGGTAAACATGAGGCATGTCAGCAATCAACCGGTCGGGGAAACAGGCGCCGGACATGCCGCATTCCTTGCCCTTGAGGAACTCCAGCGTGCCGTGGGTGCCCACGTGGATGACGGCATCGGCCTGAAATTCTTCGCACAGCCAGGTATAAAATGCTATATATTGATGATGAGGCGGGAGCGCCTTATCGTGGTAAGCCTTTTCCGGGTTTTCGTGGATTCCGCGTGATGGTTGCAGCCCGACGAACACGTTGCCGCTGATTATTCCCGGAATCAGGAATTCACCGTTTTCACCCGTCATCACCGCGCCGGGTGGCTTGCCCCATTGTTCGATTATCCGGTCTTTGTCGGGCATTGCATTCAGGCGTTTCAGGTAACCTTCGAGAGGGTATTTTATCATGGCATCCTCGTCGGCGGCGTAGTTGCCGGAATTGACGATTTTACCGGCGGTAAACTGTTCCATTAATGCGTCGGCGCTTAAATCCTCGGTGGTATATCCTTCCTTTTTGAGGTTCTGCAGAATGTTCTCGATAGAGGCGAATGCATCCAGGAACGACCCCCCGAAAATATTATCTTCACCGGGTGGATAATTGTAGCCGATGATGGCAACCTTTTTATCCCGATTAGCCTTGCCGCGAAGCTTTAAAAGTTTTCTTACTCGTGAAACCAGCCTGTCAACTCGCTCTTCGATGAGTGTCAAGCTTCTCAACTCTATGCCGGTCTCATCATCGAGTGAAGGTTCACTCATCGCCCCGACCGGTATTGTCTCGATGCAGCCGTCAAGCTCCGGCAGCATTACCGAAATCAGGAACTCATTGGCGTTAAGCCCCCGCTCCGATTCCCGCCATTCGCTGACACGCCGTCTCGTCATGAAGAAGGGGTGCAGATAAGGGGCATTAACTTCTTTTAAGATATCTATAGCACCTTCGGCATCCCCGCCCATCGGTCCGGCCCCTAGCCGGAACGACATGAAGTTGAGAACCATATCCACCGGTTTACCGGCGGCTTCCATCAGCCACTCCCTCATCCGCGGGTAGTTCTCAGCGGTGGTGCCGCCGAAGGCAACGGGCAGCACGTTGGCATGTCCCCTGATTCTATCGATAATCCCGGTTACGCAACCCGCCGTGTCGTCGGGGTAGGTATGCCCGTAATAAAGCAGGGCTACTGTGGGCTTATTACTATCGAAGCCATATTCGGTCGTATAATCCGAATAATTCTTATAATATTTCCTGGTTATCGGGTCGCAGATACCGATGATATCCACCTCCCGGGCTGGCTGCGGCTGGGGCAGCTCCTTGTGTCCGCCGTAGTCCCTGAGGATTAGGTAGAGCATATTCTCAAGCTGCACGGCGTCAGCCACCCGGAAGTACTTGGCAAGTTGCGAGAGGTTGCGCATATCGCGCATGATGCCCACCGGCAGTATCTTACCCGCCGTCTCGGCAATATCGGTCATCCGGCGCATTCTGGCTGGGGTCATCTGCCGCGGCTCGCCCATCCCCATCCCCCCACCCATCGGCATCGAAGTGGCAGTGAGTTTGCCGAGGCGTATATGGGAACGCACCGTCTGCCCGTAGGGTATAATTTGCCCCTGGCACTGCTCCAGGGCGGCGTAGACATCGGCAACAATATCGGCAGGGCTGCCCATCAGGTCTACCAGCACGGCGTCAGCAGCGATGATATCCCGGTGCATTCCAGCACGCTTCTCTTCAGACATCTGACGCGCAGCGTAAATCAGCCTCAGGTCCAGAACCCCCGGGAAGCGCTCCTCGATTGTGTTTCGGGCCTTGAGCAGCTCCCTGATGGCCGTAGTAGAAACAGTAACGAAGGTGATTTTCACCAGACTACCCTCCTGGCATGGAACACCGGCTTGCCGGTCTCCCTGTCTTCGGTTATCTCGGCTTCTACATTGAAAACTTCACGCATCAGGCCTGGTTCCAGTATTTCCCGTGGTAGCCCCCTGGCGTGGAGGTCTCCTTCTTTCATGACGATAAGCTCGTCGGAATAACGCGCGGCGTGGTTGATATCGTGCAGCACCATCAGGATAGTAATGCCTTCTTCCCGGTTCAGCCCGGAGATAAGCTCCAGCACCTCTATCTGGTGTGAGATGTCCAGAAAGGTGGTGGGTTCGTCGAGCAGGAGTATCTGCGGTTTCTGCGCGATGGCCATGGCAATCCAGGCCCGCTGGCGCTCCCCGCCGGAAAGAGTATTAATTTTCCGGTTCTCGTACTCGGTGAGGTTGGTCCTCTCAATTGCCCAGGCGATGATGTCGCTATCGTTGTCACCCTTTCCCTGCCACCATTCCCGGTGGGCGAAACGCCCGTAAGCGACCAGTTCACGCACAGTGATATCACTCATGCCGTTATGTACCTGCGAGAGCACCGCCATCTGGCGGGCGATGGACTTGGACTTCATCTTGGAGATGTTGCCGCCGTTAAGGTAAACCCGGCCGCCGGCCGGCCTGAGGTTGCGTGATATCGCCCGCAGCAGGGTTGTCTTGCCGGAACCATTGGGGCCGATGATGGAGTATATTTTGCCGCGTTGTACCGGCAGGCTCAGGTCCCGGATGATTTCCCGGGTGTTAAACCTGACTTTCAAGTTCTCGACGTTCAGTACCGTGTTCACAGCTTTAATCTATCTCCTCAGCAGGTAAAGGAAGAACGGGGCTCCCAGCACGGCCATGACGATGCCGACGGGTATTTCCGTCGGGCTGAAGGCCGTCCGGGCGAAGGTATCACTGAACATGACGATGGCCGCCCCGAGCAGCATCGACCCCGGAAAGAGGAACCTGTGATTGGTGCCCAGCAGCAGCCGTGCGCTGTGCGGAATAATCAGGCCCACGAAACCGAGCAGCCCAACTACTGAAACGGCGCTGGCCGCAAGCAGAGCCGCAACTGCGGTAAGCCCCAATCTGGTCACCTCTACATTGAGGCCCAGTCCCCGGGCAGTATCATCACCCAGCACCAGTATGTTGAGGCGTTCAGACATTATTATTGAGGCACCGATGCCGAGTATAGAATATGGCAGTATCGTAGCCACGTCCGGCCAGCTCCGCGCCGAGAGGCTGCCGTTCATAAAGGTCAGGGCGCCGTGTACCCGGTCGCTGTAGAAGACCATTAGCGCCGAGATGCCTGCGCCTAGGAAAGCGGCTACGGCCACGCCGGCCAGGATAATCCTCAACGGCTGGATGCCACCCTTCCAGGCCAGTATGTAGATAAGAATAGCCGCCCCCATAGCACCGACAAAAGCCGCTACCGGCACCATTAGATGATATTCCGGGAAGAGAATCAGGATGGCGATTCCCAGCAGCCCGGCTCCCGCCGAAATACCGATAATGGTGGGGTCGGCGAGGGGGTTGGACATTACTCCCTGGAGTATGGCACCCGCCAGAGCCAGGTTGACGCCCACCAGGGCTGCCACAATCATCCGCGGCAGGCGTATATCCCAGATAACCAGCCGGACCGCCGAGCCGTCATCGCTAAATAAGGCCTGTAATATTTGTGGTATCCTTATCTCCATCGTACCCAGCGAATTGCCGAGTAAAAAGGCCATAAAAGCCAGCATACCGAAAAAAAGCAGCATGGTGAATTTCCATTTCCGGCTGTCGCGGAGAGATACCGTTTTTTCTACTCTATCAAGACTCAGATTACTCATCTAACGGGCCATATATTTCAGGGTAAACACCCTTAGCCATGTACTCGATGGCATCGACGTAGTTATGCGCTGCGTTGTAGAGGAAGTATTCCTGCGGTAAATAGACGACATTCCCTTTCTTTATAGTTTCGATGCCTGCCCAGGCTGGGTTGGTAGTGAACTCCTCTTTCATCACTCGTTTGGCGTCCTCGTTGGAACTAATCATACTGGTTACCAGTATCACATCAGGGTTTTTCCCCACGATATATTCGATATCAAGCGGTGTCGTCTCTGAGCCGAGTGTATCGGGTGGCAGGTCGGAGGCGATGTTCTTGAGGCCGAGAATATTCGCTATATCTCCGGCGATGCTGTTGTCCAGCTTTACCGCGAGGCTGGACGAGGTGACGTAGAGAATCACCACGCTCCTCGCTTCCTCAGGCAGTCGCTCGATTATCTCACTTTTCCGCGCCTCCATTTGAGCAATGTGGTCTTCGACAAACGCTTCGCTACCGAGCAGGACGCCGAAGACCCTCAGGTGGTCCAGCACGTCTGAATAGCCGCGCATGTGTAAAGCGACTATTTTGAATTCCATGCCTCGTAAGACCTTACCGATGTTACTCTGGACGCCCGACTGGACAATGATAAACTCGGGCTGTAATTCGATGATCGCCTCTACGTTGGCATTGTAGACTGCGCCGACCGAAGGCAGGGCGTTTATTTCTTTTTCATATTGGGGAGCTATCATGGCGGTACGTAAGTCAGTCCGGCAGATTGACTTGCCACCGAGCGCATACCACATGTTCAGGAAGGTGCCGGATAGCACCGCAACGTGCTCCGGCCTAGTCTCCAGGGTAACCTCATTGCCTATATAATCGGTAATAGTACAGGGATAGCCATCGCCCGTAATAAGGACATTATGCGCCTCTTCCTCTCGCGTCTGGGTGGCCTGGGTATTGGCCATACCCCCAAATCTGGCAGAATCGTCGTTGTTTTCAATAGCATCATATGTGCAACCGTAAAAATAAAACGGCACTACACAAACCAATACTAATACCAAGCTTAATAAAGGATATCCTTTTTTCATATCGGTTTTTATTGAGCGCATTTTATCCAATACGGTTAGAGTTTAACGGTATATATTTTAATGAGATATTATATAACAGGTTCCGTTAGATAATCAAGTGTATTTTATAATAAACAATTATAGTTTATTTATATTAAACATAATGTCCTTTCACTATCGTTTTATGAATTGGAATATACCGGGTGGGTTATTGAGCGGCTTAGTCGAGATTAAGCTCTGAAAATGGACGTTTTAAAGGGTTTGTGATACTAAAGATAGTTAAAATCAATGTGAAGGTAAATGTGCATGCCATAGTTATTAATCACAGTCGAACGGAAACGCCGGACAGAGAGAGGAGAATTAGACTCTGCCTGAATACCTGCCTAAATAGGCTGCCAGGCAAATATACCTTCATCGTGAGTTATATGGCCAAGACCGGGGAACGGAAAATGACAGGCAAAAATAAGAACCCCGGATTTCGCGATATCAGACAGTTTTTGAGCCCTTGTTTTTAACGCCTGTTCGGGCTCGACATCGAACAATATTAAGTGTTCGGGATGAATGAACTCGAGTTGTGAATGCATAATATCTCCGATACAGAGAAGACTTTCCCTGCCAGAGCCTATTTCCACCATGACGTTGCCCGGCGTATGTCCGTAGGCTGCTATGAATTTAATTCCGGGTAGCGCTTCAGCATTATCCTTTACCAGGTCAAATTGGTCGCGGATGGGTAAAAAGTTCTTCCTGGCAGGACTAAAAAACATGTTCTGGAGCTCGTTGCTCCCCGGCTTGGTTAGCCAGTATTCCCATTCCCTTTCGGACGCTAAAAAACGAGCGTTGGGGAAAACGGGCCTTCCCTGCAAATCGAAGCTGCCGCCGACATGGTCTATATGACCGTGGGTGACAATGATTCTATCAATATCCGAACACTTTATTCCTGCCGCCTCCAGGTTTTTAGCCAACTGTCCGGCGGTAGCTTGAAATCCGTCTCCGCACCCCGTATCGATGAGCATTTTATGCTCGCCTGTATCAATAAATAAACAGTTCAGGTCGAAGACCTCCTCGTTCCCCGCGTCCTGGTTCACCAGCGTACCATCGCTGAAAATCATGCATTTGTAATCCCCCATATCGATGCTAAATCCTGTTTCGAGCATTGGCACTATCCTTCTTCCGCTATTATATTTTATGGCCTGGGTATATATCTACGCCTTGTATATCCTGCAGAGAAAGGAACGCCATGGTTCTGAGCCTGTTTGAGGGTCACAGGGCATACCACTCGTTAGCATGTTCACATTTGATTCCTTAAAGCCATACTCCCACGGTTCTTTTTCCGGAAACCACCATCCGTGCTGAGCGCTGACAACACCGGGACTAACATCTTCTGTCAGGTGGGCTCTCTGTTTGATTTTTCCGCCCCTCGGACTTTCAATCCATACCCAGTCACCATTTTTTATACCCAGCTCGGCGGCGGTAACGGCGTGAATATCAACCTCCGGTTCCGGGTTCCGGCGGCGCAACGATTCTATCTGCCTTCCCTCGGTATGGAAAAAGGCCTGAATCCTGGCTCCCGTCGTGACTATCAGCGGATATTCATTAAAAATGTCCGGTGTCGAATACGGGCTTTCAGGAGGTTCAACGTAATAAGGCAGAGGGTCATAGCCCATGTCTTTCAAAGCCGAACAGTAAATTTCAAATTTACCGGAAGGTGTTTTAAATCCATCCTGCTCATATTTTCTATATCGCATATTACCCTTAAGTATACCGATTTTTTTGAATTCCTCAAATGTCATACCGGTATCTTTCAATAACCAATCGCAGTATTCTGTCGTGCTGCGCCACGGAAACCCCTCTTCCATTCCCATGCGATGAGCCAGGTCGAAGAGAATCTCCTTGTCGTCCCTGCACTCGCCCACGGTCGCCACCTTTGACCTCGCAGTTACACACCAGACCATGTGCATATCACAGACATCATCGGTTTCCGGCCAGCTGGCGGCGGGTAGCACAATATCGGCAAATTGAGTGGTCGGTGTCATGAATAAATCCGCAGCAACTATGAAATCGATTTTTCGCAACGCCTCGAGCATCTCTAAACAATCGCTGTGACCGACCAGTAGATTACTGCCCATAATAAACAGAGCTTTGATTGGATATGGCTTTTCAGTCATTACCGTATTGATAAACTCCCTGGGTTGTATTGTCGTGCTCAATTTGTACTTGCTGGCCCCGAGCATCTTCTTTTTAGATTCAGCCGGTAATTCCTCCGGTAATTCAATGTCAGGATTGAGACGCGGCGCCTGCACCACCACGTTCGACGGAGGTACCCAGAAAACATCACCGCCCGGTACATCTATATTGCCCGTAATACCGGAAATCAGGAGTAAGGCCCGGATAGTCTGAAAATTGTTTGCTCCCTGGTCTATACCGACGCCCCATTGCAGGCAGGCAGGCCTGGTAGTTGCGTACAATCGCGCCGCTGCCTGAATTGTCTCCGCGGGAACCCAGGTAATCCGGGCTGCTTTTTCCGGCGGGTATTCTTTCACCCTTTCCTTTAACTCGTCAAAACCGGTGGTCCATGTATCGACGAATCGCTTATCATACAGCCCTTCTTTGATAATGGTATGGAGCATGCCCAGAGCCAGGGCAGCATCCGTCCCCGGACGGATCTGCAGCCAGTGGTCGGCTTTCATAGCCAGTCTGGTTCTCCTGGGGTCAACTACTATCAATTTAGCGCCGCTATTCAATGCCAGCGTAAGCTGATGGCTGCACATGCCGTCGGCGGCGCCCACCTCGGTCAGGTTACATCCCCAGACAAGCACGCATTTCGGTTTGATTCCGCCAAAACCGTAATAATCACATATATGAAGTTCGCCGCACGTCATCGCTGAAGCTATCAACCTGGGACCGTAACAGAGGTGAGCAAAACCGAGGCGATTAGGGGTGCCCAGACAATTGAGAAACCGGTGAAACAGTACGTAATAAGGCCTGCCTGTCCCCCTCGCCCCTACGATTGATTCCGCCCCATATTTTTGCTTGACTTTGAGTAATTCCTCACTGACCGTGTCCAGTGCTTCATCCCACGTAATCCGTTGCCATTTATTCTCCCCACGGTCACCTGCCCTCTTCATGGGATATTTCAATCTGTCCGGGTGATATAATAGCTCCGGAGTCGCTTTTCCTTTGACACAAAGATATCCTTTTGAGGTAGGGCTATCGGGGTCTCCGGTCACTTTGACAAGCTTCCCGTCTTTAATATGGAGTAATACGCCACATACACCATGGCATCCCCGGCAGGTAGATTTGACGACGCGATATGACATAGTTAATAAAATTTCTTTTGGGCTATGGGGCAGGCCCTTATATAGCTTATTTAGCTTCAGGTAGAAATTTTTATTACGGCTGACCTGCCCTGGAAAGGGGCACCACCTTATAAGTTAGAGTTACCGATATACTGGCTTCAGAAGTCGTTGGCCGGTAAACCAACGAGCTATGAGGATATACTTCATTGTACTCTATCCTTCGCTGCTTAATCAATATTATTGGTACTGGTACGATGGCCCGCAGTGTCATGTATAGGTCTCACTTATCGATGAACCACCTGTTGTCCAAACACGGGAAAAAATTTTTATGTATACCGCTGTATTATGTAGTATAATGCTACTAAATTATGCCGGTGGAGCCAGGAGGTTTCTGGAACAGTAAGTTCTAACGGTGAATTAGAAGTAATTTTCAGTTCGGGAGTTAAAAATGGATGTCGCCGCGGAACTCTTAAAGCAGGGAAAAACCAGGGAACTGTGGGATAGGTGTTGCGGGTTTATTGACTTAAACATGGAACAGTTTATGACCATCCAGCGTCGGTTACTGCTCGAGCAGATAGAGTTTTTGAAAAATTGCGAGCTGGGTAAAAGGTTGATGCGCGGGGCGGAACCTCGCAGCGTAGAAGAATTTCGCCAGCAGGTGCCGGTCACTGCCTACTCCGACTACGCTCCCTATCTTCTGGATAAAAGGGAGGATGTGCTGCCTGTGAAGCCCATACTCTGGCAGTGTACCTCGGGCAGGTCGGGGGAGTATCCCCATAAATGGGTGCCGATTACCCGGCGGATGTATGATGAAATGGGAGATTTGATGATAGCGCTATCCCTCTTCGCCTCGTGCGAAGATAGAGGCGATGTTGTTATTGAAGAACATGATAAGGTTATTTACGGTGTGGCTCCCCCGCCCTATGTCAGCGGGTCGTACTTTCGTAAAATAGCGGAGATAGGTATCAACGACATATTACCCCCGATAGAGGAAGCCGAAAAAATGGGCTTCGAGGAGAGAATAGAGCAGGGCTTCAAACTTGGATTATCCGAAGGGATAGATGTGGTGTCTGCCATCAACAGCGTACTGGTAGCAATAGGCGAACGTTTCGGTCAAGGTTCCGGGATTAAGAGAGCCGCAGCCTTACTGAAACAGCCCAAAATACTCCTCCGCCTGTTAAGGGCAGTCGCGAAAAGCAAACTGGCCGGCCGCCCCCTGTTGCCCAGGGATATATGGTCTCTTAAGGGAATAATTGCAGGTGGAACGGATAATATAATTTACCGGGAGAAAATCAAATATCTATGGGGAAGGTATCCCCTGGACACGTACGGCGGTACTGAGTGCCTCTTGACGGCGACACAGACGTGGGACTACGATACGATGACCTTTATCCCGCACCTTAACTTTTTAGAATTTATGCCGGAAAGCGAATGGAACAGCTGGCTGATGGACAAAACATATCGACCCGAACTCCTCCTGCTTGACGAGGTGCAGGCCGGAGAGAACTACGCGGTGGTAATCACGAATTTCTTCGGGGGCGCATTCGTGAGATACTTCCCCGGTGATGCTATCAGGATAATGTCGCTCCGAAATGAAAGGTGCAACATTAATATTCCCCAGATGCTCTTCGACTCAAGGATAGACGGCATCATTGATGTAGCCGGTTTTACCCGCCTGACGGAGAAGGTAGTCTGGCAGGCGATAGAGAACTCCAGGCTGGCCTACCAGGATTGGGCGATACGTAAGGAATCATCGGGAGAGAAGACTGTCTTGCGCCTGTACATCGAGCCCAAACAGGATATCGAGTTCAATGAAAACCAGGTTGCGGACATCATACATGAGCAGCTAAAGAGCCTGGATAAAGATTACGCTTCACTGGAGCCAATGCTTTCTCTCAAGCCTCTCAAGGTTACCGTGCTGCCCCACGGCACATTCCAGACCTATATAGCCAGGCAACAGGCGGCGGGGGCTGATCTGGCTCACTTAAAGCCGCCTCATGTCAATCCCACGGAAGAGCAAATCGGCAAGTTATTGACCCCGCAAACGTAGATATCGGTCATCACTCTTAAAAGGCTAATCCATCGCATCTGGATGCGAACCGGCAACCGGGGATTCTCCCTCCGGCTAATCATTAACGAAACCTTTACACTTCCCTGCATTACATTTATGTCTTATTTACTATTTGTTTATTATGCTTATTACGATATTTACCGATGTGTTACATATGGCAAATAAGCCAATAACAATGCGTACTGATTTGCCGTTCGGAAAAGAAGTAATATAGATGAGCATTTATGCACTGCCGCCGCTATTCAGCACCATAATCTATGTTGCCCTGATTGCCCTCGTTCTGAATAAGGTGCGTACCAGGATAGGTAAGACATTTATTGCATACCTGGTTATTTCGATAGTGTTTTCCTTTGGCACCTATCTCCTCTTCGCCAATTTTTTCCCGGGTCACGTGCGTCTGCTGAGTGTCTTCCCCTCGACATTCGGCATTCTGGTAACGGTAAGCTATTATCACTTCATCTGTAGTTTTACCCACAAAGTAGGCCGTACGGCCGTATGGCTGGGGTACGGATTTGTAGCCTTCATCTTACTGCCACTGGCCTTGACCGGCTACATCCCTGAGGACGTTCAACTGACCGGCAAAGGGCTGGACATTAATTATGGAGCGTCTGTTTACCCGCTCGCTGTGGTGGCCTTTACTTTCATTGCCCTGTCAATATATCGCCTTTTACAGAGGTACAGGGCCCTGAACGACCCCCTGGAACGAAGAAGAGTGATGTATCTGTATATAGGTTTAGCCATCGTCACGCTGGTAAGTATTAGAGAAGGCATTCCCCCTCTACCCAGATTCCCCCTGAGTCAGGTCGCCAATTTCTGTAATGCCGTCATCATCACCTATGCCATCATGAGGTATCAGCTATTCAATATCAAGCTGGTTATAAAGAAGGGGCTGGTATATACCGGGATAACCGCTATTATTGCCGGAATTTTCCTGGGTTTTCTGTACGTTTTACAGGAGTTCATGCAGGGCTGGTCAACGATGGCGACCATGGTATCTATTATTTGCCTGGCTATTCTATTTTCCTTATCGTTCAACCGTCTGAAGGTCATTATAGAAAAAACGGTAAATATCATTTTCTACGGAAAGAGCTACGACTATCGCAAGATGGTCTCGAACTTCGCTCAGAGAATGAGCAACGTCCTTGAGCTGAAGCAGCTTGCCGAGGCTATGCTGCCGCCGATTTCGAAAGCCTTACACAGTGACCAGGTGAGCCTGCTTTTACCCGAAAATGAAAATTTCAGTTTAAGGCACGCCGTGCGATTTTTTGAAGAAGAAGCGGCCGTCCCCATCAAGCTGCAAAATGACAGTCCCATAGTGGACTGGCTTTTGAGAGAGAAGAAGCCTCTCAGCCGGGATTTAATTGATACCGACCCGAATTTCAAGGCGCTCTGGGAAGCCGATATTAAAGCTACTGAAGAGGTAGAAATACTGTTCCCCTTAATATCAAAAAACAGGCTCGTCGGTATTCTGGCGCTGGGTAAAAGGCGTAAAGGAAGTTACTATAACAACGATGACATAGACCTGATTACTACCCTAACGAGCGAAGCCGCCGTGGTGATTGAAAACGCCGAGCTTTACGCCCAGGCCAGGCAGAGGGCTAATATCGATGAGCTGACCGGGCTGTACAATCACCGATTTTTCCACCAGCGCATCACTGAGGAGATTGCCAGGGCTTCTCGTTTCGGCGAGGTGTTCTGTCTGTTGAACGTAGACCTGGATTATTTCAAATCATATAACGATGTTTACGGTCATCTGTACGGTGATGAGGTATTACAAAAGGCGGGCAAAACCATCAGGGATAAAATTAGAAGTATCGACATGGCTTTCCGCTACGGCGGTGACGAGTTCTCTATCATCCTGCCTCAAACAACTATCGAAGGTGCTTTCAAGGTAGCCGAGAGAATCCGAAAGTCATTGGAATCCACGGTTGATACCCAGGGACGCCTTATGACCTGCAGCATCGGTATAGCCTCCTGGCCGACGGACGGCGTAATGCGAGAGGAACTGATTCAAGCCTCTGATACGGCCCTGTATTATGCCAAGCAAACAGGTCGTAATCGCACCTCGGTGGCCTCGGAACTGCCGATTTCCGAGTTGATGAATAAGAGCGCTGTCACCAAGAACAAAGATGCCATCCTCAGCACCATTTATGCCCTGGCAGCCACTGTAGACGCCAAAGACAAATATACTTACGGTCACTCTAAAAAGGTAAGTAAATACGCTACCGATATCGCGGAAGCACTTGGCCTGCCGCCAGAGCGGGTCGATTCAATTCGTACGGCCGCTCTGTTGCACGATATCGGTAAAATTGGCGTGTCGGACCGAATCCTCGGCAAGCCAGGGCCTCTGAACGATGAGGAGTGGCAGCCGATATACGCCCATCCGACTATGGGAGTATCCATACTCAAACATGTCGATAGTCTCAAGGACTGCCTGGCGGCGGTGCAGTACCATCATGAGCGCTTTGATGGTGGTGGCTACCCCGCCGGTATGAAAGGTTCTAACATTCCGCTCGACGCCAGAATCATCGCCGTAGCAGATTCTTTTGACGCTATGACTTCGTCACGCCCGTACCGACAAATGGTAAAGACAAAGGAGGAGGCTCTAGAAGAAATCCAGCGCTGCAGCGGCGCTCAGTTTGACCCTGATATCGTCCGGGTCTTTTTAGAACTGATGGCTAAAACCAGGTCAATAAAGAGTAAAGACCGAAAAACCGCTAAAGCCCTGTCTTGAGGTTGACCTTAATCACACAGTAACCTTACTCCATAATTGGCAACGCTACTGTCCAGAGTACAGCCTTTATTTCAGCATACTCCTCCAGGACACTTCCCCCCCCCAACGAGCTATGTAGTCTGAACTCACCTGGTTAGCATTCAAACACTCATCTCTCAGCCTGCCTATCAAGCCCCCGCCCCATAAACTCCGGCCCGCTATCCATCGTGATGACCTCAGTCGGCATCGGCACGCCTTTTGACAATAATCACCGCATGATTGTAATATGCAAAAAGGTGGTACTCTCCATTCTTAACAAATTCCATATCGTAATTGTTTCACATTTCTAAAATTCAAGGAGGAAATACATGGCACGAGGTTACATGGGTAAGGTTCTCTGGGTTGACCTTACCAGAAAAGAACTAAAGGACGAGGCACTGGATGAAAAGCTGTGCCGCGATTTTCTCGGGGGTTACGGGCTGGGCGCCCGGATTATTTTCAGTCGGCAAAAGGCCGGGACCGACCCGCTGGGGCCGGATAGCATTTTCGGTATTATGACCGGCCCTCTCACCGGGACCGACGGACTCGGCGGCTCCCGGTATATTGTGGTGGGTAAATCACCGCTGACCGGGGGCTGGGGTGATGCCAATTCCGGTGGGAGTGTCGGCCCGAACCTGAAATTCGCCGGCTATGACGCGGTGTTTTTCACCGGCATCTCGGACAGGCCCGTCTATCTCCTGATTGATAACGGGAAAGCCGAAATCAAAGACGCTGCCCGCGTGTGGGGCAAAGACTCTTTTGAGACCGAGGATATCCTCAAGGGAGAGCACGGCAGGGACGTGGAGGTGGCCTGCATCGGCCAGGCGGGGGAGAAGGTGGCTCTTATTGCCTCAGTGATGAATAATAAGGGACGCGCCGCCGGCCGTTCCGGACTGGGCGCCGTAATGGGCTCCAAGAAACTCAAGGCGATAGCGGTAAAAGGTAAAATAAAAGTACCCGTGGCCGAACCTCAAAAGCTCAAGGAACTGAGGAAGAAGTACCTGCGCGAGTTGACCGGCCACTTTCACCAGCTGAAGGATAGCGGCACGCCGGGCATCTTCAACATGTGTGCCGAGTTCGATGATGCGCCCTGCAAGAACTGGACAGGCGTGGCCATTATTGACTTCCCCAACTTTAGAGATATCGGGGCTGACCAGTATATGGCGCGAGAGACAGAAAAATATGCCTGCTGGCGCTGCCCCATAGGCTGCGGCGCGCATATGAGGGCAGGCACCGGTGAGTATCAATATGAAGAAGGTGCCCACAAACCCGAGTATGAGACGATTGCCATGTTCGGCAGCAACTGCCTGAACGGCAATGTTGAATCGATTATCAAGGCCAACGACATCTGCAACCGCTGCGGTCTGGATAGTATTTCCGCCGGAGCCTGTATCGCTTTCACCATCGAGTGCTACGAAAACGGCATTATCACCAAGAAGGACACCGACGGACTGGAAATGACCTGGGGCAATCATAAAGCAATCATCGCCATGACGGAAAAGCTGGCCAAACGCCATGGTTTCGGCGATATTATCGCTGATGGTGTCAAGAAAGCCGCCGAGAGAATAGGTAAGGGTTCCGAGATATACGCCATGCACATCGGCGGGCAGGAGTTCCCGGCCCATGATTCAAGGGGTGGACCTTCTTTTGCCATTGCCTACGGCGCCGATGCCACCCCGGGCCGTCATACCCAGGGCCCCAGCCACGTTGCCCCGGAGGGCGTGATACCGGAAATTGACCGCTTTTCTTACCAGGGACGCGGCCTGCCGCACAAGCTGGGCAGTGCTTTCGGGCATGTCTACAATTCTGTGGGGGCGTGCATGTTCATGATGGGAGCCCTGCCGCACTACGACTCCTTCATGGAGACACTGAGGACGATTACCGGCTGGGACCTTACTGTTGAAGAACTGCTCAAAACCGGCGAAAGAATCAGCAACATGCGGGTAGCCTTTAATATACGCGAAGGTCTGGTCATGCCGTTTAAGTATCCCGACCGGATGATGGGCGTCCCGCCGAAGAAGGAAGGCCCCCGCGCCGGGATAACCCTTAAGAAAGAGGAGTTATTCGACGAATTATTCCAGGCGGCGGACTGGGATATAAATTCCGGCAGGCCGAGTAAGCAGAAGCTGCTGGAGCTTGGTCTGGACGATGTGGCCGCGGTGCTCTGGCCGGAGTAATAATAAGGCGAATAATGTATGCAACTTCTAAAAAGTCACGGGTGGCCCTGGTAGCCTGTGGTACCTATGATGACCATGAAGTATACGCCTCTGTAAATAGGGGCCTCGACCTTCTCGGCGGTCTTTCCGAATTCGTAAAGTCCGGGGAGAAAATTATCCTCAAGCCGAATGTGCTTATCGGCGCCAGCCCAGAAAAGTGCGTTTGCACTCACCCTGCCGTACTACGGGCGGTCGGCAAAATACTCATAGAAGCCGGCGCAAACATAACCTGCGGCGATTCCCCGGCTTTCGGCGGCTGCGGTGTTAATATGAGAATAGCCGGGCTGAAACATGTGGCCGATGAACTTGGCGTACCCCTGGCAGAATTTTCTAAAGGCAGGGCGGTCGCTCATAAAGAAGCGCTTTTAGTTAAACGCTTCGTCGTCGCTAACGGTGTTCTGGATGCGGACGGGCTGGTGAGCCTGCCGAAGCTGAAAACACACGGCCTTACCCGGATGACCGGCGCCATCAAGAACCAGTTCGGTTGTGTTCCCGGATTTTTGAAAAACCAGCACCATGCCAGGATGCCCGACCCCTATGCTTTCGCTACCATGCTCGTCGATTTGAATACGTTAATCAGGCCGAGACTTTCTATCATGGATTCTATTATAGCTATGGAGGGTAACGGCCCGCGGAGCGGTAATCCCAGAAAGCTGGGCGTTCTGCTCCTCTCCAGCGACCCCGTCGCTCTGGACGCCGCCGCCTGCCGGATTATCGACCTCGACCCCGCCTTCGTGCCGACCTCCGAACCGGGTGAAAAGGCCGGACTCGGCACGTACCATTATGAAAACATTGAAATTGTCGGGGAGGATATAGAAAAATATATCTGCCGTGACTTTCAGGTCGTTCGCAAGCCCCCCGTCCCCGCCACCAGTGGGCGCGTCAGGACTGTTATTAAAAACCGGACAACGGTACGACCCGTCATCGACGAGAAACTTTGCACCGCCTGCGGCACGTGTGTCCGGCACTGCCCCGTAACGCCTAAGGCGGTGGACTGGGTCCGGGGTGATGAGTCACGTCCCCCCACCCATGACTACGACCGCTGTATACGCTGTTTTTGCTGCCAGGAAATTTGCCCCGAGGGGGCTATCTCCGTAAAAGAGCCACTGCTGGGAAAAATCTTTTTCCGGTGATAATATTAGTCAACGGGAGGAAAGCATAATGGATACTGAAAATCTGGTTTACCGCTACCTGCAAAAACACCTGGATAGTATGCCGGGTGGCTTCCCGGATGTGGAATCGGGCCTGGACATCAAGATACTGAAGCGGTTCTTTACTCCTGAAGAGGCTGAGATAGCCGTACAGCTTTCCATGAAACCGGAACCGTTGCAACGCGTTTACCGCCGTGTTAAACACACCGGGATGTCCGTTGAAGAATTGCAGCAGATGCTGGACCGCATGATGTGTAAGGGCGTTATCCTGACGGTGGAAGAGGGCTACGACGAGACCCATTACTGCAGCGCCGAGTTCGCCATGGGAGGCATTTTCAACTTTCAATTGAACAATCTCACCAAAGACCTACTCACCGATTATCATCAGTATAGCGATGAGAGACGCACGAAAGAGAAACCCGCTACCGGTGGAGGACTCCCGCTGCGTACCATCCCCGTCGCTCAGAGCATTTCCGTTCCGGAGAAATACCACGTCAGCGACTATGATAGCGTCAGGAAACTCGTTGAAAACGCCAGGGGCAGGATATCCGTGGCTAACTGCATCTGCCGTCTGACGTCGCAAATTCTAGGAGAAGGCTGTCAGAAAACCGACCTTATCGAGGCGTGTTTGATGATTGGACCTGACCACGCCCGGCGGCATGTCGATATGGGTATAGGACGTTACCTCACCAAGGAAGAGGCATTTGAACTCCTTGATAAAGCCCAGAAGGACGGCCTCGTCCTTCAGCCGGAGAACTCCCGGGCTCCCGATACCATCTGTATATGCTGCGGCGATTGTTGCGTCCTCCTGAAAATGCTTAACAAACACCCCCGCCCTGTCGACTTGTATGTAACCAACTTTTATGCAGAGGTCGACCAAGAGCTGTGTCTGGGATGCAATATCTGCGCCGGGAAGTGCCAGTTGAATGCCATTACCGTGAACGGTACGGCCCGGGTTAACCTCGACCGCTGTATTGGCTGCGGCAACTGTGTCGCGCTCTGTCCCCAGGGTGCAATGAAATTGATGAAAAAAGAACCGGAGAAGGTGCCTCCCAAGGACAAAGATACCGTCAATATGAACACGCTGGCCCGCAGGATTGGCGGATGGAATATGTTCAAGGTCAGAATGAAGATGTTGCTGGGAATGAAGGTGTAAAAAACAGCGCCCGGTATCATCTACGGTCTGCCCGGTAATATTACGCCTCGCCAATACACCTAGACGGCGTTAACGAGGTCTTCAATACCCAGTGCTTCCAGCGTTTCTTTCGTAGGCAGCCCGGTATCTTCACCCCAGCCCCGCAGCCGATAAAACTCCTTCAGCATACCGAGGAATTTCTCTCTATCGAGGGTATTACCGGTCATGTCCACGGGTTTGGCGCCGGAGCCGGGCATAATCATTTCGCCGCCATGTGCGCCGAATACAAGCGGTTCGGTAAAGTTGAACTCGGGCGGATAATCGTCCTGGGGTATTCTGTGCCCCTCCCGCAACCTGATGAGCCTCTGTATGTTGAAGATGCGCTCGGCATAGGGTTCTAATTCGCTGGCGGGGATTCCGGTTACGGCTGAAAATATCCTGCCTTCCAGTTCGGGGTCGCCCACGCCGTCGGGAGTGGTCAGCGAGTAGGTAATCGGCCAGACGAAGTCGCACAGTCCCAGGCTATCGCGGAGGTAAGTCCGATTCTGTATGTTCCTGGCCGCCATGGCCTTGCCTTCGTAGGTTGTCTGGTCGGCGGCGGCCTCGCTGCCCCAGAAGAGCCTGGCTATCTTGAGAAAAATTTCCGGCGAAATCGGGGACGATGCGGGGTCGGCCTGGTACATCATCCACGGCATGCGGACATAGCCTATTTCATGTACGGTGATGGGGTGCATCCTGTTTTCAAAGGGGTAAAGCAGTGCGTGGGCTATAAAAGCCCTGGGCGGCACGCCGTCATGTTCTCCAATAGGAGCGACGGAATGCATAAATAAGGCACGCGCCTTTTCCGACACTTTATCACGCACCCTCATCATCCCCTCGGCCAGAATATCCCCGAAGCCTTCGCGGTAGGCTATGGCGTGGAGCAGTTTTTCCAGGAATTCCCGCGTGCCTGTTTTCGATAGCGGCAGGCCGGTCTCGGCCTCGGTAAGCGCCCCGGCCTGATAGCAGGCGTAGAGCCAATCGACCATGTGCTGGAGTTCGAAGGTGCCGATGGAGTAGTCGTTGGCCAGGGTAGGGGCATCGAACAGGGTTTTTAACGGTTCGTCTTCACGGCCGTATAGCCACGGCAGGTAGTATTCCATGGCCTGGCAGCCGCGTAGTCCTTCCAGTTCGGGGTCGTTGCCGAACCGGTAGATATATTTGGAACAGACCAACCCGCACCGGTAGCAGTGTCTCTGTCCCACTTCCTTTAGCACGTGTCCGTGATTGGTCATACCCAGACGGGGGGTCACGGCCAGGCTTACGGTGTTTTTAATCCTTACAGTGTACCGGTTGAGTTCTTTTAGCCCGGCGGGGTCGGCCACGGTGGGGTTTCCCGTGCCTCTGACGACCATGGCTTTGAGGTTCTTGGAACCCATTACCGCCCCGAAACCGGCGGTAACCGCCGCCAGCTGCGAGCCGAATATCGTAGCCGTCCTTACCAGGTTTTCCCCGGCGACTCCGGTGGTGGCGAAGCGTATCTTATCGCCGTATTCACGGTAGAGCATTTCTTCGGTTTTGTAAGCGCTCTGTCCCCACAACGACGATGCGTCGCGGATTTCCACCTTGTCATTATCAATCGAAAGGCAAACGGGTTTGGGGGCGCGCCCGTCGATGACGATTCCGTCCCACCCGGCCCTCTTTATCTCGGCCGGCAGGAACCCGCCCATGCTGCCGTAGCAGTAGCCTTCCGGGTAAGCCATGGGCGACTTTCCCGATACCGACATTCTGGCGGCGCCCTGGGCGCCAGTCGCCAGCAGCGGCCCGCTCATAAAGATAAGTCGGTTGCCCGTGTCGAACGCCCCGATTTCCGGTGTTACCTTTTCCCAGTAGAGCCGCGAGGCCAGACCCCGCCCCCCGAGGTATTTCTCTGCATATGGCTGCGTCGGAATCTCGCTTATTTTAGAGTCGGTCAAATCGACATGGAGTATTTTACCCATCCAGCCGTGCATAAGCGTACCTCCTGTATCTACGATTATAGTCTAGCAGGGGACAGACTGAATTGCCAAGTAGAGGATTTTATAATATACCTTACCCCCTGTGTCCCCCTCTCCTTCTGAGGCAGGGTGAAGGAGAGGGGGAAGAAATTAGAAAGAGTGGCTGGCGCCCCTCTTAAACGCCCCGCTTCTGTCATTCTTAGTGTCACGAAGAATCTCGGAGAGGGGTGGGAGCATTCCCAACCTGCCCGGGAATCAGTACCCTATTACACCCTGCAATATCTTTCTCCCTTTCGTAAAGAGCCTCCCCTGAGCTTGCCGAAGGGGAGATTAAGAGGGATTTAAGAAACCGCCCCTCCTAAACACAGCAATAGTTTGACAATAAGTAAAGATGGTGGAATAATGTGTCAAGATAACATATATTATGTAATATGCAAAATATTAAAGAAAGGAGGGAAAATATATGCAAAAAGCGCCATACACACCTAGTCCCAATAATGTAAAGAGATTCTTCGAAAAAATCAAGGAATTAGGAGTTCCGACTACTAAAGTAAATGTTGAATATCTGAAGTCAATTGGATTCAAAAGCGGTAATGACCATTATCTATTAACAGCATCCAAAACTTTAGGTTTTATCGACGCCCAAAATAAACCTACGGACAGGTGGAAAATATTTAAAGATAAAAACAAAGCACCTAAAGCAATGGCTGATGCTATTAAAAAAACCTACGTTGACTTATTTGAGACTTATCCTGATGCATATAAAAAAGACGAACAGGCACTTGTTGATTACTTTTCTGCAAAGTATCTAGTTGCTAAAAGTGTAGCTAAATATATGGCGCAAACATACAAGTGACGTCGGATGTCAATAGTGGACACCAAACCTTTCATGCTGCCAGCAGTCCCGC
>CAZCOB010000020.1:3905-31467 GCA_964500415.1 uncultured Dehalococcoidaceae bacterium | reverse complement strand
AGGTAACGCCCTGTGGAGAAAGCCATCGCTTGAAACGCTCTTCCCGTTTTTCTTCCGGGGTTAACTCTGCCCATTCCTTAGCCATTTTATTCTGCACCGACCCACTTCTTGGCCAGGGCTACCGCGGCCATAGCATCCTTGCCGAAGGCATCGGCGCTGGCGTATTTTCTCACCTCTTCGTCCATCTGTCCGCCGCCAATCATTACCTTGATATTTCCCCTCAAACCGGCCTTATCCAGGGCTTCAACGGTCTCTTTCATGGCATCAAAGGCCGGGGTCAGGAATCCGCTCAGTCCCACGATAGGAGCCTTGGTTTCCTTGACTTTGTCCACGAATTTTTCCTTGGGGACATCGACACCCAGGTTATGAACCTCGAAACCATTGACATCCAGCATGAAGTCGACAATATTCAAGCCGATATCGTGGATGTCACCGGCTACCGTGCCGAGGACAATGGTGCCGAGGCGCTTGGTTTCCACCGCCTGTTTAAGATGCGGTTTAACCAGTTCGGTTATCTGTTCGAGAAGTTCGCCGGAGAAGACGAGTTCCGGTAAAAAGTACTCTCCGTCGGCAAAACGTTTGCCTACAACTCCCATACCTCCCCGGCTGTCATCCAGGATTTTTAATGGGTCTTCCCCCGATTCAATCCTCTGTTTGGTCAGCTTGAGGACCTCGTCCTCTTTCAAATCAGCAAGCAGGTTGACAAAATCACCGGACATACTGTAATCCTCCTTAATTATTTACTGAACTTATCCAGAATATAGAGATAGTGTTATAATTCTCTTTTTGGCAGGCTATTTATTCAAGGCGAGTATATCAATGCTTGGTTAAAAAGTCAAATGTTATCTCGCCGTGTGCTTACTAAACTATATTCTACAACTTTCACATCTAGAGTACCACTCATTCTTCCTTTACAACATCGGACTTATGGTCTAAAATAGATACGTTTTTAAGCGGGTGTAACTCAGTGGCAGAGTGTTTGCTTCCCAAGCAAAAGGTCGCGAGTTCGAATCTCGTCACCCGCTCCAGGAGTCAAAAGGGGGGCGAAATCGGCTTTTAAGACGGTTCGCTCCTTTATATTTGGTCGGTTATTTGTATTGCCGCCGTATTTTTGATATTCTCTTAACATCCCGCCTTTAAAATGTTACTTATCATTACGGAGGTCAGCCATGTTCAACCCGGTTATTTTTAACAAGGACGTCTGTACGGGGTGTAATATCTGCGTGGACGTTTGCCTGATGGGAATCCTGGAGGCCAGTACGGAGAAAGGCAAACCGCCCATCGTGAAATACCCGGACGAATGCGCCTACGACGGCGCCTGCTGGATGCAGTGTCCGCAGCGGGAGAAGGGTGCTATAAAAATCGTCCCGCCCCTCCCGATGAGGGTCTCCATCCTGAGAGGAGAGAAGCCATGAGAACGGGGATTGAAGTAGTGCAGATAGATACGGATGTTTTAATCATCGGCGGGGGACTGGCCGGGTGCATGGCCGCCATTAAAGCCAGCGAGTACGGCGTAAAGGTTACCATTGCGGAGAAAGCCAACACTCTGAGCAGCGGCTGCGCCGGAACCGGCGTCGACCACGCCTGGGCTTATATACCCCTGATTCACGAGCAGATGGGATGGACTATCGAAGACCTCATCGAAGACCACACCCAGTTGATAGCGCGGGGGTTCATTAATAAAGACCTGCTCCGCCTGGTGGCCCGTGAGAACTACGATAGGATGCTCGACCTGGAGAAGTTCGGCGTAAAGATAAGGTATGAAGACAGCCAGATACCCGGCAAATTCAGAATCGTACACCAGTTCCACACCATGCCGAGCTCGTTTAACTTCGATGGGTACGATTTGAAGATAAAGCTCACCAGGGAGGCGAAGAGAAGGGGCGTCGATATCGTCAATCGGGTCATGATGGTAGCCCTGCTCGTTACCGACGGCCAGGCAGCCGGGGCGCTGGGGGTGGGGACAAATGACGGCAGGCTCTATTCCTTCCAGGCCAAGACATTCGTCATGTCCACGGGCCGGGCCAACCGGCTGACTCCGAGTGTGACCGGCGTCTGGGGCAACCACCGTATCCCCGTCAACGAGACAGGGGATGGACGGGCTATGGCCTTCCGCGCCGGCCTTCCCGTCATTAACATGGAGTTCCTTTCCTCCGGCTACTATTCAATCGGCAATTACGAGCTTAATTTAGGCTCTCCCCGCAACACCGTGCAGCCGGCCGCGGCCGTTACCGACGCTGACGGCGAAACAATCGTGCCGAGAACCCAGTTCTACGACTGGCCGAACCTGGGCAAAGAGAAGGTGGACGCTACGTTGAATCGACAGAAGATGCTGTCGGGAGGGCGGAACGCGCGCCCTTCCTACGCTCAACTGTACCGGCAGGGAGAAGGGCCCTTTTACCTCGACCTCACCGGCGGCACGGAAGAAGAAATTAAATACATAGAGTGGTCTATCCGTAACGAGGGCAAGGGCTCCCTGTTCCTGGACTACCTGAAAAACCAGGAAGGGTTCGACTTTAGAAAAGACAGGCTGGAATGGTTGCCCAACAGCCGTGAGATGGCGGGCACGGCGGCCTCCGGTCTGGTGGTCAATAACGACCTCGAGAGCGAGGTCAGGGGCCTGTTCGGGGCGGGGGATGATGTCGGCGGGGTGCCGTGGGCGGGTGCCCCGGGGGCGTTCACCATGGGCTGGCGGGCCGGGGAGAGAGCCGCCAAGGAGGCCAGGGCGCAGCAAGACTACCTGCCCGTAAATGCAGATTCGGTGGAAAGCCTGAAGGAAAGCTGCTCCGGCATGCTGGCGAGTAAAAACGGCCGGCACTGGCGTGAGGTGGAAATGGCCGTGCAGAATGTCGTGGACTATTATGCCGGCGAGGTTCGGGCGGAAAAGACACTACGGCGCGGGCTGGAACGACTCGACAATATAAAAAAGAACGCATCGTTCAGGGCTGAAAATCCCCACGAGCTGATGCGCTGTCTGGAAGTACAGTCGATAATCGATAATGCCGGGATGGTACTGAATGCCTCGCTGGAAAGACGGGAAAGCCGCCACATGCCCTTCGGGTTCTTACGGGCCGATTTCCCGGAGCAAAACGATAAGGAGTGGCTGGCCTTCCTCGCCCTGAGAAAGAAGGAAGAGAAACTGGAGTTCTCCAGGATTCCCATCAAGCAATAACTAGCCGGGGATAGTCATTCCCTGCATTTTGGCGCGTATACGGGCGGCTCTTCTCGGTGCGGCAATCCAGAAGCTGATTCCCGCCACGGCGAAAGCCGCCATGCTGATGATGAAGGCGGTATTATAACTGCCGGTAACATCGTAAATATAACCGCCCAGCCACGGGCCGATAGCCCCGCCGATGCCGGTCCCCGTGAGCAGGAGGGCCGATATAGCGCCGATATTTTTACCGTGGAAGATATCACCCATGCCCGCGAAGATATTGGGAGAGAATAGTCCTGTCGCGAAACCGGAGCAGGTGGCATAGACGTAAAGCAGCCAGGGCTGGGTTGTATCCCTGACCGATATCAAGGCTACCATCGCGCCAATAGCCAGGACGCTCGCGACTGTGACCGTTTTCTCCCGCCCTATCGAGTCGGATACCGAAGCGGCGATCTGGCCGCCGATAGAGGCTATCCCGAACAGGGCGAAGACGGAGGTGGCCAGCATACTGCTGTACCCGGCGTCCTGGGCGAACTTTATCTGGTGGGCCAGGACCAGGTAGTTGCCCACGCCCCAGTAGCAGAACTGGGACATCACCAGGAGCCATAAATTGTAGGTCCTCAGGGCGGTATGCAGGGTCCAATCGTGAGCCGCGTTGATAAACTCTCCAGCCACTTCGGCAGCCGACGACTCGTCGGCGCGGTAGGCCTTCATCCCCCTGTCCTCCGGTCGATAGTAGAAAAAGAGGAGATAGATTGGTAGAAGGACAGCCAGGATGATTCCCGCCGTAACCAGGAAAGAAGGACGCCACCCCCAGTGGGTTATCACCAGGTCGACGAGCATGCCGTAGGCAAAGCTCAGTCCACCGCCGATTTGTCCCAGACTGATGGCCAGGCCGCGCCGCTTGCCGAACCAGTTCATCAGCGAAGGACTTAATACGGGTGCCCCGCAGAAGGCGGTGCCGATGGGCGCCAGCACACCGAAAAGCAGGTAGAAATGCCACAGTTGACCGGCGAAGTAGCAGGAGGCTGTCGCCAGTGACAGGACCAGTATGCCCAGTATCGCCACGTTTCTCGGCCTCCAGCGGTCGACCAGCATACCGGCCAGGGGAGCGCTTAACCCGTAGACAAGGATATTAAGCGACAGCATTATAGCCGTGCTGCCGCGGTACCAGCCAAAATCGTCCAGAATGGGCGAAAATAAAACCGAAAAGGAGTTCCGGACGCCGTAGACCAGCATCATACTGGCGATAGTAATGCCGACCAGGTACCAGCCGTAAAAAAAGGGGGGTCGCCGAATCATTACCGAACCTCTCTATGATAAAATACCATAACGGCTGGCCAAATACGAACCAGGTATTGACCCGGCAGGAAGCTCATGCTACTATTACATGGTAAAAGTTCTGGAACAAGAGCGGGGTCGTTTACGTTAACTCAAGTTAGAGAAACAGTATAAGGACTTGTTGCACCCCGGCAGGCTTACGGTTGAGGCGAATCCTTAAATCGCCGAAAATAACCTGTCCGTCCCGGTGGGACGGCTTTTACTTGTCTTTTTTCAGCTTAAAATAATTCAGGACTACATTTTCGCCGCGGGTGTGATAAGTCCGCGGTTTTTTGTTTGAGTATTTCATCTTAAGGAGTAAAATAATGAACATAAGTAAAGCAAGAATGAAAGAGCTGCTCAAGGCGGAGCAGTTCACACGGTCGGCAAAATACGACTCGGAATGGGTTTTAAATGGCTGGATGGGCCCCAATGTCCTGTGGCTGACGGAGTGGCTCTGCGAGAAAATGGAGCTTAAGCCCGGCATGCGTGTATTGGATATGGGCTGCGGCAAGGCGCTGAGTTCAATCTTCCTGGCAAAGGAGTTCGGGGTGCAGGTCTGGGCGAATGACCTGTGGATAAGCGCCACCGAAAACTGGCAGCGTATCCGTGAGGCCGGCCTGGAGAATCAGGTTTATCCGATTCATGCCGAGGCACACTCGCTGCCGTACGCCGGTGAGTTCTTCGATGCGATTGTCTGTGTGGACGCTTACCAGTACTTCGGCACCGATGACATCTACCTGAAATACTTCCAGGATTTTGTCCGACCCGGCGGGCAAATCGGGATAGTCGTGCCGGGGCTGGCGCGCGACTTCGACGGCCCGGTGCCGGAGCACCTGACCCGCTCCCGTAAAGACGGCAGCGTGTTCTGGGCGGACGAGTGCTGGTGTTTCCATACCGTCGACTGGTGGCAGCATCTCTGGGCGCGGACAGACCTGGTGGATGTGGAAGCAGCCGATGTGCAACCGGACGGCTGGCGGCTCTGGCTCCAGTACGAGAAAGCCTGCGAAGAGGCCGGGACGCTCATCTTCCCCTCCGAGGCGGAAACGCTGGAAGCCGATGCCGGCGAATACCTCGTCCTGATACGGATGGTGGGAAGAAGAAAGTAACGGAGAGGGGTGACGGCAGGGGTTTTTCTCTCTGCCATGCCGTCACCCGCCCGACATATTTAATAATTTGTTTTTTAACCGTTTTTCTGATAACCTGTTACCAATATTGTTTTTTGAATCCTGATTATGTGGGAAAAGAGTAAATATGCCTTGGCAGCACTGCTGATTATCGTCGTCGCTGCCCCGGTCATATCGGGGTGCGCCGGCAGTGCATCCAGAGGGACGCACGACCCTAAAGTAGACCCGTTTGTTGATGACTGTATCGCCACGGTGCGTCTTGTTATGCCGGAGAAAAACTGGGCGTTTTGCCGGGAACACGCCTTCCAGGAACAATACGTAAGGGCCGATTTCTGGTGGGATGACGAACTGGTTCCGGATGTTGGTTTCAGGCCCAAGGGGAACTCCTCGCTGGGACAGGCGGTTGGCTGGAACAGTCCGCGTATGCCCTTCGCGGTCGATTTCAATATCTTCAATCGGGCGCGTACCTTTCACGGACTGAAAAAGGTCTTTCTCAATAACGGCTGGAGCGACCCTACCCTTATCCGGGAGGTCGTTGCATATAAAATTTTCGCCGAGATGGGTCTCCCCACCCCCCGCGCCTCTCTTGTCGACCTCTGGGTGAATGACGACCACCTGGGCGTATATACCATGGCTGAAATGGTCGACCAGGCTTTCCTCCAGCGTCACTTCGACAATGCCAACGGCAACCTTTACAAGCCGGAACTTTTGTCCGCGCGTTTGGACTGGACGGAAAAAGACGCTTATAAAGATTATAGCTTCCCGGGCATGCCCGAGTTTCACCGGCAGGACCCGGCCCTGTACACCAACATCGGTGGGGCGCCGTTTATCGACCTCCTGCGCGCCCTCGGACAGGAAGAAACGGTCGACCTTTACGAGCCGGTGCCTGAACTCGAGGGCAATATGTTCCGAGGCCTGCCGCCAATGGCCGTGCCGACGACTTACCTGGAAGCCATGATGCTCAAAACCAACGAGAACAACCCGGACTATACCGGCCTTTTCAGATTCCTGGATGTCCTCAATAACGAGCCGGACGAGACATTCCCGCAGGAGATAGAGAAGGTGCTGGATGTCGATACAACCCTCAGATTTATCGCGGTATCAGGTGTAATCCTGCACCTGGATAACTACATCGGCATAGGCCACAACAACTACCTTTACGAGGTCGATGGTAAATTTACGCCCATACCGTGGGATACCAACATGGCCTTCGGAACGTTCAACCTGGGCATCAAGAAGGAGGGCCTCATCAATTTCTATATCGATGAGCCTACCGCCGGCCCGATGAACAGGTTTCCCCTGGTAGACCGGCTGCTATCTCACCAGCCGTACATGGACAGGTATCGCGGCTACGTAGAAGAAATTATCAACGGCCCCTTCTCCCTCGACGTTGTCCTGCCGCGAATAGACCGGTGGGTCGAACTGGTGCGCCCCTATGCTGAGGCCGATACCGAGATGTTCTACTCCTTCGAGGACTGGGAGCGCTGCATTAACGAAGACCTCAGGCCACCCGACCTGTTTGAGGGATGGATGGCCGGCGGGCCTTCGCCGATGTTGCCCTTCTTCCTTCACCGTGTGGAGGTAGCCTGTCTGAAGAAGAACTTCGGCGTGGACAATCTCTTTATGCTGATGATGCGCGACTTCAAGCCGGGCGAGCTCGAACAGGTGGAAGAATGCATGGTGGAGAAAGAAAAGTACGAGTTATTCCTCCAGAATATCTACGGACCCCTGATGGCGCCGCAGCCGCCGCGCCAGCCCGGGTTTGGCCCCAACTCCCTCGGTCTGAGGAGCTTTGTCATCGCGCGGTACGAATCGGTAAGGAAGCAGCTCAGCGGCGAGCAGCGGAGCGGCTTCAATCTCATGGGTAACCGCGGCAGCATGTGGATGGCGGACATGTTTAATTTCGGACGATAGTTAATATCGTATATCGGGAGGTAACTAAAATTAAAGTCACCGGCAAGTCAGCAGACGAAGCGGCAATCGTAGCTACGATACAGAGGTTCGAGCGGAAATTCGCGGTGCTGTCCAGGAACACCGGCTTCGCCCGGACCATGCTCCGGCAGGTATGCCGCCCGGACCGGGAATACCCGCATGACCGGGTAAACAGCCTGTACTTTGATTCTGTGGACCTCGACCAGTACGAGCGGTCGGCGGCGGGTGAGTTCAAGAAGGACAAGGTGCGCATCCGCTGGTACGGAGATAGCGCCGACGGGCGGGGAGAGATACCGGTATACGTGGAACGTAAAATCAGGGAGGGTTATGCCAGCAGCAAGCAGCGTCAGCAGTTCGTGGTTCCCGCGCCGCGCCTCGAGCTGGCGAATTTAAGCAGCGGGATTTTAAGCAAAGCGGAGCTTTTTGACACGCTGGGCGGCTTCGGCTATTTCCCGGAAAAACCGCTGAAGCCGATTATCCTGATATCGTACCAGCGCTACAGGTTTAACGAGATGCAGACCGGTGTCCGTGTCTCCTTCGATTATGACATAAAAGCTTCGGTAGTGGCCTGGGAACTGGGCAAGAGGGATGGGGAAATACGTCTGCAGGGAAGCGTTATCGAGGTTAAGGGGCCCAGGCTGGAACTGCCGGTTACCCTCCGCCGCATGAGGCTGCTGGACACGGATTGGAGTCGTTTTTCCAAGTACGGCTCCTGTCTTAACGCGTATTTTACCGAGCCGGGCAGCCTGGCTCGTTTTTCACCTTCGGGCAGAATGGTCGAGATATAGATGAAAAGGAGGATATAGCATGTTTGACGAACTCTGGCAACTCATTGAGGGGATGCAATCGCCGGTGGGACTCTGGGAAGCTATCATCGCCATCGTATTTTCGCTGGTGGCTTCCATCGTGACATACCTGATGTACCAGCTGTTCTATGGCTCGAGGCACATCGGGGCAGGGGTACACCGGACGTTTATTATCGGCGGACCGGCTATCACGGCGCTCTTCCTGGGTATCCAGGTATCCATACCGCTATCGCTGGGTTTACTGGGGGCTTTATCCTTCGTCCGTTTCCGGACCCCGGTGAAAGACCCGGCGGAAATCGGGTTTCTCCTCTTGCTCATCGCTTCGTCTATCGGCGCCGCCACCGATAACTTCCTGGTAACCGGGATTCTCTTCGGCCTGGTGTTCATTGCCCTGGGTATTCACTGGCTGACCCGCAATAGATTTAACGTGTTCGGGCGGGCCCACCTGATGATTTCCGTAGACCAGTCGTCCTACCCGGACATGGAAGGGAAACTCTCCGCCTTTCTCAAGGAGCGACTCGGCGGCCTGAGGCTGGAGACGATGTCCGTGCTGGAGGAACGCGTCAGTCTGCATTACCAGTACCGGCGCCGCACCGATTATGACTGGGCGACCTTCACCAAAGACCTCAATCAGCTGGCCGGAGCGGCCAAGGTCGATGTATATATCGGGTAGAATCAGGCGGTTTATTTACATCCTGATTTTACGATTAAATAGATAAGGCCGATTTCCAGCAGTATCCGGGCAATCCTGGCGATGAGGCCGGGAGTACTGAGCATTACTTTACTCCGCTCATTCAAGCCCGGGGTTCGCTTTTTCACTTCCTTAAACCGCGTTCTGCTATTTGACAGTGCCAGCCCCGCAGCAATAAGATATTTAAGGTATTTACTTTCATTCAGGAGGAAATAACATGGCGGGAATACTTCAGGGTAAGGCCGCGCTGGTCACCGGTGCCGGGATGGGTCTGGGACGGGCTTCGGCGCTGGCCTTCGCCAGGGAGGGGGCGAAAGTCGTCGTGGCGGATATCGATGTTGAGAACGGTCAGAAGACCGTGGACATGGTTAAAAAGGCCGGCGGCGAGGCTGCCTTCGTCCGGGCCGACGTTTCCAGGGCTAAGGATGTCGAGGCGATGGTCGATAAGGCCGTCGCTACCTACGGTGGACTCGACTGCGCTCATAATAACGTCGGCGTCGAGGAGCTGCCGGAACCCCTTACGGAAGGCACCGAGGCGATGTGGGACCGCATCGTGGCTATCGACCTTAAGGGTATCTGGCTGTGCCTGAAGTACGAGATAAAATACATGGAGAAACACGGCGGCGGGTCTATCGTCAATACGTCGTCGATTGCCGGTCTCATCGGCGCGCCGCTACAGGGCATGTACACCGCCTGTAAATACGGCGTTAACGGTTTGACGAGGTCGGCAGCCGGCGACTACGCCAAGGCGGGTATTCGCGTCAATGCCATCTGCCCCGCCGGGATGGCGGGAACCGGTTTTTATAACCGGATGCTGGCCGTGCAGCCAGGTATGGCGGAAGCGGTCAAAGAGATGGTGCCTCTGGGTAGAGATGGTACGCCGGAGGAGGTTGCCGAGGCGGCGGTCTGGCTGTGTTCGGAAAGGGCTTCCTACATCACCGGTATCATCATGCCCATCGACGGCGGGTTCACCATAACCTAGTCTACGCGGCCGGTTTGCCGCTGGTTGTCAGTAATGTCACCGGCGGTGTTACCGCTGTTTTCTGGTCCTGTTCACCCATTCTCTAGAGGCATGACGAGTTGAAAAGAAAGGAAAACGGGGCGATGGTCGGTATTACGTCGATTGGTGTTTATCTGCCTGTTTACAGGCTTAATCGTGAGGAAATATCCCGGATGTGGGCGGGCAGGAGCATTGGTGGGGCTAAAGCCGTGGCCGGATATGACGAGGATACCGTCACCATGGCGGTGGCGGCTGCACTGGACTGCCTGGGAAGGGGTGGCGGCAAAGCGGACGGGCTATCGCTGGCGACGACCACAGCCCCCTACAAAGAAAAACAATCGGCGGCTATCGTGGCCGCCGCCGCCGACCTTGCCGACGAGTGCCACACCGCCGACTTTACCAACTCTCTCAGGGCGTCGACCATTGCTGTAAAGGCGGCCGTTGACGCGGTGAAAGCCGGCTCGGCGAAGAGTGTCATCGTGACGGCTGCCGACTGCCGTCCGGCGGCGGCCAAGGGCACGCTGGAGCAGACGCTCGGCGACGGCGCGGCTTCGGTCATGATAGGTTCGGAAAAGGTCATCGCGGAGGTCGAAGGCAGCTATTCCGTATTCAACGATTTTACCGACTTCTGGAGAGCGCAGGAAGATACCTATCTGCGGTCGGCCGAGGGAAGATTTATCGACGAAGCGGGCTACCTGCCGACCATGCAGTCGGCCATTTCCGGCCTTTTAAAAAATTACAGGCTGGCCGCGGCGGATTTTTCTAAAATAGTCTATTACGCATCGGATGCCCGCCAGCATGCCGGTCTGGCGCGGCGGATGAAGTTCGATAAAGCGCAGGTGCAGGCCCCCCTTTACAGCGAAATCGGCAATACGGGGACGGCGGCGGCGCTGCTGATGCTGGCGGCGGCCCTGGAAAAAGCCAAGGCGGGAGACCGTATTCTCCTGGCCGGCTACGGGGACGGCTGCGACGCTTTTCTCCTGCGCGTTACCGATGAAATCGAGAAATTTCAGAAGAAGCCGGTGATTTCCGATAAGCTGGCGGGCAGGATAGCCGTCAGCTACGGGGAGTACGCCACCTGGCGTAACCTGGTGGCCGTGGAGGCTTCTACACTGCCGGAACGCCCGCTGCTCTCGCTGCCGGGGCGCTGGCGGGAACGCCGGGCTATTAACGCTCTTTATGGGGCAAAGTGCAATAAGTGCGGGACTCCCCAGATTTCCCAGATAGGGCAGACGCCGCGGGTATGCGTCAACTGCCAGGCAAGAGATAATTTCGAACCCTATAAATTTTCCGATAAGAAGGCGACGCTCTTCAGCTATGCCATCGACCAGCTTATGCCCACCCTTAATCCCCCCGGCGTCAACGGCGTCATTGATTTTGAGGGGGGAGGCAGGCTGATTTGCGAGCTGACCGACTGCAATGTTGATGAGGTGGCTGTCGGCATGAAGCTGGAAATGACCTTCAGAAAGATGTTTTACAGTCGGGGTGTACATAACTATTTCTGGAAGGCAAAGCCGGTGGAATAGCCTTCGGGAGGCTGATATATGGACGGAATTAAAGATAAAGTGGCCATCGTGGGCATGGGCTGCACGAGGTTCGGGGAGCGGTGGGACAAAGGGGTGGAAGACCTCATTGTGGAAGCCGCCTACGAGGCTTTCGAGGATGCGGGCATCGAACCTAAAGACATCCAGGCGGCCTGGATAGGCACGGTATTTTCCGGACTCAGCGCCATCACGCTGTCGCCCTTGCAGCTTCAATATATCCCCATAACCCGGGTGGAGAATATGTGCGCCACCGGCTCCGAGGCCCTGCGGGCGGCGAGTTATGCCGTGGCCGCCGGAGTCTGCGATGTCGCCCTGGCGGTGGGCGTGGAGAAGCTCAAGGATTCCGGCGCGACCGGCGTCAAGGGCCCCAGCATCGTCGGGGATAACCAGGACGGCAGTTCGGGTATCGGCCCGAGTTACAGTGCCCCGGCGTCTTTCGCCTACCTGGCGACTCGCTATTTCCACGACTATAATATCAAGCCCGAAGAAGGTAAAAGGCTGCTGGCGCAGATTACCGTGAAAAATCACCACAACGGCAGCCTCAACCCCAAGGCGCATTTCCAGAACGAGTTGACTATCGAGCAGGTGGTCAACGCCCCGATTATCGCCTGGCCGCTGGGTCTGTTCGACTGCTGCGGCGTCAGCGACGGCGCCTCGGTGGCGGTGGTCACCCGCGCCGACATGGCGAAGAATTTCAGAGACGACCCCATCTATATCAAGTCGATGCAGGTGAACGTCGGCGCGCGGCAGGGCGCCATGTTACAGGACTACGACTTTGTACACATCGAGGAGAATGTCCTCGGCTCGCGCAAGGCTTACGAGGAAGCGGGTATCAAAGACCCGCGAAAAGAGTTAAGCTGCGCCGAGGTGCACGACTGCTTCAGCATCCACGAGATGATTGTCTACGAAGACCTGGGGTTCAGTCCGCGGGGCCGGGCGCGGGAGGATATCGAGGCCGGGATTTTCACTCTTGAAGGTGAATTGCCGGTTAATACCGACGGCGGTTTAAAGTGCTTCGGTCACCCGCTGGGCGCCAGCGGCCTCAGGATGATGTACGAGGTCTACAAGCAGCTCCAGGGCAAGGCCGGCCCGCGGCAGGTGAAAAATCCGCGCCTGGGACTCACCCATAACCTGGGAGGCAACGCCGGGACGGGCATTTGCAGCTGCCTTATCGTCGGCAATGAGAAGTAACGATTATCGTCATTCCCGCGAAAGCGGGAATCCAGTATCCCCACCCTGTCATTCTGAGTGAAGCGAAGGGGCAGCGAAGAATCCAGGGGAGGGGTAGCTGGATTGTCGGGTCGAGCCCGACAATGACAAAAAGGTTAATAATTTACCAACCTCAAAAGGAGGTAATCCTGAGATGAAGATGGCTCTTGAAGGTATAAGAGTGCTGGACGTCAGCGAGGCGGGACTGGCTCCCGTATGCTGCCGCATCCTGGCGGATATGGGCGCCGAGGTTATTAAAGTTGAGAGGACCGGCGCCGGCGACCAGACCCGCGGCATTATCAAAATAAGCGGCAACGTCCCGGTTTACGATATAAACTACGTTTTCGAGTTTTATAACTTCAATAAAAAGGGCATTACCCTGGATTTAAAGCAGAAAGAGGGGCAGGAGATACTCTATAAACTGGTGGAGAAATCCGATGTATTCGTCTGCAATTTCCGGCCGCACGCCCTGAAAAGCCTCGGGCTGGAATACAAGGATATTTCCAAAATCAACCCCCGCATTATTTATACCCACCTCTCCGGCTACGGACTGCACGGCCCGGAGAAAGACGTCGGCGCTTACGACTTCGTCGGGTACTGGGCGCGGAGCGGCGTCATGGCGGCGCTGGGCGAGCCGGGCACGCCGCTGCCCTTTCAGCTGCCGGGCTTCGGCGATAACACCACCGGCATGTACGCGGCCTGCGCTATCATGATGGCACTCTTCCATCGCGAGCGCACCGGCGAAGGCCAGGAGGTCTGCGTCTCGCTCATCGGCGGGGGGATATGGTCGATGGGCATAGTCCTGTCCTCCGTTCTGGCTACCGGTCTGGAGTATCCCCGCGTCTCCCGTACCTGCCAGAGCAACCCTATCTTTAACAGCTACGAGTGCGGCGACGGCAACTGGCTCCAGCTGGCCTGTATCCAGGGAGACCGTTACTGGTCTAACGTTTGTAAAGCGCTCGATATATGCGAACTTGAGCACGACCCGCGATTCGAGACCCATGAATTGCGCATGGAGAACCATGAAGCTTTAATTCCGATTCTGGACGAGGTCTTTAAGTCGAAAAACAGGGACGAGTGGGCGGAGCGACTCGGCCAGTACGAGATTATCTGGACGCTGGTCAAGACGCCCGCGGATGTCGCCGCCGACCCCACCCCCTGGGCGGACGGCTATTTCCGGGAAATCGACCACCCGGCGGGGAAAAAGCTCAAGATTATTATGCCGCCGTGGCAGTTCAGCCAGACCCCGCCGACCATCCGTAACACCGCCCCGGAGTTCGGCCAGCATACCGAGGAGGTGCTCACCGAGACACTGGGCTATAGCTGGGACGATGTGACCGCTTTCAAGGATAAAGGGGTCATCGGCTGAGATTGAAGGAGGCACCGATGAGTGAGCTATTAAAGGGAAGAGTCGCCGTGGTCACGGGTTCCGGTAAGGGCCTGGGGCGCGCCGAGGCTATCGGGTTGGCGGCGCAGGGGGCGGCGGTGGTCGTTAACGACCTCGGTGCGACTATCGATGGCAGCGGCTCTTCGCGGGGCCCCGCCGATGAAGTCGTTATTGAGATAGAGAAGGCCGGCGGTAAAGCGGTTGCCAGCTACGCCAGCGTGGCCACGGTTGACGGGGCGGAGAGCATTATTAAAACGGCCGTGGACAGCTTCGGGCGTATCGACGTGCTGGTCAATAACGCCGGTTTCACCATCGACCGTATGATATACAACGTTGCCGATGAGGAATGGGACGCGGTGATAAAGACCAACCTCTACGGCACCTTCTACTGCGCCCGTGCCGCCTGCCGGGTGATGAGGAAACAGGGCTACGGCAGGATTGTCAACACGTCTTCTCACTCCGGGCTGGGGAATATGGGGCAGGCGAGCTACTCCTCCGCCAAGGAGGGCATCGTCGGTCTGACGCGCACGGTGGCTTACGATATGGGCCGTTACGGCGTGACCTGCAACGCCATCAGGCCGGTGGCCGGGACGAGGGGCATTAAAGAGATGGTCGAGAAGAAGGGACTCAAGGAAGCCTGGGCGAAAATCTGGGGAGATGATGCCGCCGAAAATAAGATTAAGCAAATGCTCGAGGTAAATCTCCCCGAGGATGTCGCCAACCTGGTGGTCTACCTCGCCAGCGAGAAGGCGGATAACGTCAACGGGTGCATTTTCGAGGTCTGGCACGGGCACATCGGCATTTACACCGCCCCGCCGCCAGTGGAGCAGGTACTGGCAAAGGACGGTCGCTGGACTCCCGAAGAGCTGGTTAAGGCCATGCCGCAGACGCTTACCAGGGATAAAGTCCGCGAGTTGCCGCCCTTTTTCCCGTTTTAAAAGTAAATCGAGGAGGATTTAAATGCTAAGGAAAATCGACCATATTGGCATCGTCGTTAAGGACGCCGATGAAGCCCTGAAGGTCTATTCCGAGATGTTCGGCTTCGAGGTCGTGGAGGAAATGGGGGGGCCGGGTGGTGAGTTTAAGGCCGTCCTGGTAAAGACCGGCGATATCACGCTGGAGTTTCTCCAGCCGATGACCGGCGAAGGCAGCTTCGCGAGATTCCTGAATGAACGGGGCGGCGGACTGCACCACGTGTCATTCGCCACCAACAATATCCAGCAGGAACTAAAGAAGCTGAAAGCGCAGGGCAGGAAGCTCATCAACGAAGAGCCGATGGCTCTCCCCAACGGCGATAGGGTAGCGTTTGTTCATCCCGGCGCCGCGGAAAACGTGCTCATAGAGCTGGTGCAGAAGGCGCGGCCTTACCCGGAAATGCCGAGCATGAAGATAATCTGAGCCGGAAGGATTAGCAGACAGGCATCGTCAGGCTTTCAGGTAACCAGCAGTGGTATCAGTTTTCTGACGCTGTCCAGTTCTTCCAGGTTTTGCAGCACCTGGAGCAGTTCCGTGGACTTAGGCTTCGATATTTTGCCGGAAAACTCGATGTTAGTCCAGAATTTGGCCAATATCTCTTCTTCAGACATCGGGTTACTCTGCGGGTCGCCCTTGACCGCGTCGCAGGACTCGGTGAATTCCCGCCCGTCATTAAGGGTTACGGTCACTCTGGCTTTTTCAAACTTGACATAGGGACTGGCCGTGAGCTTTATCTTCTTGATAAAATCGGCTATCAGCGGATTACGTATTGCCTTATCGGTAAAATGCTCCGGCTTCACGCTACCGAAAAGAAACGCCGTCGCCACCGCGTACTGATAGCTGAAAGTAGCGTTGCCGTGTGGAAAAGGCCCGATTTTAAACGGTTCGCCGCATTTATGGTCGATGCCGCCCTGAGCCAGGTCGAGATTGACCGACTTGATATCGGCAGATTTAACACCGTGTTTCTTTATTATCTCCAGCACGCAGTCAATGGCGGCGTGGGTTATACGGCAGCAGGGATAGGGCTTGATGGTGCCGTCGGCGTAGTAGACTTCCCCCAGGTCGCGGCTCAGGTATTCCGGCTTCTGACATCCTTCGGTGAACATCTTATAATAGCCGAACTTGCTGAACAGCGCGTCCTCCGGGCCTGTCCAGTCGGCTTTAGCCAGCTGCGCGGAGAAAACGCCCGCCCGTGCCGAAAGCCCCTGCGGCAGTTTGAAGGCAGTGGTGCCATCCCAGATTATCTGGAAGGTGCTGCCGATTTGATTGAGAACGATGCCGAAGGCGTTTCTCATCTGGAGCTTGTCTAGTCCCAGCAGGCGCCCGGCGATAGCCGTAGCCCCGAAAGCATTTACCGTGCCGGTACCGTCCCAGCCCAGCGTAAAGCCGAAACCGGAGGCACCCAGCAGGCGAGCAGCTACATCATCCCCGACGAGCAATGCCGCGATCATCTCCCGGCCGCTGGCATTCACGGCCTCGGCTATAGAGATGGCCGTGGGCACCGTGGTGCCGCTGACATGCCCCGGTGTATTAACTCCGTCCACCAGAGGACTCACCGGCTCGAAGTCGAAGGAACGGGACATGACGCTGTTGACCATAGCGGCGTTGGCGGTGGGCACTTTACCGCCGTAAACCAGGATGGTTGCCTCTTCCTTACCCCCCTCGTCCTGCAGGAGTCCGACAAGCTCGGGATTGCCGGTATCCCCGGAGCCGCCTATCAGGCAGCCGACCGTATCTATAATGCGGAGTTTTGTCCTTTCCAGCGTCGCCGGGCTGAAGTTTTCGAAGCGCGTCTCCAGAACGTTCGCCGTCAGTTTTTCTACAGGCGTGCTATTCGTTGTGCTCATAATCTACCTCGCATTCGGGGGTGTGTTACTTGCTTATCATCATACTCGGGAGCCAGAGGCTTAACTGGGGAAAGGCTATGATGAGAACCAGGAAAAATAGCTCGAAAACCAGAAAAGGTGCCACGCCGCGTAGAATAACCCCGGTGGGGATGTCAAAGATTGTCTTCACGGCAAACAGGTCCGTTCCCATCGGAGGTGTGATAAGCCCTATCTGGGTGTTAACGCAGAATATTACTCCGAACCAGATTGGGTCCATCCCCAGGCTGACGATTAGCGGAACGAAAATAGGAACCGTCAATAAAGTGATGGTAATGGGGTCCAGGATAAATCCCAGTATCAGCAATATAAAATTAATAATTACTATTACCATCATGGGAGTCAGGGCCGAGGAACTGACCATATCTGTTAAATGTGTGGCAACATTGGTACTGCCGACCACGTAAGTATAGAAAGAAGCCGCAATAATAATGAATAAGATCAGTCCGTTTACCGTTGCCGCTTCTATTATTGCCGCACGCAAGCCTTTCCAGCGCATGCGAAAAACCAGTACGGCTATCAACAGAACGATAAAACATCCAACCCCGGCGGTCTCGGTGGGAGTGGCTATCCCGAAATAAATAGCACCCAGGATGCTGAACATCACCAGAGCTATCGGCCAGACGCCCTTTAAAGAAGTGATTCGCTCTCTCCAGCGGACGCTGTAAGTTTTGGGGGCCATGCCGGGTCTCAACCAGCAAAACAATATTGTTGGTGCTGCCAGGAAAAAGACTAATATTAGCCCCGGTATTATTCCGGCAATGAAAAGTTTACCCAGGGAAACATTGGTCAGCACTGCATAGATGATAAAGGTGGCGCTGGGCGGAATCAGCGGTCCCAGCACGCCCCCGGCTAATAAAGCGCCCAGGCTGAACCCCCGGTGATAACCCTGCCGCTCGAATTCCGGGACGGCCACTTTACCCACGACAATTATGGTGGCCGCGCTGGTGCCCAGTGTCGCTGCCAGCATGGCCTCTCCTATAATGCCGGCTACAATCAGCCCGCCGCGAACCCGGGAAAGCCAGTTGGCGGCGGCTCTAAAGAGGTCTTTCCCCATTCCCGATTCGGCAATGATGGCCCCCAGCAGAACGAACAGGGGAAGCGGTGTCCACGCCAGATTGAATAAGGTGGTGAAAGGGGTCGAACCTACCATGTGGAGGGCGGGAGTTCCGTAGGTTAAAATCGCCCCGACTGCCGCGCTGAATCCCAGCGAATATACTATCGGCACGCCCAGCATCATTAATACGAACAGGCCGGCAACACATATGATGCTGGTTATTTGTGGGTCCACTGCGATTCGTTCTCCTTTCGGAGAGTTACTCCGGTGTTATCACCGTTTTATCTGGCTGTGTCTCGTTTTTGTTAGCTTTTAACACGTTTATAAACCCGCTTGAGATTTGAGCCAGGAGCACCAGAACAAGCCAGAACATCCCGATTGGTATCAGGAACTTGGTCGGATACAGGGGCTCTTCCCAGACGGATTGGCTGGTTTCGCCGATATTGAATGAGTACAGAGCATTATCCCAGCTTTGCCAGGTAATTATCGATACGTATGTTAAAGCCAGGAGCGGGCCTACGATATCCAGTAAGATAGTCTGTACGTCTTGCGGCAGGAAGTTGGCGATAAAGTCTACCCTGAGGTGCCTTTTATACCTCTGTAGGCCCGATACGGCCAGGACCACGCAGGCGGTTAAAAATATCGTGCTGAGCTCGTATGAATAGGGTTCCGGATTGTTCAGCAGGTAGCGTCTTCCTACTGCGTAGGTACTTAAAAATGCCATCAGCAGGATAAGGACCCCGCTGCTGACCAGCCCCCAGTTGCCTACCCGCTCGATTACCTGGTCTATCGTCAGAAATATCTTCTTCAACAATAGCGGCTTCACCTTACCGGATGATTGATGTTATTCGGTGGTGTAAAAAGGAAACGTCCTTATATTCCAATCCTGATTGGCAGGAATAGTATACAGCATCGAGAGACTTCCCGCCAACCAGGATGGACTATTTATCTGGATAAAACCGGTGGAAATACCTGTTCCCGTTCGGTTTTATTCCTTGTACGGGTATTTGGTATTGGCGTCCTCGGCGATTTTCTTTACTTTCTTAGCGAGGTCTTCGCCCATGTCCTGGAATAGCTTGTCGCAATAGGGTTGTACAATCTTTGCCCAGGCGTCACGTTCGGCTTTGGGCAGGTTGTAAACTTCCAGTCCCATGCTTTCCAGTGTCTTGGTGTTTTCATGAGCTACGCTGATGAAAAACTCATTGGTGCTTGTTTGCGACTCTTTGCCCAGTTTTACTATCAATTTCTTGATATCATTGGGCATTTTATCGTACGCGTCCAGGTTAATGGCTAACATCAGACTGGCCGGAATGAGATAGCCGCGCAGGACGTAATCGGCCACTTCGTTCATCTTGAACATTATCATCATCGAAGATGACTGCATGCTGGCTTCGATGACCTTCTTCTGAAGCCCCTGATACCCATCGGGGAAAGGCATAGGAACGGAGGAACCGCCTAGATACTCGATGAACTGGGCGGATTGCGGCGATACCGATTGGGTCAATAGCCCTTTCCAGTCGGCGAGCGTTTTTATCGGGTTGACGCTTATTACGTCCAGGGCTATACAGGTGAAGGAGACGATCGGTTTCGAATTGAACTTCTTGGTCATGACTTCGTCATACAAAGGCAGAGTGCCTACCTGCATGGCGGCGTCAGCCTCGACGTTGTTGGCCAGGAAGGGGACTTCGGCAGCGGCGAAAACCGGGTCGAGACTGGCAAAAACACCGGTTGGAAAGCCGACCATCTCGACAGCACCCGTTCTCACGGCGTCCATGCTATCAGCGATTTTAACCAGCGACTCGCCGGTGTGAAGCTCGATGACGTATTTGCCTGTAGCCTGGTCGTTAAATTTAGCGATGAATTCCTCTATATTGTTGGTCACCGGGTCGCCCGGAGGCCAGGGTACTGCCATCCTTAAAACAACAGTCTCCTCAGGTTCACTAGAGCAGGATACAATCGTGCCCATTGACATTAAGATAATAGCAGTTGCGATTAATATTAATAATAATCTTTTCATTATTTGATGTGCTCCTCATTGACTGAATTTTTAAATAGTCCCTCTTTAGTTCTTATCCGGTCATAGGCAACTACCTCCTGTGTTATCAGTATACTCGTTTACAATTAAAGCAATCCAGATAATGGCGCTGACACCATTGCCGGGACGGAGAAGAGTGTTATCGGCGCGAGGAACGGATTGAACCGCGGATGGTTTCAGGACTGCTTCCATAACAGTCTTTCGTATTCGTAATACGATTATTGATGAATACTCTTAAATTATAGCACCGGATATCTACTTGTCAAACGTATTTAAGGACAATATTTTACCGGCAGAGCGTTATTATTATAGACGTTATTTCCCGATGACCGTCGGACTCTTGCCGGGAGTGGCGAACTGTTTCACAGCGGCCTCGTTTAGTTCTACTCCTAGGCCGGGTCCGTCGGGCGGGTAGAGATAACCACCCTCGTATCTGAGAACCTTTTTCGCCAGGTCGTTCTTTAACGGGGTGCTGACTGTATCGGGTATATTATAAAGGTTCAGCGGGCCGATAGCCTCCTGTTCAATCTTGCCCATCCATTCGGTAGCAGCCAGGAAATGCGCATTAGCTGCCGCTCCGAGTCCGGAATCAATCATGCAGCCGCACATCACCATCAGGCCGGCTGCCTGGGCGATTGACACGAACTTCTGTGATTTCAATATACCCCCTGCCTTCGGCACCTTAAGGAAAAAGCCGTCCACGGCATCCCGCTGTAAGAGTTTTAACAGGTCGTTAAGCTCGGCGGCCGATTCGTCGGCAAATATAGGCACGTCCACCTTACGGCGCAGGCGCGCCAGTCCATCTATATCCCACCTTGGCACGGGTTGCTCGGAGAGGAATAGATTGTACTTAACTGCCTCCTTCAGGAACTGAAGCGCCTGGAGGTAGTTCCAGCCGCCATTCGTATCGGTCATTATCTTAACATCTTTGCCGACGGCGTCTCTTAAAGCGCCGACCATATCCAGGTCCTCTTCGATGGATTTAGCGCCAACTTTCAGCTTCAGGGCTTTAAAGCCGTTTTTTACCAGCATCTTCCCTTCCGCCCCCACCTCTGCGGCGGTGCCTGAGGACATCACGAACGCCAGCCGTAGCTTTTCGTTGGAAAGGCCGCCCAGCAGCTGGTACACGGGCACTCCGAGCGCCTTGCCCTTGATATCATGAAGCGCATAGTCAATGACCGCCTTCGACTGGTTATTTAACTTGGCGGCTTTATCCATCCCCGTCACGATTTTCTCGATGTTGAAGGGGTCCTCGCCGAGGAGTACCTGCGGCCCGTAGACTTTATTGATGTTGTGCATTATAGAGTCCTGGCTTTCACCCATATACCAGGGAGAAGTATCCCCGGTTTCACATATGCCGGTAATCCCCTCATCGGTGTGTATCTTAACGACGACGGCATCGGCGCAATCGGCAGTACCTCCTCCCATCTTCATCGGCTTGGCAAAGCGCATTGAGACGGGTATGCATTCTATCCTGGTGATTTTCATAAAACATCCTCCGGGCAAGTATTTGTATTGAGTCGAAAATAATTTTGGATGATGCCATTTCTGTATAGCACTTTACGCTATGATAAGTCAAACCGTTGTGACTAAAGTCATAGTGGGCGATGCGGTTGATTGTGTAATATACTGTTGTAGGCAGAACCAGCCCGCTACTCGAGGAGGTGGCAGATATGGAAGCCAAGTGCCCCGGACAGGATATCAGGAACCTGCGGGCGGCCATGTATAAATGCCCGAACTGCGGTAACGAAGTCGAGATGTTCTCCGATGAACTCAGGATTAAGTGTGAGAAATGCGGTAAGTACGTTTACAAAGAGCAGACTCCCTCCTGCATCGAGTGGTGTCCCTCGGCGAAGCAGTGCCTCGGGGAGGAGCGGTGGAAAGCTCTTACGGGCGGCAGCTAACCGGAGGCCAGTTTCTCGCCAATTACGCGGGCGTCGGCGAGGGCGGTGGGGTGCTCTTTAATCTCGCCCCTCTTGTCGACGCCTCTTATCAACAGCTCTTCCGAGTACTCGGCGTTAATCGCCTGGAAGAAGTATTTAATCGTCAGTTTCGGCCCGTCGAAGAGTTTCACTCCTTTTGTCGCTCCCACACTGATGAATGCCCCCTTTTTCACAGGGATATTTAGATTCTTTAGTACGTATTTCCTTGCCCAGAGCGCCTGGCAGCGACTTATCAACAGCATGAGCTGGGCACTGACGGTATAGAAAAATATTGGGGAGGCTACAATAACTGCGTCAGCGTCCAGTATCCTGGGATAGAGGCTATCCATGTCGTCCCTGATGACGCAGTTGCCGTCCTTGAGGCAACCGTAATACTCTTTGCAGGGCGCTATCTTGAGCTTGTCCACGATAATTTTTTCTACTTCCGCCCCCCGGCTCCGCGCCCCCTTGAGGGCTTCATTGAGGAGAAGGTCGGTATTGCCCTTGATGCGGGGGCTGCCCATGATACCCAGAACTTTCAAATTACCTCCCGGTTACCGTCCGTCGCTGAACAGCTTGCCGCCCTGGGCTACATTCTCCGGCTTGAGGTCCACGATGTCGATTTGTACCGCCGCAGGTGGGCACACGATATTCTTGACAATCGCCTCGGTGACATCTTTAGCCATGCCCCGCTTCTGCTCGACGGTTCTACCTTCTAATATTTTTATGGTCACGAGTGGCATATAACTTACTCCTTTCCTGAAAAAAGTTTAAAGCTTTGTAAACGGTGAGTCAAATAGGGGGGTGGGAGTTTAGTTATCTTTTCCCACCCTAGCCGCCCAGTATCATCCTTTGTTTGTCCCGTGAAATAGCCACCCCTGAAAGTGGGGCGTCTAAGTGAGGTGCAAAGCACGGAAGAACCCAGGGAAGGTTATTCCCCAGATGCTGGCTTTACGATAATCGTTGCCGGTAAAAAAGTGTCGGCCGTTTAGAGTATGACCAAGGATAAATGCCAGGATGATAAACATGACTGTAACAACAAGGGAAACAGAACAACAAGTACTTGATGTTGCCAGTTACCCTGCTTACAGCAATCCGAATATTTGCCTGCAAAATCGCATACCGTCAGTTTTTTGTATCTGTTGGATAACAACTCTTTGATTCATTAAGTATATTAGCAGTCAACATTACGATAGAGACGAAGAAATCCCCAAGAATATTAAGGCGGGTCGTTTAATTCAGCTAATCAAGGCCGCTCTTCCACAGTATTTTAATAAAAACTGTGCTTGAAAAGGGTTCCTTAGTAAGATGTGCCCAATGAGTCCCTTTTCAGACTTAAAGTCGGCGTTTGTGATTTCTTGCGTATTCCGATAAAAACCTCAGCGAGTTCCGGATCAAATTGTGTGCCGGCACATCGTTCCAATTCATGAATGGCTTCTTCCTCAGTCAGCTTCCTTTTCTTGTAGCAGCGCTCCGATATCATAGCATCATAGGCATCAGCAATCGCCATAATGCGCGCATCGAGGGGTATGTCCTTCCCCTTTAGTCTCTTGGGATAGCCTTGACCATCGTAACGTTCATGATGAAATAGCACTGCGTCTATACAACCTCGCAGACCGACGATATACTTGAGAATACCAATCCCTAATTCAGGGTGATGTTTTATCATCTCCCATTCGTCATCAGTGAGTGGCTCGCGCTTGGTAAGTATCCTGTCGGGAAGATTGAGTTTTCCGATATCGTGGAGTAATGCCGCTGCCCGAATTCTCTGAATCCCCTCTTTTTTATAGCCGATTGCCTCAGCAATTTCAATGGCATATTTACACACCGCCTTGGAGTGACCATAGGTATAATGGTCCCGCGCATCAACTGTGGCTGCCAGGGCATAGACGATATTTTCAACGGCAATACTGTCGTCCGTTTTAAGGATGGTTTCTGGTCGTACCGGCTCTATAACATCGAGGTTACTTGCCACGCATACCCGGTTACGCCCGTTATTCTTTGCCTGATATAGGGCCTTGTCTGCCGCCTGAATAATCTTGCCCCGCATGACACCGTCAATTCTCCAGCAGGCGATACCGATGCTACAGGTTAACGTGATACCCTTTTTCTCCATAATCATTTCCAATCTATAGCGAATCCTTTCTGCTACAGTTTGGGCACCTTCAAGAGAAGAATTTGGCAGGATAACGGCAAACTCATCGCCACCATATCTCGCGCCGATATCAGTCTCTCTGATCGTACTCTTGATAAGCCTGCCGACATCCTGTAAAATTTCATCACCCAGGACATGTCCGTAGATATCGTTGTATGTCTTGAAGTAGTCCAGGTCGATGAACAGCAAAGCTAAATCATCACCAGAAATAGAACATTTCTCAACTTCCTGGTTAAGGCGTTCCTGGAAGTGGCGATGATTACGCAAACCGGTTAGCTCATCGGTGTCCGCCTTTTCTCTGGCGCTGGCGTAAATTTGTGCATTTTCTATGGCTACCGCGGATTCTTTAGCTAGCATAGTAACCAGATCAATATCGTCACGGGTGTAATGACCATCAGTTTGTTTTTGACTCAATGCCAGAATACCCACGAGCCTGTGCTTGCTTATTATCGGGCACAGTATTTCGATCTGAGACTCATTGATCGCCTTTCTATCTTCCTGTGACAGTTGGTTAAAGATTGGATTATTTTCTAGATTCTCCCGCAAGAGAGGCTTACTTTCTTTTTCCAGCCAATTAATGAGCAGGCTCTTCCGTTGTAGCATCACAGGAGCGATTTCCTCTTCCTCATTCAGTATGGCGACAAACGTAGTAGAATAATGGTCGTTAGTGGGTAGGAGTAGGCCCACTTGCTTCGCCCGAACCGCTTTTGCCAGTGGTCCCACCAGCGCATTCGCTATTTCTTTCATATTGATAAAGTTACTCATCTTGCTTGCAAAGTTGAGTAACGTCTGGCGGTGGGCATAACGACCGCCGTAAAAGAGCCTGTCCGCACCTTTGTCCATGGCTTTCTTTACCCAGTTGAAGAGATAGGCAAAGAGAACGACCATGACGATAGTTGCCGGAATACCCAGATGTGGCGGTAAAAGGCGCAGTAAATTACTTAGACCGAGTAATAAGGCAAGGTAAGCGAGTGTCACACAGACGGTAACGCCGGTATATACCATCCATTTCTTCACTAATAATTGAATATCAAGCAACCGATATCTCAGGAGGGTATAGGTGATGAGGAGCCCATTTACTGCAAGACCAATGTGAGACAAGGAGTAATTTACGCCCTGAGAAGTGTGGCTAAAGACATTGGCGACAATCATAAAGACAAGACCGGCTAATAAATAAGCAGTTCTATTTCGTTCTTCAGGGTCAGCGGCATTCTTCAGGCTTCTGATGAGGAAGAAGACCATTATCACTGGAATTACCTCATTGATGAGGGCGAGGGCATTGATTGCCTGTCCGTAGTAAGTGTTAATAATTTCATTGTCCAGAAGGGCTAATCCCTGTGTGAAATAACCGAAGACCGCCAGGGCGAAAATTACGGCTAACCAGCTGTAACCCAGGGTCACTGTTTTTTTTGTTTCTTGATGAGTAAAGGAAGTGATGAAGTGAGCGTAGGCGACAATCGACCACGTGGTAAACGGAAGCACTAACAACTTCCAGAAAATTAACTGCTCATACGGCAGACGTAAATTGGTGAGCATACTGACTAAACCCGCACCGGCTGCAGCGATGAGGAAAATTAAGAACTGTTTCTTTAGCCTGACCTGCCTGGAATACAGTGTAAGCGAGATGAGAATTATATAAATAATAAGGCTAGCGAATTGAACGATGCTACTACTGGTTAACTGAAACATATGACTCCTTTAAAAAAGCTTGCCTTATTTTCTAATGCTTCCACACCACGAAGATGAATACTACTACTGCAAAAACGGCGATGGATATAATTACCCAGATATTATATTCAAAGTCGTTCTCCAGGAGAGACCAGGCTGGTTTCTCCCCCGTTGTCTCTCCCTCTTTTGATGTAGTTGGTATCTCTATATCGCTACCCGCAGGTGTCGATGGTGACGTCTGGGATTTTGTCTCCTTCGAGGCTGTTTTTAGGGCTGGTGTCGCCGCAGGCTGCTCCTGTGACGATTCAAGGTTGAGTGCAGGAACCGCCTGCAGTAAGCCGTTAAGGACATCAAGATGGAGTTTTAATATCGTTTCATTAGCTGTCGTGATGTTACATGATTCAGCCTGTATAAAAGCCCTTTTACCCTCGGTAAATCCTTCAACGGTGTAAGAGTGCTCGCCATCAGAGATACCATGCATGACGATAGTGTATTCTCCCATATTCGGTTCGCGGATTCGGATAACTTGACCTGGCTCCTCGGGCGGAGATAAATGAGAACCTGAGATCTGATTTAGTGGTGAGCCGTCGGGGAGATAACCGGTCTTAGACCGGCACGGGTCTATTACCAGACCGGCTGCCGATTTATCAATAGTAAAAACCAGTTCATTCCTGGCTGGCGGCATTGGTGCCGGAACTGACGGAGCCGCCCCGGGTTCGACTTCAGTCTGCTGTCCGGAATAGACTTCTACTTCCCGGCCCTGGGCGCTCACATTGACACAGCCATCGGTCGTTTGAACGAGAGTTTTCCCCGATTCATCAACCTCGGTTGAAAATAAGGTGCCACGTACATTAACATCCGCCGATGACGTTTTTATTTGAAAGTGATAGCTTTCGTCCGGCAGTTTTGTTACCTGATTCCATGTTTTACCCGATAACTGTTTCATTACAACATTATCGGGTTGGGTATCCTGGTTGCCTTCCAGTTTCGATATGATCAGGTCAGTATCAGGTTCAATCTTTGTCATCGTACCTTGCGAAAAGGCAAGAGAAGCATGTGAATCGGCAGCAGTCCTTATCCGGCTACCCGGTTCCAGTATCATGCCATCCTCAGCTTTGTCCCAGGTTATGGTGTCCTTTGTTTGCGCTTCAACATTACCACTGATGATATTTAGCGTACAGATAGGCGGCGTGGATGTAAATCGATTCGGATTATAAAGAGAAAAGCCAACATCCGAGGCTAGAAATATCACGATGATAATGAGAATAACGCTTGCACAAATACTGCCTGTTCGTTTCTTCAATTTGCTCCCGCCATGTAATCTATTCAGCAAATATATAACAAACGTAATAAACAAAGCATAAATGTAACTTCATAGGAAATAAATATGCCATGAATCATTAGCGGGGAAATATTAAGGACGATAACGAAATACGAGAATGGCTTTATATGATTTATTCTTAATAAATCCGGTCAGTAAAATGCACCCGGATATATTAGCAAAGTAAGTTACAACAACAAATAGTCGAGGCTGTAACCGGTCTAAATTGTAGACTAAATTACCTTATATCCAGAGGTGAGTATATAGACCTAGATATGAAACAGCGTCAACTGGCTCTCCGAACGCCACCAGCCGTGATTAGCTGGCACGTTCATCATCGCTTCATCAGAGTGGAATAAGCGTCATACGTCGATTC
>CAZCOB010000020.1:0-3805 GCA_964500415.1 uncultured Dehalococcoidaceae bacterium | reverse complement strand
GCTGGCACGTTCATCATCGCTTCATCAGAGTGGAATAAGCGTCATACGTCGATTCCAGGTCCAGTTCCTCCATCAAGTGTACTAAAGGCGTCTTCGCTCCCACGGCCTCGGCCATCTCCAGCGCCAGTCTTTTATCCTTGGTTCCCAGGTCTTCGGTGGGTTCTCTGGTGCCGGGAGGTCTGGCTGGAAAGGGCATCGGCCGGCCAACGCCCATAAGGGCCCGGCTATTGCCGGTGCTGACGCTCATTGCTTCAACCATCTTCTTTAAATCGAGCCCGGCCTTAAGCCCCAGGTTCACACACTCACGAGCGACAATGCCGTTGGCATACATCGCCAGATTATTTACCAGCTTGCACACCTGTCCCATACCGATATCGCCGAGATGGACGATATTCTTTGCCATGGCTTCGAAAACAGGCCAGCACTGCTTAACGGCATCGTCGTCACCACCGACCATGAGAGTCAGCAACGCCCGCTCCTTTGCCCTGGCATATATCTCCCGGCAGTAAGACGGGCTGATACTGCTGGCAAGGATGATAATAGCCCCTTCTTTGATACCTTCCCACACCCCATCTTTACTAAAGAGTACCTCATCCGTCTGGGGTACATCACGAACCACGCTGATGACGATATCACTGACCTCCGCCACCTCCCGGCATGAGCTTGCTCCTTTTGCTCCCAGTGCCACCATTTCCGCAACTGCCTCTTTCCTGAGGTCATATACGGTAAGCGGCACGCCATTTTCCATAAACTTCCTGACCATGAGCGTCCCCAGGTTTCCCACACCGATAAAACCTACGTTAATATAACTCACTTTTAAAGCCCCCCCGTATTGGCTGGCGGTCTCCTGGCCTTTGTACCACCAGTAATGAAAATAATAATCCACATTTTATCTATACACGCCGTATTCCTCGACTGCTTCTACTATGGCGCGCAGGTTGTCCGGATTCCCCCTGTCGATACTGGCTCCTCCGGTTAGTATGTAGCCGCCGCCTTTACCACAGACCTCGATGAGTTTGCGGCAATATTCCTTGACCGCCCGGGGTGTGCCTGTGCGGAGCAGCGAAGTGGGCACATTACCGGCAAGACAGGCGACATCCCCCAGCACCTCCTTCGCCCTGAACATATCCGTCTGGTCGAAGTACCATGCAACTTTACCTTTCGGCAGGTCACTCACGATTTCAAGTCGGTTATTGTATTTCCCCTCGGCGAACAGGCACGGTACGATTCCTTCCTCAATCAGTCCCATAATAACCTTCCTGAACGTAGGCCAGTAGAATTTCTCATACTGCTTATCGGACATGAAGGTATCGTCGCCCTTATGGAGCGCAAAGAATACAATTGGTATTCCGGAGGCATTGGCCATCTGCAATCCGCAGTCGATATTTATCGGCGTCAGCATTTCCATGGCTTCTAGGAGTTTATCCGGCTGCCGGTATATATCCATAAAAATTCCCTTCGTACCCCGCAGGGTATCGCCCAGAATGTCAAACGGGGCATGGGACTGGCCGCCGAAAAACGAAGGGTATCCGGCCGCCAGAGCTTCACGGTTGAAGTCCGCTATTGGTTCATACCACCTGGCTGTCTCTTTACCATATTCTATAATGGCCTGATACATTGCCTGGACTTCCGGCATGACGGCCGGCCCGAGAAACCTGTTGGGCATGCCCAGTATATGGGGAAGAGGCGAGAAACTCGCGAGAGGCGCCAGCGCCCCAATTGTACGCGGCAGGTAATAGCGAAGACAGAAATCGGAGGGGTCGTTAAGTAAAACATCATATTCATCCGCCTTCATATACTCACCCTCGACGAACTGCTGCATCCTGGCATCATCGGGCAGGCCGTGTCCCGGCCACTTTGAAATAAGACTGTTGATAATTTCGGATGCCCTTCCCGAGAATACCATGGCGGGGCTGCTAAAAGTGTCCGCTTCAAACTCGTTAAAAAATTTACGGTATGCCTGGCAGAGCTTTTTATTATCATACATTACTTCTTTCAGCGTCATGCCGGCATGGTAAATGGGGAAGTCGCCCGCCGGCAGAATCACCGGTACCTGGTCCGGTTCTTCAAGCTTGAAGGCTTTGATAAACCTGGTTACTCTTTTCTTATACGCTGCTTCAACTTCCGGACTGGAAAATTTAACGCCAGGCGGTGAAAGCCAGCGCTTGAACCTTTCCTCCCGTTTCTCCTCAGGGGTTAGTTCCGTCCGTTTACTCTCCATTTCAATCGACTCCAATATATATATTTTCGGTATGTGCGATATTGCACAATTACAAGGTGGTTCGCCGCTACTTTTTAGCCTGAAAACGTTGCGCCTTCAGGTAAAGAGCAACTAGATAGTAATTAATATATACGTTATGGTTATTTGTTTACTATATCTTTTACACTCACGTGTTAATCTCGGGAACGTTCAGTGGGACCTATGCCTTCAATATATCCTTATGCCTCAGGGCGCGCTCCAGTGAGGGCTGCATCTTCATCTCGCGGAACTCGCTGATGGCGAAGTCCAGGTGCTCAAGGGCTTCGGACTTTTCATCCGGGTAGTGCTCCAGCAGTAACTCAGCAAGCTGTAGTCGGGTAAGGGCTAATTCCGGGCGGAACGGCATCTCCGTGCAGACCTTGATGGCTTCCTGGTAATATTTGCGTGCCTCGTCATATCTGCCCAGGAGGGATGCTGCACCACCCAAGTGGCGGGGGATACAAGTAGTATAAAAATTACCTGGCAAGTAAAGGCCCGCGTCACTGAAGCGGTTCAGCAACAGTTCGGCGGCCTGCCGGTGACCTGCCAGCACCGCTGCCTCTAGGAATATAGTATCTATCCAGTCAAAAGTCTCGTCTGTATTAGTGCCAATCCCGGGACGTTTTACGACATTTTTATCCAGGATTTCTGCGACTTCTTCCTTCCGTCCCATGTGTGCTAATACTAGGCTGAGGAAAATGTCTCCCATTATTCTACCACGAAGCTCCTGTTCAAGGTCTTCAAGAGAAACGCCTAGATAAAGCTGGGGCCGAAAATTGGCGTTGCTTGCGTACAAATTACCAACTTCGTCAATACCAACCTCTTTACAACGAGTCACTATACTTTCTGCCGTGTCCATAGCATCTTTAAAGCGACCATCCATGAACGCAAAAATCGCTTTTCCAGTCACTGAAGCACACCATATTATTATACTTGCCGTGCGTTCGGCGATGATACCTAACTCACTAATTACTTCCTCGGCGCGCTGTCTTTGTCCCACAGCAAGGAAAGTATCAGCTGAATTTTGAATGCATATCACCGTCGTAACTCTTAGTCCATCTCGTGGAATTGCCCACAGTTCTTCAGCGAGTCGCATTCTCAATTTGATATGCTGTGGCGCTTTATGAACTCCTAAATAATCAGCTGCTACCAAGCATAGAATTTCACGGTCTCCCAAGCGACGAGCCAGGTCAAGGGATTTATCAAGTAACTCATCTCCCGCTATCCTATCACCTTTGCTTATTTTCTCAAGTCCGAGATATAAATCAGCATATGCCCGCTCGGCAGTACCGGGCATGGCGTATCGGTCGGCGCGCTCTGCCCATTGGCTCGATTCCTGAGCACCAAGTATAGCCGATGCCAGAATAATAGCGTATAATGCCACCATACAAGCCCGAACAGCTCTAGTGCCATCACCAATGCCCTCGGCAAGTGCAAACGCCGTCGGAGCTTCAACATCAAGAATACGTCTGTGGTCTGCAGCATTGAGCAAGGCATCACATATCTCCAGCAGCAGGTCGCACCGTTTCTCTTTATCATCAGGGTCGAGGATTTCCTGAACTTTGA
>CAZCOB010000019.1:0-35109 GCA_964500415.1 uncultured Dehalococcoidaceae bacterium | reverse complement strand
TGCCCGCCACAGCCTTAGCTCAGCCGACAGTGCCGCTTCTCTATCACGGCAGTGTCACCATTGACGGCGTGGATGCCCCGATAGGTACCACCGTCACCGCGGAGATAGACGGGGTAGTGGTTTCCACCAATGCCCCAGGCGGCACCACCGAGGTAGGGACATACACATTGGATATTGTCGCTGATGAAGGCGATACGGTGGTTCTCAAAGTAGAAGGGGTTATCGGTGGGCAAACCACGCACCCCGACCCCATGTCAACATTCGATGTCGTTGTTGACCTTGAGGTAGGTGCCCTGGGCCTTAGTGCGAATGCCGGCGGCCCCTACTCCGGCGATGAGGGAGAAAGCATAACGCTATCTGGTTCCGCCAGTGGTGGGGCATCACCCTATACCTATGCCTGGGACCTGGATAACGACGGTTCCTACGATGATGCCACCGGTGCCAGCCCATCATACGCGTGGGAAGCTGCTGACACCTATACCATCGGGCTTCGGGTAACCGATGACAACGCCGACACAGCTACGGACACAGCAACAGTAACGGTGATTGCAGAAGGTGGCTTTGACCCAAGTATCTACGACACCGATGGAACCCCGGGCATAAGCTATGACGAGGCTCGGGCTGCGGTTGACGATTATGACGCTGGGACTATCTCGAAAGATGATGTCCTGGCTGTTATCAAACTCTACTTCTCTTAGTCGCGGCAACCCTGTATTTCGTCACATATTAATAAGGAGGTAGAGGACTTTGAAAAGGCTACTTAAAATCATAATAGTAGCGGTACTGGTAGGTGCTATTTTTGCGCCGGCCAGTATCGCCATGGCTGCTTCGGGTACCAGAGACCTGCCCTCAACAGTAGTCGCCGGCGAAAACTTCGAAGTAGACATCAGCGTCTCGGACTTTGGCGCCTTCGGCCAGGTTGTTGAAACCCTGCCTGACGGCTTCAGCTATATGGACTCCACGCTATTGCCGGCAGCGGTTGAGACAGATGGTCAATTGGTCTATTTCACCCTGCTGCAGGAAGATACCACTTTCAGCTATACAGTTACCGCGTCAGACACGGCTGGTACCTACACCTTCAGCGGGATACTGAAGGACGAGGACATAGTTGAAACCGCAATCGGTGGCGATACCCGGATAACTATTCCTGCTACCAGGAGTATGCCCACATCGATAACTGCCGGTGGGAGCTTCGACATCGACATCAGCACCTTCGACTTTGGTGCCTTCGGCCAGGTTGTAGAAACCCTGCCTGACGGCTTCAGCTATGTGGACTCTACGCTATTACCGGCAGCGGTTGAGACAGATGGTCAATTGGTCTATTTCACCCTCCTGGCAGAGGATACCGACTTTAGCTATACTGTAGCTGCATCAAGCACCGCCGGTACCTATACCTTCAGCGGTATACTAAAGGACGAGGATAAGACTGTATATGATATCGCCGGGGACAACCAAATGTCAGTAACGTCCTCAGGCGGTGGCGCTGCCGCTAGCGCTGACGGCGGGGGTGGGGGTGGGAGTAGCGTATCACCGGGCACTACCTTTCTATATGATTGCGTTAACTCATCCGGAAAATTCGTGGTATCGATTGTAGCCACATCTGAAGATAAAATTTGTAAGTTAAGCATACCCAGAGACACCATCAGCTTGAAAGCCAATGGCCAACGTCCGACAAAAATAACCATAGTGAAATCGTCGGCGCCACCGGCCGTACCTGAGAATATGAGTGTTATCGGTCATGTCTATGACCTGGGTCCCGATGGTCTAACCTTTGACCCTCCAGTGACTCTCTCTTTCACGTATAACCCTGACAAAGTACTTGCAGGAACTGAAATGCATATCCACTACTGGGATGTGGCTTCTGATAAATGGAACTTGTGTCCGGGTTGCATTACTGACACTGTAAATTGCTGTGTCACAAACAACCAGATAAGCCATTTTACCTCTTTTGCAGTTATTGCGCCGGCACCAGCCCCCACGCCAGCACCTACACCTGCTCCAACACCGGCTCCAGAACCGGCACCGGCACCACCAGAACCAACGCCAACTCCGGCACCCGAACCAACCCCGGCTCCAGAACCAACACCCTCACCAACTCCAACTCCTGCGCCGGCTCCAGCGCCTACTCCTGCACCCACACCGACACCGTCTCCAGCTCCAGAAACACCGATTAATTGGGGCCTGATTGGAGGTCTTATTGGGGGAGCGATAGTAATAATCGGGGTGTTACTGTACTTTCTGTGGTGGCGGAGGCGTTTAGCCTGATAATAAAACCAATACGATAAAGCACAGGGGGCTGATTATTAATCAGCCGTCCTTAGTAATACCAGGGTAGCGCGGACTCAGGTTGTTCCGCTTTGCGACCAAGGCCCCGCCGCAAGCCTGGTAACTATCTGCATATCCAGAATGATAAGCCGGCTACTCAGGGCTGAATAGCTTCACGGGAAGGTGATGAATGGCACATGTGGGCAAGGGTATTTCGGCTAGTGTCCATAGTTGATGTAAATTTTCTCTCACAGTGCCGCGGGAAATGTCCAGCCTTGATTATTAGATACTTAAGGGGATGCCATTGGCTTCTGACCGTTTGAAGAGTGTGAGCATCGTAGTAATGCCACGAATTATGACCGGGCTTGTTATTATGGGGAGCCTCAGTGCTGGAATGGCTGGATGGATACGCTCCTCGAACTCCCAAGGAGGTGGATAGCCGACAGTTCAGGAGAAATGCGTGTTGAAAAAATGAGGCTGAGAGACGTGATCGCTGACGGAATGATAGTCGGGCTTAGTGCTTCTTTGCTCTGGCACTTCTCCAACATATGGCGTGGTGGTCAGTATTTAATCGGCGAACCTAATGTTGTCATTAGAAGCCTAGAAACGGCAGGACTTCTAATCATTCTCGTCTTTGGCATTAGTAAATATATAAGTGACTTGAGAAGAGAAATCAGAAGAAGAGATAAAGATAGGAAACAATGAGTCGCCATTATTCCTTCTCTAAACGCATATCGACCAAAGAGATAGAGAATTTGCACACCAGACCCATTACATAGAGGGAGAGTGCTATGAAACTGGCCAGCATGACTTAATTGAGCAAATCGGTCGAGCCAAGGTGATGAAAGAATTTCCTCGATTGTTCGAGGGCCTGCACTGAAAGACAGAAATTGCTGGCTTTTGTGTTCTAAAAGACAAAAAAGGGGGCCGGATGAGGAGGAAAGTGAAACTAGCACGGAGACTATAAATCTCCGTGCCAGTTTATAACCAATTTTTGAGGTGACCGTCACCGCCAACTTCACCCAAGAGGTAACCTTCAGCGTAACAAAAGATACCGTTGACACCTATGCCGTGGATGTCAACCGTTTAACTGGGTCATTCATGGTCAAGGAAAAGCCGGAGGAAGTCGTGCCACCGGGGTTCAACTGGCCTCTCATTGGCGGGATTATAGGCGGGGCGATAGTAGTCGGACTGCTCATTTTCTTGTTGGTTAGGCGTGGAGCATATTAAGCGATTAAGCAGGTTGGCCAACTTTTAGTAGGGTCTAATATAACTAAAGGTGTGAAGGTATGGCACTCACGAAGCGACGGCCGGAGATATTGAGGCTCATCGCCCAGGGATACCCTAATAAGGTAATCGCTGCCGACTTAGGTATATCTGAGCAGACAGTGAAGAACCATGTCAGCTCAATCCTGAGTATACTGGGTGCAGGCAATCGAGCCCATGCTGTATTATTAGTCTTTGGGGTAAGTAAGTTCATAGTCCCTCTAAAGGCAAAGAGAAAAGGGGAGATATAAAATGCCGGATTGTGAATACCTAGCTACATGCCCCTTTTTCAACGACAGTACGTACGGTATGCCAGAAATGTATAAGGAACGATACTGCAAGGGAGACTATTGTTGGTGCGGTAAGTATCTGGCTTTTAAGGCGTTAGAGAGAGAATTAAAGAGAGAAAGAGTCGGATAGAGTAGGTGTCTACAACAACGATTAGTATGTGCTGATACCGCCAGATATTTCGTAATAAAGCGATGTGTCGGCATTCCAGGTATTTCCCAAAGTGCCGGTATCCCGGAAATTCGCCATCATCGAAATGCATAGTCTTCCGGTGCCATCAATGGCCGAAAGGGGTAGCACAGGATGAAACCTGAAGATTGGGAACCTTGGCGGTGGTGAGACATAAAAAAGAGGTAGTTAAGTTAAGAGAGACCGGCTTAAGTTATGCCGAAATCGGACGCAGATTGGGCATAAGTCGGGAGCGGGTGAGGCAAATTGTCACGGGGAAGCCTAAGCGTGTCCCCCAGCCTAAGGTTATGCTCACGATAGGCGATGTAGCTCAGTGCCTCGGAGTGCATCCTAATACCGTGAGGACCTGGAGCGAAAAGGGCATACTAAAATCATACCGTATTGGCCCACGGCGCGATAGGAGGTTCCGGCGGGAGGACATTGATGACTTTCTCAAAGAGTAGGAATTTGCGAGGACAACAACATAGCGTTTTGGTCAGCTCATTTGAGAAGGCTAATGGATTCAAAGTCATTCGGACTTAGACGGTGCGAATTTCTTACTACCCCCTACGCTTAAATCAAAGGTTTTGTCAATAAGTTGTCAATAAACTGCTTAAAACTTATTGGGACACAAAGGTATTTTACGCTTACCCCTGCTAGCACGTAGGTTCTATTTCAAACGTAAAGTAACCTTTTGGGACACTCAACGCCAAATCCGAAGACCGGTGCTCTGGTCCGCTGAGCTACAGGCGCACGTTATGCTCAATTATACCCCATAACCCCAACAATCACCATGCTTAAAAGGGGAGTGCGTAGCTAGAGGGGACTCCAGCATCCCCACAAGAGGGGATTTTAAGAGGGGCGCAGCCCCTCTTTCTTTTCTTCCCCCTTCCCTTCATCAATCCCCAAGGGAAGGGGGACACAGGGAGATAGGTTCACCTCAAAGCAGGGGGTGAGGTAGACAATTGATTTCACGGCTGTAGAATATCTATAATTAAGGCAGATTTCATAAATATTGGAGGTTCCCCATGAATTACGCCAGCTTTCTGGATTTAGTCAAACACCGCCGCACCATCCGCCGCTTCAAACCCGACCCCCTCCCCGACGACTATGTGGACAAAATCATCGAGGCCGCCCGCTGGGCCCCCTCCGGCTATAACATGCAGCCGTGGGAGTTCGTCGTCATTAAGGATAAAAAATTAAAGGATGCCATCGTCCAGTGGGTGCGGGACTACCATAAACTCATCATGAAAACGGAAGTCGCCCGCGAGCCCTGGCAGCGCGTGCCGCAGCGTCCCTCCCACGACCCCGAAATGGACTACCGCGCCGCCCCGGTCTTTATCCTCGTCCTCGGCGATACCCGCACGCTCAAAGGCCTGCCCACCGCCATGCGCTACGACGCCGAACGCCTCCGCACCATTCACGTCTCCGGTCTGGCCAACGCCTATCTCTACATGAGCCTCGCCGCCACCACACTCGGCCTGGCCAACGAATGGGTCTCCTCCGTGGCAACCGCCTATCCGCACTGTATGGTGAAAGACCTCCTCGGCATTCCGCCGGAGCTGGAAATCTACGACATGATGGCGTTGGGCTATCCCGCCTACAAACTTTCCTCCAGGAAATTGCTGCGTGATAAAGAAAAAATGTTCCATTACGACTACTGCGGCCCGGACGACTTCCGCACGGACGCTGAGGTCAACGACTTTATTAAGAGGGCCCGCATCTGGACGACCGCCAACCATCGGCGTGGGGTGGATAAAAAATTGGTGGGGTGAGTGGAGGGATTTGATCACTCTACGGATAAGGGACAAATCAGGTGGTGCTGGGGTGAGTGGAGGGATTTGAACCCTCGATCTCCAGGGCCACAACCTGGCGCCTTAGACCACTGGGCTACACTCACCGCGAATGACTCTCTAATTATAGCGGAAAGCCCGCCTGCCTTCAATTAATATTATCGTCATTCCAGCGAAAGCGGGAATCCAGCCTCGGTTTTACCCGTCGTTTTAACCCTCTTACCCCCCACCATTTCTTAATCCCCACCCAAAGATGTTAAAATATCAATAAATCCGCCACACCATCAAATACAACGCAACAGGAGATTATTTAAAATGGCTGAATCCAGATACGGCAAGTACATCGTCACGGAGCTCAAGACCCCCAATTTCCCCCAGGAATTCGTCGCCGCGTACGCCAGATTCGCCACCCGCATCCTCTGGATGGACTCCAGCGTGGTCGAGGGTGCCTTCCAGATGAATTGCTCCTGGTATTTAAAGCCCTCGACACACGGGGCCGAAGCGCACCAGCATGACGTCGACGAGATTATTGGCTTCTTCGGCAGCGACCCTCAGCACCCCTACGACCTCGGCGGCGAGATAGAAATCTGGTTGGAAGATGAAAAGCACGTCATTACCCGTACCGCCATGCTCTTCGTCCCTGCCGGCATGAAGCACTGCCCCCTTTTCATCAGGCGCGTCGATAGGCCTATCTTCCACTTTTCCACCGTCACCGGCGGTCGTTATATACAGAAGAAATAAAGGAGATTATATAAATGTCCGATTCTCAATACGGCAAGTACATCGTCACGGAGCTAAAAATACCGGAGGAAAAACAGAAAATCGCCGCCGCATATTCAGAATATGCCACCCGTATCCTCTGGATGGACGAGAATGTGGTCGAGGGCGCCTTCCACATGAACACCGCCTGGTATCTCCAGGCCGCCGCCACGCTGGAAGACGTTCCCCACGCCCATGATACCGACGAGATTATTGGCTTCTTTGGTAGTGACCCCCGGCACCCCTACGACCTCGGCGGCGAGGTAGAAATCTGGCTGGAAGACGAAAAACACATCATCACCCGCACCGCCATGCTCTTCGTCCCGGCGGGAATGAAACACTGCCCTTTGATAATCAGGCGTCTCGACCGCCCCATCTTCCACTTCACTACCATCACCGGCGGCCGGTATCTCAAGGACGAAAAATACTAATTAGTAACAACAACACCGGGGAATGCAACCTTTTTACCCTCCCTCTACGGTATTATCTATTCCCACCCTTACCACCCTCGCACCATCCGCTGATTATCCCTATGATATATCCCCACCCCAGCCCTGTCATTGCGAGAAGACGCAGGCGACGAAGCAATCTCAAATTATAGATATTCAGCCTTCATTATTTTGTCACTCTCGCTTTATTCTGTCATTCCAGCGTAGGCTGGAATCCACCCCCTGCCCCTCGTTTCTTATCTTTTCCCACCCTAGCCTCCCTCGCACCATCCTCAGCTTAGCCCGTAGCCTTTATGGCGAAGGCGGGGGGACACAGAGAGTGGATTTCCAAACAAATCTGTTATGCTATAATAATTCGTAGAGATGTTGAAAGCAGAAATTATCACCAGCGGCACGGAATTACTTCTCGGCGAGATAACCGATTCGAATACACCCTACATCGCCAGCCAACTGGCGGTACTGGGGATAGACCTTTATTATTCCTCGACGGTCGGTGATAATTACCAGAGATATTTCGAGGTCCTCAAGCAGGCCTGGGACAGGTCGGAGATGATTATCACTACCGGCGGTCTCGGCCCCACTCAGGGCGATATCACTCGTAACGTCATCGCCGGGCTATTAGGGGAAGAACTGACCCTGGACCCGGATTTAAAGAAAGAGCTTATCGGGTTCTTTTCCAGGCGAGGCGTGGAAATGCCGGAGAACAATTTCCGGCAGGCAACCATCATTCCCTCCGCCGTTCCCCTGCGTAACACCTCGGGCACGGCTCCGGGCTGGTGGGTGGAAAAAGACGGCCGCATTATCGTAACTCTGCCCGGCCCCCCCGCCGAGTTGCAGACCATGTGGAATTACCAGGTGCTGCCGCGACTTAAAAAGAAGAGCGAGGCCGTTATCTTATCGCGGACGATTAAGACGTGGGGACTTTCCGAAGCCAAAGTGGACGAGATGGTATCTCCCTTTTTAAATACGGCAAATCCGACACTGGCGATGTACGCCGGCACCGGGGGTATACGCCTGCGTATCACGGCTAAGGCAGACACGGAGGAGACGGCCCGGGAGCTGATTACGGAACGTGAAAAAGAGATAAGGAGTATTCTGGACAAATATATCTGGGGCGTTGACGACGAAACCCTGGAAGGTATAATCGGCCGGTTGCTGTGTTCCAGGCATATGACCCTCGCCACTGCCGAAACTTTCACCGGCGGTCTGCTGTCACACGCTTTATCGGGAATCCCGGAAAGCCGGAATTTCTACCGGGGCGGTATCATCGTACCGGCTGATGACGCCGAAGGCAGCGCCGAATCGGCAGCAAGAATGGCAACCTGGGCACGCCTTGATTTCGCTGCGGATATCGGTCTTGCTATTCACGGAAATACTGAAGTTGATGATGTTGTAGCGGGAAATGCTGCCTATATAGCTGTAGATTCAGCGGTTAACAGTGGTACCGTTAAAGCAAACTACCCCGCCAGGCTGCCGTATATGAACAGGAGAATAATCACCCACGCACTTATTTATCTCAGGAATTTTCTACATTCGTGATTAACGTCATTGCGAGCGTAGCGAAGCAATCTATATTTGCCTCACCCTCAAACCCGCGACAAAATCCCGATTTTTTCAATGTTTGTTTTCCCAAATCAATTCACCCTTTGAAAAGTCAACCCTTCGTTGTCGCCATTTTACACTCGCTTAAAACCCCGTCAGCAGCTATAATCACCCCGCTTACCATAACTCTAAAAACAATTCAAACCTGTTCCTCCCCCATCCCCCCTCGAATTGTTTCCCCTTTAAGAATTTTCATTGTCTGTTAGCATCGGTTGATTGTTGCTTTCCCGTGTTGTATATTTACCTAAGGGAGAGGTAAATGAATCGACAGGAAGCCATCGAGTCGGTTCGGGCTAACGTGGAGAACGAAAACCTGATTAAACACATGTTAGCCACGGAAGCCATCATGCGTGCCCTGGCCCGGCGCATGGACGGAAACGAAGAGGAGTGGGGGCTGGCTGGACTGCTCCATGATATCGATGTCGAGCTTACCGAGGGTGACATGAGCAGTCACAGCAAGCTGGGAGCCGACCTTGCGCGGGATATGGGGGCCGGCGAAGCTGTTGCCAGTGCTATCCTCTGCCACAACGAGACCCACGGCATTCTCCCGGAAAGCCCCATGGAGAAAGCGCTTTTCTGCGCCGACCCTCTGACCGGCCTGATTACAGCCGCCGTGCTGGTGCGACCCGACAAGAAGATAGAGAACCTCGAAGCAAAATCGGTGCGGAAGAGGTTTAAAGAGAAGAGTTTCGCGGCCGGGGCCAAGCGTGAGCAAATCGCCCAATGTACTGACATCGGCCTTGAGCTTGATGAATTCATCACCATCGGCGTGGAAGCGATGAAGGGTATTGCCCCGCAACTGGGACTTTAGCCAGCTAGTTCACCGATATCATCGAGCCTTCCGCCGTCTTGGTAACATCGATTCGCGTCGGGAAGGCATCTTTCAATTCGTCCATGTGGGTTATGACCAGTATCTTCTCAAAGTCGTCCTGTATAGATCTAATCGCTTCCTGAAGTTTTTCCAGTCCGGTATTGTCCTGGGTGCCGAATCCCTCGTCGATAATTAACGTAGGCAACGGTGCCCCTGCCCTTTTGGTGAGTAGCCGCGACAGGGCGATGCGGATAGCGAAGTTGATACGGAAGGCCTCCCCACCACTGAACATCTCGTAGCTCCGGGTACCCAGTTCGTCGGATATAGTAATGTCCAGCGTTTCCTGCACGGTGCCCTTCCTGGTCTCCCGCTGGGTCTCAAATTTTACGTGCATCCGGTTATCCGTCATACGGGCGAGCAGGCGGTTGGCTTCCGTCTCAATTTCAGGAAGTGCCGTTTCGATAATCAGTGCCTGTACACCCCCCTTGCCGAAAGCCCTGGCCAGTTCCCGGTAAATGCTCTCGTCTTTAGAAACCTGCGCCCGCTGTCTTTCCTTCTCCTGCTTCTTTAGTTCAAGGTCGGCGCAGTACTGAAGCTTTGCCTTGACGCTCCCCACCACCTCCTGAGCCTGGTTACGCTGAAGGGAGAGTTCTCTATACTCAGCCTCGGCGATAGCCAGCTCATCGCGTAAGGCGGGCAGTCGGGTTAGCTCTGCTGTCAGGGCTTCTTTTTTATCGGCATCGAGCTTCAAGCTGTCGCGGAGTCCCCGGGAAGCTTCCACGGCGCGTGCCTCTGCCTCTTTTTCCTGATTAATAAGCCTCTCCGCTTCGTCCAGTGTATTCTTATCATGTTCGTAGTGTTCCAATTGCTTTAACTGCTGCCGCGCCTGTTCATGCCGCGCTGAATCGTAGTCGACCTGGGTGAGTTCAGACTCAATATCCGCCAGAGCCTGCTGCTCGGCGATAGCAAAATCCCTTTTGGCCAGGCCCTGTTCGATATCGTTCAGGGTTTCACGTAGTCCGGTCAGCTTTCTTCCCTCTTCCTCGATTTCACCTATGTCTCTGGTAATGACGCTTATCTGTCCCTGCATTCCGGATTTTTCCTGGTTCAATTGCGATTCGTTTTGTGCCCTCTCTTTCTGAAGCTCCTCATATTCGGACCGCTTCTGTATGAGATTGTCCCGACTCATCCTTAAAGCACCCGACTTTTCCAGTTTTTCTTGAGTATACTTGGACTCGATGAGGGCAAGGCCTTCCTGTGTCAACTCGGTCTCGCAGAGGGGGCATTTTGCCTCCTCATGCGACTCCGTATGCGACGTTATGAGGTCTAGTTTTTCGGTTACCTCTCCGATTTCCCGTTCCAGTCGGGATATCCCGGATTCCAGATAGCTGATTTGTTTATGTACCTCCTGAGCAGTTTGCTCTTTATGGCGTAGTTCTGCTTCCGACTCTTCCAGCTTACGCATCTGTACCTGCGCCCGATTAAGCTGCTCTTTTAGTTCGGGCAGTTTCTTTGCTTTTTCCTCCAGTCGACTGATTTCCTGCTGTACCAGAGCGTGCCTGCTGATTAGTTCGTTCCTCGCTGCATCTATCTTCCGTTCGAGCTGTTCTTTCTGTTTGTCAAGGCTGACCGACTGCCGAAACTTCCGTTCGAATTCGTCGTTGACTTTTTTGGCCTGGATAAATTGAGCATAGCCCGTTTCTACGGCCTCCCGCCGACTGATTACCTCCTCATAAGTTTTTATCCGGGAAGCATGCTGGGCAGCCTGCTCTTCCCAACGCCGGAGGTCACGAGTGCTGGTATCGATGCGTATCTCCAGTTCATCAAGCTGCGTCTTCCTGTTCTCCAGGGCTTCTTTTTTCTGTCTTAACCCGTTTAATACCGTCTCTTTTTCACCGACTATCGCATTAATGCGGGAGAGGTTGCCCTGTGCTTCTTCCAACCCTAACTCATAGTCCGGTTTGCGCGTTAGCTCGTTATTGATTTCGTTGATGGTATTTTCCAGCTGAGCGCTGTCCGATTCGTGCTGCCTGGCGAGTACCTTTGCCTTGTCTTCAAGGTCATCATAGATGGAAAGCCCGAGGATATTGCCCAGTACCTCCTTTCGTTTCGAAGGGGCCTGACGGGTAAAATCGTCGGCGTGTCCCTGACGCAGGTAGGCGCTATTGATAAAGGTATCGTAGTCCATATGAAGGATTTCTATAATTTTCCCCTGTGTCTGGGAGATGGTATTACCGGTGATGGGGCGGAAGCCGTTGCCGGTGCTTATCTGGAATTCAAGGGAAGGCTGTCCGGCGCCGGTCTTCTTCTTGGGGCGGGAGCGCTTGCGGATGATGCGGTAAAGCTGTCCCCCAACGGAGAAATCGTACTCTACCTCCATTTCCATCTGGGTGGCATGGATAAGGTCGTCGTCACTGCTGGCGCGGGCTTTCCCCCATAGCGCCCAGGTCACGGCATCGATGATGGCCGATTTACCGTTGCCGTTGTCGCCGGAGAGGCAGGCGAGGTGAATACCGGTAAAGTCCAGCGGCGGAACGTTATCACGGTAGCACATGAAGTTGCGCATTTTCAGCTTGACGGGAATCATCTCGACATTATTTTATCACAGTTGGTCATCTACCTCACATCCGGGAAAAAGGACAACGCAAAATTTTTAAAGGGAAACAATTCGAGGGGGGACGGGGGAGGAACGGCTTTGAATTGTTTTCAGAGTTATGGTAAATGCAATTGTTTTATTTGCTACAGTGGGGAAAGTTGAGTGTAAAATTGTGACAATGAAGGGTTGACTTTTTAAGTGTGAATTGATTTGGAAAAACAATTATTGATAAAAGCGGGGTTTTATCGCGGGTGCGAGCGTGGGCGGAGATTTTTAGTTAACTCACCCCCTGACCCCCTCACCAAACTGTTAGTGTTCTCACCTCCGTCGCGTCCCGTGGAAACGATGAAAACCATGCCGAATATCAAGGGTAATCTCAGGACTCTCCCATAAGCTGAAGCACGTGCTTCCGGAACCTTTTTAAAATGGTTTGAAATGCCTCTGCCTCTTCCTGGTCAAGGCACTGCATGGCCTGGGAACCTATCTGGTGCCTGAGAGTCATGGTCTGCTCCACCAGGTCCAGGCCCTTTTCGGTAATGGTAACTCTCCTGAGCCGGCGGTCACGTTTGGTCCGGGTGCTCCTGGTCAGCCCCAGCGTCTCAAGACCATCGACGGCTCTGGTAGTGGCATGTTTGGAGCGCGTAATCCGGCGACTTAGTTCGGTCGGTATGAGAGTGCCGCCACGTGCTATCAGGATATGCAGGATACTCATCTGTGTCCGGTTAAGACCGGATTTCCTCAGTTCGTTGTCCAGATACTTATTAACTATTTCAAAGGTGTATATAAAAGAAAGGAAGTTATCAAATCTCAGGTCATTTGCCTGAACCCTGAGACGCCTGGCCAGGGAGTCCAGCCTTTCCGAACGAGCGCTCACAATATCTCCTTAACTGAACCAACCGACAAATTTCTGCAATATTCTAACAAACAGCTAACGCGTGTTCAATGAAAATAATATTTGATAGCGTAAAATTTGAGATTGTTACACTTGACACTACTTTTCATTATATGATATATATGTTTATCAAGCAATTGAAGGTCTTTAAGATTCACGATAGCGGGAGGATTTGAAATGGCATTCATGATTGGGGTCGATACCGGGGGTACGTTCACAGACGGGTTTTTCACCCATAACGGAGACCTGAGAACAGTTAAAGTTTTGACAACACCCCACGACCTGACGGTCTGTCTGGCAGATTGTATAGGAGAAGGTGCCCGGCAATTTGGAGTATCGGTACAGGAAATGCTGGCCGATACCGATATCGTCAGGTATTCGACAACGGTCAGTGTCAACACCATAATTCAGAGAGTGGGGGCGAAAATCGGGCTGCTGGTCAGTCAGGGATTCAAAGACTCGTTATATGCCGATAATGCAAATCTCGTAGAGCCGATATATTCTTTCGTTGCCAGGGACATGATTGACGAGGTAAATGAAAAAATCGATGATAAAGGCAAAGTAGTAAAGCCTGTGGATACCGAAGACCTGATTATCAAAATGCAAAATCTGATTGATGCGGGAGCCCGTGCCATTGTCATCAGTCTTAACAACTCACACATTAATCCCGAACATGAAAAACGGATAAGGACTATTATCAAGGAACAATCTCCCAGCTATTTCTTAGGGAGCATCAGGGTGCTTTTGTCTTCTGACATCTCCGACCAGCCGAATGCTTTTTACCGTACCAATGCGGCGGTAATCAACGGGTATATCCACGATGCTATGGTCAGGTATCTGTACCGGGCGGAGGATGACCTGAGGACGAATCTCTATGTAAGGCCCCTGATGGTTGGGCATTCGCACGGCGGTACCGCCCGGGTTGCTAAAACAAGGGCTATCGATACTTATTCTTCCGGCCCCGTTTTAGGCGTGTTTGGAGCCGAGCTGGTGGGAAAGGCTCACGGCTTTACCGAGGTAATCGCCGCCGACGTGGGGGGCACCAGCCTGGACATCGGCATAATCCGCGGCGGCAGCCATAACTACATGCTGACACCCGTTATTGCCGACCTCCCGGTAAGTGTCCCCATGATTGTTACCCGTTCGGTAGGGATAGGCGGCTGTTCCATCGTAAAGCTGGATAGTACCGGAAGCATCCAGGTCGGACCCCGGAGCGCCGGCGCCAGCCCCGGCCCGGCCTGCTTTAACCGCGGTGGTACGGAGCCGACCGTCACCGATGCCGACGTTGCTCTGGGCTTTATCGACCCCGATAATTTCCTCGGCGGTAAGGTTAAGCTGAACAAGGATAAGGCGATTTCCTCAATCAAGAGAAGAATAGCCGACCCTCTGAAAATTAACGTGGAGGAAGCGGCCTGCCTGGTAAAAGAAACCACGGAAAAAAATATCCAAAAAGAGATATTGGCGTTTCTGAAAGAGAAAGGCATCGAGAGGGATAATCTGAGCGATTTTGCCCTGGTGGCATACGGGGGCGGCGGCCCGACCCGCTATGCCGGCTTTACCAGCGGTTTGAAATTCGGCCGGATTCTAACCAGTCCCTACGCTTCAACTTTCTGCGCCTTTGGTTTTTCGACAACGGATCTGCTGCATCGCTATTCGAAATATTTACCGCTCACTCTCTTCGACGGGGTCAATTATTTAACGGACTTCAAGAAGATTAATGAGGTTGTGGCACAGTTGATGAGTGCAGCCAGAAGAGACATCGAGGGGGAGGGTTTCTCGGCGGACAACGCCGGCTGTTATCTCGAGTTCATCGGGGATGGTGACCTATCGGAATACAATGTGAGGCTGGAAAAGACACGGCTCGACTCCGAGGAAGATGTAAAACAACTGTGCGCCGGATTCACAAACCCCGGTGGAAAGGGGCCAGCTAAAGTTACCATTTCCACCATTATCCTCAATGCCGTTGTATCCATGCCTCACTACGAACTAACAGCCAGCCCCCTGGCCGGTGAAGACCCCGGTGGTGCTCTAAAGGGGCAGCGGGAAGTCTTCTGGTCGCCGGGGGCAGGTTACCGCAAGACCCTTATTTATGATAGGGAGCTACTGGTGCCGGGCAATAAGGTCGTCGGGCCGGCAGTTGTCGAGGCTAAAGATACCACGTATATTATTCCGGCCGATAAGTCGTATTATATCGGCGAATACTCGCACGGCGTTCTAGGGGAGGCTTAATCATGACAAAGATGAAAATAACCGAAACGGTAGAAATCGACCTGGACAAGGAGATGTGGTGCTGCAGCCGCTGCCACGCAGAAATACATCCGGCCCGGGAATCCTACCTCAAGGGCTGCCTGGTCTACGAAAGACCGGCCGACGAGATCTACGGACCGCCGATTCCTATCAAAGGGGATTCCGCCGCAATCTCTTACGCCCCTGACCCGGACTTCATGAGAGTGGTTGAATTTTATTGTCCGGAATGCGGAGCCATGATAACGGCGCAATATCTGCCGCCAGGCCACCCTATCGTTACCGATATAGAACTCGATATCGATAAATTGAAGGAAAGAACTGCCGAACAAAAGAAATGAATTCAAAAACCGCCTTCAGAAATACCTTTAAATTGCTGAACAGCGAAAGACCGGTGTTTGTTCCTTTCGTTTACGGTCTTACCGCCAAACTGGCGCAAATGCCCCTGGAGGAAATGACGTCGGACGCCAGCTACTATACCCATTCGCTGGAAGATGCCGGTGAGCTTTTCAGTTATGACGGAATTATCAACAACTTCGATACTACCATCGAAGCCGGGTTATGCGGCTGCGAACTGGAATGGCCCGATGACTACGCTTCTCCGAGAGTCACGGGCGGCAGTCAACTGGAACCGGATAAAGTAAATCCGGAAGAAAGCAGCCGTATCCAGGTATTGCTGGAAACCACCAAACGCATCGCCATGTCCAAGGGCAAAGACGTTGCCGTCATCGGTATTCTTACCGGGCCCTGTACGCTGGTGAAGACCCTGACGGGCGACAGCAACAATGAGATCGAGAGTGTAATACCTCAGGTCGGCAGCCTGCTTACAAAACTGGTGAAAAGTGTATGTGAGACGAGGGTTGACGCGGTGTTTTTCCGGGAAGACCTTCTTGATAACAGCTACCGTGATGCACTGCTGGCCCACCGCAAGCCATATACCGACGTCTACGGAACGCTATTCAACCTTATCAAGTACTATAACTGCCCTCCGGCACTTATTATGAAGAACATCGAGCTGGACTTTATCAGCGAATTATCCGGCATGATACGACCGGGCGGACTCATACTGCTGGGCAGAAAAGTCAGTCCCGATGACATGACACATTTGCACGAATTATCCAGTTCTCTGAAAATTGCATTCGGCCTGCCGCTCCGGGTAGAGAATCCGGACGAATCAGAGAGCCAGTTTGCCGTCATCAGTCAGTTCGTGAGGAGCCATAAGCCAACCGGGTTTTTCTATGTCAGCGAAGGGGAAATCCCGTACGATATGCCTTTAGAGCCCTTCCACAATTTAATAACCAGGATGCAAAATGACTGGAATGTAACGCAGGAGGAGAAGAATGGAATATATCGTCAACGTTGATGTCGGCGGCACGTTTATGGACTTCTTTGTGGCTAAAGGGGATAAATACGTTACCACCAAGGTGCCGACAACAGCTTATGAACTTGGTGTAGGATTCGTCAGGGGGCTTGAAGAGTGCGCGGAGAAAGACGGTCAAACGCTTGAGCAATTCCTCATCGATACGGATGTCATCAAATACTGCACTACCATCGGCACCAATATACTTATCGAGCATACCGGACCCAAACTGGGATTGATTACCACGCGCGGCTTTGAAGATACCATCTTCATCGGGAGGGGACGCCAATGGGCGGACGGCCTGCCCGCTTCAGATGTTCAGGACGTTACCTCGATTGAAAAGCCGGTGCCGCTCATCCCGAGGAACCTGGTGGTAGGTGTCAAGGAGCGAATCGATTACGCCGGCAATATCGTCATGCCGCTGGTAAAAGAGGATATCCTGGAACAGCTCAGATATCTGGTCGACCAGGGCGTACGCGGTTTTGTAGTCAGCCTGCTGTGGTCATTTATAAATCCGGAGCACGAAAGACAGATAAGGGCCATCATCGAAGAGGAATTCCCCGAAGTTTACCTGGGCAATATGCCTATTATACTATCGTCTGAAATTTCACCCAAGGAAGGCGAATACGTCCGGACGATGACGGCCATAGTCAACGCCTATATCCACATCGGCTTCGTAGAGCAGATATCGGCTTTATGCAGCGACCTCCTGGACAAGGGATATAAAAAACCCCTGCTTCTCTGCGACAACGTCGGCGGCTGTGCCAAGGTAGCCCGGACGAAGGCAATCGCCACCTACGGGGCCAGTCCGGTCAGCGGGCTGTGCGGGGCCGCCCATTTATGCAGCGGCATCGGACTGCCGAACGTGGTCTTTTGCGATACCGGCGGCACCAGCTTCGACATCGGACTCATTACCGACGGCAGTATCACTCATTATGACCTCTACCCCACCGTTGACCGGTGGCGGACTCAACTAACCGCCATAAAAATTGCGTCAATCGGCGCCGGCGGCGGTTCCATAGCCTGGATAAACCCTTTACTCGGCAACCGCCTCGAGGTCGGACCGGCCAGCGCCCGCTCCATGCCCGGCCCGGCCTGCTATGACCTCGGCGGCGAACACCCCACCGTTACCGATGCCGATGTTGTTCTGGGCTATGTCAATCCGGATTACTTCCTTGGCGGTAAATTCAAACTGAATAAAGAAAAGGCAGTAAATGCCATGAAAGAGCTGGGCGATAAATTCGGGTGGGATGAAGTTACCACGGCCATGACGATTAAGAAAGTCGTCGATGCCAGGATGGGCAACGAGATATTCAAGGAGGTGGCCCTTAAAGGGTACGAACCTTCGGAATTCACGGTATTCGCCGGAGGCGGTGCCGGCCCGGGACACTGCTGCGGGGTAGCCATCGGCGGAGAAATGAAAAAAATTATTGTCCCGCCGATATCCTCGGTGGCGGGGGCCTACGGCGCCTCCACGCTGGATGTTGTCCACAGCTATGAAAAATCGAGGAATACCCGACTGTTCGACTATGCCAAGGGCACCTACTTTTCCGATTTCGACATGTTCAACTCTATCGTCAACGAACTAAGAGAACTGGCCGTCAGGGATATCATCCTCGAGGGATTCAAAGAGGAACAGGCAGCCTTCCGGCTGGAGCTTGAGATGAGATACGGCATGCAGTGGCGCTACACCCCGGTAGAATCACCGCTCCTGTTTATAGAAAGCACCGAAGACGTGAGAAAGATATGCGACCGCTTCACGGAAGAGTTCAGCCGGCTGTACAGCGCCGAGGCAGCTTTCCCCCAGGGCGGCGTGGAAGTTGAGACATACCGCCTCTTCGTCTATTTGACGCTGCCACACTTCATGCTGAGCGAGCACGATGTCTTGGGAGCAAAAACGCCTAAAGACGCCCTCAAGGGACAGAGAGAAGCCTACTGGGAGAAACTCGGCGGATTCAAGCAAACGAACATCTACCAGTGGGACTTGCTGCGGGCGGGTAACGTAATCGAAGGCCCGGCGGTAATAGAATCGGAAAACACCACGGTTGTCATCGAGCCCGATTGGACGTTCACGATGGCCCCGGAACTCTACGGGATGATTGCCTATAATCATTAGTTTTCACGACGTTTGAATAACACAGAGGAGGACGGAAATGCCAGGCGCTATCGACTATGAAATAAGCAAACGATTACATCCAGAGCCTCCAACCGAGGAAGAACTCGAAAATATGAAGGATATCGAGCCCACTTCGGCAGGAATATTTCTTCATAAGCTGCATACAATAACGTCCGAGGGTAATGAAACCCTCGTCAAACTCGGCGCCAGTACGGGATGCCGCTGGGGGGATACGGCCTGTGCTATTTATACCAGGACCGGGGACAGCGCCGTCTGCGCCTCCGGCCTGTATTTTCATTCCGTGCTGGGTTCTACGGACGTCAAGTATATCATGAAGTACTGGCTGAACGACCCGAGCGTCGGCGTCAAGCCGGGGGACGCCTTCTTTTGCAACTCGCCCTATATCCGCGGCACCCATCCTCCGGATATGGGAATATACGCGCCGATATTCTACAAAGATAAGCTCATCTGCTGGGTTGGCGCCGTCGTCCATACCGGGGAATGCGGCGCCTGCGAACCCGGCGGTATGCCTACCGGCTCAAGGAGCATGTATGACGAGGGACTCCAGGTTCCCGCCCTGAAGATTGCCGAGAATTACCGACTGAAGGAGGACGTCCTCAATTACTTTAATCACATGGTGCGGGACCCGCGTGCCATGACCCTGGATATTAAGGCAAGGATGGCCTGTTTGAGGATAGCCGAGAAGCGCTTACTACCCGTTATCGAGAAGGTATCACCGGAGTACATGATTGGTATTCTCCGGTATGTCATTAAAATTACCGGCGAAGCTACCCGGATGCGTATCAGCACCTGGAACGATGGTAAATACAGCTTTGTTCAGTTCATCGACGCCGTCGGTATATTCCAGCGACTGACGAAAGTTGCCGTTACACTGGAGAAGAAAGGCGACCACCTGTACTTCGATTACGAGGGTACTTCACCTGAAGTTACGGACCGCGTGGCCAATTCTCCGGGAATAGGGGTCATCGGGGTAAACACGGTGTACTTACTGGGCCACCTGTTCTATGATTTACCCCACAATTCGGGTATTCTGGAACCCATGTCGTTTAAGATGCCGAAAGGCACCATCGTTAATGCCAGCCGCGAGTCTCCTAAAGCCGGCTGCGCTTATGTCCATGAAGCCGGTTCTCTGGCCGTGCAATACGTGCTCCAGAATGTAATCTACGCCGCCAGCCCGGAGAGAACCGAATGCGCCGGTAACCGTGGTTTCGATACCCTGTCTTACGGAGGGGTCAACCAGTACGGAGAGGCATTCGCCGATGCGGGGGCCGAGATGAACGGCATCGGATTCGGCGCTCGAAGCTATAAAGACGGCGTGGACGTGGCCGGGGCATACTTCGCTCCAATGACCTCGGAACCGGGCGAAGTCGAAAGCCTGGAATCGCACCTGCCGTTTCTCTACCTGTATCGCGGCTTCCACCAGGATACCTGCGGCCATGGCAAATACCGGGGAGGTGTCGGCATGGATTATGCCGTTAAAATCCACGCCGTACCCAATGCCGCCCTGGGCACCTGGGGCTTCGGCTCTAAAATAACTTTATCCCAGGGAATCTTCGGCGGCTACGGCGTCCCCGCATTACCCTTCCTGGCGATTTCCGGTTCCAATTTGAATGAGATGCTGCGAAATTCAGACCCGAGTATACCGAGTTCGGCCAGAATGCTCTACCACGAACAGGCAATCAAGGGCCGTTATGTTATGAGGGGATACCCCTGTGTGGCCGAGCCTACCAAAGAAGGCGACCTGGTCGCCGGCGGCACCGGCGGCGGCGGCGGTTATGGAGACCCGATTGAACGCGACCCGTCGCTCGTCATGAAAGACCTGGAGAAAGGGGCCGTATCACACTGGGCCGCCAGGAATGTGTATAAAGTTATCTATGATGAGATAAGATTCTCGCCAGATGAGGAAAAAACTAACTCTTTACGCGAGCAAGAAAGAAAGGATAGAAAGAAAAGGGGCAAGCGATACGCCGAGTTTGAGAAGGAATGGGCGAAAAAGAAACCCAGTGATGAGACTCTAGAGTTTTACGGCACGTGGCCGACAGCCAGTTACGAGACGTTTGACTATTTCGGTCACTGGCCGGGAGTATCGGTGAATGGATAAAATCGCTGCCAGCGCCCGGGAGGCCTTAGCCGATGTTTTCGACGGCGCCGTCATCATGTGCGGGGGCTTCGGCTGCGTCGGCGGCATGCCGTCCACGCTATTCCGGGCTTTATCCAAGCTGCCGGTTAAAAACCTGACCCTCATCGGTAATGCCCCGGCTCTCGGTATCCTGGCTCAGAAGACGGCAGCCAGAACGATGCAGGTGCCGGATTCCTATGCCGACGGCTCGCTATTATTGAAAAACGGCCAGGTGCGCAAACTGGTGGCTTCCGTCCCGGCCATGGCTATTTATCGCATGGAAGAGCCTTTCCCTATTGTCAGCGCCCTGCAGGAGGGGCAGGATATTGAAATAGAACTCGTACCACAGGGAACGCTGGCGGCAAGGATAAAGGCGGCCAAATCAGGTATTCCCGCCTTCTACACGCGCACCGGCACGGGAACATACCTCGAAAAGGGGAGAGAAGTCAGGCAATTCGACGGTCAGGACTATCTGCTGGAACACGCCCTCAAGGCTGATTTCGGTATTATCCGGGCGTATAAGGCCGACCGGTACGGTAATCTTGTCTACCGGGGTACATCACGCACCTTTAATGCGACCATGGCCGGGGCCGCAACTGTAACCGTGGCCGAAGTAGAGGAAATTGTAAATCTGGGAGACCTTGAACCTGAAACGATAGTCACCCCCGGGATATATGTCGACCGGGTTGTGAAAAGATAGCCGAGGAGTAGCATGAGTAAGTCGCAGAACCGGATGGACGAGCAAACGATAGCCATACGCGTTGCCAGGGAGTTCGAGGACGGGATGGTGGTGAATCTGGGCGGCGGCATACCAAGTCTGGCCTGCAACTTCGTGGCCGAAGGTAGAGAGGTATTATTCCATACCGAAAACGGCGGACTGGGATACGGCGCCACGGCTTCGCTGGAGGAAGCGGATTGGGACCTGTTCAATGCGAGCTTCCAACCGGTCACACCCGCACCGGGGATGAGCTTTTTCAGTCATGACGAGGCCTTCGACATGATACGGGGCGGCCATATCGACCTGAGTGTGCTCGGAGCCATGCAGGTATCCGAGCAGGGCGACCTGGCTAACTGGGCGATAGGGAACCTGGCCGATTACGATGGAGACGTCGTCGCCTGGATAAGGACCGGAAGGTTTCCGCCGGGCATCGGCGGTGCCATGGACCTGGCGGTGGGTGCGAAAAAAGTCATCGTTGCCATGACGCATACGACGAGGGACGGCAGCCCTAAAGTCGTCAATAAATGCACGTACGAGATAACCGCATGCAGGTGCGTATCTCTCATCGTCACCGACATGGCCGTTATTGAGGTCACGCCTGCCGGCCTGGTTCTCAAAGAGACAGCCCCCGGATTAACGCCCGATGATATTCAGACCGTAACCGAACCCGTGCTGATAATAGCCGACGACCTCAAGGAGGTAGAGCTATAGTTCTGAAATTACCATCCAAGAAACGGACGAGGAGAATTGCATGAAAACCAGAGTTCCATTCCGGGAGGGATTGTTTGAAGAGAATTCCGGGAAGGGTGTCCTGCTGGGAGCCAGGTGCCAGCAGTGCGGGCAGATAATTTTCCCCAGGAGAGAAGCCTGCCTGAACTGCCTGGGAAACGACCTGGAGACAGTGCAACTGAGCCGCGAGGGTAAACTCTACAGCTATACCATAGTACATATGCCGAGCGAGCACTTCGAGCCTCCTTATACCATCGGCTGGATAGAACTTCCTGAGGGAGTGAAGATATTCAGCCAGATTAGAGGCTGGCAGGAGTATCCCCTGGAAACAGGGATGAACATGGTTTTACACTTTGAAAAGCTCTGGGAAGAAGAAGAAAAGGAAGTAACAGGGTACGTTTTCAGACCTTCTGGAAAAGGCAAAGGAATTTGAAAATATGAGAGAAGTTGCTATTATCGGGGCAGGCAGCACCGTATTCGGGAAGCTGCCGGATAAATTGCCCTACCAGCTCGGGGGTGAAGCCGCCCGGGCGGCCGTTAAAGATGCGGGCATCAATCCCCGGGATATACAATTCGCTTATTGCGCCAACCTCTACGGGGGCATGGTTATCGGGCAGGCTGTTCTGGGTGAGATAGGCGTTACCGACATCGAACTGACCAATATCGAGAATGCCTGCGCCGGCGGAGCTACGGCTTTGAGGAAAGCCTGGTGGGATATCGCTTCCGGACTATACGATACAGGCATAGTCATCGGCGTTGAATCCATGACGACCAGTCCGATAGCCGGCAAGCTGATACCGCCGGCCAAGGGTGACATCACCGGAGAACTGGGCATGAACATGGTAGCCAGATTCGCTCTATCGCAGAGAAGATATATGGATATGTTCGATGTTTCTCTGGAACAGATTGCCCGGGTCTCCGTAAAGAACCACCGCAACGGATGCCTGAACCCGTACTCGCAGTACCGGAAAGAGCTTACCATTGAAGAAATCGTCAATTCCCGCCCCATCTGTGAGCCGATTACCCTGCTCCAGTGCTGTCCGGCCACCGACGGAGCCGCCGCGGTTATACTCGTTTCCGAAAACCTGGTAAAGCGTTATACTAATAAGCCAGTATTTATAGCTGCTTCGGTATTGAAAAGCGGGGATTATTCGTTCCGCTGGGAAGACATGACTTTCTCAGACATGACCTATAAGTGCGTCAACAACGCTTATGAAATGGCCGGCCTCGGTCCCGAGGATATCGATGTCTGTGAACTCCACGATGCTTTTGCGGTCAACGAACTTCAGCATTACGTAGAACTGGGTTTCTGCCAGCGCGGCGAAGAAGTGCGTCTGCTTGAAGATGGAGCTACCGAAATTGGAGGGAGAATCCCGGTGAACGTAAGCGGGGGCCTGCTATCGAAAGGGCATCCCGTAAGTGCCTCGGGCGCGGCCCAAATAGCCGAACTCGTCTGGCAGCTGAGGGGCGAGGCCGGCGACCGTCAGGTAGCCGGTGCTAAAGTCGCCCTGGCCCACGTTATCGGTGGGGAAGTTACCGGCCTGGAGTCCGGGGCAGTCTCCATACATATACTCAAGAGGTGATATCTGCGAAGTTACATCGCCAAGGAAGGTAAAACGGAAATTTCGAGTCTCTCTAGAGATAGAGCAGGCGTTAAACAGATAATACTATATCGAAGGGGGTGATTGGGATGGCATGAGGAAAAACGTGTAATATATCAGGAAAGAGGAAACTAAGTAACAAGGAGGTTTCCAATGAAAGGGAAAAAAGTCCTGACACTGCTGGTCGTCACCTGTATGGTCTTGTTGCTGGCAAGTTTATCCTTCGTAGCCTCCTGTGCCGAAGAAGAACCGGCACCCAGTCCCGAGCCAGCGCCAGCGCCGAGTCCAGAACCAGCGCCACCACCAGAAAAAGATAAAATCGTCCTTGGTGCGGCAAGGTCTCTCTCCGGTCCGCTTGCCGTTATCGGACAAACATCATTCGACCCGGCCTTTAGCATGTGGATTGACGAGGTCAACAGCGAGGGCGGCATATACGTGGAAGAGTACGGAAAGAAATTACCCGTAAAGCCGCTTATATATGATGATAAAAGTGACCGCGGCACGATGGTCAAACTGCTGGAGAAGCTGATAACGGAGGACAAGGTTGACTTTGTCATGGGGCCTGTCGGTACGGGACAGCTTTTTGCGGCCGCCCCTATAGCCAACAAATACGAGTATATACTCATCGGGGCTGAGGGTGGTTCGATAACACTCCGGGAATTCCTGCCCAGCATGCCTTACGTCTTCCCCACGATACAGGACGCCCAGCATCAGCTACCTCCACTGATTGAAATTATGCTGGAAAAGGGAGTGAAGACAGCGGCGGTAATCTACTTTGAAGACCTGCACGGCGTAGAAAATGCGTCCACGACGGTCACGGAATGCCGCAAGGCGGGAATTGACATCGTTATGTACAAGAGCTTCCCGCCCGGGACCAAGGACCTGTCTCCCCTGTTGAGAGAAGCCAAGGCACTTGACGTGGATGCTTTTCTTTCCATGTCCTATCCCGATGAGAGCTTCCTGGGTATTAAACAGTCAATGGAAATTGACTTCAATCCCAAGGTCTGGTTCGCCACCGTTGGTATCTACATCGGTGTGATTAAGGGTATATTCGGTGATGAGGTAATCGAAGGAGTCATCGGCGGTGGAGCCTGGAACGGAAAACAGAGTCCGCGAGCAGCGGAACTGGAGGAAAAACGGCTCGCCATCACGGGTATGGATGGTATGGAGTACTGGGGGCTCCCGGTTTACTGGTCTTCGCTGCAGGCCCTGGAGCAGTCTATCGAGAAGGCCGGAACCCTCGACCAGAGCAAGATAAGGGATATACTGGCCACGGAGAAGTTCGAAACTGATTTCGGGCTATGGTGGTGGGAGAACAACGTACCGGCAACCGAGGCTTATGCCGGACTGGTTGGTCAGTGGCAAGATGGCTACTTTGAAGTCATCTGCCCGAAGGATAAATCTACCGCGGAAATCATATATCCGAAGCCAGCGTGGCCGACACAGTAAAATATAAAGACGCAGTAATAATATAAAGCTAATATTGTAAGCAGGCTGCCTGGGAGGTGTATTAAAGCATCTTCTAGGAGGGATCGCCTCGGACAGCGAACTCATCCTGAGCCTTTCAGGCAGCCTGCGCACGTTATTGCCAAGGGCAGAAAGTCAATATCGTTATGGTGACACTGCTAAACATCGTAGTTGACGGTTTACTAACGGGCAGTATTTATTCCGTAATCGCCATGGGATTCTGTCTGCAGTACGGCGTCGCCCGCGTGCTGAACGTATCTCACGGCGAATTTATCATGCTCGGGGCTTTCGCCACCTGGTCGCTTCACACGATATTCGGCATCAATCCCCTGGTTTCGCTGGTTATCTGCGGTCCGGTACTGCTCATCATAGGTTTCTTTCTCCACAGGACCATGTTTACCCGTATCAGGGTCTCGGCAGAATCGCCGTCCGAAGCCGAGGGTAATTCGCTGCTGGCCTCTTTCGGCCTTCTGTTTATCATTCAAAATCTAGCTCTACTGATATGGGGTCCTTTTGTAAGGGGGCTGGAGTTTCTATCTTTTCCCGTCCATTTTGCCGGAACAACGTTTGGTGCCAACCGGTTGTTAACCCCGGCATTTGCGGTAGTTATCAGTTTAGCCTTTTATTTCTTTGTCGCCCGTACCCGTATCGGCAAAGCAATCAGGTCGTCGGCTCAAGACACGATGGCCGCCAGACTCATGGGGGTAAACATAAATAGCATGCTGGCGATATGCTTCGGTCTCGGTGCCTTGATGGCCGGCTTCGCCGGCTCACTGGTCAGCATCACCTATACGATTTCACCAACCATGGGCCTGGAATATACGGCCATCGCCTTTATAGTGGTTGTGCTGGGTGGACTGGGCAGTATCTCCGGCAGTTTCATCGGGGGCTTTGTACTCGGTCTTATTGGCAGCATAGTAACCTATTTCGAGCCGGGCCTGGGGTTAATCGCCTATTACATTATCTTTATGCTGCTACTCATGGTAAAGCCGACCGGTATTATGGGGAAATAGACGCATGAATATTGCTATGTTTAAATCTAAAAAGTCACTTCTCATAGGGCTAGTTTTCTTACCCCTTATCCTGTTAGCTACCCTGCCGCTCTATAGCTCGGACTATAGCGTCGTAATGATAACCAGCATCCTTGTGTATGTTATCCTTACTTTAAGCTGGTCTATTTTCTCCGGACCTACCGGTTATATCTCACTGGCATCGGCGGCTTTCTTCGGGGTTGGCATGTATACCGCCGCCATACTCGGGGAAGTACTACCCCTGGTCGTCATCGTTATCGCCGGTGGTATCATCAGTTTAATGCTTGCCATTCTGGCCGGAGCTTTAACTCTAAGGCTAAAGGGCATGTACTTTATCATGTTTACGTTCGGACTATCCCAGCTTATCAAGCATGTTGTCCTGTGGTGGGAAGCCCATGTATGCGGTACCATAGGCAGGTTTGTTATCAGCAAAGACTTTTTAACTGTTTACTGGTTCATTCTGGTCATTTTTGCGGCGGGATTGCTTACAGCCTACCTCGTTAGCCGCTCCAGGCTGGGGCTGGCGCTGCGGAGTATCGGTGCCAATGAGGAGGCGGCGGCTCACACCGGTGTTAACGTAACACTGATGAAGGTTACCACCTTTGCCATTAGCGCCTTCTTCATGGGGGCTGCCGGAGCAATCATGGCAACGCGATGGACATATATTGACCCGTCCATCGCTTTTGACCCGCTGATTTCTTTTATGCCAGTTTTGATGGCTATCTTCGGCGGTCTGGGGCAACTTTACGGTCCCATTATAGGAGCGGGTATTCTTGGCTACCTGGAAGAAATATTGATAACCAGGTTTCCCTATTACTACATGCTCCTTTTCGGCATCATCCTGATAGTCGTTATCCTGTATCTGCCCAAAGGATTTGTAGGATTGATACAGAAGTGGCGGGGGAGAAAGCCTGCGGGGGCAACGTGATAATAATAAACGGGAAGCCTATAAACTAAAAACGCTAACCTGACGCGTCTGTCTATCCGAAACGAAGCTATTTACACTTTTACACAAGATTTTCTTTAGTTATAAGCTCTACCGCCCAGCGAGCTGCTTTTCCTACTACCTCCGGGCAGTGGGCGGGGTCGTGGCCACCGGCTTCCTCAAACCTATCCAGGTCATGCATGTCAGCGAGGTAATAAGGCCTGCCTAAAACTTTAGTCTGAATACTGTAGCATAGTACGGAGCCATATTCCCGGATAAACTTATCCCTCAGTTTCTGTACCAGTTCGAAATTTTTAAATAGAACCTCGGCAACGTCAGCGAAATCATCTCTTTCTCTACCCAGCAGCGAACTCAGCACCAGGGATGCTCCGGAATAAGCGCCACAGCTACCATCAATGCACATACCGCCCCCCGCAGCCAGCCCGGTTGCGGCCTTGAAAATATCGTCATTCTTTATGTCAAGTGCATCCTGGATAGCTGCAACCGTGGATTGGCTGCAACCTTTATAAGTCTGCTCGTAATACACCCCCAGTTGATAAGCCTTGTCCGCTGCATTCTCTGACATTGAAAGTCTCCTTCCTTCCGGCAACGCTTCTTTTCATATCCCGACTGATGAGAAAATCATAGATGTAGCTATAATACCACTTTATCATCCTTTTCACCTTCACTAATTACCTACCCGCCTTCCTTAACGCCCATTCGGCAGCCCGGTATCAAAGCGGCACTCAGAGGGGACAACGGCCGGTCAGGAAATTCCCGGGATGATACCGTCTTTGACATACTTGCCGGTCAGGGAAAAGGCGAGGAACAGAAAGGGCCTTTCGACCCTGGTTACGCGCAGGGGGCAGTGCCTCAGTCCCGCTGGCACGAAGATAAGGCAGCTCCGGGTGAGGAGGTATTTTTCGTCCTCTATCCAGAATTCAACTTCGCCTCCCAAATCGTGGGGGTTTTGCGGGTCATTACCGATGAAGCCGAGGACCTCGTCGAAATCATGGACGTGAGAGGGGGAGCCCTCTTCCTCCGTGGCTTTCCAGTACCATGAGCAAATGACACTGGAGGCTCCTTTTATTATCTCATCTTCCAGCCAGAGTACACGCGTGGCCCTTTCGGCATAGGCCATCTCTTTGTCTTTCTGCTGCGTGTCCAGCGGAGTTATTAGTTTATCAAGGATGTATTTTTGGTACTTACGTTCTGCCATTTTGAGTTACCTCCTCGTGGAAATACTCGATGTAAGAGTATGTTAGCATATTTTAAGGGTAACTAATAAATATGGGGGTGGGGAGGGCATGGATTCTCGCAATTGCTGCGCTCACTCAGAATGACGGAGGGGTTAAATCCCCTTTTAATTCCCCCTTTACGAAAGGGGGAAGATGATGCTTTTCAGGGGCGGGGCTAATTTACGGGATAAGCAGAGAATGGTACGAGGGCGGTTTGGGTGGGAATAGATAAGAAATGGGGGAGGTGGATATTTTTTAGAGTGGTGAACCTATCCCCCTGTGTCCCCCTTCCCTTGAGGATTGATGAAGGGAAGGGGGAATAATTTGAAAGAGGGGCTGCGCCCCTCTTAGACGCCCCGTTTTGGGGGGGCGAAAATCCCCCTTAGTCCCCCTTTTTCAAAGGGGGACAATACTTCTTGAACAATGGGTCGTCTCCCTTTTGTAAAGGGAGAGTGAGAGGGATTTCTCAGCGGGATAAGCCGAGAATGGTGCGAGGGCGGCCTGGGTGGGAAAAGATAACACTGAACTCAATAATTAAATATTATGCTGAATAAAGAAGCTTTGCCAAAAGTCTATTATCCGCTGACCGAGTTCTAGTACCCCCACTTGTTCATTATCATCGATTATAAAATACGCTAGTTTACTATTAAACGGGACTTCATTAAATATAACTTGTCCAAATATAGCAGCTGGGCGGCGATACGTTTCGAATTCATCATCCGGACTTTTCGTAAGGACTGGATGTTTACATTTATTACATATATATTTGCATTTCAAGAAATCAGGGTTTGAATATAGGTTTTCAACGTCTTTAGCTGAAACAGTACCAATTACTTTTACACTGTCAATAATATGATATGCAGCCACAAAGAAGTGCTCTATATTATCGCTGGTCAAATCATTTTGAAGTCTCTGGAATTCACGTTTTGCTTGCTCCAGCTTCTGTCTCGGATTTTTATTCTCAAAGAATTCAGCCATTTATCCCTCCACCCCCACTTTACTCTCCCCTTTAAGCACCCTCCTCAAATATTGCCCCGTTGCGGAGGCGTCTACCTGGGCGATTTCCTCCGGGGTGCCGACGGCGACGATACGGCCGCCCTTATCGCCGGCACCGGGGCCTAAATCTATGATATGGTCGGCGTTTTTCATCACGTCCAGGTGGTGCTCGATGATAATCACCGTGTTACCGGCATCCACAAGACGCTGGAGCACCTCTAGAAGAGCCGCCACATCCTCGAAAGAAAGACCGGTGGTGGGCTCGTCTAAAATATATAGTGTACTGCCGGTGGAACGCTTGGAAAGCTCGGTGGCGAGTTTTACTCTTTGCGCCTCGCCGCCCGACAGCGTGGGGGCCGGCTGGCCGAGGTGAATATAGCCGAGGCCGACATCGACGAGCGTTGCCAGCTTATTTTTCAACCTGGGGAAATGCTCAAAGTATTCCAGCGCCTGGTCCACCGTCATGTCCAGCACCTCGGCGATGTTCTTGCCTTTGAATCTGATTTCCAGGGCTTCGCGGTTATAACGCTGGCCGTGGCAGACCTCACAGGGGACGGTAACATCCGGCAGGAACTGCATTTCGATTTCGATAAAGCCCTCGCCGCGGCAGGCCTCGCAACGTCCGCCCCGGACATTAAAGGAGAACCGACCCGGCCCGTAGCCGCGGAGTCGCGCCTCGGGGACGGTGGCAAAAAGCTCGCGGACGGGGGTGAAGGTGCCGGTATAGGTGGCGGGGTTGCTGCGGGGGGTACGCCCGATGGGCGACTGGTCGATATTGATGACCTTATCGATATTTTCGATGCCGAGAATATCATCGCAGTCGCCGGCCCTGTCCTTAGCCCGATAGAATACCTGGGCGAGTTTGCGGTAGAGAATCTCGTCCACCAGGGTGCTCTTGCCGCTGCCGGAAACCCCGGTGATGCAGATGAATTTACCCAGCGGCAGATACACATCGATATTTTTGAGGTTGTTCTGGCGGGCGCCCTCAATAACCAGTTGCTTACCGTTGCCGGGGCGGCGGGTATCGGGGAGGGAAATTTTTTTAGCGCCGCTGAGGTACTGACCGGTGGAAGACTCTTTACAGTTTATAATATCGGGCAGGGGGCCCGTGGCGACAATCCAGCCGCCGTTTTCGCCGGCGCCGGGGCCCATATCGATAATATGGTCGGCGGCACGCATCATAGCCTCGTCGTGCTCGACGACCAGTATGGTGTTACCTAAATCGCGCAGACGCTGCATCGTTTGAATGAGGCGATAGTCATCGGCGGGGTGAAGTCCCACGGTAGGCTCGTCGCAGACATAGAGGACGCCCATCAAACCACTGCCAATCTGGGTGGCGAGGCGGATACGCTGCGCCTCACCGCCGCTCAGGGTCATCGAAGCGCGGTCGGTACTGAGATAGTCCAGACCGACATCCTCGAGGAAGCCCAGGCGCGTCTTAATCTCCTTGAGAATCTGATGGGCAATCAGCTTCTCGCGCTCGTTAAGAACCTTACGGTCGATTTCTTCCACCCACTCCAGCGATTGCGTGACCGACATGGCGGTGATATCCATAATATTACGGCCACCGATGGTGACGGCCAACGATTCCGGCTTCAGGCGCCTGCCCTGGCATTCCAGGCAGGGTTTATTGACCATGAAGCGCTCGATATTAGCCCGGCTGTATTCCGACTCCGTATCGTGGTACAGTCGCTCCAGGGTAGGGATGACGCCCTCATAGCCGTCGAAGCGGCGTACTATCCTGCCGAAACGATTGCGATAGGAGTGCACCTCCCCGCCTTCCCCGTAGAGTAGAATGTCTACGTGCTCTTTCTTGAGGTCTTTGATGGGAATAGTCAACGAGAAGCTGTGAGACCGTGCCAGCGGTCTTACGCGGTAGAGGTACCAGTTGTGGGACTGCCAGGGGCGGATGGCGCCTTCCATGACGGAGAGTTCTTTGTTTAAAACGAGGTCGGGGTCAATTTCGTGTTTGAAGCCCAGTCCGGTACAGGCGGGGCAGGCACCGTAAGGAGTATTAAAGCTGAAAGTGCGGGGGGCGATTTCTCCCAGGCTGATACCGCAGCGGACGCAGGCGAAGTGCTCCGAGAAGAGCAATTCCTCGCCATCGATGATAGATACCAGCACCACCCCGGCACCAATCTTGAGAGCGGTCTCGACGGAATCTGCGATACGGCTCTGGTCGCCGCTCTGCCCGATAACCAGCCTATCGATAATAACCTCAATGGAGTGCTTCTTGAACTTATCGAGCGGCTGGATATCCTCAGAAAGGTCATGGATTTCCCCGTCAACCCGGACACGGGCATAGCCCGATTTACGCAGGTCTTCAAAAACGGTCTGATACTCGCCCTTACGGTCTCGAATCAAAGGGGCTAGAATCATAATACGGCTTTTTTCCGGCAGCTTCTGGACGGCATCCACAATCTGCTGGACGGTCTGCATGGTAATCTCGCGTCCGCAATTGGGACAGTGGGGATGGCCCACACGGGCAAAGAGAAGGCGGAGGTAATCGTAAATCTCGGTGACAGTGCCGACCGTCGAGCGGGGGTTCTTGCTCGGCCCTTTCTGGTCGATAGAGACCGCCGGACTCAGCCCTTCGATATAGTCGACCTCCGGCTTTTCCATCCGACCGAGAAACTGCCGGGCGTAGGCGGAGAGTGACTCCACATAGCGGCGCTGTCCTTCGGCGTAGATAGTATCGAAAGCCAGGGAACTCTTGCCGGAGCCGGAAACACCGGTGATGACTACCAGCTTATCGCGGGGAATGGTGACATCTATGTTTTTCAGGTTGTGCTCACGGGCACCTTTGACGATGATGGCATCTGAAGGCATGGCGGTTATACCTCTTCTTTATATTATACCACTTTCAGTATTTTATCACTCCCAACAATGGAACACGAGTTCTAATTAAGAGGGGAAAATGGGTAAATACTAAACTCTAAATTCTAAACACCAAATAGTAAGAGTCAAGTTAATAATGAAACTGCGAGATAAGCCAATGAAAAAACCCCCTTAATCCCCCTTTATTAAAGGGGGAAACTGGCGGGGGTATCCTTCGGGATAAGCGGTTGATGATGCGAGGGCGGCCTGGGTGGGAAAAGATAAGAAACGAGGGGGCGGAGGGGAAAACTAACGGCATACTTTTAAAAGCAGCAAACTGTAACGAAATATTTATATAGAGGGCGGGTATATTTATGTTTTAGTTACCGCGTTATTGATATCCTGAATAAGCTAAATGATAAACGGTTTTATCCAGGTAATAACCAACAGGAAAATAATGAATAAGATAACGCTGTGAGGCAGCGTCATTATTTTTTAGCTGAAACAGGAGGGATTCGCAATGCAACGATTTGTTAAGATGGTAATGAAAAGAATACGTAACAAAGAGGAAGGCATTACCGGCCTGGAAACGGCTATCATCCTAATCGCCTTCGTCATCGTGGCTTCGGTGTTCGCTTACGTGGTCCTCTCCGCCGGTTTATTCTCCTCGCAGAAGGTGAAAGAAGCCGTCAACGCCGGCCTGCAATCGACCATGGCCACGGTGGAAATCCGGGGCAACATAGTCGTAAAGATGGTAGATAGCGAAGTAACCGAAATTTACTTCTGCGTGGGTATTCCCCAGGCTGGCAGCGCGGTTGATTTCAGCCCGTCATCGGAAAATATAAGCCCGCTGGTTATCTCTTACAGCGATGCCGACAACCTGGTTCCGACGGTAAACTGGACAATCGAGAAGCTGAGTACGATTAATACCGACAACCTTCTCGACCCGAACGAGCTGTTCCGGATTATCGTAACCATACCGTCTTCGGGTAATGTCAGCATCGGGCCTTATGATAGCTTCGCTCTGGAGGTTAAGCCGGCCGACGGCCCCGTACTGCCCATCGAACGGACTATTCCGGGGAGGGTAAGCCAGTACGTGAACCTGCACTAAGGTAGACCGGTGAAGATAAAGATACCGAATCAGCATGGATAAATAGCGGTAAGCAGAAAAAGACACATAAAAAAACCGGCTGCCTGAACGGCATCCAGCTAGAGAATAAAAACAGGAAGTGACGTAATATGCGTCACTTCCTGACTTTTTTGGCCCATAGTTCCTTCAGGATTCTACGCCGGCTGTCCAGCGGCAGAGGCAAATCATGTTCGAATAAGTCCACCTGCTCTAGGGGAACACCGGCCAGGTCAGCCAGCTCCTGCTGAGATAGACGGCAACGGACGCGGAGTCGACGGACTCTGGAGCCGGGCGTGGGCTTTCGTGTCGTGGTAAGCACTGTCTTCATGAGTTACGCCTCTACCGGCAAGAGTACCTTCTACGAACCAGGCACACAACCAAGCGCATACCTTGTTGACATAGGTGTTCACACCCATTTCCCGGCTTACCGCAATCACGGCTGCCGGTGAAAGTTAATACCGCAGAGAACTCCAATTTGCATCAACAGTGCCGGGTCTGGTAAGCTTTCAGCCAGAAGCTAAACCAGGCGGGTGAATAAAGTGACTCCAGACCTATCGATCCAGTTAGCTCCCAGGAACGGGCGAGGCCTGCTCCTGGCCAATCCGGTAATGACGGCCTCCGGCACCTTCGGTTACGGGACGGAATACAGCCAGGTATTCGATATTCAAAGACTGGGGGCTATTGTCTGCAAAGGCACCACCCTGGCACCGAGGGAGGGAAACCCGCAGCCACGCCTTTTCGAGACTACCTCCGGCCTGCTTAACTCAATCGGATGGCAGAATATCGGCGTTAAGGCCCTCATCAAAGAAAAGGCGCCTGTCTGGGCGGGCTGGCGGGTGCCGATTATCGTGAATATCGGCGGCGATACCATTGATGATTACGTCCGACTCGCCAAAGAGCTGGACGGCGCGGCCGGAGTCAGCGGCATCGAGGTAAACATAAGCTGCCCTAACGTGAAGGTAGGCGGCGCCGCCTTCGGGGTCAATCCGGACTCCGCCGCCGCCGTAACCGCCGCCGTCAGAGCGGCCACCTCCCTGCCGGTAATCGTCAAGCTGACCCCCAACACTTCCGATATCGCTATTGTGGCCGCCGCCGTGGCAGAAGCCGGCGCCGATGCCGTATCACTTATCAATACTTTGAAGGGAACGGCCATCGATATTAACAAAAGGCGACCGGCGATAGGCAACATCATCTGCGGGCTGTCCGGCCCGGCGATAAAGCCGGTGGCGTTAGCCATGGTCTACGAGGTAGCCGGAGCCGTGAGTGTGCCAGTTATCGGCTGCGGGGGCATCAGCGGCGCCGAAGATGCGCTGGAGTTCATCATGGCGGGGGCCAGCGCCGTGCAGGTGGGCTCGGCGACATTCAGCAATCCGCGGGCTTCCCTGGACGTGCTGGAGGGAATCGAGCGGTTCACGGAGGAGGAGGGGATTCAAAACTTGAGCGAGATAATCGGGGCGGGGCGGGGGGATACTACGGGATAAGCCAAGGATGATACGAGGGCGAACGGGTGGGAATAGATAACAGCGAGGGGCGGCGCGGGGATAGCAGTTTTCAGATTTATCATCAATCAAACTGGCCAAAAGTCATTGAGCATCTTCCTCTATTGTAATATAATTAGTATGTTGGAATTGCGCCTGTCTATATGTAATTGCGGAGGGGTCGCATAGTGGTCTAGTGCGGGCGCCTGCTAAGTGCTTACCCTGGGTAAC
>CAZCOB010000018.1:0-35342 GCA_964500415.1 uncultured Dehalococcoidaceae bacterium | reverse complement strand
TCCCGCGGTAGAGGTAAGGCATCTCGGTCACAAAAAACCCGTTCCAGAGCCAGTAGAAAGGCGCGATATAGAAAAAGTAAGCTGCCAGAACCAAGCCGACCAGTGCTACCGGTGCCATAGCCACAATGGAATAAATAGACTTGCCCAGTCCGTGCCAAGTCGACCCGAGGTCCCGGTACATATTACAGGAGACCACCGGGGACAGGTCGATAGCCACATGGCGGCCACCGCGACGGCCTAGTTCGATACCCAGCCAGATATCCTCAACGATTCTTGACTGTACCACCTTATGCCCGCCCATCTTCCAGTATTCGTCCCTGGGGAAGAGCAGGAACTGGCCGATGGCCATCGATGGTTTCGGTTTTTTACACTGGTGAAGCCACCACAACGGCAGCCAGCCCAGAATGATGAAATACATAACTGGGATGACAATCTTCTGGGGCAGCGAGGTAGCCAACTGGCGGGGAAAGCCGGAAAGGAGGGAGGTCTTGAGCTTCATGGCTATGGAGAGCACGCCGCGCAGCATATGGGGAGCGTGGGTAGTATCGGCGTCCACGAACAGAAACCAGTCGCCCCGGGCGTGCTGCGCCAGCTGGTAGCAGGCATGGGGCTTGCCGGCCCAATCATTGGGGAGGGGCTTGCCCCTGAAGAGCCGGATACGGTCGTCCACAGCCGCAATATCACCGACAATCTCCGAAGTGTTGTCCGTCGAGTTATCATCAAGCACCAGGACTTCGTAATTGGGATAGTCCTGTTTCTGGAGCGACTTCAGGCAGTTCGCAATATTCGCTTCTTCGTCCCGCGCCGGAATCATGACGGAAATAAGGGGCGCCGGGCGGGGCACCTTACTTCTCCGGCTGGGCTTCTTGAGACTCCTTAAATTAAGAATAAGATTAACCAGAAAAGCCACCAGACCAGCCGCTATTACCACCTGATATAACATAACACAGCCTTTCTAGATGATAGACAGAGGACCCCGCATTATCGATTGCAGCCAGCGGACAAGCCTTCCCCGGAAACCGGGAAAGGTACGAAGAATATAAAAATGCCTGACGGCGAATACCGCCAGTATGCAGAGCATCAGGAGGGTCTCCCAGGAGCTTCCATGCGTAACGGCAATATAGGCCAGCGAACCAGCCGCCCCGAATATTACCGTCCAGGCATCCACCTCTATTAAAAGGGCGCCCAGTACCATGCAGGCGATGAAAGCCAGCAACATCTCGTGCTGGGGAAGCGCCAGAAGCACACCGAAAGCAACGGCCACCGCCTTGCCGCCGTGCCAGCGAAGAAAAGGCGAGAAAGCATGGCCGAGGATGGCGCTCATACCTACGATAACAACAGGTACACCGGGTAAATTAAACAACGAATGCGCCAGAAAGACGAACGGTACGCCCTTGGCAACATCCAGGAATATAGCGAAGTAGCCCGCTTTATGACCGCCCGCGCGGAAGACATTAAAAGCGCCGGGATTGCCGTCGCCATAGTCCCTGGGGTCTTTACCCAGCAGCCAGCGGCCAATCAGAATGGAAAACGGGATAGCTCCCATCCCGAAGGCAGCTACAGCCAGCAGAAATGTCGTGATTACTTCCATAGGCTACCGCTCCACGCCCGAGGATAATACCTTGAATATCTTGGTATAACATAAAACAAAACCACTGCGGTCGTCAAGTACCACCGGCGCTACCACGATTTCGCTGCGCTACCAGTCGTGAAATCCCCAGCCAGATACCACCCACGATGCCAATGAAGATACCTACCGGGGTGAAAAGCAGGATAAGATTGGATACTATCACGTGAAAAATACGCCAGGGCGTGCTCTGCGTGGCGTTGACACCCCCGAGCCACCCGGCCAGAGGAAGCGCCACTTCAACATACAGGCCGGACAAAACAATGGCACCTATAAAAGAAACGAAAAGGAGAACGAGGAAATACCTAATTTTACGCCATCGGCGCACCCATGCCGTAAACAGCGCCATAAAAGCCAGCCAGCCGATAATGATACCCGTAGGATTATCCAGTCCGACGAAAACAACGCAGATAATCAGCACCAGAAACAGGGCAAGCAAGACACGGGTTAACAGTCGAGAGTTTTTAAGGGTAGAGAGTCTTTGTATCATTTTACACACAGCGAACCCTGACCGGAGCGGTCTTTGTCTATCCTAATACCTGTGATAATTTTTAGCAAGAGTGACGATGGCCGTCAAATCACGCACTGGCAGGAAGAAGAAAAATAGGGTATAATTGGGCGTGAGCCGGGAGGGGAAATCCCGATGAAAACATTCATACGCGAAATTCTGATAACCATAATACTGGCTCTGGCGATATTCTTCGTGGCGAGGGGAACTGTCCAGACCTATGAAGTATTTATGAGCAGCATGGAACCGAGCTTCTACGAGAACCAGCGGGTGGTGGTGAACAAAGCCGCCTACTGGGGCTGGGTGGGAGAGCCGGAGCGGGGCGACGTTATTATCTTCAATGCGCCCAACGGGAGCGACGAGGATTTCATCAAGCGAATAATCGGCCTGCCCGGCGACACGGTGGAGATAAAGAACAAAACCGTATACGTTAACGACGTGGCGCTGGCGGAGCCTTATATTATGAATCCTCCCAATTACGCCATGCCGAAAAAGAAAGTCCCCGAGGGCAAGTACTTCGTCCTCGGCGATAACCGCAACCACAGCAACGACTCGCATAACAACTGGGTCGTTGACCTTGCCGATATTCACGGTAAAGCCTGGCTGTCTACCTGGCCGCCGGACTTGTGGGGAGTCGTCCCCGAGTACCCCCTCGGCAACCAGATAGCCAGCGCCGGGAATTAATCAGGCACGGTCCGGAGTTACGCATGACAGAGAACATCGAGCAAATGTTCGAGAAGTCGGGAGCGTTACTTAGGGGACACTTTCTACTGACTTCCGGACTGCACTCGCCGGTCTACTGGGAAAAAGCCCGCGTCCTGCAATTTCCCGAATACACGGAGAAGCTCTGCGCCATGATTGCCGACCGTTTCCGCGGGCAGGGTATCAGCGTTGTGGCCGGCCCCACCACACCCGGTATCATCCTTTCGTACGAGACCGCCCGGCAACTCGGTATACGCGGTATCTTTGCCGAAAAAGACGAATCCGATGGCATGGTATTCCGTCGCGGCTTTACAATCGACCCCGGCGAAAAGGTACTCGTCGTTGACGACATTCTTACCACGGGAGGCTCGTTGCGGGGGGTCGTTACGGCGGTGGAGAAGATGGGAGGCAAGGTGGCGGGAATCGGCGTACTGGTGGACCGCTCCACGGAGAAGATGGACTTCGGCATCCCTTTCTTTGCCTGCCATCGGACGGATGTAATTACCTACCCGCCCGAGAAGTGCCCGCTCTGCGCCGAGGGCATCCCGCTGGTCAAGCCGGGGAGCAGCCGGCCGAAGTCGGCCTGATATATTCTCCTAAAAATCATCGTGATAGCACATTATCAATTAAACCTCACCCCCTGTGTCCCCCTCTCCTGGCGAGGTTATCAGGAGAGGGGGAATATACAAAAAGAGGGGCTGGCGCCCCTCTTAAACGCCCTGCAGGTCTGAAAGAGGAGGCCCGTCATGGAAATCGCCACCATAATCGTCGTAGCTGTAGTCGTCGTTATCCTAGCTATCATCCTGAGCAACTACATCGCCCGTCTCAAGCTCGAAAAGCGCTATCGCGAGTGGCGTGACGCAGAGATACTGAAGTGGCAGGCGGAGATAGAACAGGCCAGGAAATCCGCCGTCGTGCAGAGTCGCGCCGTGCTGGGCGGTAAGTTCACCGAGCAGATGGTGCCCTACTTTCCCGACTTCCGGTACGACCCCACCGAGGTCAGATTCATCGGCAGTCCCATCGACCTGATAGTATTTCCCGGTTTGGCCAGGGGCGACCCCGAGGAAATCGTGATACTGGAGATAAAGACCGGCAAGAACCCTCAACTCAACCCGGCGCAGAAGAAAATACGCCGGCTGGTGGAAGAAGGCATGGTGAGGTGGGACGAGATATACCGGGTGAGCGAGGGGGAGGGAACTTAATTCTCCCTCTTGTCCCTCCTTACGAAGGAGGGACGTCAATACCCGAAAATGGGTGGGGTAAACTTACGGGATAAGCAGAGAATGATACGAGGGCGGTCAGGGTGGGAAAAGATATCTAAATGGTGGGCGTGGGGATATTTTTTAGAGTGGTGAACCTATCCCCCTTTGTCCCCCTTCCCTTGGGTATTAGTGAAGGGAAGGGGGAATAATATGAAAGAGGGGCTTCGCCCCTCTTAGACGTCCCTTTTGGGGGTGGGGGTAAGGACTGAAGGGATAAGCCAGTGAAAATCCCCCTTTTGTCCCCCTTTTTCAAAGGGGGAAACTGGGAAGGGACAAACTCACGGGATAAGCAGAGAATGATACTGGGCGGTCAGGGCGGGAATAGATAAGAAACGAGGGGTGGGGGGCAGATTGCTTCGCTACGCTCGCAATGACACTAGCTCCGCCCGAACTCCCGCTCTAACTGACCGGAACTCAGGCGTACGATGGTGGGTCGACCGTGCGGGCAAGTGTGGGGACTGGTACACTGCTCCAGCTGCCTGACCAGCGACCGCATCTCATCGTCAGATAAAGCCTGCCCGCTCCTTACCGCCCCGTGACAGGCAATCGATGCCAAAATCCGCTCCTCCCAGCGACTCTTCGACTCCCCTGAAAGCTCGTCGAGCAGCTCCCGCAGCATGGCCGACCAGTCGTCCCCGGCCAGCAGGGCCGGCACCGCCCGCACCAGATAGGCACGGTCGCCGAACTCCTCGATAGAAAAACCGTACTCCGCCAGGTCGTCGAGACACGCCTTAAGAATAGCGCCCTGTCGCGGCGTAACCTCGAAGGTCGCCGGCTCCAGCAGTCCCTGCACCTCGGGGTGGCGCTGCTGGCGCTGTCGCTGCATAGAGTCGAATCGAACCCGCTCGTGAGCGGCATGCTGGTCGACCAGGTAGAGTCCGTCGGGTCCCTCGGCGACGATATAGCTGCTTAGAACCTGTCCCACCACCCTCAGCACCGGCAGCGACGCTATCAAAGGCTGCGGGCATTCAACAGTGGAGGCATTCCGTTCCTCACCCGACGCGAGTTCCCACAGCTGCTGAAGTCCGTACGGCGACGCTTTATAGGAAGTAGCCACATCCTCGATTTTCGGCACGGGCATCTGCGCCACCAGGGCCTGTCGCACCGCCCTCTGGACGGCGCGGAAAACGGTTGATTCGTCGCGGAACTTCACCTCGCTCTTGGCGGGGTGGATATTAACGTCGATTTCCACCGGGGGAATCGATATATCCAGCACGGCCACCGGGTGCCGGCCCGTCATGAGGAGTCCGTGATAGGCCTCCTCGACGGCGTAGGATAACAGCCGGCTGCTCACCCAGCGTCGGTTGATAAAAAAGCTCATATAGCCCCGTCCGGCCCGGCCCAACTCCGGCGAGCCGACCATTCCGGTCACTTTAATCTGAGAAGACGGCTGTCCTGCCGACCACTCCCCTTCCGGTGAGTCGACCGGCAACATCTTCCCGGCGGTCGCCACGCCGTAAACATCGATGATACCGTCGATGAGTCGGCCCCGTCCCGACGTCCTCAGCTTCTCCTTACCGTCGACCGACAGCATCAAGCTCACCTCCGGGTAGGCCAGAGCGTACTGGCTAACGACATCGGCCACGCGAGAGCCCTCGGTAGGAATCGACTTCAGAAACTTCAACCGGGCCGGCACCCATCGAAAAAGGTCGCGTACCGTGACGGTCGTACCGCGGGGTCGGGCCTGGTTCTTCCTCCGGGTGATAACACCACCATCCAGAGCTAACAAGGTCCCCGCGGTATCTTTTTCGGCGCAGGTGAGCACCTCAACGTCGGCCACGGCGGTAATACTGGGCAGCGCCTCGCCGCGAAATCCCAGGCTTTCTATACTCTGTAAATCCTGAGAGCTTTTTATCTTGCTGGTGGCATGTCGCTCGAAGGCCAGTTCGACCTCTTCCGACGGAATCCCGCTGCCGTTATCGGTGACCCTGATATAATTAATGCCCCCGCCCCTTACCTCCACCTCGATTCGACTCGCCCCGGCGTCCAGGGCGTTCTCCACCAGCTCCTTCACCACCGAGGCCGGCCTTTCTACCACCTCGCCGGCGGCAATCCGGGCGACCGTTTGTTTGTCTAATATGTTAATGGACATTTTGATAATATCTTACACGGTATCGTGTACGCTGTCAAGTATTTTCATCGATTTGACAGCATTTTCTTTAGAGTTTAATCTTTTGGACTTGATGAGTCAAAGGGGGTTTATCACTACCTCACCCCCTGTATTCTGGTGAACCTATCCCCCTGACCCCCTTCCCTTGGGTATCGGTGAAGGGAAGGGGGAATAATAAGAAAGAGGGGCTGCGCCCCTCTTAAACGCCCCCGTTTTGTCAAGCGAACGAGAGAATAACTTCTCAATTATTTAGGGTATTGAAAAATAAGGTTCATGGTACTAGAATTACATCGCAGTTAAAGACTCAACCATTGGAGGGCTAACGTGGTGGATGACGAGACAAAGGAATTGTATGAAGCCTATGTTAAAAGGAGACATTTTCTAATAGATGTAGGAAGAGAGGCTTCGAGGAGTTATGATAAATACATCTTGACTTTAGCAGCTGGCACTTTTGGGCTTTCACTATTATTTATTGAGAGAATCGCCAGTGATCCTGTGGGACAAACTAAATGGTTTTTAATTACTTCTTGGATTGCATTTGGAGCAAGTATCCTTTCAACTCTACTTTCGTTTCTACTTGGCCAAGAATCTAGTTTAAAAGAAATAGAAATACTTGACAACAAATATAGTAAGGCAATCAAGGAGGATAATAAAACAAAAAATATTTTTATAACTTGGACAAAGTGGTTAAATAGGGTCTCTATGGTTCTATTTATCGCTGGAGTTATACTTTTAATTACATTCAGTTCTTTGAATTTATAGTCATAAGGAGGTTATATGCCTGATAAAGAGAAGGAAGTCAAAGTTCAGGAGCATGCATATGTACCACCAAAACAGGCAGTAAAGCCTACGCCAAAACCACCGATAAAAAAGAAATGATTGTTCATTTAACTACTGATATCAAAGCAGGAAGATATGAAGTTGAATTCGGTGGGGTGGTGACAAGACTCAGAGATAAGCAGAGAATGATACTGGGCGGCCAGGGTGGGAATAGATAAGAAACGAGGGGCGGGGTAAATAAGATATCTTAATATAAAATTAAGTGTTAGCCCCAATTGTATTCACTTGCGAAATATATATAATATTTTTTAGAGACATTAATTTCAGGAGGTAGGACATGGATATTGATGAATTAAGTAAGCAAATCAAAGAACAACACGAGGAAGATAACAAAAGAGCTAAAAAAGAAAGATTAGAAAATCTAGCTTTCGTATCATTGGGATTTGGTCTCGCAGTAATTGGACTTGCCGTAAAGGACGTTGATATCGTTAATACTGTTGTATTTGCAGTAGCCGCAATCTTCTTCTTGGTTTTCGGAATCAGAGCATACAATAAATCGCTGGAAGAGAAAAGAAAGTAAAATAAATACTCCTCGCAATGACGGGTATGGCGGGGGGTTAAGGAGAGGCGGGGAAACCCTAGACCTTCTCTATCTTGGCAAAACTCAGTAAAAACCTTTTTACGCCCTCCCCTTCGAAGGCCACCACCACCTCGGCGTCGTTCTTGACGGTCTGGTAGCTCACCACCACACCCTCGCCGAACTGCTCGTGCCGAACGTGGTCGCCCGGCCGGAACTCGGCGACCCTGCCCTTAAGCTCTTCCTTCTTATCCCTGGCCTCGGAAGTCGCATTCGCCCAGCTATCCTCACCCTCCAGAACACTGCTGGTGGTAATCAGTTCCGACGGTATGTCCGCCAGAAAGCGGGAGGGGCGGTTCACGGCGCTGGAGCCCATCAGGCGGCGGCGGAACGCCCGCACCAGGTACACACGCTGCTTCGCCCGCGTAATCCCCACGTAGCAGAGCCGGCGCTCCTCCTCCAGCTGGGCGGGGTCGTCAATCGACTTAAAGTGCGGCAGGATGCCGTCCTCCATGCCGACGATGAACACCACCGGGAACTCCAGCCCCTTGGCCTGGTGTAAAGTAATCAACGTCACGGTCTCGACCCTCTCCTCAAGGTCGTCAACGTCCGAGACCAGCGTTACACCCTCCAGAAAAGCCATCAGCCCCTCGCCCGGCGGCAGGTCGCGGTACTCCTGGGCTACCCCGCGCAGCTCCAGGATATTCTCCCACCGGTCTTCCCCATCCACCAGTCCCACCAGGTAATGCCGGTAGCCGGAGTTTTCCACGACCTGGTCGAACAACTCAACCATGTTCAGTTCACGGCTTTTCCCGATGAAGTCTTCAATCATCACGGCGAAACCGATGAGCACCTTGACCGTCCGCGAACTGAAGGGAAGTTCAGCTCCGGAGTCCCTCGACGCCGCCAGCAGCTGCAACGCTTTATACTCGGGGACGCCCTGGGAACGTGCCCACTGGGTAAGCTCGTCCAGACTGCGCTGCCCGATGCCACGCTGGGGTACGTTGATGACACGTAGCAGGCTTACCGAATCGTAGGGATTCTGGACAAGTCGCAGATAGGCGATGATGTCCTTGACCTCGCGTCGCTCGTAGAATCGGGTTCCAGCCACCAGCTTGTAGGGCATACCGTAGCGGATAAATGCCTCCTCCAGGGCTCTCGACTGCGCGTTGGTGCGGTACATCACGGCGCAATCGCCCGGCCTGACCTCGCCACGGCGCACCAGGTTGTCAATCTCGTTGACGACGTACTGGGCTTCCTCCTGCTCGGTGTATGTCTCGATGACGGCGCAGGGTGTTCCCGGCTCGTTTTCCGTCCATAAATCCTTCGGCTTGCGCTGTCGGTTTGCTGAAATTACATGGGAAGCCGCATCGAGAATCATCCGGGTGGAGCGGTAGTTCTGCTCCAGCAATATAACCTTGGCATCGGGATAGTCCTTCTCGAAATTCAAAATATTACGCAGGTCGGCCGAACGCCAGGAATAAATCGACTGGTCGGGGTCGCCGACGACGCAGATATTGCGGTACTTCCCGGCCAGTTGCTTCATGAGCTCGTACTGGACGAGGTTGGTGTCCTGGAACTCGTCTACCTGGATGTGCAGGTAACGATTCTGATATCTCTCCAGAAGCTCGGGGGTCTGGCGGAAGAGGAGCACCGTCTTCATCAAAAGGTCGTCGAAGTCCAGCGCGCTGCTCTCGGTCAGCAGCTTCTGATAATGCTCATAAGTACGCTGGACCACCTCCTCGAAATAGCTGCGGCCGTGTTTAAGAAATTCATCAGGGGTAATCATCCGGCTCTTGGCGGAGGTAATGGCTGACTGAATCGCCCGGGGGGCGTACTGCTTGGGGTCGAGGCCTATCTCCTGCAAACTGCGCTTGAGCAGGCTTATCTGGTCGTCGTCGTCATAAATGGTGAATTTAGAGTCGATGCCGATGGCCTTGCCGTCGATACGCAGGATGCGGGCGCAGATGGCGTGGAACGTGCCCAGGGTCAAATCTTTGACCGACCCGCTGACCAGCACGTTGAGTCGCGCCTCCATCTCGCGGGCGGCTTTATTGGTGAAGGTAACGGCCATGATGCGGCGGGGATTGACGCCGCAGATGCGGACGAGGTAGGCGACGCGGTGGGTAATGACGCGGGTCTTGCCGCTGCCGGGTCCGGCCAGGATGAGCACCGGGCCTTCAATAGCTTCTACGGCTTCTTTCTGGGCGGGATTAAGGTCGGCGAGGATGTCCACATCTTATTATAGCATTTATGGCAGGGTGGAGGCCAAAATGGAGTTTCAAATCCCCCTTAATCCCCCCTTCGGCATGCTCAGGGCAGGCCCTTTTTCAAAGGGGAAACTTAAAAAGTGAAAGAGACATAATAGCTTCTCCCTTTGGTAAAGGGAGACCGAGAGGGATTTTGGTGCGGGGCTAATTAGCGGGCTAAGCAGAGAATGATACGGGGCGGTACGGGTGGGAAAAGATACCAACGAGGTGTGTTGGGTGGTGGGGAGGGGGATTCTGGCCTGCGCCAGAATGACAGAAAGAGATAGGAATGGCACACTTTGACATCTTAACGTTATAATGTTATAATGTCATCGTTCACGGAGGTGTTATGATGACTACACCAACTAAAAGAACCACCATCTATCTAGACCCTGATTTGCACAAAGCCCTGCGACTAAAAGCAATAGCCATCTCACAGTCTGTCTCGGAGCTGGTTAACGATGCCGTCAGACAATCCCTCGCGGAGGATGCCGAAGACATCACAGCTTTTGAAGAAAGGGAGAAAGAACCCCTGATTAGCTACGACGAAATGGTGAAAAGGCTCAAGAAAGATGGCCGGATATAAAGTCTATTTCAGGGCATCGGTAGAAAAAAACTTCAGGTCAATTCCCAAAAATGATATAAAGAAAATTCTTCAGAATATCGAGTCATTAGCTATAGAGCCGCGGCCACCGGGCTGTGAAAAATTGACCAGTCAGGAAAGGTATCGCCTCCGCCAGGGACACTATCGCATCGTTTACTCTATCCAGGATAATGAGCGTTCCGTCTGGATAGTAAAGGTCGGTCATCGTAAAGACGTTTACCGTAGATAGGATCAGCCATCGTTACTCCCTTTTTTGCCAATTTTCCCTGGAAGCTGGATAAGGTGACAAGGCGACATAAACCTATTACACCCTTCTTGATTAAACCCACAGCCTCAGCTATACTCGAAGCTAGGGGCAGCAGGCCCAAAAACCGACGATAATACATCATCGCCAGACCGAAATATGGTAAAATCAGCAGGGAAAGGGTAATATTCGCACCTGCCCGTAAATCAGCGGAGGTATAAGCCGTGACACGTTTTCGACCACCCGAATTTCACCCCGCCCTGCTGGTAATCGACATGCAGAACGGTTTCTGCTCCAGCGGGGGCTCCTACGAAAAATACGGAGGCAGCATCGGGGCTGACCTGGATACGTATAGAAAAATCATACCGAACACTGTGCAGATAGTCGCGGCGTGCCGGGAAGCCGGCATACCCATATTTTATACCCAGCAGGTCAGAGAGCAATCCGGGATAGACCTTTTTACGAGACTGCACCGCATCATCCCCGAGAGGAGGGCCGAGTTCATGAGGATACCCGCGTGCATACGGGGAACGTGGGATGCAGAGATAATCGATGAACTCAAACCGACTGAAAACGACCATATCGTTATAAAGAGAAGAGACTCCAGTTTCCAGGATACCGAACTCGACCTATGGCTGAGGAGCATCCGGGCCGATACCCTTATCATTACGGGCGTCGATACCGCCATCTGTGTGGAAAATACATTAACAGACGCATTCAATACGGGATACGATGTCATACTGGTGGAAGACGCCACCGCGTCCTCCTGGCCGATCATAGGCCAGGCTACGATAAGGAAGGTGGCGGGTTCTTACGGCTGGGTTGTTAGGACATACCAGCTTATAAATTTATTACATACCTGCAAGATGGGACCAGGGACTTTCCGGTTCACTCTGGATGAACCGCAGTCGACCTGACCCACCGGATACAAAGTACTTTTCAGGAGGTGATTGCTACGAAACGCATATTATGGTCAACCGGCTGTTTGCTGCTGATTATTATGGCTAGCGGTGCGACCGGCTGTGATAGCTTTTCGCCACCCACCCGCACCACCTCCACCGACGCGTCCGGCAGCCAGACTACCGGCATCTGGGTAAGCGGTACGGGCGAAGTAACTGTTACCCCCGATATCGCCATCCTCCAGGCGGGTGTTGAAGTTCAGGAAGCTACCGTTGCCGAAGCCATGACCAAAGCCTCCGAAGCGATGGGTAACGTCGGGCTGGCACTCACCAACAGCGGCGTCGAAAGCGAGGATATCCAGACTCATTACTTCAATATTCAGCAGCGGACAAGGTGGGACAACTTCAACGATGAAGAGGTTATTACCGGCTACCGGGTGGCCAACAAATTGACCGTCAAGATAAGGGTGCTTCCCCATGAAAGCTATACGCTCGATTACAAGGCAGGCATTATTATCGACGCTGCCGTCAAAGCCGGGGGCGACCTTATCCGGATAGACAGCTTCAGTTTTTCCGTGGAAGACCCCACCGAATATTACGATGAGGCCAGAGAAAAGGCCACCGCCGACGCCAAGGCCAGGGCCGAGAAGCTGGCCAAACAGACCGGGATTAAACTGGGTGAGCCGACCTTCGTCTCCGAAAGTGCCTACACACCTTCTCCCTACAGCATGACGTACGGTTTATCCAGCGGCGTGCCGGTCCCGGCACCGGTCGTGATTGAGAGTCTACCACCAACCAGCATGGGTGAGACGAAAATTACCCTGACCGTACAGGTGGCCTACAGTATCGAGTAAGAGATTAACGAGCTAACCGCTTTTATTACATGAAACTAAGGAGGTAACGAACCATGGCGATTATCGATTTCGGAGGAACCAGAGAAGAGGTTATCACGCGGGAAGAGTTTCCCATGAAGAAAGCCCACGAGGTACTCAAGAATGAAACCATTGCCATCATCGGCTACGGCGTCCAGGGGCCGGGGCAATCGCTAAATATGAAAGACAACGGCTTCAACGTCATCATCGGGCAGAGCAAGCAGTTCATGGAGGACTGGAATCGCGCCGAGAAGGACGGCTGGAAGCCCGGTAAGGACCTTTTCGAGATAGAGGAAGCCGTAAAACGCGGCACGATTATCGAGATGCTGGTGGCGGATGCGGCGCATCAAAAGATATGGCCCGTCGTCAAGAAGAACCTGAATCCGGGCGATGCCCTCTTCTTCTCGCACGGTTTCTCGATTGTCTATAAAGACCAGACGAAAATCATCCCCCCCAAGAACATCGACGTAATTATGGTGGCCCCCAAGGGTTCGGGGACATCTTTGCGGCGCAACTTCCTCTCCGGTGCGGGAATCAACTCCAGCTTCGCCGTCTTCCAGGACGCCACCGGCCGGGCCAGGGAGCGCTGCCTCGCCCTGGGGATTGCGCTGGGCTCCGGCTATCTCTTCCCCACCACCTTCGAAAAGGAGGTCTACAGCGACCTCGTCGGGGAGCGGGGAGTCTTGATGGGAGCGCTGGCGGGCATCATGGAGGCCCAGTACGATACCCTCCGCAAGCACGGGCACAGTCCCAGCGAGGCCTTCAACGAGACGGTAGAAGAACTGACCGAAAGCCTCATCCGTCTCGTGGCCGAGAACGGCATGGACTGGATGTACGCCAACTGCTCGGCGACCGCCCAGCGGGGCGCCCTGGACTGGAAACCAAGATTCAAGAAGGCCGTCATGCCGGTCTTCAAGGAGCTTTACGAGAGGGTCGCCACCGGCGTGGAAACGCGCCGCGTCATCACCGCCTGCGGTAAATCCAACTACAAAGAGCTGCTGGGCAAGGAACTTGCCGTCATGGGCAACTCCGAGATGTGGCAGGCCGGGAAAGCCACCCGCGGTCTGCGTCCGAAAGAGCCTGAGAAAGCCAACGTTAAAACCGCCGCGGGTACCGGCGGCAGACAGACGAATTAAGTATCAAGTAACAAGTGGCAATTAGCAAGGAAGGTATAAGCCGTGGATGCCGCAAGAGCAGCCAGGGTGGGAAAGTTTTACGGGTTAAGCAACGGATGGTGCGAGGGCGGCATGGGTGGGAATAGATAACAGCGAGGGGAGGTGGGGTGAACTGGATTCCCGCTTTCGCGGGAATAACAATTAAAGGGCGGGAATGACAGTTATTGCACTAACCTTATGACAAGTGTTAGAATGGCAGTAAGCAAGGGTGCGTTACATCAAGGGGTAAGGCGTGTTCACCGGAATTATCGAAGAGGTAGGTAGCATCGTTTCCGCTACGGTGGGGAAGCTGGTCATTGCCGCCGATAAGGTGCTGGAGGGGATAGAACCCGGCGGGAGCATTGCCGTCAACGGCATCTGCCTGACCGTAACCGACTTCAACGATAAGACCTTCTCCGTGGACGTCATGCCGGAGACCCTGAAGCGCACCAACCTGGGAAAACTGCACGCCGGAGACAGGGTCAACCTGGAGAGGCCGCTGGGGCTGGGCAGCGAAATCGGCGGCCACCTGGTGCAGGGGCACATCGATGATACCGGCAGGGTAGCCTCGATTTCTCAAGAAGGCGAGGCAGTACTGATGCGATTCGAGGCGCCTGCCGAAGTGATGCGGTATATCGTGGAGAAGGGCTTCATCGCCGTGGACGGGACGAGCCTGACGGTGGTCGAAAAAGACGTCACTTCGTTTTCGGTATCAATCGTCGGCTACACTCGCCAGCACACGATACTGGCTGACAAGAAGATAGGCGATGCGGTCAACCTGGAAGCGGATATCATCGGCAAATACGTGGCGGAGTTCATGAAACCGCAGAGTCAAGGCATTACCGCGGAATTTTTACAGGAGCACGGTTTCACGGTAAACTGACCGCTCCTGATACGTTAGGAGAAAATTAAATGGGACTGGCAACTATTCCGGAAGCAATCGAAGATATCAAGGCCGGCAGGTTCGTCATCGTCGTTGACGACGAGGACAGGGAGAACGAAGGCGACCTTATTATGGCCGCCGAGAAGGTAACTCCCGAAGCCATTAACTTTATGGCCGTGCACGGTCGCGGCCTTATCTGCATGCCCGTCACCGGCGAACGCCTGGATGAACTTAAAATACCCATGATGGTAAGCAACAATACCTCGAACTTTGGTACCGCCTTCACGGTATCGGTCGAAGCCAAGCACGGCACGAGCACCGGCATATCGGCGGCAGACCGGGCGCAAACGGTAAAGGTTATCATCGACCCCAAGACAAGGCCGGAAGACCTGGTCATGCCGGGGCACATGTTCCCCCTGCGTGCCCGGGACGGCGGCGTGCTGGTGAGGGCGGGGCAAACCGAGGCAACGGTCGACCTGGCCAGGCTGGCCGGACTTTACCCCGCCGGCGTCTGCTGCGAAATCATGAACGAGGACGGCACCATGGCCCGTATGCCCCAGCTTGAAAAAATCGCCGCGAAATTGGAACTCAAGATAGTCAGCGTGGCCGACCTCATTGCCTACCGCTACCGCCACGAAAGACTGGTTCAGAGGGTGGCCGAAGCCAAACTCCCGACGCCCTACGGCAATTTTACCGTTATTGCCTACAAGAGCCGGACCGACCCCGCCGAGCACCTGGCGCTGGTAATGGGGGACGTGGCTACCGAGGACCCGGTACTGGTGCGGGTGCACAGCCAGTGCCTTACCGGAGACGTTTTTCACAGTCTTCGGTGCGACTGCGGCGAGCAGATTGAGATAGCCATGCAGAATATAGAGCGGGAAGGCCGCGGCGTTATCCTTTACATGAGACAGGAAGGCAGGGGCATCGGCATCCATAACAAGATAAAGGCCTACGCCCTCCAGGACGAGGGACTGGATACCGTGGAGGCCAATCTCTCCCTCGGTTTCAAAGCCGACCAGCGTGATTACGGGGTGGGGGCACAGATTCTGGCCGACCTGGGCATCCGCAACATGCGGCTGATGACCAACAATCCCAAGAAGATGAGCGGGCTGGCCAGCTACGGACTGACCATCACCGAGCAGCTATCCATCACCACCCAGCCGAACAAGTATAACCGACGTTATTTACAGACGAAGCAGAAAAAAATGGGGCATCTCCTCAAGGTCTCCGATGCCGATAGCGATTAATACATAAGGAGATAACTATGAGTAAGAGTTATGAAGGCAATTTACTGGGGAAGGGTCTTAAGTTCGGACTGGTTGTCTCGCGTTTTAACGAGTTCTTCAGCAAGAAGCTGCTCGAAGGGGCCGAGGATGCCCTCATCCGCCATGGAGTCGCCGAAGTCGACATGGAAGTCGCCTGGACGCCCGGTTCGTTCGAGATACCGTTGATTGCCCAGAAAATGGCGGAATCTAAGAAATACAACGCCGTCATCTGCCTGGGAGCCGTGATACGCGGCGGAACACCGCATTTCGACTACATAGCGGCCGAGGTCACCAAGGGCATCGCCAAGGTCAACATGGATACCGGCGTGCCGGTGATTTACGGAGTCATCACCACCGATACGCTGGAGCAGGCAATCGAACGCTCCGGGACCAAAGACGGCAACAAGGGATTCGATGCCGCCGTCAGCGCCATCGAGATGGCTAACCTGGTAAAGGCCATAGGCTAAGCGGTAAAATCAATCCGTCCCCCCGGCACAGATGGGTGGAACACGGTCGGCCCAGGGCCTGGCTTTCTCCAGTTGCGCGGCCAGGCGAAACAGGGTGGCTTCATCGCCGTATCTGGCGGCAAACTGCATACCGATGGGCAGTCCTGCATCGTTCCAGTGGAGCGGCACAGACATGGCCGGCTGACCGGTGACATTAAAAAGCGGCGTGTAGGGCGTAAACTTATAGGCCTCCTCGGCAAGAAGGTCTATCCCGACAAGGTGTTTGATTAAACTCCCAGCATTAAGACGACCGAGTAATTTCACTATTACATCCTGAATTCCTTTTAACCGGAACTCACCCGTTTTCAAGGGCGGCATAGCCAGTGTCGGCGTCAGCAGGACATCATACCTTTCGAAAAATTCTCCTATCTTCCGTGAGGCAAGCTGAATCAGGTTGATAGCGTGAGACAAATCAGATGCGAGGAAATTGTCACCAAGCAAGGCGATAATCCAGGTAAGCGGTTCAAAATCCTTACAAGTAGCCTTGCGGTTGAACAATTCGCTGGCTTCATCAATCATCGCCCTAGTTTCGCTGCATATTATCGTAATAAAAGCCCTTGAAATAGACTGACCGTCAAACGTGGGCACAGCTTCCACCACCTCATGACCGAGTTCCTGACACAGTTTAACGGTTGCCTCCAGGCCTTTGATACAATCATCTTCGACGGTACCGCAGAGAAATGGCTCCGCGGTGAAGGCGATACGCAGTTTTCCGGGGTCCTCCCCGACCTCGCTCAGGAAGGGGCGGGCCGGCGGCGCCGCATAATAAGGAGCCCCGGTATCAGGTCCAGCTGTTGCGTCCAGCAGGGCGGCGCTATCACGCACGGAGCGGGTAACAGCGTGGTCGACGGCGAAGCCGCGCCACATATCGCCAAAATCGGGCCCGGCCGGAGTACGCCCACGGGTCGGCTTGAGACCGAAGACACCGCAGCAGGAAGACGGAACGCGTATGGAACCACCGCCATCACTGGCGTGGGCCGCAGGCACTATCCGCGCAGCCACAGCCGCTGCCGAACCGCCGCTGGAGCCTCCGGTGGTGCGGGTTAGGTCCCAGGGGTTATTGGCGGGGCCGAACAATTCCGGCTCGGTTACAAAGGCCAGGCCAAACTCCGGCGTGTTGGTCTTGCCGATGGTGACAACTCCGGCGGACTTGAACCGACTGACCAACTCACTGTCGTGGTCCGGCACATAGTCCTTAAAGAACCGACTGCCATTAGTCAGAGGAACCCCAGCATAAAATGCCGATAAATCTTTCAGCAGGAAGGGAACGCCCCTGAAGGGGCCGTCAGGCAAATCTCCGGCGGCAGATTTGCGGGCCTGCTCGTACATCTTATGGATGACGGCATTAAGCTGCGGATTGAGGTTTTCGATGCGGCTTATCGCCTCTTCGACCAGTTCGGCAGGCTTTACCTGCTTCTTGCGGACAAGCTCGGCAAGACCGAGGCCGTCATATTTATCATAATCACCAAAACCGGCGGCCATAAACCACCTCCTAACCCGATAGCTATAATGGGTTACGAATCTCAGGATTAAGCCCGAGATTTCCGTTAAGAAACATTATAAAAAGAGAAGATAGAGTGTGGCAGTAATTAAGGACTTCATATATATGTGAGCGTGGGAAGGGTTAATCGGTAACCTTATAAACGGTATCTCCCACCCTTACCCTGTCCGGGACCTTGATACCGACGGAATCGCCTTTCTTGGCCTTGTCGACATCGACATTGTCAATCTGCATCGAGGCAACTTCTATTTCGATATCCGTGGTGTGCCCTTTGATGTGAATTTTATCCCCGATTTTGAGCGTCCCGGTCATATCGATTCCGGCAACCACCGGACGGGCAAAGAAGTCCATTACCTTGCCCACTTCTTTCTCAGCCATTTGATTTCCCTCCTCATCGATTTATCGCGGGTATAGCGATACTTCGTATTGAGGATTATACCCCTCAATTTTCCATAAATCAACACCGCGATATATATCACACTTTGACATATTTCCTCTCGGAGACATATAATGAGTCTGACCTTATTATTAAGGGGACTGAAAACTTGGCGAAAAAAGAAGAATTGGAAACAGTCAATAATGATTCGTCATCGGAAATCGAGCGGCTTATTCAGCGAATCGACATGCTGGACCAGCGACTGGACAACGTCGATTCCATAGTATCAGCCGTCGCCGAAAGGGTAATGAGCCAGCCGATTACCCTCAATGTAACCTGCTCGAAGTGCGGCCAGAAGATAGAAATCGCTATTATAGGCACCGCGAAGCCAACCATATAATAATTTTATGTAAATCAAGCTATGCCCCCACGTGCCCGTATTCCCCGACTACCTTTCTCTTTTATCTCACTCAAATAATTCCACGCAACCAAGGGAAATAAAAGTGCCCCAACTGACAATAATCATTATCTATTTCCTGGCCATGCTTATCATCGGCTTCATCAGCCGCAAGAAAGCGTGGCGGGCGGACGACTTCTTCGTGGCCGGTAGAAAAGGCGCTTCATTATTCATTGTCGGTTCGCTGCTGGCCACAATTATCGGCGGGTCGGCTACGGTGGGCATGGCGGGGCTGGGTTTCCAACGCGGCCTGACCGGAGCCTGGTGGCTGCTGGCGGGGAGCCTCGGCCTGATAGTGCTGGGGGTGTTTTTCGCCCGGAGAGTGCGAAAATACGCCCTCTATACCCTCCCCGAGCTGATAGAGAAGCAATACGACCGCCGGGTGGCCTTTGCCTCCTCGATACTTATCGTCATCGCCTGGGTCGGCATCATCGCCGCCCAGATCATCGCCGCCGGCAAGATAATGAGCATTTTGGGAATCGGCAATGCGACCCTCTGGATGGTTATCTTTTCTTTCGTTTTCATCGCGTATACGGTGCTGGGCGGCCAGCATTCTGTCATCCGCACCGACCTTTTTCAGTCGGTAATAATTTTCGGTGGGATTTTTACCGGCCTGGGGCTGCTGCTCTCAAGGCTAGGGGGCTGGGACGGGCTGCGAAGCTCGCTGCCGGCGGAGATGTTCGCTTTCCCCGTCGGCTCACAATTCGGCGGGGCCGACCTCGCTTCGCTGCTCCTGGTGGTGGGGCTGACTTACGTGGTCGGACCTGATATGTATTCAAGAATATTCTGCGCCAGAGATGACGCTACGGCGCAGGCATCCACTTTTTGGACGGCAGGACTTATCATACCCGTAGCTTTTGCCGTGACGCTGATTGGCATGGGCGCCGCCGTTCTTTTCCCGGAAATCGCGGCGGAGCAGGCCCTGCCCAAGGTCATCAGCGAGGTGTTTTCGCCGCTTCCCGGCGGCATCCTCCTGGCGGCGCTGCTCTGCGCCATGATGTCGTCGGCGGATACCACCTTACTGAGCGCCGGCACTATACTCACGGTGGACATCATCGGCGGTTTCCGCTCGCCGCCAGACCGAAAGAACGTCCTGGCACGCTCCCGCTGGCTGATAATCCTGCTGGGCATTATATCACTGGTGGTGGCGTTGCTGCTCAAGGGAATCATCAGCACCCTACTGTTCGCCTATACGGTCTACACCTGCGGGGTGATTCTGCCGGTAATAGCCGGATTCTTCAAGAACAGGCTCAAGGTAACGGCGACGGGGGCGCTGGCGGCGCTCATCGGGGGCGGAGGTATGGGGATTGCAAGCAAGCTGGTAGCGGTAAAGTACCTCGACCTGGGGGCGCTGGGGCTAAGCGCGGTGCTTCTCTGCCTGGTCAGCTTCGTCGAAAACCGGATAAAAAGCCAACGCTCTTAAACTCCGGCTACCGGCTCGCGGCGGGTAAACTGACCGAAAGCAATGGTGCAAACCAGCATAAGAGCCGCCGTAAAGTAAAAGGCAAATTCAACGCCCCATAAATCGGTAGCCAGACCGGCCAGAATCGGCCCGACGGACATGCCCACCCCCATACCCATGTTGAACATGGCCATAGACACGCCCATACCAAATTTCCTGCCCTCTTCAATTACCAAGGCCGAAGCGGAAGGCAGGGCCGTAGCGTCGCCGACGATAGCGATAGCCAGAAAGACCAGCAACGACCAGAAGCTAAAAGCCTGGGGAATCAGGAGCATGGATAGCAGGATACCGAGACTCCCGATAATCACAATCAGCCTTTTATTAAACCTGTCGGCAAGACGGCCACTGAATATCTGAATCACCCCGGCTCCAAAGACGAGTACCGATAATATCGTCCCGACAAGAGACGAACTCAGACCGATGGTCAGACCGCCAAAGACGGGGATAAAGGTCTGGACGATACCCCGGTGGGCGGCATCGCCAATCTGGAAGCTAAAGAGTCCCCTGCTTAAATTGCTGGAAGCTATACCCTTAAATGAAGACGCCTGAGCAGCCCCTTTTTCCCTGCGGACGACTTCCGGCAGGAAGATGGCTACACCCAGAAACGCCAGCACATTAAGTCCGCCCATAACGTAGAAAGCAGAATTCATCCCGAAATAATCGGTCAGAATACCACCCAAGAGAGGACCGCAGCCCCAGCCGGCTAAAAACGTGGCGTTAAAGAATCCCATCCACTTCCCTTCTTCACCTTCCGGGGCGATATCGCCGATATAGGCCTGGGCAATGGGCTGAACAAAGCCGGCGGCCACGCCCTGCAGTAATCGTATTGCCAGAAGGCTGGCCACGTTATTGGCGAGGACGTAGGCGAAAGAGGTCAGGGCAAAAAGGAACAGGCCGACGGAGATAACCTGCTTGCGACCGCGGCGGTCCGATAGTCTGCCGACAAAAGGCAGGAGGACCGTGCGTGAAATGGCGTAACCGGCAAAAATCACACCCACCCAGACACCGGTGGCCCCAAGGTTCTTGGCGTAAATCGGCAGCAGCGGCGCTATAATGCCGATACCGATCATAGATGAGAAGATGGATAAACCTAAGACGGGGAAAATTCTCTTTACGGAGTGGGGCACGATTCAGTCTATCACAGTAAAGTCGTGAATGTAAAACCAGCGGGAACTACCTGCCCAGCCACTCCTGACCTTTTATCAGGCCGCGTACGTAGGCCGCCTGGCCGATATGCTGGAAACAATCGTTGATATTCCCTACAAGGCGCTGGTACACGGGTGCGGTAGCGCCAGGACTCCACGAGGCCGGGCACTCGCGTTCAAGCTCGTCCTCTGAAAGCGCATCAAGATATTCTAACGAAGCCTTCATCACGGCGCGGTGGTAGTCCAGCAACATTTGAATATCAGGCACCCGGAAATTCTCAACTCCCTCAAAGGTATGCCCGACTCCCGTTTCATTGGGGTCGGGCTTTCGCCCGAACCTGGCGTGCCAACTGTCTTTTATCCAGAGCTGTTCACCCCACATAACATCGCCGACAGTACGGTCCAGGCTGCGCGTAGCATGCCAGAGCAACCAGCCGATAGTATTGGCATCTGGGGCGGGGCGTTTGTGCAGGTCGTCCAGAGTGAGTCCGCCAAGCACATTGCCAAACTCCTGGGATAGTTTCAGGTAGACTTCCACAAGCAACTGCTGCCACTTCATAGCTGCCTCCTATACACCAGCGATGGTCATATAATACAGTATTCAGGTTCTATTTACATTTAGTGAAACAAATTTACCTCACCCCTTTATCCCCCTCTACAATCAGCAAGACGGTACAAGCCCCATAGATAATTTTATTGGAGAGGGGGATTAGATTTTAGAGGGGGCCGGCGCCCCCTCTCTTTTACACTCCTCGCCGGGGTAGGGACATACTACGAGATAAGCCACAGATGATACGGGGAGGCCTGGGTGGGAATAGATAACAGCCGAGGGACGGGGGTAAAAGTGAGGAAGAATTTCAATTAAAAGTCCAATTGCGTTCGTAGCTGAACGCTGATATAATTAATCTTGTGAACGCAGAAAATAAATTGGAAACCATGCGCCACTCGGCCTCCCATGTTATGGCCGAGGCGGTGCTATCCATATTCCCTGATGCCAAGTTCGGCATCGGCCCGGCTATTGAAGACGGATTTTATTATGACTTCGATTTGCCACGTACGCTGACCCCCGATGACCTGCCGGTTATCGAAGAGAAGATGCGCGAGATAATCAAGGCGGATTTGCCTTTTACCAACCGGGAAATTACCAAGGCAGAGGCTAAAAAGCTGTTCGCCTCGCAACCCTACAAGCTCGAACTGATTGATGAAATTACCGACGCCAAGGTAGGCGTTTACGAGCAGGGTAATTTCGTCGATTTATGCCGGGGGCCTCACGTAAAATCGACCGGCGAGATAAAGGCATTTAAGCTGACCAACACCGCCGGGGCCTACTGGCGGGGCAACGAGCGTTTCCCCATGCTGCAGAGGATTTACGGAATCGCCTTCAACAACCAGAAAGAAATCGACAAGCACCTGGCCATAGTAGAAGAGGCCAAGAGGCGCGACCACCGCCGGCTGGGTAAGGAACTGGATCTCTTCCTGATGCCCGAAGAAATAGGCGGCGGGCTGGTTATCTACACACCCAAGGGAGGACGCATCCGTACCATCGTGGAGGACTTCTGGCGGCAGGAGCACTTCGCCAACGGATACGAAATCCTGTACACGCCGCATATCGGCTTGAGCAAGTTGTGGGAAATCAGCGGTCACCTCGACCATTATAGAGAAAACATGTATTCACCCATTACCATCGATGAGCAGGAGTTCTACCTTAAACCGATGAACTGCCCGTTTCACATGCTCGCCTATAAGTCCCGGACGCGTTCGTACCGCGATTTACCGCTGCGCTGGGCGGAGCTGGGCACCGTTTATCGCTACGAGCGAAGCGGTGTGCTGCTCGGTCTTATGCGAGTACGCGGCCTCACCCAGGACGATGCCCATATTATCTGCACACCAGAGCAAATGAACGACGAGATTTCCGAGGTGCTCCGTTTTTCGCTGTACATGCTGGCTACCTTCGGCTTTCATAAGTATAAGGTCTACCTCTCCACCCGCCCCACCGGCTCTATCGGCAGCGAGGTCATGTGGAAGGACGCCCAGGAAGCGCTACGCAGAGTTATTGATGAGAATAAACTTCCCTACGAAGTGGATGAAGGCGGCGGCGCCTTCTACGGGCCTAAAATCGATATTAAAATAGAAGACGCCATCGGGCGCGAATGGCAGGCGAGCACCATCCAGTTCGACTTTAATCTGCCGGAGCGTTTCGACATGGTATACGTGGGAGCTGACGGACAGGAGCACCGGCCGTACATGATACATCGCGCTCTCCTCGGCGCGTGGGAGCGGTTCTTCGGGCTGCTGATTGAACATTACGCCGGCGCCTTCCCGTTATGGCTGGCACCGGTGCAGGTCAAGATAATCCCGATAGCCGACCGACATCTCGACCACGCCCGCAAGGTTGAGAAAGAAATGAAGAGTCGGGGAGTGCGGGTAGAGGTGGACGACCGTTCCGAGAGGATGAACCTGAAAATCCGCCAGGCGCAGCTGGAAAAGATACCCTACATGGTTGTCATCGGGGATAAAGAGGTGGCGGATAACTCCGTTTCCGTGCGACCGCGCAGCGGCGAGCAATTGCCCACCCAATCGCTGTCCTGTTTTCTGGACACTCTAACCGCGGAAATCGCCAGCAAAGTGTAAAATAGAGGTCAATGGCAATCTATCAGACTCGGGGAGTTGATTTCCACTATAAAAATATGGTATATTCTTTGTTCGTAGGATACCTGTGCTTGAAGGAGGGATAAAAGGACATAATTAAGCAACTTCGTGTTAACGAGCGAATTATCGCCAGAGAAGTTCGCCTGGTTGGGGAGAAGGGAGAGCAGCTCGGAATTATGACATTGGCTCAGGCACGGGAAACGGCGAGAAAGTATAATCTGGACCTCGTAGAGGTAGCGCCTACATCGGTACCGCCTGTCTGCCGCCTTCTTGATTACGGTAAGTTCAAGTACCAGCAACAGAAGAAAGAGCAACAGGCAAAGAAAAGCCAGAAGGTTTCGTTACTCAGGGAAATTCGCCTGCGACCCAAGATAGGTATTCATGATTTTGAAGCCAAGGCCAAGACGGCCAAGAAGCTGCTCGCCGATGGCGACAAGGTTAAGATAACGTTAATGTTCCGGGGGCGTGAAATCACGCATCCCGAGCTGGGCTGGAAGATATTACAGCGGATGGCGGAGACATTGAATGATGTCGGCTCGCTGGAGAGAAAGCCGGTAATGGAGGGGAGAAGGATGGACATCATCATTGCCCCGACCTCCTCAAAGCCTAAAGTAAAAATAGAAGAAAAGGAAACCGAGAATGCCAAAAATCAAGACGCATAAGGGTGCCAAGAGCCGCTTCCATGTTACCGGCAGTGGTAAAATTATGCGTGTCAAAGGACCAAAAAGCCACCTTCGCACCAAGAAAGCCAAGAGGGTACGACGCCAGTTTGACGAGATGATAGAACTTAATCCCCGTAACCGTAAGCGTATATCCAGGCTGATACCACACGGGGCTTAGTAGACAGGAGGAATCTTTACTTGCCTAGAGTAAAAAGAGGAGTAACCTCACACCAACGACATAAGAAAATACTGGCCATGACTAAAGGCCACCGGGGTACCAAGCACCGGCTTATCAAGCGTGCCAACGAGTCTATGCTCAAGTCGTTAAGCTATGCCTACTTCCACCGGCGCGAGCGGAAAGGCGACATGCGCCGACTCTGGATTCTGCGCATTAACGCCGCCTGCCGTGCCCGCGGAATTAAATACAGCCAGTTCATGGACGGGCTGAAGAAGTCTGGGATGGAAATAAACCGGAAGATGCTGGCCGATATGGCCGTCAGGGAGCCAGAGAGCTTTAGCAGCCTGGTCACTCTCGCTGGAGGGAAAGGCCAGGACTAAAACAACCCGCTCCAAGCAACATCTCACTTAGTCCCCTTCCCTTCAACAAAGGAAGGGGATATTTTTAACAGGCGTAAAAATGTTAGAGAAAATTGAAGAACTAAAAGCGGAAGCCCTGAAACAGCTGGACCGCATTAATGATGACAAAGACCTGGAGTCGTGGCGCGTTCACTACCTGGGCAAGAAAAGCCCGCTGACCCAGATTTTGCGCAGCCTGGCGACATTGTCCATAGAAAATAGAAAGACCGTCGGGGCGGCCGCCAACCGGCTTAAAATGCTTCTGGAAGACAGCACTGTCCGGAAGGGGCAATCCCTCCGCGACGCACAGCTGACCTCGGAGGCAGCCAGAGAGGCGATCGATATCAGCCTGCCGGGACGTCCCTACCCGGTCGGGCACCTGCACCCGATTACCCGGACGATTGACGAGATGTGCGATATATTCGTCTCCATGGGCTTCCAGGTAATCGAAGGCCCGGACGTGGAGTGGGACTACTATAACTTCGAGGCGTTGAATATCCCCGCCGAACACCCCGCCCGCGACTCCATGTCCACCTTCTGGATTGATACGCCGAAAGGCAAGAGACAGCCTTTACTGCGCACCCACACCACGGCGGTCACCGCCCGGACCCTGGAGAAAATGGAGCCGCCGATACGGGCCGTCGAACCGGGCAGGCTTTTCCGCTACGAGGCCAGCGATGCCACCCACATCCCCATGTTCTCACAGGTTGACGGCATCGCTGTTGACAGGGGCATTACCATGGCCGACCTGAAAGGTACATTATACGAATTTGCCCGCCGCTACTTCGGCGAGGATAGGAAGGTACGCTTCCGCGTCGACTACTTCCCGTTTGTCGAGCCGGGTGTTGAAATCGCCATCGAATGTATTGTTTGCCGCGGCAGCGGCTGCCGTCTTTGCGGGAACTCCGGATGGATAGAGCTTGGGGGAGCCGGCATGACCCATCCCGAGGTATTGCGGCGCGCCGGCATCGACCCCGAAGTTTACACCAGCTTTGCCTTCGGCCTGGGCGTTGAAAGGCCGCATATGCTGCGCTACGGCGTCGATGACATCAGGCAATACTTTGCCAGCGACCTTAGATTTTTAAGGCAATTTTAGAGTTTAATTATGAAAGTACCGGTTAACTGGCTTAAAGACTATGTAGATGTTACCCTGCCCCCGGCGGAACTGGCCGGGAGGCTGACCATGGCCGGGTTCGAGGTAGCCGAAATCATCACCACCGGCGGCAGCTGGGATAACGTCGTCGTCGGGCAGATAACGGCGGTCAATCCCCACCCCAACGCCGACCGGCTCCGCCTGGCAACAGTCGAACTGGGTACCAGGCAGGAGACCGTTGTCTGCGGTGCTCCCAACCTGAATGTCGGCGATAAAATAGCATTCGCGAGCGTCGGCGCCCGCCTGATAAATCCCCATAACGGTGATGTGGAGGAATTAAATCAGGCCAAGATTCGCGGCGTTGTTTCCCGCGGCATGATTTGCTCCGAGAAGGAGCTCGCTATAACCGAAAATCACGAAGGCATCATGGTACTGGCGGCGGATGCGGAAATCGGGAAGCCGCTGGCCGAACACATGGGTGATACCATCCTCGATATCGATATCACCCCCAACCGCCCCGACTGCCTTTCGGTAGTCGGCATCGCGCACGAAGTCGCCGCCCTCAGCGGACAGGACATGCATATCCCGAAAATCAGCTACAAAGAGACCGGCGACGACATAGATAAACAGGTAACGATAGAAATCGCCGACCCCGACCTGTGCCCCCGGTACTCCGCCAGCCTCATCACCGATATTAAAATAGCAGAATCGCCGGCCTGGCTACAGGAGCGACTCATCGCCTGCGACCAACGTCCTATAAACAACATCGTCGATATCACCAACTACGTCATGCTGGAGTACGGGCAGCCCCTGCACTCCTTCGACTACGATACTCTCCGTAAAAAGAAGATAATCGTACGCCGGGCCGCCGAGGGTGAAAATTTCTATACACTGGACGAAGTGGAACGCCAGCTTAACGGCGACATGCTGACTATAGCCGATGGGGAGGGAACGGTGGCCATCGCCGGGGTCATGGGAGGCCTCAATAGCGAGGTTACCGGGAGCACCACGTCCATCCTGCTGGAAGCCGCCAGCTTCAAAGCTACCAGCATTCATTATACCAGCCACCACCTCGGCCTGACGAGTGAAGCATCGATGCGATTCGAGCGCGATATTAGCGCCGGAATGACAATCCCCGCCCTACACCATGCCACGCAGTTGATTGCGGAACTGGGCGGGGGGAAAGTGGCCGGGGGCATTATCGACATGTATCCCGGAAAGAAAGACCCCGAACCCATCACCGTCACAACAGAGAAAGTCAAACGCGTCATGGGCACGAGCGTAGGTCGCGAAAAAATAGTGAACGCGCTAACATCACTGGGTTTCGAGTGCCAGGCGGACGGCTCGAAGATATCCATAAAAACGCCCTACTGGCGCAGCGATATTAAATACGACGTCGACCTCATCGAGGAAGTCGCCCGCATTATCGGCTACGATAAAATCCCCGCCACCATGCTCGACGACCCGATACCCCGGCAGAATCCTGAACCCATCTTCAGTCTTAAAAGGGAAATAAGACAGGCTCTAGCGGGCTACGGCTTCCAGGAGGTAATCACCTATTCGCTGACGAGTCTGGAGGCATTGAGCAACCTGGTACCGGAGCCACGCCCCCCCGAACCGCTACCTCTGCGCGTCATCAAGCCGCTGACGACCGACCAAGAATATCTACGTCCCAACCTACGCGCCAACCTGCTGTCCACACTGGAGTCCAATCGCAGGCACGAAGACGGTGGCATCAGTCTCTTCGAGATAGGGAAAATATATCTGCCCCGTGAAGACGACCTCCCTACCGAGCCGGAGATACTGTGCGGTATCATGAGCGGCCCCAGCGTCGAGAAATCATGGCTGGGCGCCGGCAACTCTGTCGACTTTTACGATGTCAAGGGAGTTGTCGAAGGCCTGCTCAACCACCTGGACGTGGCCGTCAGCTTCGAGAAAAGCAACGAAGAGGGACTGCATCCCGGCCGGCAGGCCGCCATCATCGTCGAAGAAAACGGCCTGAAGGTGAAACTGGGCATAATCGGAGAACTGCACCCCGGAGTAGCCGATGCCTTCGAGATTGACGGGACTGTCTGCCTGTTCGAAATCAACGTTTCGGCGCTGTTGCCCTTCGCCGCCAGCCACGGGATGTTCCAGCCGATACCACGCTTCCCGAGCACCATCAGAGACCTGGCTCTAGTAGTCGACGCCGATGTAACTCACCAGCAGATACTGGGAATTCTTAAGAGCTTCTCGCTAATCAGCGAGGTAAAGCTCTTCGACGTTTATTCCGGCAAGCAGGTGGCCGCCGGCAAGAAATCGCTGGCCTACCGCCTCATCTACCAGTCGCCCACGCACACGCTGACCGACGAAGAAGTCAACAATGTACAGAAGCAAATCCTGAAACGGCTTACCGGCGAACTGGGGGCGACGCTGCGAGGTTGACGCCCCTACTCCCACCGGAAGAAACGGGCGGCCAGTAACGCCGCCACGACCGTAATCCCCGCCGTTATCAGGGAGGCGCTGGTGTTCCAGCTAAAACCGAGCCAGGGGTTCTGCAGCATCCAGATAACATGGCGCAAGGGAGTAATTTTGGCGATAACGTCCATCGCCCCGGTAAGTACTTCCGGCGGCGGACCGGCCCCGCCCAGTATCATCATCACGAAAAAGAGTATCAGTCCCACCCCCTGGGCGGAACGTGTGGAGGGGAGAACAGCCCCGAGGAAAAATCCAAAACAGGTAAAACATACCGTGCCCAGCACAAACGCCGCCACGAGTTGCCCCGGATATACGGGGGGATGAGGATGATAAAACAGCAATCCGAAGATTGTTATCAAAATACTACCAACTATCGTGATAATGAAACTAACCAGCAACTGCGAGCCCAGCACCGACCATATCGAGAAGGACGAGGCGCGGAAACGGCGGAGGACACCCCGCTCGCGGTAGCCGGCCAGGTGCACCGGCAGCGCTACGGTACCGATAGCCATCATCACCAGGCCGTAATAGGACGGCATATAGTAGTCCATAGCGCCGACATCGCGGTAAAAACCCGGGTTAGGCGTATTGCCGAATACTCCTCCCATCACGAAAAGGAAAATGATGGGCAAAGCCAGCGTAAAGACCACCGTGATAGGCTCACGGATAAAGAGCTTGATTTCCACCCATGACAGCTTAAATAGCGTACGCATCTATTCTCCAGCACCATGTCCCGTCATTTTCAGAAAGACATCTTCAAGGGCAGGCTTCTCGACCCGAAGGTCGGCCGGGATGATGCCATGTTCCACGAGAGCCGCCGCCGCCAGGGCCAGTACCGGCCCGCTGCCCTCTACCTCTACTCTCGGTCCCTTCCTGATAACCTCCCGTACCTCGGGAATATCAGACAGCCACGACAGGTCTTCCTGCTCTGTGGTGAAAATGACGCGCACTTCGCTGGCGTGTTTATCAATAAGGCCCTGGGGCGTATCGGAGGCTACTATTTTACCCCGGTCGACGATAGCGACGCGGTCGCAGAGTTCCTCGGCCTCATCCATGAAATGGGTAACCAGCGCCACGGTCGTACCCCTATCCCGGATAGCCCGTATCAGGTCCCATGCCACGTGGCGGGCGGCGGGGTCAAGTCCGGTAGTCATCTCATCCAGAAAGACCACTTCGGGGTTGTTCACCAGCGAGAGGGCGACAAAGAGGCGCTGTCGCTGCCCACCGGACAGGCTGGAGAAACTGGCCTTTTGCTTCCCGGCCAGTCCCCACTGCTCGAGGAGCACCTGCCAGTCCAGGGCATTCGGTGTGACCGAGGCAAACAAATCGAGCGCTTCCCAGACCTTGATACGGTCGGGGAGGGCCGATTCCTGAAGCTGTGAACCGATACGCCGATGCAACGCCTGCGCCTGGGTATGCGGGTCGATTCCGAGCACACGGATATTACCCGAATCGGGCTTCCTCAACGCCTGCAAACACTCTACCGTGGTGGTCTTACCGGCGCCGTTGGGACCGAGGAAGCCGAAAATTTCGCCTTCGGCCACTTCAAAAGAGATATCATCAACGGCGATGGTGTTACCGTAGGTCTTGCGGAGGTTCCGTACTTCAATAATCGAGGCCATTGCCGTCATTATAACGATTTACAGAAATGGTGGCAACAGAGACTGGACGTAATCCTTAAGGTATGAAGAGTGGCTATCCTTCCGCCACTTCACCACCCCAATTCTTTGACATCTATTCCCACCCTGCCACCCAGCATCATCTACGGCTTATCCCGGAGTCCTCATCACCCAATTTCTGTTATATTAAAGCTTTTTACAGGACGGACAAGATATTCTAGGGATTTTCTTATTGCCGATTTTCTTTGGATGATAATACGATGTTATAAATTCCGATGGTAATGTAACGCTAAACGTGAAGGTAAAATCCATACAACCAACCCCCTCATTACTATCTTCAAGAGCACACCTTATTAATTTTTCTACTAAATTTTGAATTGATAAATCCGAAATATAACTAATAGGAATATCGCAAACAAAGACCGTGGGTATTCCAGTGTTTATCAAAGCTGCCATACAATTCTCTCCAGTTTGCCTAAATAACTGAGCAGCGATTGCTGCAAGATATTCACTACCATAAAGTAGATAATGATTTGTGTATTGGATAAGATTTAGGTCATCAAGTGATAGAGAGAGACGACCCCCTCTATTCTCAACACGGAGGTTTGTAATAGTGTCCATAAGCATCTTCTCAGTTACTGATGGATACTAAGAAGACAAAAATAACTCTCTCGCCATCACATTAGCGGCTTCAATGTCTAGAGGAATAAGACCATTACGTAAATAGCAACTTACATCGATGGGGCGGCATGCGTGAAACAATCGAATTTTATGGAAATTTTCTCCAAATTTACAAACCAATTTGGCTTTAGTCGTAGATGAATAATCTTGATTTTTGTCTTCTTCGTAAAAATAATGACAAGGGTCTTCTTTAGCTTCGTTCCACAATTCAGATGGAACAAATTCTTTAAACCAATCAACGATATAACTACTCTGTTTGGTAAAATGCCTCCAGATGAAAATGCTTCCAGATTGAGCCATTTTAACTCTTAATAAGCCCCTTAAGTCTAGCTGCAATCTCCTCCAGCGGCACCAGCGCCGAGTCTTTCTCGGAGCGCTTCTTTAACTCCACGCTGTCATTTTGAAGGGTTCGCGGGCTGACGGTCACGCGGAAAGGTATTCCCAGTAAATCGGCGTCGTTGAACTTAACGCCGGGCGACTCTTCACGGTCGTCGAAGAGCACCTCGATGCCCGCCGCCCGGAGGTCTTCATAAAGCTTTTCGGCAGTTTCAGCTACTTCCGTCCCCTCACGGTATAAAGGACAGAGATACATATGGTAAGGCGCGATGGGCACCGGCCAGATAATGCCCTTATTGTCGTGGTTCTGCTCGATGGCCGCTGCCATCAGCCGGCTCAGTCCCATCCCGTAGCAGCCCATGACGATGGGATGTGTCCCGCCTTTTTCATCTACGAACATGGCATCGAACGTCTCGCTGTACTTCGTGCCCAGCTTGAAGATATGCCCCACCTCGATACCCCGCCGCGATGTGTACGTACCGCCGCACCCGGGGCATCTGTCCCCCGCGCGGGCGACGGCGATATCCGCCACGATGTCCGCCTTAAAGTCGCGGGGGTAGTTTACATTCTTTATATGGGTATCCGGCTTGTTGCCGCCGGCCACGAAGTTAGTGCCGGAAGTCACGGAGTCGTCGGCGATAACCTTAAAGCCTTTCAGTCCGACCGGCGAGGCGGCGCCGGCGACAATACCGGCCTCGATGACCTCGGCCTCGGTGGCCATACGCAGCTCGGCAGCCCGGAGAACGTTGTTCAGTTTAACCTCGTTGACGCCGAGGTCGCCGCGGATAGCCACAAACACCATCTCACCGTCGGCGATATATAAGACAGCTTTCAGGGTGTGGCTGTGGGGAATTTTAAGGAAGCCGGCGACCTCCTCGATAGTGCCCATGCCGGGCGTGGCGACTTCTTCCACGGGCAGGGGCTCGCCGTTATCTACTTTTTCTTTAACGCTTACCGCCTTCTCCGCATTGGCGGCGTAGTCACAGCCGGGACAGTAGATAATCTCGTCCTCGCCGTTTTCGGCGACCACCATGAACTCGCGGGAGTCCTTCCCGCCGATAGCCCCGCTATCAGCGTCGACCAGCATAGTAGGCAGGCCGCAGCGGTCGAAGACATTCAGGTAAGCCTGCCGCATCTTATCGTAGCTTATGTCCAGTCCGGCCTCATCAATATCAAAGCTGTAGAGGTCTTTCATGTGAAATTCCCGCACCCTTATCAGTCCGCCCCGGGGACGCGGCTCGTCACGGAACTTGACCTGTATCTGGTAGAGTAGCCGGGGTAAATCGCGGTAGCTGCCGACGTAGCGGGCAGCCAGCTGGGTAATCACCTCTTCATGGGTGGGGCCCAGGGCCAGCCGGCGCTCGCGGCGGTCGTAAAGCGAGAAGAGCACCTTGCCCATAGCCTGGTCCCGGCCGCTCTGCTGCCACATCTCGAAAGGCTGCAACACCGGCAGGTTGACTTCCTGTCCGCCGGCCTTATCCATCTCGTCGCGGATGATATTTTCTATCTTCCTCAGCACCCGCCAACCCAGCGGCAGATAGGAATAGACGCCGGCGCTCAACTGATTGACCATCCCCGCCCTCAGTAGCAGCTGGTGACTGACGGTATCCGCCTCGGCGGGCACCTCTCTTAGAGTTTTCCCGAACAGCTCTGAAATGCGCACTATTCACTCCTCTTACGTTTTATCATAGCCTCTTAGCGAGTTTGGTTACCTCGCTCATTAACTCATTTAGTCTGTCTTCCTGGGTAGTCCGAAGTAACACAATCTTGTCATACACGGTCTTCCATTTATCAGCCTCAGTCGGATTAGTTAAATTGCTATTGTGCATATTTATGGCCTCTGTTGCTGCATCGTTAATCTGGTTCCTTACACCGATAAGTATATTATATTCCCTTAACATATTATTATAACTCTTCAAATCGGCGGGGCTATCGAAGTACCAGCCGTTATAGTAAAGGGCGTTTTCGCTTTTCAGAACGACGCGCCCGCCGGTGGCTTCCAGCGCCAGGTACTCGCCGGGAGCGACCTCAGCCAGTACCCAGGCATGGTCACACTGGAGGATATCGGAAATCGTAGCGTCGATATTACCCACGGCGATTCTCGCGGTGATTCCCTGGGCTTTAAGCATATTCCAGACCTCCCCGGCCATGTCCGAGCAGATAAACAGGTCAATCATGCTGTATTCGTGAGTATCGTGATAGTATTTAACGATTTTCCCGGCGGTTTCCGCTGGCGTGGCCCCGGTAATCTCGTACTGGGCTTTGAGGGCGTCTATCTGAGATTCTTTTTCTTCTACTTCAACCTGGCAGTCCTTAAGCTGAACATCGACGGTGGCTTTCTCTGTCTGAAGGTCAGCTTTTTCTTTTTCAAATTCTGCATACTTAGATTGACAATCCTTAAGCTGGGCTGCCTGTTGGTCGTACAGTTCCTGAGAGACGCCGCTGCTGCTACATCCCGCCAGAACGAATGAGAGCATAAACACGGCCGTTATCAAAGCCAACAATAGCTTTATATTCATGTATTTCTCCTTTTCTATACTGGACTTTACTTAGCTATATTTTACTCAACCTGCCCCGTTCCCTCTCCCCAGGGACGGCGGGGGCTGACTGCGGGATAAGCCGCCGATAATACTGGGCGGTCGGGGTGGGAAAAGACATTTTATTTTTCTACCTCACCCCCTGTGTCCCCCTCTCCTGACGAGGTGTCACAGGAGAGGGGGAGGTTATGGAAGAGGGGCTGCGCCCCTCTTAGACGCCCCCTATCTTGTCCACTTTCTAAAGAATGTAACCAAGAGCAATGCCAACATAGAAACCCCTACAAGGGACTCAAAGGCACCGATTCCCTTTATCCAGTCGTTAGTCACCCACACCCAACTACCATAACCTAGAGCGGTAAAGGAAACCGTGCTGAAATAGAGGCTACGCCAGAAAGCTGGCCATTGCCAAGTAAAACCGGCAACAAAATATACCATTGTAAATAGTAATATGATACCCGCTATCCAAAAAAGGATTCTTTTCCATCCTTCTCCATGACCAAAAACCGCCCAACTAAGCCAACCTGCTAACCGGTCACGTCGGCGTTTAGCAGCTTTCCTACTGGCTTCCTTCTCACGATAGTAGAATTTAGCCGCCGTATCAGAAATACCAGCGTTGGTATACCACACTTTTAAACGCCTATATGTATCTACTGCCATATCAAGTGAAAGTTCCTCCTCGTCACCTAGAATGTAGTCACCCCAGTCAACATCTTCTAAGCCAGCATTAGCTGAAAAATCAGCCCTAAGCAAAATAGCACCTTGGAGATAAGCATAACCCAAATATGCGTTCCCAAAATGTATGCCACTTAAATTTGCCCCCTCAAGGTGTGCACAGCATAAATTAGCTCTGTCAAGATAGGTGTCACTCAGGTCAGATTCCTCAAGGTGGGTACTGCGTAAATATGCCCCCTCAAGGTGGACACCTTTGAGATTAGCCCCCCTAAGTGGACAGTCTTTCTTTAGTCTCTTCAAATTCAAAGGGAATATCGCCTTATTAAGAATAATACCTTGGAGGTAGTTTTTATTAAGTCCCCGCAGGTCAATCGCTTCTTCAAACACCTTCCCTGAAAGGTCTAGTCCTTCCGCCTTTCCCCCATTCTCCTCTATCAGCCTCAGCACATCTTCACGGGTATAGGGACTTTCTTTAGTTCCTTTTCCCATCTCTAAAACCCCTCCACCTCTCTCATGAGGGCGGTGAGGAAGTCTTTTTCCTCAACCACCGCCACCTTTTTACCTTTTTTAAAGATAACGCCCTTGCCCTTACCGCAGGCAATGCCGACGTCGGCGTCTTTGGCCTCGCCGGGGCCGTTGACCACGCAGCCCATCACCGCTACCTTAATCGGCTTATCAATCTTCATTAATCTTTGCTCGACCGCTTCGGCCAATTTTACCACGTCCGCCTCGGCGCGGCCACAGGTGGGGCAGCTAACGAGGACCGGCCCGCGCTCTCTTAAATTCAGGCTCTTTAAAATCTCGTAGGCGGCGATTACCTCCTCGCGGGGGTGGGCGGTCAGCGAGACGCGGATGGTATCGCCGATGCCCAGCCAGA